>CATLFX010000015.1 GCA_949935795.1 uncultured Oscillospiraceae bacterium
TGGGGGCCCGTGTGCCCAGGGCGGAGGCCTACGCCATCCAGCGGGAGGCCGCACGGCGGGGCCAGTCCGTCTACCGCTTTGTCCGTGAAACTCTGTACCGGGAGGTGAACTGGCGCTTCTGACCACCAGCCGGGGGCCGGGCCGCGCCCCCCGCTCTGGGCCGTGCCAACCACTCCAACCCACGGCCCGCCGCTCGGGGCCGCGCCCCGTCCCCCGGCCACGGGCCCGTGCTGGCCTACGGCATCTCGGCCAGCGTGGTCTACGGGATTATTTTGTATATTGTGGGGCTGTTCTAGCGGAGAGACGGCGGACGGAGAAGCGCCGCCGTCTTTCCGCGTCCTCCCAAATTGCGCGCGGCGGCTTATGCGGCGGCGGAGAAACGCCGATACTGAACAAGAAGAGAAAAAGCGCAAAGGAGATGCTGTCATGCTGGCAGATTTGAACTGGCTCGCCGACCCCGCCGTGTTCCAGGTAAACCGCCTGGACGCCCATTCCGACCACGTGTGCTATGCCTCCGCCCAGGAGGCGGAGCGGGGGGAGAGCTCCCTGCGCCAGTCCCTGGACGGGGCGTGGCGGTTTGCCTGGAGCCCCAATCCCGCCGCCCGCCCGGCGGATTTCTGGCGGGAGGGGTTCGACGATTCCGGGTTTGGGGCCATTCTGGTTCCCGGTCACATGGAGACTCAGGGGTACGGCCAGATCCAGTACATCAACACCCTCTACCCCTGGGACGGCCGGGCTGAGCTGCGCCCGCCCCAGATCGATTGGGAGGACAACCCGGTGGGCAGCTATGTCCGGGAGTTCGACCTGGACCCCGGCCTGCGGGGCAAGCGGGTGTGCGTCAGCTTCCAGGGGGCAGAGCAGGCCGTCTATGTCTGGCTCAACGGGAGCTTTGTGGGCTACGCCGAGGACAGCTTCACCCCGTCGGACTTCGATTTGACCCCCTTCATCCGGGAGAGGGGCAACCGTCTGTGCGTGGAGGTGTACAAGCGATCCAGCGCCGGCTGGATCGAGGACCAGGACTTTTTCCGGTTCAGCGGCATTTTCCGCCCGGTGTACCTCTACGCCAAGCCCGCGGTGCACTTGGAGGATGTGTGGTTCCAGCCGGAGCTCTTAGAGGACAACGCCACCGGCACATTGTCCATCCGGCTTCTGCTGGACGGAGTGGCGGCGGTTCACTGTAAGGTGGCGCATCCTGATCGGGGGGCGCTGTTTGACGGCGCTCTGGAGCTGGGGCCGGACGGCAGATACCTCCGCAGCCAGTCCTTCCGCTTTGAGAACATCCGCTCCTGGAGCCATGAGACGCCCCAGCTGTACCGGGTGACGCTGACCCTCACCGCCCCGGATGGGACGGTGGCCGAGGTGGTCCCCTACGATATCGGCTTCCGGCGGTTCGAGCTGAAGGACCGGCTTTTGCTTCTCAACGGGGAACGGCTGGTGCTCAACGGCGTGAACCGCCACGAGTGGAACCCGGACACGGGCCGGGCCATCGGCCTGGCGGATATGACCGCCGCCATGGACGTGTTCAAACGAAACCATATCAACGCCGTGCGCACCTCCCACTACCCCAACCAGACCCCCTGGTATCACCTGTGCGACCAGAACGGCGTCTATGTGATGGACGAGGCCAACCTGGAGAGCCACGGGTCCTGGCAGAAGCTGGGCGGCATCGAGCCCTCCTGGAACGTGCCGGGGAGCCGCGAGGAATGGCGGGACTGCGTGGTGGACCGGGCCCGGTCCATGTTTGAGCGGGACAAAAACCACGTCTCCGTCCTGTTCTGGTCCTGCGGCAACGAGTCCTATGCCGGAACCTGTATCCAGGCCATGGCGGACTTCTTCCGGGAAAACGATCCCAGCCGGGTGGTGCACTACGAGGGCACCTTCAACTGTCCTGGCTTTGACGGCATCTCCGACGTGGAGAGCCGGATGTACGCCTCCCCGGAGAATATCCGCAAATATTTGGAGCATGACCCGAAAAAGCCCTTCCTCCTCTGCGAGTACATGCACGACATGGGCAACTCCCTGGGGGGAATGGAGAGCTACATCCGCCTGGGGGAGGAGTTCCCCATGTACCAGGGGGGCTTCATCTGGGACTACATGGACCAGGCCCTGTGGCACACCAACTGCAACGGAGAGCGGGTGCTGGGCTACGGCGGCGACTTTGGCGACCGGCAGACCGACTACGCTTTCAGCGGCAACGGCATCGTGTTCGCCGATGGGACCGAAAAGCCCGCCATGCAGGAGGTGCGGTACTGGTATTCCTCCCCAGAGGAGCGGGAACACCACGACGCGGCCAACCGCCGGACGGAAAAAGTGTCAGCGCGCCCCAAACGAGCGGGTAAAAAGTCCCCCCTCCACATCGCCCACGGCGACGGGGCCCTGGGCGTCCGGGGAGAGGGGTTTGATGCGTTGTTCTCCTATGTGGAGGGCGGGCCGGTATCCCTGAGAACCGAAGGCCGGGAGTGGCTGTGGCGGGCCCCCCGCCCGGCCTTCTGGCGGGCCCCCACGGAAAACGACCTGGGGAATGGCTTCGCTGTGAACAGTTCCCTCTGGGCGGCGGCGGAGGGCTGGCAGGTGTGTGAGAAGTGGGATATCTTGGCCGACGGCCCGGAGGAGGTCTCCATCCGCTACGCCTATGGGTCCCCGGCCCTGCCGGGGCTGAAAACCGAGATCACCTACACCGTGGACGATACGGGCCTGATGACGGTGGAAGCTCAATATTACGGGGCGGCGGGCCGTCCCGGCCTGCCCCTGTTCGGACTGCGGTTCGAGACGCCCGAGCCGCTGGAGTATGTGGAGTGGCTGGGCCTGTCCGGGGAGACCTACCCAGACCGCAGAAAGGGCGGTGCGTTCGGCTGGCACCGGGAGGCTCCCCACATCCCGGCTTACCTAGTACCGCAGGAGTGCGGCTGCCATGTGGACACCCGGGCCGCCGTCCTGCGCGGGCTGGGCGGGGGAAAGCTGGCGCTGGAGATGGACGGCGCGCCCTTCGCCTTCTCCGCCATCCCCTACACGCCGCAGCAGCTGGCCCAGGCCGCCCACCGGGAGGAGCTGCCCCGGCCCGTACGCACGGTGGTGACGGTGTGCGGGGCCATGCGGGGCGTAGGCGGCATCGATAGCTGGCGCACCGATGTGGAAGAGGCGTACCGGGTCAGCGGGGAGGACGGTCACAGGCTGTCTTTCCTGATCCGGCTGAGGGACTGACAGGCGAAAACAGAGGACCAGGGAGCCGTACCGCTCCCTGGTCCTCTGCCGTCGATTCTGCGCTTATGGGGACGTTTCTCCCCTCAGCTGATGCTGACCACCTGATACCCGGCCTCCTCCACGGCGGCTCGGATGGCCTCGTCGGACACATCTCCGGTCACCACGGCGGTTTTGCTCTCCAGGTCCACGGCGGCGGACGCTCCCGGGATGGCGTTCAGGGCCTTGTCCACGTGGGCCCGGCAGTGCTGGCACATCATGCCTTCGATCAACACGTTCTTTTCCATGACTTTTTGTTCTCCTTTCATTTCAACAGCGGCGGCTTCGCCGGGTTTTACGTCGGAATGGGACTGAATGCTGGGCTTGAAGAAGCGCAGGCGCAGGGCGTTGGACACCACGCACACCGAGCTGAAGCTCATGGCGGCCCCGGCGATCATGGGGTTGAGCTGGGGCCCGCCCCAGATGGCCAGCAGTCCCGCCGCCACCGGGATGCACACGGCGTTGTAGAAGAACGCCCAGAACAGGTTCTGCTTCACATTGCGGATGGTGGCCCGTGACAGCTCCACCGCCGTCACCGCGTCCGCCAGGTCGGACTTCATCAGCACGATGTCGGCGCTCTCAATGGCCACGTCCGCCCCCGCGCCGATGGCAAGGCCCACGTCCGCCCGGGCCAGGGCCGGGGCGTCGTTGATGCCGTCCCCCACCATGGCCACCTTTTCCCCCTGGGCCTGGAGGGCGGCGATCTGCCGCTCCTTGTCGGCGGGGAGCACCTCGGACACAACCTGCGTCAAGCCCAGTTCTTTGCCAATCGCCTCGGCGGTGCGCCTGTTGTCCCCGGTGAGCATGACCACCTTGAGGCCCAGCCTCTGGAAGCCCTCAATGGCGGCGCGGCTGGTCTCCTTCACCGTGTCCGCCACGGCGATGATGCCGATGGGCCGTCCGTCCTCCGCGAAAAACAGGGGAGTTTTGCCCTGTTTCGCCAATTCGTCGGCGATCATGGAATTCTGGCCCAGATCCACCTTGGCGTCCGCCAGCATGGCGGCGTTGCCCGCCAGGTAGTCCGCCCCCTGGATGGCGCCCCGGACCCCTTTGCCGTGGACGGCTTCAAATCCCTCCACCGGGACCAGGGGGATGGAGTGGCCGGCGGCCTCCTCTACGATGGCCGCCCCCAGCGGGTGTTCCGACGGCTTCTCCAGCGACGCGGCCACACACAACAGCTCTTCCGCGGTGGTCTCCCCCAGGGGGTACAGGTCGGTGACCCGGGGCTTGCCCTGGGTGACGGTGCCCGTCTTGTCCAGCACTACCGTGGTGACGGAGCGCAGGTGCTCCAGCCCTTCGGCGGACTTCACAAGAATGCCGTGCTCGGCCCCCTTGCCGGTGCCCACCATAATGGCCACCGGGGTGGCCAGCCCCAGGGCGCAGGGGCAGGAGATCACCAGCACCGCCACGCCGGAGGTGAGGGCCCGCTCCACGGAGCCGGTGGCGACCATCCAGATCATGGCGGTGACCAGAGCGATGGCCATGACCACAGGGACGAACACCCCCGCCACCTTGTCCGCCAGTTTGGCGATGGGGGCCTTGGAGGAGGCCGCCTCGTCCACCAGCCGGATCATCTGGGCCAGGGTGGTGTCCTCCCCCACCCGGGTGGCCCGGAGGGTGAGCACACCGGACTTGTTGATGGAGGCGGAGATCACCGTGTCGCCGGGGCCCTTGTCCACCGGGATGGACTCCCCGGTGAGGGCGGACTCGTCCACGCTGGACGCGCCCTCCACCACCACGCCGTCCACCGGCACCGACCCGCCGGGGCGCACCAGCACCAGGTCTCCCGCCTGCACCTGCTCCACGGGAACCTCCGTCTCCGCCCCGTCCCGGAGGACGGCGGCGGTTTTGGGGGTCAGGTCCATGAGCCGGGCGATGGCCTGGCCCGTCTTGCCCTTGGAGCGGGTCTCCATATATTTGCCCAGGGTGATGAGGGTGAGGATCATCCCGGCGGACTCGAAGTACAGGTCCATGGAGTAGTGCTCCACCAGGGCCAGGTCCCCGTGGCCCAGCCCCCAGCCGATGCAGTACAGGGCCGCGACGCCGTACACCACGGCGGCGGCGGAGCCCACGGCGATCAGCGAGTCCATGTTGGGGGAGAGATGCCAGAGAGTTTTAAATCCAACCCGGTAATACTTTTGGTTGATGACCATGATGGGCACGGTGAGCAGGAACAGGGTCAGGGCGTAGACCATAGCGTTGTCCGTCCCGTGGAAGAAATGAGGGATGGGCCAGCCCATCATGTGGCCCATGGACAGGTAAAACAGGGGGATGAGGAACACAAAGGACCAGATCAGCCGGGCCTTCATGTTCTTCAGATCATCCTCCATGGCGTCCGCGGCGGGCTTGGCCTGGGCCTTTTCCCCCGCCGCCGCGGGCAGGGACGCCCCGTACCCCGCCTTTTCCACCGCGGACACGATCTGGTCCGGGGTGAGGGACCCGTCCCAGTCCACCGTCATGGACCCGCCCAGCAGGTTCACATTGACCTCGCACACCCCGTCCAGCTTCCGCACCGCCTTGTCCACATGGGCGGAGCAGGCGGAGCAGGTCATGCCGGTGACGTTGAATTTTTGCTTCATTTGGCGTTCACCTCGCTTGATTCTTCCTTTTTTCTTTGAAAAGAAAAAAGGAAGCGAAAAAAGAAACTTTTAGAACGTTTCCAACGCAGGCTGTAACCCAAAGCATCACGCCGGCGACGAAAGGCGGCAATCGTGCGCACATCCATTTGTGACAGCATTTTTTCGCCGGCGGTTTAAAAGTTTCTTTTTGCTTACTTTTTCTTTACAAAGAAAAAGTAAGGCCCTTGAACTCGTCCTTATAGTATCTTCCCCAGGGCGGCTACCAATTCGTCGATCTTGTCCGACCGCTCCTTGTCGTCCTTGGCGTTCTCCACGCAGTGCTTGAGGTGGGCGGTCAGGATTTCCTTGTTTACCCGCCGCAGCATGGCGTCGGCGGCGGTGACCTGCTGGGAGATGTCCATGCAGTAGCGGTCCTCTTCTACCATTTTGATGATGCCGTCGATCTGGCCCCGGGCCGTTTTCAGCAGCCGGAGCACTGTTTTCTGGTCCGCCATCATAGGCGCCGCCTCCTGTCTCGATTGATACCCCCCTGGGGGGTAGTGTCATCCTACCATGCCGCTGGGCTTTTGTCAAGAGCGGAGAACAGAAAAATTTCTGCTTTTACGGGCGTTGTCATAATTAAGGAACCTCTGAACAAATGCGTCTGCGGCGCTTTGCAGATCTTTTCCGCCGCAACTTCGTTGTGATTTCTTGAAATAAACACAATTATTCCTGCGAAGTCCAGCCTCGTTGTGGCGGAAAATCTCTCGCAAATCGCTCTTGCCGATTTATTCAGAGGTTCCTTAACATTTTCTTTTTATGGTATAGATTTTGTAATGCGCAGCCCAAACCTTATGTAACTCGGCAAATGGCGGCAAAGCCTTGGGATTCATATCCTGTCCTATGCGGTTTCGGCGGGAATGGAACCTGTATTTCAATCATATTTGGCTGACTCCATAAAAGTATTGGGAGGAACTTCTTCACGAAGTTCCTCCCAAACAGGGCGGCGCTTTTTCATGTTTACTTGCGCAAAGCGATCTCGTGGCGCTTGGGCCCGGTGGATACAATGGTGATGGGCGCGCCGATGTGTTTTTCCAGGAACTCTACGTAGTTTCTGGCGTTGGCGGGCAGAGCGCCGTAATCCGTCACACCCCGCACGTCGCTCTTCCAGCCGGGCAGGGTCTCAAACACCGGCTTGGCCCGCATCAGCCTGGGGGTGGTGGGGAATTGGTCCGTCACCTGCCCGTCAATCTCATAGCCCACACAGACCTTGATCTCGTCCAAGTAGCCCATGACGTCCAGGCAGGTCAGCGCCACCTGGGTGGCTCCCTGAACCATGCAGCCGTATTTGGTGGCCACGGCGTCGAACCAGCCCACCCGGCGGGGACGGCCTGTGGTGGCTCCGAACTCTCCCCGGTCTCCGCCCCGGCGGCGCAGCTCGTCCCCCTCGGGGCCCAGCAGCTCGCTGACGAAGGGTTCTGTGTTGGAGCCCACGCTGGAGGAATAGGCCTTGGTGACGCAGATCACGTCCTCAATGGCGGTGGGGGGCACGGGAGCGCCCACGCAGCCGTAGCCCGCCAGGGTATGGGAGGAGGTGGTCATGGGGAATATGCCCAGGTCCGGGTCCTTCATGGAACCCAGCTGGCCCTCCAGCAGGATGGTCTTGCCCTCCTTGACCGCCCGGTGGAGGAATTCCACCGCGTCGCCCACATAGGGTCCGATGAGCTCCCGGTAGCCCAGCAGTTGGTCGTACAGGGCCTTGACGTCCAGAGGGGGCTTGTGGTACAGGTGCTCGAAGAGGACGTTTTTCAACTCCACCGCCCGGCTCAGCCGGTCCCACAGCCGGTTCTCGTCGAAGAGGTCGCATACCTGTATGCCCGTCTTGGCGTACTTGTCGGAGTAGAAGGGGGCGATGCCGCTTTTGGTGGAACCGAAGGCCTTCCCCCCCAGCCGCTCCTCCTCATAAGCATCCTGGAGGACGTGGTAGGGCATGAGCAGCTGGGCCCGCTCGGACACAATGAGGTTGGGGGCGGGCACCCCCTGGCCGGTCACATCCCTCAGCTCTGCCGCCAGCTTGGCCGCGTCCAGCGCCACCCCGTTGCCGATGACGTTGGTCACATGGGGATAAAAGGTCCCCGACGGCAGGATGTGGAGGGCAAACCGCCCATAATCGTTGATGATGGTGTGCCCCGCGTTGGCGCCTCCCTGAAAGCGCACCACCACGTCGGACGCCTCGGCCAGCAGGTCGGTGATCTTGCCCTTGCCCTCGTCGCCCCAGTTGGCCCCTACGATCGCTTTAACCATTGCAATACCTCTGCCGCCGGGATTCGCAGCCAGCCGCGCTGGTCTGCCTTATCCGGTTCGGCTTTCCCATTATAATCAACTTCAAAACCGTCCGCAAGTCCTTTTTCGGCTTTTTTGGTTTTCCTCTTTACTTCCGTAAAGCACCATGCTAAAATGAGGGCATAGTGATATCGCAGGATGGAGGAGGCTCTATGCAAAAAGAGACTATGGGGCAGGACGCCCTGCTGTTTGAAGCCATTCTCGCCCTGAAAGACCAGGAGGAGTGCCGCGCCTTTTTCCAGGACCTGTGCACCGTGGCCGAGCTGAAGGCCATGGCCCAGCGGCTGGAGGTGGCCCAGCTCCTGGACCAGGGGCTCATTTACAACGACATCCTCCAGCGCACCGGGGCGTCCAGCGCCACCATCAGCCGGGTGAACCGGGCGCTGCAATACGGCGCGGACGGCTATAAGACCGTCTTGCCCAGGCTGAGCAAATGACGGACGCCTACACCGTGCTGGCCCGGTGCTATGACCGGCTCACCGCCGACGTGGACTACGGGAAGTGGGCGGACTATGTGGAGCGGCATTTTCGGAGGCGGAAGCGGCCCGTCCGCTGTGTGGCGGAGCTGGGCTGCGGCACCGGGAGCCTGACCAGGCTGCTGGCTGAGCGGGGCTATCAGGTAACCGCCGTGGACCTGTCGCCCGACATGCTGGCGGTGGCGGAGCAGAAATGCCGGGGGCTGGGAGTGCTGTTTCTGTGCCAGGACATGTCCCGCCTCACCCTGCTGGAGAGCGCCGACGCCGTGATCTCCTGCCTGGACAGCGTGAACTATGTCACCCGGCCCGCCGCCCTGCGGCGGACCTTCCAGCGGGTGTACCGGGCCCTTACCCCCGGCGGGCTGTTTCTCTTCGATGTGAAAACCCCCGCCGCCCTGGAGGGGGCCGGCGGTCAGACATACCTGGACGAGGATGAGGACCTATTCTGCGTCTGGCGGGGGGAGTATTCCCCGAAACGGCGGGTGTGCGGCTACGGCTTGGATCTGTTCCTCCGGGAGGAGGACGGGAGCTGGAGCCGGGGCGGCGAGTACCACGAGGAGTACGCCTACACGCCGGAGGAACTGGAGGGCTTCCTCCGGGAGACGGGCTTCACAGACATCAAGGTATACGGCGACAAGACCATGCGGGCCCCCAGGGAGGGCGCACAGCGGGTGTTTTTCGCCGCCGGAAAGGAAGAGTAGCGATGGATCAGATTGTCCGCGTCATCGCCAAGGACGCCCCTGTCAAGGCCATGGCCATCTCCGCCCGGGACACGGTGGAGCGGGCCCGGGCCATCCACGACTGCTGGCCGGTGGCCGCGGCGGCGCTGGGCCGTCTGCTGATGGCCGCGTCCATGATGGGAGCCGTCATGAAAACGGAGGAGGGAGCCGTCACCCTGCGGGTCAAGGGCGGCGGTCCTCTAGGGTCCCTTACCGCCGTGTCCGACAGCCGCGGCAATGTGCGGGGCTATGTGCAGAACCCGGCTGTGGATGTGCCCCGAAAGGCGAAAGGCAAACTGGACGTGGGGGCCGCCGTGGGCGCGGACGGCGATTTGACCGTCATCCGGGACCTGGGGCTCAAGGAGCCTTACATCGGGTCGGTTCAGCTGGTGGGGGGCGAGATCGCCGAGGACGTGGCCGCCTATTTCGTGGAGAGCGAGCAGGTGCCCACCGCCTGCGCCCTGGGTGTGCTCATCGCCCCGGACCAGACGGTTCAGGCGGCGGGAGGCTACCTCATTCAGCTCCTGCCCGGTGCGGACGAGGGAGTGGTGTCCGCCGTCGAGAACGGCGTGGCCCGCCTGGGGGCAGTGAGCGCCCGGCTGGACGGGGGGATGGACCCGCTGGACCTGCTGAAGGAAGTGCTGAGCGATTTTGAGCTGGAAGTGCTGGAGACCTCTCCTGTGGAGTACCGCTGCTACTGCACCCGGGATCGGGTGAGCCGGGCCCTCATCAGCCTGGGAAAGGATGAGCTGAATTCCCTTATTGAGGAGCAGAAGGGCGCGGAGCTCACCTGCCAGTTCTGCGATAAAGTGTACCAGTTCAGCGCAGAGGAGCTGACTGCCCTCCGGGATGAGGCCTCTGCCAAGTAGCTCACAAAAATACTTGACGGACGGCCCCGGTTTGGATAAAATAGAGCTGACTTTATATATATCTGAGGTGAATTGTCATGAAATCTACCGTTTATTTCACCCGGGACCTGTCTCCCCAGGCTGTGATCCGGCTGTACGACGCCCTGGGCGTCCAGCTCCCCGGCAAGGTGGCCGTCAAGGTCCACTCCGGCGAGCCGGGCAACCAGAACTTCCTTCGCCCCGACTTCTGGAAGCCCATGATCGACAAGGCGGGGGGGACCATCGTGGAGTGCAACACCGCCTACGACGGCGGGCGCAACACCACCAAGGCCCATAAGATCACCATGGAGCGCCACGGCTGGCTCAACGCCGCCGAAGTGGACATCCTGGACGAGACGGGCGAGATGGAGCTGCCCATCCCCTGCGGCAAGGTCATCAAAAAGAACTTTGTGGGGGCCCACCTGGCCGATTACGACTCCCTGCTGGTGCTGTCCCACTTCAAGGGCCATCCCATGGGGGGCTTTGGCGGGGCGCTGAAAAATATCTCCATCGGCATCGCCTCCTCCCACGGCAAGGTGTATATCCACGGCGCCGGGGACGAGGAGAAGTTCTGGGACTCCGACCATGATTCCTTCCTGGAGTCTATGGCAGACGCGGCCTGGTCCATCCACAACCGCTTCCAGGGTAAGTCCGCCTATATCAACGTGATGAAGAACATGTCGGTGGACTGCGACTGCTGCGCCGTGGCCGCCGACCCCAAAATCGGCGATATCGGCATGTTGGCCTCCCTGGACCCGGTGGCCCTGGACCAGGCCTGCCTGGATCTGGTGTACGCCTCCGACGACCCCGGCAAGGGGGACCTCATCGAGCGCATTGAGTCGCTGAACGGCGTCCACACCGTGGAGGCCGCGGCGGACCTGGGCATCGGCAGCCGGGAGTATGAGCTGGTGGAGCTGCCCTGACCGGGTGGAAGCACTCAAATATTGTGACAACTGCGGGCCGTTCTCTCTTCGGAGGGCGGCCCGCGCTGTTTTTTTCAAAACGGTCCGCCCAACGCGCCATTCTCTCTTGCAAAACGCGGCCCGGCATTTTATAATATGGAGAGATTCAGAACCTGCGCACCCCGCCGCAGGCGGCCGTCAGGCCGGGGAATTTTCGACTGTGGATACACCTTTCAGAAAAAGGAGCCTTGGCCGTGAAGAAGAGATCCATCGGACTGGCCCCCAATCAAGTGATCGCCCTGGGCTTTCTGGGCATCATCGTGACGGGGGCCCTGCTGCTCATGCTGCCCTTCGCCAACCGCGCCGGGCAGGGGCTGTCCTTCCTGGACAGCCTGTTCACCGCCACCTCCGCCACCTGCGTGACCGGCCTGGTGGTGGCGGACACCTGGACCCAATTCAACCTCTTTGGCCAGATCATCCTGCTGCTGCTCATCCAGGTGGGCGGGCTGGGCTATATGACCATGATGCTCCAGGCCTCCCTGTTTCTGGGAAAGAAGGTGGGCCTGCGCCAGCGCTCCATGATGATGGAGAGTGTCAGCGCCGAGCGGCTCAGCGACGTGCTCACCCTGTTGAAATACATCCTGCGGGGCACCGCCGCCATCGAGGGGGCGGGGGCCGTGCTGTTTGCCGTCCGGTTCGTACCGGAGCTGGGTCCGGCACGGGGAATCTGGTATTCCATTTTCCACAGCGTGTCCGCCTTCTGCAACGCGGGCTTTGATTTGATGGGCTTCCGGGAGCCCTACAGCTCCCTCACCCACTATGTGTTTGACCCCCTGGTGAACCTCACCGCCGTGGCACTGATCCTGCTGGGCGGGCTGGGCTTCCTGGTGTGGCGGGACGTGATGGAGAGGGGCCTGCGTTTCCGGCTCTACTCCCTCCACACCAAGCTGATCCTCACCGCCACCCTGGTCCTGACCCTGGGGGGCACGGCCCTGTTCTGGTGGGCGGAAAACGGCAATCTGCTGGCTGGGATGGACGGGGGGCAGAAGCTCCTGGTATCCCTGTTCCAGGCGGTGTCCCCCCGGACGGCGGGGTTCAACACCGTGGACCTGGCCCAGCTCACCAGCGGCGGCGGCCTGCTCACCATCGTGCTCATGTTCATCGGGGCGGGCCCCGGCTCCACCGGCGGCGGCGTGAAGATCACCACCGTGGTGGTGTGCCTGCTCACCCTGTTCAGCTATATCCGGGGCAGGCGGGAGGTGGGTGCCTTCAACCGCCGGCTGGATGAGGAGCAGATCCACCGCTCGGCGGCGGGGGTGACCCTTTACATGACCCTGGCCATGGCGGGTGGCTTCCTCATCCTGGCCACCCAGCCCTTCCCCCTCCAGGACGCGCTGTTCGAGGTGTTCTCCGCCATGAGCACGGTGGGATTGTCCACCGGCATCACCCGAGACCTGTCGGCGGTGAACCGGGCCATCATCATTGTGATGATGTACTGCGGGCGCATCGGCAGCCTGACCATGATGATGGCCCTGGCCCAGCGCATCCCGCCCAGGGTGAAGGACCCGGTGGAGCATATCACCATCGGCTGACCGGGTCCCTGACAGTAAAAGTTTTCCCTCCCGTCCCCAGGCCACGAGGATGGGACACAGTTGATTGAGAAAGGTGTGCATGGATATGGCGTCCACATTTCTGGTGATCGGCCTGGGCCGGTTCGGCACCAACCTGGCCCTGCGGCTGATGGACTCGGGCAGCGAGGTGATGGTCATCGACACCGACGAGGAGGCGGTGAACCGCCTGGCTCCCCACGTCACCCAGGCCAAGATCGGCGACTGCATGGACGAGGAGGTGCTGCGCTCCCTGGACCCGGCCAGCTTCGACTTCTGCTTTGTGTGCATCAGCGACAATTTCCAGTCCTCCCTGGAAATCACCTCCCTGCTCAAGGAGATGGGGGCCCCCATGGTGATCTCCAAGGCGGACAAGGACCTCCACGCCCGGCTGCTGCTGAAAATCGGCGCGGACGAGGTGGTCTTTCCCGAGCGGGACATGGCCCGCCGCACCGCCGTGCGCTTCAGCGTCAACGGGGCGCTGGAGTACGTGGAGCTGGCCCCGGGCTACGCCATTTTCGAGCTGGACGTGCCCGACCACTGGGCGGGCCAGACCCTCATCGACTTGGACATCCGGAAAAGATACAACGTGAACGTCATCGGCCGGAAGGAAAACGGCTCCATCCTCCCCATCGACACCAGCTTTATTTTCGCGGCGGACACCCACATCATGGTGGCGGGCCGCCCGGACGACGTATCCAGGATGGTGGAGTGAGAGGGCCGGACTCGGAACACAGCCAGCGCCCCGCCTTTTCCCGTCAGGAACGGCGGAGACAGTGGTTCGGGAGGCCTATATGGAGCGGGTCATCACCCTGGCCGTCATCCCGGAGCGCCTGCCCGAGCTGCTGGAGCGCTGCCTGAAGGGCCAGAGCCTGGACGGACTAACCAAACTGGAGCACAAATAACGCGGCCCCAAGGGTACTTTTTTGACAGGCTCTTCTTTCGTCCGGAGGGACAAATATTTACGGTTGACATCGGGGTATGCTTTGTCTATCATCGGGACAGAGGGGGCGGACGCCTCCCCACGGAAGGAGAACAACATGAATACGGACAGAAAAAGGACTATCCTGCTGGCCGCGGCGCTGGCCGCGCTGATCGCCGTTTTCGCCCTCGTCTGGTGGTTCAACCGCCCGGAGACCAGCGGGGGAAGCAAGAACATCACCGTGGAAGTGATCCACAAGGACGAGAGCAAAAAGACTTTTCCCTGCAAAACCGATGAGGAATATCTGGACAAGGTACTGGTGGGCGAGGGCATCGTGGAGGACAATCAGGCGGACTTCGGCCTGTACATCCTGGTGGTGGACGGCGAGCGGGCCGATTACAACGAGGACGGCGCCTATTGGGCGGTGCTCCAGAACGGCGAGGCCACCGTGACCGGCGCCAGCGAGACCCCCATCCACGACGGCGACGTCATCTCTCTGGTCTACACCCGTGCATAGCTGCAAAAAGCGCAGGCTGAAGCTGGCCCTGTCCGAGGTGGCGCTGTTCGGCATCCTGGGGGGGATGACCTTTGCCGCCAAGATGGTGATGGCCGCCTTTGCCAACATCGAGCCGGTGTCCCTGATGGTGATGCTGTTCGCCGTCGTCTTCGGAAAAAAGGCGGTTTTCCCCATCTACGTCTACGTGCTGCTGGAGTATGTGCTCTTCGGCTTCGGGCTGTGGTCGGTGAACTACCTGTATATCTGGCTGGTGCTGGCCCTGGCCGCGTGGCTCCTGCGGGGGATGACCCATCCCGTGGGCTGGGCCATCCTGTCAGGGCTGTTCGGGCTGTCCTTCGGGGCCCTGTGCGCGCCGGTGGACCTGTTTGTGGGGGGCTGGAATTACGCCGTGACCAAATGGGTCAGCGGTATCTCCTTCGACATCGCCCACTGCGCCGGCAACCTCGTCATGGCCCTGCTGCTCTTCGTCCCCCTGCGCCGGACGCTGGAGCGGCTCTACCGGGGGATGGGCGGGTCCACCCCTGGAAATACCGGGACAGATGGTGCGGAATGAACGAAAATGACCGGCCGGTTTCATACCGGCTGGTCATTTTTCCGCACAAAACAGGCTTGCCAACCGGGAGGACAAGGAGTAAAATAGACCACTATGGGGGAGGCGTTCCGCCTGCCCGTCAAAAATAACGCGAGGATATGACTATGGAGAAAGAAATCATCAAAATCGGTCTGCCCCGGGCCCTGCTGTACTACCGTTACCGGGTGCTGTGGCGGACCTTTTTCCAGGAGCTGGGGATGGAGACGGTGGTCAGCGCCCCCACCGACCATGCCATCCTGGAGCGGGGGACGGCGCTGGCCATCGACGAGGCCTGCCTGTCCCTGAAAATCTATCTGGGCCACGTGGCGGCGCTGGTCGGGCAGTGCGACTACATCCTGGTCCCCCGGGTGAGTAATTTCGGCCGCCATCGGGCCATGTGCACCCGGTTTGAGTCCACCCCCGACCTGGCGCGCAACGTTTTCCGCAATTCCGGTCAAAAATTCCTGTCCTACGAGGTGGACCAGGAGATGCAGAAGACCGGGGAGGAGGACGCCTTTGTGGAGATGGGCAAAAGCCTGGGCTGCACCGCCAAGGCGGCCAGGAAGGCGTACAAGGTGGCCAAAAAGGCGGAGCTCAGCCACCACAAGGAGCGGGTCCAGCGGTACGAGCAGCAGTACAAGAAGGATGGCATGAAGGTGCTCATCGCCGCCCACAGCTACGTGGCGGAGGACCCCTATATGGGCCGCATGGTGAGCGATTACCTGAAAAAGGCGGGGGTGATCCCCGTCCGGGCGGACATGGTGGACCGGGAGGCCGCCCTCAAGCGCGGCCGGGATCTGTCCCCCACCTGCAAATGGGAGATCAGCCGCGAAATTTTGGGGGGCATCGCCATGCACAAGGAGGACGTGGACGGCATCATCCTGCTCAGCGCCTTTCCCTGCGGCCCCGACGCCATGGTCAACGAGCTCATCACCCGGCGGGTGAAGGGCGTGCCCATCCTCAACCTGGTGCTGGACAGCCAGAGCGGTACCGCCGGGGTAGAGACCCGGCTGGAGAGCTTCATCGACATCATCCGTTTTCAGGAGGGCAAGCTGTAATGGCAGAGGTAAAAAAGAGAAGCGTCTCCTTCCCCCGGTACGCGGAGTACAGCTGCGCGTTCAAGTATATCGTGGAGCAGGCCCTGGGGTGCCGGTACGTCATGCCCCCCGCCCTCACCAAACGGACCATGGAGCTGGGCACCAAGTACAGCCCCGACTTCGTGTGCACCCCCTTCAAGACCATTCTGGGCAGTATGATCGAGTCACTGGAGGCGGGGGCGGACACCCTGCTCATGACCCACGGGCTGTGCCGCCTGGGGTACTACGGCGAGCTGCTGGAGCAGATCCTCCGGGACCTGGGCTACCAGTTCGACTTCATCAACCTGTCCGACTATGACATGTCCAAGAAAAAGGAATACATCCGCATACTCCGGCGGTTTGACCCCAAGGTGAACTACGCCCGGTTCCTGGTCCAGTTCATGGAGGGCCTGCGGATGGTGGAATATGTGGACGAGGTCACCGGTGAGTATTACAAAAACTGCGGCTTCGACGCCACGGACGGCCAGTACAAGCGGGCCTATCAGGACTTCCTCACCGCCATGTACACCGCCCAGAACCGGGGGGATGTGGAGGCGGGCTACCGGGCCGTCAAGCGCTCCCTCCAGTCCATCCCCCTGGACAAGCCCCAGCGCCCCCTGCGGGTGGGCATTGTGGGGGAGTTCTACACCGCCATGGACGCCTTCTCCAACCTGGAGGTGGAGCAGAAACTGGCGGACATGGGGGTGGAGATCCACCGCTGGATGAACGTGACCAACCAGTTCCTGCGCTACGGCAGCGGCCAGAAGAACCTGCGGGTGAAAATTCAGGACCTGAGCGTCTACGACATGGGGCCCACCTCCACCGCCAACATCTGGTATGCCCGGGAGTGCGCCGAGCGGGGGTATGACGGCCTGATCCACATCAAATCCGCCGCCTGCACCCCGGAGATCGACGTGATGCCGGTACTGCAAAACATCAGCGCCGACTACAAGATTCCGGTGCTCTACCTCACCTATGACGCCCAGACCAGCGACGTGGGCCTGATGACCCGGCTGGAGGCGTTTTACGACATGATCGACATGAGAAAGAAGGTCTTATAACTTGGAACACGCGTATCTGGGCGTCGACGTGGGGTCCATCTCCACCAAGGGCGTCGTCATCGACAAGAGAAACAACATTCTGGCCAGCCAGTATATCTGGACCCAGGGGGACCCCATCGGCGCGGTGAAGCGGCTGGTGGGCCTGCTGGAAGAGCAGTTTGACAAGGAACACTATAAAATCGTGGCCACCGGTACCACCGGCTCCGCCCGCAAGCTGGTGGGGGTGATCCTGGGGGCCACCATGGTGAAGAACGAGATCACCGCCCACGCCGTGGGCACCACCACCTTCTACCCCGACGTGCGCACCATCTTGGAGATCGGCGGACAGGACTCCAAGATCATCCTGGTGGAGAACGGGGTGGCCGTGGATTACGCCATGAACACCCTGTGCGCCGCGGGCACCGGGGCCTTCCTCTCCAGCCAGGCCAAGCGGCTGGGCATTGAGGTGGAAGAGATCGGCGACTACGCCCTGCGCTCCACCCACCCCACCCAGATCGCCGCCCGGTGCACCGTCTTCGCCGAGTCCGACCTGGTCCACAAGATCCAGATGGGCCACCCCCGGGAGGACATCATCGCCGGTGTGTGCAACGCGGTGGCGGCCAACTATCTGAACAACGTGGGCAAGGGCAAAAAAATCGTCTCCCCGGTGGTGTTCCAGGGGGGCGTGAGCAAAAACCAGGGTGTGGTGGCCGCTTTCGAGCGCACCCTGGGCTGTCCCGTCATTGTGGACCCCAACGGCCATCTCATGGGGGCCCTGGGGGTGGCCATCCTGGCCCGGCGGGGCAGCGGGCGGCAGGATTTTGACTTCTCTGTGGAGAACATGGAGTTCCGCACCCGGGAGGCCAGCTGCGGGGGGTGCTCCAACCACTGCGAGATCATCTGCGTCTACCGGGGGAACGAGCTCATCGATTCCTGGGGCAACCGCTGCGAGCGGGGGGCGCGGGTCCACTGAGCCCGGACATCTAAAAACAGCGCGGAGGGATTTTTGCCATTCCTCCGCGCTGTTCTGTTTTCCCTCTACCCAAACTGGCTGGCGTACATCTGGTAATAGGCCCCCTTTTGCTCCATGAGGGAGCGGTGGGTGCCCTGCTCCACCACGTCGCCGTGCTCCACCACCAGGATGTGGTCCGCGTTCTGGATGGTGGACAGCCGGTGGGCGATGACAAAGCAGGTCTTGCCCGCCATCAGGGAGCGGATGGCCTTCTGCACCTGCCGCTCGGTGGCGGTGTCCACGTTGGAGGTGGCCTCGTCCAGGATCAGCATGTCGGTGTCGTAGAGCATGGCCCGGGCGATGGTGAGCAGCTGCTTCTGCCCCTTGGAGATGGAGCCGCCGTCCTCGCCGATCACCGTGTGGTAGCCCTGGGGGAGACGCATGATGTAGCCGTGGATCCGGGCGGCCTTGGCGGCCCGGACCACCTCGTCCATGGTGGCCCCCTCCTTGCCGTAGGCGATGTTGTCGAAAATGGTGCCCCGGAACACCCAGGTATCCTGGAGGACCATGGCGTACCCCCGGCGCAGGGAGTCCATGGTATAGGCCCGGTTCTCCGTTCCGTCCACATAGATGCAGCCCTGGTCCGGGTCATAGAACCGCATGAGCAGGTTGATAATTGTGGTCTTGCCCGCCCCGGTGGGCCCCACAATGGCGATGGTCTGCCCCGGCTTCGCCTCAAAGTCCAGGTGGTGGAGCACCGTGCGGCCCGGCACATAGCCAAAGCTGACCCCTTCCGCCTTCACGTGGCCCGACCCGTCCCGGCGCTCCACAGCGCCGTACACGTCCTTGACCTCCTCGGGCTGGTCCAGCAGGCGGAACACCCGCTCGGAGGCCGCCAGGGCGGAGAAAATCTCGTTGATGATGTTGGAGATCTCGTTGATGGGCCCGGAGAACTTCCGGGAGTAGAGCACAAAAGAGGAGATCTGCTCCAGCCCCACCACCCCCAGCATGTACAGCACCGCGCCCCCCGTGCCGATGGCGGCCAGGCCGAAGTTGGAGATCATACCCACGGTGGGGCCTGTGGTCATGCCCAAGCCGTCCGCCTCCCGGTAGGCCTCGGCGGCGGCCCGGTTCACCCGGCTGAAATCGCCGCACACCCGGCCCTCCTGGGCGTAAGCCAAAATGGTACGCTGGCCGGTGAACATCTCCTCTGCGAAACCGTTCATCTCCCCATAGGCGGCGCTGCGCTTGGCGTAGAGGGGCCGGGTCCTTTTCCCCATGTGCCGGGTGAACAGGATGGAGGCCGGGATGGTGGCCGCCATGCACAGCACCAGAGGCGGGGAGATGACGCACATCATCACAAAGCTGCCAGCCACGGTGACGGTGCTGGTCAGGATGTGGATCACGTCGGTGGACAGGCTGGTGCACACCACGTCCACGTCGTAGCTCACCCGGCTGATGATATCCCCCGCCTGATGGCGGTCGAAAAAGCCCACCGGCAGGGCCATCAGCTTGTCAAACACGTCCTGGCGGAGCTTCCGGGCCACCCGGCGGCCCACCCGCATCATGCCGATATTCACTAAAAAGTTCATCACGCTGCCCACCCCATAGCAGGCCAGCATCAGCAGGGCGTAACGGGCCACGGCGTCCATGTCCACATGGCCCGGTCCCAGCTGATAGCCCTTCTCGGCCAAGCCGATGGCTTTTCCGGCAAACCGGGGGCCCAGCAGATTGCCCACGTTGCTCAGGCAGGCGCACACCAGAAACAGCGCCACCTGCCAGCGGTAGGCCGTCAGGTATTGGACAATGCGGCGCAAAGTCCCCTTGGCGTCACGGGGCCGCTCTTTTTTCCCGCCCCGGTCTCCCGGTCCAGGCATATGCTTTCTCCTCCTCTCCGATCAAACAGCCTGTCCGCCGCCGGGCGGCAGTGGAACAGTGCCTGCCTGCGAACGTCAGCGGACTGAAGTTCTTTATGGATACTTTTTCTTTCAAGAAAAATTACCCGGCGCGTCTAGCGTCCTGTCCGCCGCCGGGCGGCAGTGGAACAGTGCCTGCCTGCGAACGTCAGCGAACCAAGTTCTTTTTGGATACTTTTTCTTTCAAGAAAAAGTATCTCCCATCTGTAGCTGATAGGTCTCACGGTAGGGGGCGCAGGTCTCCAGCAGCTCCTCATGGGTGCCGCAGCCCACGCATTTTCCGTTGTCCAGCACCAGAATCCGGGTCATACCCATGACGGAGCTCACCCGCTGGGCCACCAGGATGAGGGCGGCCTCCCGGTAATTCCGGGTGATGGCCCGGCGCAGGCTGGCGTCGGTGCGGTAGTCCAGGGCGGAGGAGCTGTCGTCCAGGATCAGGACCTCCGGCTTCCCCGCCAGGGCCCGGGCCACCAGCAGCCGCTGCTTCTGCCCTCCGGACAGGTTGGCCCCCTTGATGTCCGCCCGGTGGTCCAGGCCGTCCTCCAGCGCGTCAATGTACTCCGCCGCCTGGGCGTCCTCCACGGCGGAGCGCAGGGCAGCCTCCTCCAGCTCCCGGCCAAAGTCCACATTGGCGCGCAGGGTGTCCTGGAACACCATGCCGCTCTGGAAGCACACGCCGAATTTCCGGCGCAGCTCGTCCTTCTCGTAGGCGCGCACATCCCGGCCGTCTACGAACACCCCGCCCCCGTCCGCGTCGTAGAACCGCAGGAGCAGATTGATGATGGTGGATTTGCCGCAGCCGGTGGGGCCGATGATCCCCAGGCTCTCCCCCCGGTCCAGGGTGAAGCTGACATCGCTGAGGGCCTTTTCCCGGGCCTCTCCGGCGAAGTCGGCGGCGTCGGCGGAGCCCTCTCCATAGCTGAAGTCCACATGCTCAAAGCGGAGAAAACCGGGCCCGGCGGGGGACTTGGCCTCTTGAGGCGGCAGCACCCGCTGGCTCTCCTCCGCCTGGAGCACCTGGCCGATGCGGCCGGCGCTGGCCGCCGCCCGGCTCATGGTCATGAAAATGCGGGACAGGCCCATGAGCCCCATGTTAATCATGTTGAAGTATGTAAGAAAAGCCAGGATCACCCCCGGCTCCAGGGCGCCGGCGTTCACCCGCCCCGCCCCGGTGAACACCACCAGGGCCAGCCCTCCGTTGAGGCAAAGCTGCATGAGCGGGGAGGGAACGGCCATCACCGTCCCGGCGGCGATGTCGCTGTCCGTCATGGCGTCGTTGGCCTGGGCGAACCGCCGCTTCTCATGCTCCGTCTTGGACAGAGCCTTCACCACCCGGATGCCGGTGATGTTCTCCCGCATGATGCGCACCACCTCATCCAGCCGCCCCTGAACCTGTCGGTACATGGGCAGGCCCCGGAGGTAAACCGCCAGCACCACCAAAATCAGCACCGGCAGCAGCGCCACCAGGATCATGGCCAGGGATGGGTCCATGATGAGCGCCATCACCGTCCCGCCCACCAGCAGCATGGGGGCCCGGACGCACAGGGTCTGGAGTTGCTGCACCGCCGATTGGACGTTGTAGCTGTCGCTGGTCATGCGGCTGATGAGGGAGGGCAGGCCGAAGGCGTCGAACTGCTCCCCCGACAGGTTGACGGTCTTCTGAAACAGGGCCTGGCGGACGTCATAGCTCACATTGTGGGCGTTTTGGACCCCCCGGCGGTTAGCCCACACGTTAAGCTGGCGGCACACCAGGGCGGCGGCGAACATCACCGCCCCCCAGAACAGGGCCAGGGGCAGACTGCCCATGGGGGCCACGCCGTCGATGATGTGCTCCAAAATATAGGGCAGCAGCAGCTCGCTGAAGGTGGCCAGCAGTTTGATGAACACGCACAGGGCCACCGCCCCCTTGTAACGGCCCATGGCCCGGCCGATCAGGCTCATGGCACTCCCCCTCCTTCCCAATCAAATCATCCGACAGCACGTCCCACAGGAAAGGGCTCCAGCGCCCCGCGCTGAAGCCCTGTTGCGGCTGTTCAGAGGCTCTGTTCCTTATCCGGCCAGCGCCGCGTCCTGGAGCGCGTCAAAGGCCTCCATGCACTGGTCCACCGTGGCGCCGCCCAGCAGCTGGCGCACAATCAGGCAGGTGTTGCCCCACTGCTCCACGTTCATCCCCGCGTTGGAGCCCAGCACGTATACCCCCTCCTCAATTCTGTCGTTCAGGGGGCGCAGGGCGGGGACGCAGTCCACCTTCACGTTTTTCGAGGGGGAGATCACCCGGTTGGTCTCCGAAAACAGCTGAAGGGCCTCGTCGGAGGTGATGACTTCCATCACCCGCATGGCGTCCTCGGCGTGCTCCGCCTGAGCGCCCACGGCCCAGCCGGTCATGGGCATCACCGGCATCTGCCCCCGGCTGCTGGGAAAGCCGATGACCTGCATCTCAAAATCCGTCTTGCCGTAGGCGGTCTCCGTGTTGGCCGCCCCCCAGTAGGCCATGACGATGGGGGTCTTCCCCGCCAGGAAATCCGGCCCCTCCGCCTCGATGGCCTCGCTGACCAGGGCCTTTTCTGCGTCGACGTATCCCCGGTCGATCAGCGTCTGGAGGAACTCGAAACCGGGGCGCATATAGTCGCTGTAGCGGGCCTGGCCGCTGTTGAGGGCTTTGATCTCCGCCTCCGTGTTCCCGCCGTTGTAGAGGCCGGCGTAGGCCTGGGCGAACACAAAGGTCTCCAGCCACCAGCGGTTGGCCCCGATGGGCGTCTCGATCCCGTTCTCCTGGAACACCCGGCAGCACTCTAAAAACTCCTCCGGGGTATTGGGCAGGTCCAGGCCGTACTGCTTGAACAGGTCCACATTGACGAACAGGCCGTAGGCCACCACCTCCTGGGGGATGGCCACCAGCTTGCCGTCCACCGTGTTGGCCACCCGGATGATCTCCCGCAGGTTTTTGGCGCTGTCCAGCCCGGACAGGTCCATCAGCTTGCCCTCCGCCCCCAGGGCCAGGACGGTGTCGGGGTTGAGCAGGTACAGGTCGTCCATGTTGTTCCGGGCCCGGTCCAGGGCCACCTCGTCATAGGTCCTGTCCTGATAGTCCTCCGCGGTGTAGGTCCAGTAGTCCACGGTGACCCCCAGCCGCTCCTCCGCCATGGCGATCGTCAGGTCCGCCGCGGTCCGGGCCACGTTTTCCGCGCCGGGGGTGGTCTTTTCCATGGGGCTGAACAGGTTGACCACCCGTTTGGTCTCCTCCTCCCGGGTAATCAGGTTTTTGGGGTCCTCGCTGCCCGCGCAGGAGGACAGCGCCAGCGCCGTCAGCGCCGCCAGCAGCAGGGCGGCCCATCTTCTTTTTCCACATTGTCTCATTGCGTTTCCTCCCCTTCAATACGCTGCCGGACCACTTTTTTCAGCAGTTCCACGTCCAGCGGCTTGGCCACGTGGGCGTCCATGCCGGCGTTCAGCGCCGCCTTCTCGTCTTCCGCAAAGGCGTTGGCCGTCATGGCGATGATGGGAATGGTCCCGGCGTCCGCCCGGTCCAGGGCCCGGATGGCCCGGGCCGCGTCGTGGCCGTTCATCACCGGCATCTGCACATCCATCAGAATCGCGTCAAACTCCCCCGGCCGGGAGCGCTGGAACCTCTCCACCGCCAGGCGGCCGTTCTCCACAATCTCGCAGGAGGCCCCCTCCAGCTCCAGCAGCTCCGCCAGAATCTCCGCGTTGATCTCGTTGTCCTCCGCGGCCAGGAAGTGAAGGCCCGCCAGATCCATATCGTCCTCAGTCCCGCGCTCCTCTTCCCCGTCGTCCCCCCACAGCTCCGACACCTTCTCCCGGAGGGCGGCCACAAAAAAGGGCTTCGTGAGAACACGGACGCCGCCCATGGACAGGGCCTCGCCTAATCCCTCCGCCTCGTGCTCCGCCAGGAACAGGACGGGCACGGGGCCCTGGAGCGCCTCCCGCAGCGCCCGGACCGCCTGGGCGGCGGGGACGCTCAGCGCCTCCCAGTCCAACAGGACCAGCTGGAAGCCCCCCTCCTCCCGGATCAGGGCCAGGGCCTCCTCCATGCCGGCGGCGGCACTCAGCCGGACGTCGGCCTCCTCCATCAGAGCCCGGACGCTCTCCCGGCTCTCCCCGTCTCCGTCCACGGCCAGGATGCGGGCAATCCCCCGCTTCTCCCAGAACTGCCGGTCCGTCACCGGCTCCTGGACCCGGAGCTCCAGCTCCACCCGGAACAGGGACCCCCGGTCCACCTGGCTGGTGACCTCGATGGTGCCGCCCATCAGCTCCACGATGCTCTTGGTGATGGCCATGCCCAGCCCGGTGCCCTGCACCTTGTTGGTGGTGCTGTTCTCCGCCCGGGTGAAGGCGTCGAAAATGGTCTCCAGATACTCCGGGGTCATGCCGTAGCCGTCGTCCTCCACCTCGATGCGGATGTGCTCATACTGGCTGGAGCGCTGCTTGAGGCCGATGATGCGCAGGCAGATATGGCCCCGCTCGGGGGTGTATTTCACCGCGTTGGACAGCAGGTTGATGAGGATCTGGTTGAGCCGGGTCTCGTCCCCGATGAGGAACTCGTGGCGCAGGCCGGAGGCCTCCACCCGGAACTCCTGCCCCTTGGCCCGGGCCATGGGCTGGATGATGGCGTCCACCGAGGACACCACGTCGCTGAGGGCAAAGGCCTCGTAGCTGAGCACCACCTTGCCGCTCTCAATCTTGGACACGTCCAGAATGTCGTTGATGAGGCTGAGCAGGTGCTGGCCGGAGGCCGTGATCTTTTTGGTGTACTCCCGCACCTTCACCGGGTCCTCCGCGTCCCTGGACAGCAGGGTGGTGAACCCCAGCACCGCGTTCATGGGGGTGCGGATGTCGTGGGACATGTTGGACAGGAAGGTGGTCTTAGAGCTGCTGGCGATCTGGGCGGCCTGAAGGGCCTGGGCCAGCTGCCGGCTGTGGACCTGACGCTCCTCCTCCTGCTCCCTGCGGACCCGCTCCTGCTGCCGCCAGCTGATATAGTACAGGATCACGCACAGGGCAAAGGCCGCCAGCATGGCCGCCACCACGATAAATATATTCTGGGTGACCGCCTTGCCCTCCTGCTGGATGGCCTCCACCGGCACATAGCCCACCAGGAAGATGGTCCCGCCGTTCACCGCCCACATGTAGTTGAGGGCCTGGACATCCCGGATGTCGTGGTAGAACAGGAGATCCTCCCCGTTTTTCAGGCAGCCGTCCACCTCCGCCTGGATGCCGGGCTCCTGGATATTGTTGGCCCGGTAAAAGTCCGTCAGGTTCAGATGGCCCGCGCTGCGCTGGCCCATTCCCTTGGGCTTGAGGACAAACCGTTCGCTCTGGGCGTCCATGATATACAGCGCCGCCCGCTGGTTATAAAAGCCCTCCTTGGGCAGGAACCTGTCGATGGTGTCATAGACGTATTCCACGTACAGCGTACCGATCTCCCGCCCGTCCCGCCGGACGGGACACTTCATGGTGTAGGCCCAGGTGCCCATATAATTCAGATAGGACCGGGAGACGGGCAGGCCTCCCGCCACTTCCCCGGCGGAAAAATCCAGGTCCTCCGCGGTGAAGGGTTCCCCGGTGTTGGACACCCCCTGGGTCTGGCCGGACAGGACCAAGGACATCCTGGCCATGGTCTGGCTCCTCTCATAGGACTGGACATAGGCCGCCGGGTCGTCCATCCTGGCCAGGTCCTGGGCGATCAGCTCCTGAAAATCCGCCTCGCTGCGCAGGATGGCCTCAATGGTGGACTGGATCAGGTCCAGGCTCTCATTCAAGTTCTGGATGGCCGAGGCGGACATCTCCCTGGAAATCTTCCTGGACACGGCGTACACCACCGTCCCAAAGACGCCGAAAATCAGTATGATGGACAGGAGCAGGGCCGTCCCCCTCCTGCGGACCTTTTTGTCAGCCTTCTCTTTCATGGGCGGTCTCCATTTCATCGGTTCTGGGACAGGCCGGGGCCCCGTGGGGCGCTCCGCCGTCTCCCTGAGACAGGCAGCAAGCTCTTATACCATCTTATTATACTCTATCCCGTTTGGGTGTCAATAGTCTCCGACGTCCCTTCCGCCCCAAATCACAGCGGCCCGGTCCCCATGGGGGACCGGGCCTGACCGCTTCTCCGCCGCGCCTGGGGCCGCGCTCACAGCCCCAGCTTGAACAGGTTTTTGTCCGTGTTGAAGTTATTGGCGGAGTAGAGCACCAGCACCTGGTCGACGCCGTTTTCCGCCACATATTTTTTGAGGGAGACGTTGTTGTAGCGCAGGTCGTACAGATGGACCTCCCGGAACTCCTCCGCCAGGAAGGGGGCCAGGCAGTCGGAGTAGGAGTCCCGGACCACCAGCAGCTTCCCGTTTGCCGCGTCTGGGTTTTTGATGACGCACAGGGGCTGGTTGCCCCCCAGGAAGTAGGCGTACTTGTCCTTAACCTCCAGCTTTTCCGGGTAGTACAGCCCGCCGGGGATGGGCTCCCCCTCGGGATAGCGGTCCACAGTGATATGGCCCCGGGTACCCCCCTCTGGGATCATGGTATAGATGCTGTCCGGGCGCACCCAAGCCGCCCCGGCGGCAGACCAGGTGGTGCCGTAGAACTGGTCGGATCTCAGCTCCGGTTCGTGATACCAGTCGCCGCTGTTCCCCCCGGAAATGTCCCGTATCAGGTCAAAGCAGGCCCGCATAGCCCCCATGGTGGTCCAGTGGTGATCGGTGCGGTAGAAAGCGTCGCCCTCCCCGCCCAGGGTACCCCGCAGGTCGATATACTTCACATTGCCCCGGCACAACTCCTGGGCCTTCTCAATGGTGGAGCCGTCGTCTACATTGGGGGCGTAATCCGGCAGATAGTCGGCCCAGGCCCAACTCTTGTCCGGCACCAGGGAGAAGTAGACCGGCACGTCCAAGTTTTCCCCCAGCTTGTTCACAAAGCCCACCCGGGTGGCCAGGTCCTCGTCGGAGATCTTGGTGAAGTGGGCGAACAGAGTCTGGCCGCCCTCAATTCGGTCAAAGTAGACCTTGTTGTTCTCCTGCTTGCCCAGGGCCCGCTCAGAGTATGCCTTCATCTGCACCCACTGGTCCCGGAGGGGGAACTGGTCATTGTAATACTTCTCGAACTTCTCCATGAACTCCCCGGAGCGCACCGTCTCCCAGGTGGGGGCCCTGAACAAAGTCAGGTTTTTGTTCTCCTGCTCGGAAAACTCCCGGTCGGGGAGGATGAAGTGGGCGGCGCCGAAGCCGAAAATGAACAGGCAGAACAGCGCCGTAATAAAAATAGAGTATTTTTTGCTCATAAACATATCCCCAATATCAGCGCCGGCGGTGGCCGGGCGGTAATCCAACAAAAATAACCTACTACGTCAGCGAACTAAAAGTTCTTTTTCGGTTCCTTTTTCTTTCAAGAAAAAGGAACGCTCAGAATCGGAAGTAGAGGAACGGATTGTAGGTTCCGTCCACCAGGTAGGCGGTGGTGAGCGCCAGCCCCGCCAGCATCAGCATCGGGAACGCAGCCTGCCGCGCCCGCTGGGGGAGCTTGTGCCAGACGGTTTTTCCCAGCGGGGTAGCCGCCGCGATGGCAATGACCAGAATGGGCAGATAGTTGCGCAGATAGTAGAGGAAATCCCCATCCAGCGCCCCCGCCCCGAAGCCGAACATAGCGGCCAGATAGGGCCCCATGGCGGAGAAGTCCTCCACGGCGAAGATGGCCCAGCCCACCACGGCGATGACCACGCCGTAGATGTGGCACACCCAAGCCGGGGTTTTCTCCAGCACTCTGCCCAGCCACAGCTTTTCCAGGCCGATCCACACAAACCAGTACAGGCCCCAGAGGAGGAAGTTCCAGCTGGCCCCGTGCCAGATGCCGGTGGCAGCCCACACCACCAGCAGGTTGAACACCATCCGGGGGGGCTTCACCCGGCTGCCCCCCAGTGGGAAGTAGAGGTACTCCCGGAACCAGCTGCCCAGGGAGATGTGCCACCGCCGCCAGAACTCGCTGGCAGACTTGGAGATATAGGGATAGTTGAAGTTCTCCAAAAACTCGAAGCCCAGCATGCGGCCCAGGCCGATGGCCATGTCGGAGTAGCCGGAGAAATCAAAATAGAGCTGGAGGGAGAAGGCCACGATGCCCAGCCAGGCCCCCAGGGTGGTGAGCCGGTCCCCGGGCGTGGCCAGGTACACGTCCCACAGGGGACCCAGGGCGTTGGCCAGCAGCACCTTTTTACAGGCGCCGATGGTAAAGCGCTGGACGCCGGAGGCAAATTTCTCAACGGTGTGGTCCCGGTGCTCCAGCTGATCGTCCAGGTCCTTATATTTAATGATGGGTCCGGCGATGAGCTGGGGGAACAGAGTGACGAAGGTGCCGAAGGTGATGATATTCTTCTGGCACCGGGCGTCTCCACGGTACACGTCGATGGTGTAGCTCATGGTCTGGAAGGTATAGAAGGAGATGCCGATGGGAAGGGTGAAGGGGATGGACCCCCCCGGCAGGGGCAGGCTGTCGATGACGGGCAAAAAGCCCGCGCCCACCGCCGCCAAACTGCCCGCGATGAAGTTGTAGTACTTGAAAAAGCCCAGCAGCAGCAGGTTGAACACCACCGACGAGGCCACCGCCATCCGGGCGCCCCTGTCGTTGCCGCTGGCCTTGCACCGGGTGACGATCCGCCCGTGGGAGTAGTCGATGGCGATGGAGGCAAACATGATGAGCACATATACCGGCTCTCCCCAGCCGTAGAAGATCAGGTTGACAACAAGGAGTACCAGGTTGCGCCACTTCAACGGAGAGATGTAGTATAAAAGCAATACGGCGGGGAAATAGAGAAACAGAAAATACGGACTGGAAAATATCACGGGCCTTCACCTCACCGGGCAGATTTCAGGGTAAAAGGAGCGGCGCAAGCGCCGCTCCTTTTGTCGGGCTCAAAACAGGGCATTAAACTGGGCCACGATGTCGTCGCAGTTCTCGTGGACCACCATCATGACGTAATTGCCGTTGGAAACCACACGGGAGTTGTTCTGCCAGGACTCGATGGCCCCCGGATACCAGGCCGCGCCGGGGTTGTCGTCGGTGCCCACCATCTGGTCGATGCGGGCCTGGAAAACAGCCTTTACCGCCGCCACATCCGCGCTGTCCTTCACCTGCACCAGACCAAATTCTCCGTTGTTCATGGTCATCTGACAGATGTAGATCAGGCGCTGCTCAGCGGCAATCCCGCTCAGGCCCGGATAATAGCCGTCCAACAGACCGTCGCTGGCCAGCTCCAAGGGGCCAAACTCATATTGACCCGTCACCTTCGCATAGAAGGCCGCCAGGTCCACGCCGGGGGCGGGTGTGGGAGTGGGTTCCGGCGTGGGGGTCGGTGCGGGGGTAGGCTTGGGCTTGGGCTTGGGGGTGGGCGCGGGAGTCGGCTTCGGTGTGGGCTTGGCGGTCGGGGCCGCGGTCGCCGGGGCCTGAGAGGGCTCCTGGCTGGGCTCCGCAGAGGACTCCGGGCTGGGCTCCGTGGAGGGCTCCACAGAAGGCTCCGCACTGGGCTCCGGCGTAGGGGTGGCGGTGGGCTGGACGGACTCCGCGGCCTCGGAGGGGTCGGCGGGGATCACGGTCTCTTTGGCGCCGGAATTGCCGCATCCGGCCAGCAGGGACAGCGCCATGGCGGCGCTCAGGGTCAGGGCAAATACGCGTTTCATATGTCTCTCAAACTCCTTTAATCCATTATGTCTGGCCCGCGCTTACGCGAACAGAGCCTCAAATTCGCTGACGATGGCCTCGCTGTCCTGGTGGTTCACCAGCATCACATAGCTGCCGCTGCCCGCCACCTTGGCGCTGCGCTGCCACATCTCCACCTCCTCGGGGTAGTTGCCCGGCCCCTCGGTGGTCTTGGCCTCAATACGGGCCTGGAAGATCTCCTTCACCTTGGCCGCGTCCTCGGGGCTCTTGGCCTGGGCCAGCGCCAGCTCGCCGCCGCTGAAGGAGATCATGGGCAGATATGCCTCCAGCTGCTCCAGATCCATGTCCTTCAGCCCGGGGTAGGCGTTCTCCAGCATGATGGCTCCCACCTCTTCATCAGCGGGGTCAGCCTTCTCCAGGGCGGAAAACTCGTGGTTTTTCATCACCTCCTGGGCAAAGGCGGCCAGGTCCACCTGCTTTTCCTCCGGCTCCTTGGGAGCACAGGCAGCCAGCAGGGACAGGCACAGCGCCGCAGCGGTGCACAGAAAAATCATTCGTTTCATGGTCATTACCTTCCTTTCAGTTCTTCAGGGGATAGCATACCCCGTTCAGCGCCCTTCAATGTGGGCTTTGATGCGCTGGGTGAGCATGTCCAGCGCCACCAGGTTGTGCCCTCCGGCCAGCACCACGATGTCGGCGTACTGGCGGGACGGCTGGACGAACTGCTCGTGCATGGGTTTGACGGTGGTGAGGTACTGGTTGATTACCGAGTCCAGGGACCGGCCCCGCTCCTTCACGTCCCGGAGGATGCGGCGGAGGATACGCACGTCGGCGTCGGTGTCCACGAAAATTTTCACATCCATCAGGTCCCGAAGGGCTTTGTCTGCAAAAATGAGGATGCCCTCCACAATGACCACCTTGGTGGGGCGCACCTCCACGGTGTCCTCCGAGCGGTTGTGGATGGAGTAGTCGTACACCGGGCAGTGGATGGTCTCCCCCGCCGCCAGCCGTTTCAGGTCCGCCACCATCAGGCCTGTGTCGAAGGCGTCCGGGTGGTCGTAGTTCAGCGCCGCCCGCTCCTCGTAGGTCATCCCCACGTGCTTCTTATAATAGTTGTCGTGGTAGACCACGGACACATCCGCCCCAAAGGCGTCCTGGAGTCTGCGGGTCAGTGTAGTCTTGCCTGAGCCGGTGCCCCCGGCGATGCCGATCATCATGACGTCCATGCACATTCTCCCCTCTATATACGGTCGGTCGGACAATCGCCGCTATTGTAGCACATGCGGGGGAAAATGGCAACCTCTGCCTCCGGGCCAGCCCGTCTTTTAACAATACCCGCCGGCAGGCCCCAGGGTTGCACCGGCGGACAAAAAAATCCTCTTCGGACGCAAAATTTTCCCCGGGCCGCTGAAAATTTGAAAAAATGGAGCATCGCTCGGCATAGTGACAACAAAAATGGGTAAATTTTTAACACTTTCGCCACATTTTCTCTTGCTATTTCTTTGACGAACGTCTATAATGTGCATGGTTGAGAGAGGATTTGGGGGAACATATGGTCAATATCGTGTTAGTTGAACCGGAAATCCCGCAGAATTGCGGAAACATCGCCCGCACCTGCGCGGCCACCCGCTGCCGCCTTCACCTGGTGGAGCCCCTGGGCTTCGACATCAGCGAGAAGGCGGTAAGGCGGGCGGGACTGGACTACTGGCCCATGGTGGACCTCACCGTCTACCAGAGCCTGGAGGACCTGTTCTCCCGGAATCAAGTGGACGATCTCTGGCTGGCCACCACCAAAGCCTCTCAAGATTACTCCCGGGCCCAGTTCCGGGAGGGCTGCTGGCTTTTTTTCGGCAAGGAGACCGCCGGATTGCCGGAGCGTTTTCGTCTGGCCCACGCGGATCGCTGCATCCGCATCCCCATGCGCGCCGACGCCCGCAGCCTGAATCTGTCCAATTCGGTGGCCATCCTGGCCTATGAGGCCCTTAAGCAGCAGGGCTTCCCCGGGTTGAGCGGAAGCGCGAGGATAGACGCGCAGGGGAGCTTGGAGCGGAGCGAAGGCAAGAGCCCAGGGCCCGCGTAGCGGAGCCAGGGCTTGCCTGAGTCGCAGTGAAAGCGACCCGGCAGCGCGTCCAATCCGAGCGTGACAACACGGAAGCGCGAGGATAGACACGTAACAGCAAGCAACGCATTTAAAAGGAAAGAACTATCACTTCAAGTTGTAAGAAATGAAAGGAGTCAGATCGCCATGAACTACAACAAGAAGACGGTCAAGGACATCGACGTGAAGGGTAAGAAAGTGCTTTTGCGCTGCGACTTCAACGTCCCCATGGCCAAGGACGGCAGCGGCGTCATCACCGATGACAAGCGCATCCGCGCCGCTCTGCCCACCATCCAGTACCTGCTGGACCAGGGCGCGGCGGTGATCGCCTGCTCCCACATGGGCAAGCCGGTGGCCACCTTCGACAGCTACAAGAAGAAGCAGCTGGAGAAGGGCAAGGACGAGGCCTCCATCACCGAGGAGAAGTGGAAGAAGTCCCTGGCCGAGCTGCGCATGGAGCCGGTGGCCGCCCGGCTGGGCGAGCTGCTGGGCAAGAGCGTGATCCTGGCCGACGACGTGGTGGGCCCCGACGCCCAGGCCAAGGCCGCCGCCCTGAAGCCCGGCGAGATCATGCTGCTCCAGAACACCCGCTTTGAGAAGGGCGAGACCAAGAACGACCCCGAGCTGGCCAAGAAGATGGCCGCCCTGGCCGGGGCTGACGGCGTGTACGTGTCCGACGCCTTCGGCGCGGTCCACCGCGCCCACGCCTCCACCGCCGGCGTGGCGGCCCATCTGCCCGCCGTGTCCGGTTTCCTGATCCAAAAGGAGCTGGACTTCATCGGCGGCGCGCTGGCCAACCCCAAGCGCCCCCTGGTGGCCATCCTGGGCGGCTCCAAGGTGAGCTCCAAGATCGGCGTCATCAACAACCTGCTGGAGATCGCCGACACCATCATCATCGGCGGCGGCATGGCTTACACCTTCTCCGCCGCCCAGGGCGGCAAGGTGGGCGACTCCCTGCTGGAGGCCGACTGGAAGGACTACGCCAACGACATGGTGAAGAAGGCCGCGGACAAGGGCGTGAAGCTGCTGCTCCCCGTGGACACCGTCATCGCCGACAAGTTCGCCCCTGACGCGGAGAGTAAGGTGGTCAAGTCCGGCGAGATCCCCGACGGCTGGCAGGGCCTGGACATCGGCCCCGAGACTGTGAAGCTGTACTGCGACGCCGTGGCCGACGCGGGCACCGTCATCTGGAACGGCCCCATGGGCGTGTTTGAGTTTGAGAAGTTCGCCGTGGGCACCAAGGCCGTGGCCGAGGCCCTGAGCAAGACCTCCGCCATCACCATCATCGGCGGCGGCGACAGCGCGGCGGCGGTGCAGCAGCTGGGCTACGCCGACAAAATGACCCACATCTCCACCGGCGGCGGCGCTTCCCTGGAGTTCATGGAGGGCAAGGAACTGCCCGGCGTCGCCTGTCTGCTGGACGCTTGACCTGGAGCGGCGTCCGGGGCCCCAGCAAGAGCGCCCCTCAGCTTTTGAAACCTGCCAACACACCTCTTTTAAATATAAGAAGGGAGTTCCACAAATGAACCTCAAGTACCGCAAGACCATCATCGCCGGAAACTGGAAAATGAACAAGACCCTCACTGAGACCAAGGCCTTCGCCGACGCCCTCAAGCCCCAGCTGGGCCGCCACAAGTGGTGCGAGGTGGTGCTGTGCGTCCCCGGCGTGAACATCCCCGGCGCGGTCCGGCTGTTCAAGGACACCCGGGTGTCCATCGGCGGCGAGACCTGCCATTTTGAGGCCTCCGGCGCTTTCACCGGCGAGATCACCGTGGAAATGCTCAAGGACGTGGGCGCCAAGTACGTCATCATCGGCCACTCCGAGCGCCGCCAGTACTATAACGAGACCGACTTCACGGTCAACAAGAAGGTCCACGCCGCCCTGGAGGCCGGCCTGCGTCCCATCGTGTGCGTGGGCGAGAGCCTGGAGCAGCGGGAACTGGGCGTCACCGAGGAGCTGATCTCCTACCAGGTGAAGGTGGCCCTGGCCGGCCTGAACGAGAGCCAGGTGCGCCGCGTGGTCATCGCCTACGAGCCCATCTGGGCCATCGGCACCGGCAAGACCGCCACCGCCGAGCAGGCCGGGGCCGTGTGCACCCACATCCGCTCCATCATCCGCAAGCAGTACGGCGCCCGGGTGGCCCGCGCCGTCACCATCCAGTACGGCGGCTCCATGAACGCCAAGAACGCGGCGGAGCTGCTGGCCCAGCCCGACATCGACGGCGGCCTCATCGGCGGCGCCTCCCTGAAGCCCGACGACTTCATGGCCATCATCAACGCGGCCAACCAGGAGTAAGGAGGACGGCTATGAATATGACCGAGGTCGCAAGACTGCTTTTGGGGCTGAGAGCGGCCGGATGGAGCGAAAAGAAGATCAATGACTTCGTACTGTATATTGAATCGGGCGACGAAAGCTATAAGCCTCAGCCGGACAACAAAGACTGACAGCCGCGCCCCATTCTGAACAGAGAGGCATCCATTTATGAAAACACCTACCACACTCATTATCATGGACGGTTTTGGCCTGTCCTCCTCCACCGCGGCGGGGGACAACGCCATCTACGCCGCCAACACCCCCAATCTGGACCGCATTTTTGCCGGGAACCCCTGCTGTAAGCTGTCCGCCTCCGGCCTGGACGTGGGCCTGCCCGACGGCCAGATGGGCAACAGCGAGGTGGGCCACACCAACATCGGCGCGGGCCGGGTGGTGTTCCAGGACCTGCCCAAGATCACCAAGGCCATCCAGGACGGGGACTTCTTTCTGAATCCCGCCTACAAGAACGCCATGCTGGCCGCCAAGGAGGCCGGAAAGGCCGTCCACATCTACGGCCTGATGTCCAATGGCGGCGTCCACAGCCACATCACCCACATTCAGGCGGCGGTGAAGATGGCCCACGAGCTGGGCTGTCCCAAAATCTTTGTCCACTGCTTCATGGACGGCCGCGACGTGCCCCCCACCTCCGGCAAGGACTTCGTGGCCCAGATGAAGGAAACCTGCGACCAGTACGGGGCCCAGATCGCCACCATCTCCGGGCGCTACTACGCCATGGACCGGGACACCAACTGGGACAGGGTGGAGCGTTCCTACAAGGCCATGGTGTACGGCGAGAGCGAGCACCGCTTCATCGGCGACCCGGTGGGGGCCATGCAGGCCAGCTATGACGCGGGCGTCACTGACGAGTTCGTGGTCCCCGTCATCACCGCCGAGCACGCCGAGATCGGCGAGGGGGATTCCATCATCTTCATGAACTTCCGCCCCGACCGGGCCCGGGAGATCACCCGCACCTTCGTGGACCCCGACTTTAAGGGCTTTGAGCGCCGCAAAGGCTTTTTCAAGGTGAACTACGTGTGCACTACCTCTTACGACGCCTCCATGCCCAACGTGGTCATCGCTTTCCCCAAGGAGAGCCTGGACAACATCTTCGGCGAGTATATCGCCCAGCAGAACATGACCCAGCTGCGCATTGCCGAGACCGAGAAATACGCCCACGTCACCTTTTTCTTTAACGGCGGCGTAGAGACCGTCTTCCCCGGCGAGGACCGCTGCCTGATCCCCTCCCCCAAGGTGGCTACCTACGACCTCCAGCCCCACATGAGCCAGCCCGAGGTCACCGCCGAGGCAGTCAAACGCATCAAGAGCGGCAAGTACGACGTGGTCATCCTCAACTTCGCCAACTGCGACATGGTGGGCCACACCGGCGTGTTCGACGCCGCCGTCAAGGCCGCCGAGGCGGTGGACAACGGCGTGAACCAGGTGGTGAACGCCACCCGTGAGATGGGCGGCGTGGCCATCATCACTGCCGACCACGGCAACGCCGAGCACATGGTGGACACGGACGGCTCCCCCTTCACCGCCCATACCACCAACCTGGTGCCCTGCTGTGTGGTGGGCGCGGACGTGAAGCTGCGGGACGGCCGCCTGGCCGACCTGGCCCCCACCATGCTGGACCTGATGGGCCTGAAGCAGCCCGCCGAAATGACCGGCCAGACCCTAATCGTCAAGTAAAACACACCCGCAGAAAGGAGACTGCCCCATGTCAGGCGAAAAGGAAATGCTCATGGTTCAAAAAGCTACAATGTATGATCTAAAGCGAATTTTGGAGCAGGACCCCGATAAGACCTATACGGTCGAGGAGCTGAAACAGCTCATTGACGCCTATATTCAGGGCATGGAACAGTAACCCTACCACTTGGTCTCTGAGGCGTACGCCTCTTATACCTATACCTTTGACATTTTGAAAGGAGCTTGATTCCCATGAAACAGATGCTTGAGATCGTTGACGTCCTTGGCCGCGAGATTCTGGACTCCCGGGGCAATCCTACCGTGGAGGTGGAGGTCGTCCTGGAGGACGGCACCATGGGCCGCGCCGCAGTTCCCTCCGGCGCTTCTACCGGCGTCCACGAGGCCTGTGAGCTCCGGGACGGCGACAAGAGCCGCTACCTGGGCAAAGGCGTGGAGAAGGCCGTCAACAACGTGAACACCGAGCTGGCCGAGTGCCTCATCGGCATGAACGCCCTGGATCAGGTGTCCATCGACAAGGCCATGATTGAGCTGGACGGCACCCCCAACAAGAGCCGCCTGGGCGCCAACGCCATCCTGGGCTGCTCCCTGGCCGTGGCTAAGGCCGCCGCTGAGAGCATGGGCACCAGCCTGTACAACTATATCGGCGGCGTGAACGGCAAAACCCTGCCCGTGCCCATGATGAACATCCTCAACGGCGGCGCCCACGCCACCAACAACGTGGACATCCAGGAGTTCATGATCATGCCCGTGGGCGCTCCCTCCTGGAAGGAGGCCCTGCGCCGCTGCGCCGAGGTGTTCCACAACCTCAAGAGCGTACTGAAGGAGAACGGCACCCCCGCCGCCGGCGTGGGCGACGAGGGCGGCTATGCCCCCAACCTGAAGAAGGACGAGGACGCTTTCAAGTGCATTGTGGCCGCCATCGAGAAGTCCGGCTATAAGCCCGGCGAGGACTTTATGATCGCCATCGACGCCGCCGTGTCCGACTGGTACAACGCCGAGACCGGCTGCTATGACCTGCCCAAGGCCAAGAAGACCTACACCAAGCAGCAGATGGTCAATATGTGGAAGAAGTTCGCCGACAACTACCCCATCATCTCCATGGAGGACTGCATGGGCGAGGACGACATCGAGGGCTGGCAGATGCTGACCAAGGCCCTGGGCGGCAAGGTTCAGCTGGTGGGCGACGACCTGTTCGTCACCAACACCGAGCGCCTCCAGATGGGCCTGGACAATGGCATCGCCAACTCCATCCTCATCAAGGTCAACCAGATCGGCACCCTCACCGAGACTTTGGATGCCATCCAGCTGGCCAACCGGCACGGCTACACCGCCGTGGTGTCCCACCGCTCCGGTGAGACGGAGGATGCCACCATCGCCGATATCGTGGTGGGCGTGAACGCCGGCCAGATTAAGACCGGCGCTCCCAGCCGCACCGACCGCGTGGCCAAGTACAACCAGCTGCTGCGCATTGAGGAGGAGCTGGGCGACGCCGCCATCTACCTGGGCCGCAAGGCTTTCTTCAACATCAAGTAATCAGGTTTTTACAAGCACTTTGGGCGGCGGAGGACACCTCCGCCGCCCTTACTACATCAAACAGGAGAAAAACTATGTCAATTCAGCGTGTCAAAGAATATTTTCGTTCTCTGGGCATGGAGGACCGGGTGCTGGAGTTCGACGTGTCCAGCGCCACCGTAGACTTGGCCGCCCAGGCTCTGGGGTGCCAGCCCTGCCGCATCGCCAAGACCCTGTCCTTCCTGGTGGATGGCCGCGCCATCCTCATTGTGGCCGCCGGAGACGCCAAGGTGGACAACCCCAAATATAAGGCCCAGTTCGGGACTAAGGCCAAAATGCTCACGCCCGAAGAAGTGGAGGAGCTGGTGGGCCACGCGGTGGGGGGCGTGTGTCCCTTCGCCGTCAACCAGGGCGTGACCGTCTACTTAGACCACTCCCTTAAGCGGTTTGAGACGGTGTTCCCCGCCTGTGGCAGCGGAAACAGCGCCATTGAGCTGTCCATTCCCGAGTTGGAGCAATACTCCGGCTGCGACTGCTGGGTGGACGTGTGCAAGGGCTGGCAGTAAGGGCAAGAGGATACTTTTTCTTGAAAGAAAAAGTATCCAAAAAGAACTTTAGTCCGCTGACGTTCGCAGGCAGGCGTTGGGTCATTGCCGCCCGGCGACGGACAGGCCGTTTGACACACAGTGCACTTTTTCTTGAGAGAAAAAGTACCAAAAAGGACTTTAGTCCGCTGACGTTCGCAGGCAGGCGTTGGGTCATTGCTGCCCGGCGACGGACAGGCCGTTTGACACACAGTGCACTTTTTCTTGAGAGAAAAAGTACCAAAAAGGACTTTAGTCCGCTGATGTTCGCAGGCAGGTACTGTTCCACAGCCGCCTGGCTCTCCCGCCACAGGGCAAACACCGTCTTCACGCTTTGGTGACAGCGTCGCCGCACACCAACAATACGCGGGAGCGGCGCAGCAGGTCCCGGCTCATGTCAATGCTGCTCTTGTGCTCCTCCGGCACTGCGTCATTGAGAAACAGGGGGAGATACAATGTGGGGCAGATAGGTGAAAAGCCCGCCTCATAAACGGCCCGACAGTACCGGGTGGCCTGTTCCGCCGCTTCCGTGGGATCGCCGCTCCATGCGGCGTGACATACATCAAAGGCATTTTCATGTTCAAAACCTCCGTTCAGAATCAATAATTGGATAGAGTGGTGGTCGGGGAAGCGGATCGACTCCTTTTCTCCCCGTCCCTTTCCCAATCTTGGGAAAGGGGGGCGGCTCTGGGGGATAAATCCACAGGAGCCCCCTACTCACAAGGGAAAGGCGCATGAATGAAGCGGGAGTGGGGTGCGAAGGTATGCAGCTGAAATATCACATGATAACGATAGAAGACCTGGTGCCACAAGATCATTTTTTGCGGAAGCTGGAAGCGGCGCTGGATTTGACATTCGTCTATGAGGAAATGGCGCATCTGTACAGCCGGAGGTATGGCCGTCCGCCCATCGACCCTGTGGTCATAATCAAGTATTTGCTGGTAGGCTTTCTGTATGGCATCCCCTCGGAGCGGCAGATTGAGGAGCGGTACATGGACAGCAACGCGTTTCGCTGGTATCTTGGTATTGATCTGGATGAACGGGTGCCGGATCACAGCACGATCAGCCAGCTGCGGCGGCGGAAGCCGACGTTTCGGAAGGTGTTCCGGCGGTTGTTTGAGGAAGTGGGGCTGGAAACACTCAAAACGCGGACAGGCGGGCGGCGGAAGAAGCGCACCCGGAAGATCAAAAAAGATACCCGGCGGACGAAGAAACGGGTCAGCCGGACAGACCCCGAGGCCGGGCACATGAAACGGCCAGGGAAACCGCGGGGCCAATACTACCTTTCCCACCAGACTTTGGACAGCGACCATGGGATCATCATCGGCCTGACCGTTACGCCGGGGGATGTCCATGATACGGTGCCCTATCTGGAACAGGTGGAATCTGTCCATCAAAGGGTCATTCCGCTGCGGGCTGCCGCCGCGGACTCGGCCTACGATTTTCCTCTGGCCCACCGGGAATTGGAGAAATTGGGGATCGATTTCTTTGTCCGGCCTCAGCCGGCTCATGACCGAACCAAGGTGGAGCTAAAACGGGATGCGTTCACGTATGACGCAGCGAAAGATGTTTACATCTGTCCAAACGGGAATGCTCTGCGTCCGAAAGGCCTGTACCGCAGCGACAGCGGCCTGTTCTGGGAATACTGGGCGGACAAGAAGGACTGCGGCAGCTGTCCTTTGCGGGAAAAATGTTTGAGCGCGGAGGATCACTGCCTCCTTTCCGCCGTAGCTATGAACCTCAAAAGAATGATACGATGCCTGAATTGACGCTTAAAGGCGTCTTTTTTCTTGCCCGGAACCAATCTGTATTAAATATTTTGAGACTTTGTCAACAGACCCATTTTGTCCCAAGGATAAGGGGCTGGACATTTATGCAAGAAAGTGCTATACTTAATTTTCCAAATAAGCTCGTTACTAACAAATTGGAATTGCTGTGGAGGGGCGGATATGAGAATCTACAATAAATCAGCATTTTTGTTTGGAATACTATGTGTAGGTGGATTGTTCCTTTTTGCTTTAGATATTATATCGGTTGATTGGTGGCAATGGGTACTCGCTATTGCTATTTCATGCAGATATTTGTATGTTGGCTTGTCCAAGACAGCCAATAAGCAGGCAGCTGCCATTCGTCAATCTTATAAAGAAACTGCTATTATGCTTTATGGTAAGTATGCTCTCGTCAAAACAAATTTACCGATTATTCTCACAGTTTCCTTTTTTGGCATTGCTCTATTTATACGAGTTGCTTTTGATTTTATAACTTCCGTTGGTGTTGTAACTATCTTTTGTATTCTGTTGACAATTTCAGTAGTATATAGCATTAGTTTAGACCGAACTATTCAAAACACTATAAGAGATGAAATAGACACCGTACAATGAATTTGGGTTTTGAAACAAGCTGACACATTAAAGGCAGCAGGCGTTTGTCTTGCTGTCTTTTCATAAGGAAACATCGCTTGACAATGGTAAACACACCATTGTGTAAGGCGCTGGGGGTAAAGAATCAGATTTTCCACTCAAAGGAAATACAATCACCCGTGGCATGAACCTGGGAGAGAATCATATCGGCCACCTGCCGCCGGTCCTCGAAGTTGATGCTGTCCCAATTCTCCAGGTGGGAGGACAGGAACTCGATCTTTTGCGGGGAGACCGTTCAGCGTTCAGCGCGGCGATTTCCTTAATGAGCCGCTGCCGGTTGTTGTCCAGGTCCTCGATTTTCCCGTTGGCGTAGGAGATCAAAACCGCGCTTGCCCGTCAGGGTATGGAATTGAGCCATCTTTTTTACCATTTCACCGCAAATAAACTGCTCAAATTCCCTTGTGCGGAGCGTCCCACAGCCCGGACAGCTTTTGTTGTCCGCCCGCTTGGAGCATCGCAGGTATTGAACGCCTGACGGGTTCCCCACGCTCATTAAGGCGTACCCGCAGCGGCCACACTTCACTTTCCCAGCCAGCCAGGTATTTTTCGCCTTGCGCCCGTTCTGGAACGTGGTGTTTGCCATCAGCTTTTTCCGGCAGCGGAGCCGCACATCCGCCGATACCAGCCCCTCGCTGGGAACCACCACAAGGATTTGGTCTTTCAGGTGTTTGTTTTTCCGCGCCTGTACGTCCCGGCCCTGGTAGAGATAACAGACGTTTGTCCCCGCGAAGTCCGCCGCCTCGTTAATCACCACCGTACCCTGGCCTTTGAAAAATTCGTACATTTCCAGATCGGCCTGGGCGTAAATGGGGTTGTGGAGCATTTGGGAGATAAAGCCACGGGTCAGTTCCTTGTCGTAAATCAGGATACCCTCGCCCGCGAAAGAGGTGGAGTGCTGGACGTACATTTCAAACATCAGCCGGGCGATGTCCGTTGTTTCCGGGTCGGGCTTCATCATTTTTGTGCGGATGCCCTGAATGGTGGTGGGTTCCAGTTGGAAGCCGAACGGGGCCGCGCCGCTCATGTAAAAACCGCGCTGGCAGCGGGAATGGAGCGGCTGATCCTGTCCAGCTTGTAGACCACCACCCGCTTAATCAGGCCCCGCTTGATGTCGGCCATCAACTCCTGGAATTTGGGGCGGTCGGTGTTCTTGCCGGAATAGCCCTTGTCGGTGTACTGGCGGAAGTTACCCCCTCTCAGCTCGTACTTGCAAAACTCGATTTGACTTTCAGTGCTGATACTGTCCTTGCGGTCTACCGGTTGCCGTCCGTAAATTGCATCTTCCCGAATGTTCACTTGGTATTCCTTTGCTATTTCAGTCCGCAGCTGCGGGAGGCCCTTTTTATATGATCAAAGGTACAACGCCGCCCGATACTCTGCCAAGAACTCATGCCCCACCGCTGTCCTGTTTTCCCGGCTGAAACTCGCAGTTCGTATGGGACACACGTTCTTGACCATCTGGCCGCCCACGGAGCCCGCCTGACGGCTGGTCAGGTCGCCGTTGTAGCCCTGCTTCAGGTTGACGCCCACCTCGTTGGCCGCCTCCATCTTGAACTTATCCATGGCCTCACGGGCGCCGGGGACCACCAGACGGTTGGAATTATTGCTGTTAGACATATCCTTGTTCTCCTTTTTGAATCTTGGTTGTTTTCTCTGTGCTGGATTGGGAATCCGAGCATAGTTTGAGCGATCCCCGTTTTTATATGCGGCCGCACACGCTGGTAAATTCCGCTTGTATTGGAAAGGCGCCTGTCCTGCCAGCCACCGTCACCGCTGCGTGGACATCATTGCTTTGTAAAAAGAAACGCGGAGGGCATGGTGCGCACCATGCCCTCCGCGTTTTTATATTTTTATTGTATGTGTCAATTTAATGAAGCAGCTTCCACCGCGGACTCGGGGGCCTCAGAGAATGATGAGTTGCTTGGGAGAGTGGGTGATGTCGATGCAGCCGTCCTCGGTGAGCATAATCACGTCCTCAATGCGCACACCGAACTTCCCCGGCAGATAAATGCCCGGCTCGGCGGACAACAGGGCCCCGGCGGGAATGGGCTTTTTATTGCGGGTATGGAATCCGGGGTTCTCGTGGATCTCAATGCCCAGGGAATGGCCGAAGCCGTGGCCGAAATAGTCCCCGTAGCCCGCCTCTTCGATGACCTTGGCCCCGGCCTCGTGGACCTCCTTGCCGGTGACACCGGCGCGGGCCGCGGCAATGCCCGCCAGCTGGGCCTTGAGGACGGTGTTGTAGACGAACTCCATCTCCTCGCTGGGCTGGCCGATGGCCACGGTGCGGGTCATGTCGGAGCAGTAGCCGCCCACCTTGCAGCCGAAGTCCATGGTGACGAACTGGCCCTTCTGGATCACGTCCGGGCCGGGGACGGCGTGGGGCTTGGAGCCGTTGGCCCCGCAGGCCACGATGGGGTCGAAGGAATTGCGCTCCGCCCCCTTCCGGGCCATGATGTAGGTGAGCCGCGCGGCCACCTCCTGTTCGGTGAGGCCGGGCTTCAGGAAGTTCAAAATCTCCAGCAGGGCCTCGTCGGTGATGCGCTGGGCCTCCTTCATGGCGGCCAGCTCCCCGGCGTCCTTCACCATCCGCAGCTCGGTGAGCAGCTGGGAGGCGGGGACAAACTCGGCCTCCACCTCCTTGGTCCACGCGGTGTGGGCGGCCACGGACATGTACTCCTCCTCAAAGCCCAGCTTGGCCACGCCGTTTTCCTTCACCAGGCCGGCCACCAGCTTGTGGTAGCCCACCCCTTTGGGAGGCAGGGCTACCTCCGCCCCGGTGATGAGGGCCTGCGCGGCCTCAATGTACCGGGAGTCGGTGTAGTACCAGGTCTTGCCCGGGGTGATGAGGGCCACGCCCTCCCCGTGGAAACCCATGGCGTAGAACTCGCCGGGCTCACTGGTGATGAGCATGGCGTCCAGGCCCCGGTCCTTCAATTCTTCCGCGATTTTTTCAAAATGTGTCATTTGAACCATCTCCAATTATTTTAATCATATTCTTTGATGTTCCCGCCCTCCCGGAGGGCGGGAACAGGATCAACGGTTTCAGTTCTGGTTCATGCTGAGCCAGCCGATGACGGCCATGAGGATGGCGGCCAGCCCCACAAAGCGGGCGGCCCAGAGCGCCGATTTTTCCGGCTCCCTGCCGGAGGCCCGGCCCCGGCCCCAGCGCAGAAAGGCCTTGGGATTGATGATGATGTACAGCCCCGCCGCCACCAGCAGCGTGGCAAGCACCAGGTACATGGTGGGCGAAAGCTGAATGCCATAGGGCGATGATAATGTGATGTTCAGCATGATGCTCCTCCTCATTTCTCGTGTTTCTCCGATATTTTCTCAAAATTCTGATAGATCCGCTTCATAGCCAGCGCGTCCTCCGCCTGGGTTCCCGCGCTCTCGCAGATGAAGGTGGGGCTCCATCCCCGCCTTGCCACCGCCTGAGCCAGCGGCGTCCAATCCGGGCCGTAGCCCCCGTCGTCGGCAAAGGTGCGGTGACACTTCTCGCCGCCGTTGGGGGTAAACTCGATGTGGGAAAAGTGGCTGTGGAAGCGTCTGGCCCGCTCCGGGCCCAAAACCTCCTCCATGCGGTCCAGCATCCGCTCCATGGCCTCGGGCCCTTCGTCCGCCCCCAGGGAGCGGGCGTACAGGTGGCCGAAGTCCACACAGGGGATGAGGCGCTGGTCGATGGTGCACAGCTCCAGCACCTCGTCCAAGTCTCCCAGCTGGTTGATCTTGCCCATGGTCTCGGGGCATAGGGTAATATGGCCGAAGCCCGCATCGTCACAGGCGGCGACAACCTTTTTCAGGGAGCGCAGAGCGGTGTCCTGGGCCTCCCGCCGGGTTCTCTTCATCAGCGCCCCGGAGTGAATGACCACCCGCTTCGCCCCCATCCAGTCCGCCGCCAGGCAGGCCCCTGTGATATAGCCGATGGTCTTTTGCAGAGCGTCCGGGTCGGGGTTTGCCAGGTTAATAAAGTAGGGCGCGTGGAGGGAGAGGGTAATCCCGTGCTCCACGGCGGCGAGCCCCACCTTTCGAGCGGTGTCCTCCCCCACGTGGACCCCCTTCCCGCACTGGTATTCGTAACAGTCCAGGCCGATTTCCGCCAGCCACTCGGGCGCGTCGGCGGAGGTCTTATAAGGAAAATTTTCCGCGTTTCCCGCGGGGCCGAAAATGGCGCTCACAGCGTCTCTCCTTTCCCGGACAACAGCCGGAAGGGCCACTCTGCGGCGTACCGCAGATACCGCCCCGGATTGCCCGCCAGCCGGATGGGCTCCACCAAAATGGCGCTCACCCCCGCCAGATTGCCCCCCAGCACGTCGGTAAAAATCTGGTCGCCCACAATGGCAGTCTGTTCTTTCGTCACGCCCATGCGCTCCATAGCTTTTAAAAAGGAGGGCGTCTTGGGCTTGCCCGCGTGGCCGATGTAGGGCACGCCCAGCCCCTCGGAGAAAATACGGGGGCGGTTCTCATGGCGGTTGTTGGACAGGATGAACAGCGTCACCCCGTGAGCGTTCAAATCGTCCCGCCACGCCTTCAATTTTTCATCGGGCAGGGGCACGCCGTAGGGGACCAGGGTGTTGTCCAGGTCCGCCAGCAGGAGCTTGAAGCCCCGGCGGGCCAGGGCCGCGCCGGACAGCTCATAAATATCATGGGCCGTGAACCGGGCCCGGAACCATGCCATAAGCCACCTTCTATTCCGCTTTGGACGAGCATAGATTTGTAATAGAAAGACTGCGCCTATCTTAACACAAATTTTTGCGCTTCACAAGGGGGAACCGACATGAAAGAATTGCTGCTGGCTCTGCCCGCCGGGCGGGAGACCAGGGGGCGCGCCTTTGGCCTCACCCCCGCCCACATGGCCTACCGGATCGGGCCAGGCCCCAAGCTGCTGGGCATCCGCCTGCCCCAGGCCCTGCGGGGCGGCCTGATGCTGATGGACTGCGCGGGCTTTGACGGCGCGGGGGACCCGGTGGGGTGCTGCCGCCAGATCCTGGGGGAGTGCCGCCGCCGGTCCTTCCGGGGGATCGTGTGCGACTTCGAGGGCCCGCCCAGGGGCTGCCTGCCCAAGCTGGTGGAAATTCTGGACCGCAACTGCGCCGCCCAGGGCTGGGCGCTGTATGTGCCCGAGGGCTTCGCCCCCCACGGGCCCAAGTCGCGGGTGCTGATCCCCTCGGTCCTCACCCACGGCACCTTGGAGCGCCGCCTGCGGGGAGCGCTGGAGCAGTACGGCAGGGAGCGGACGGCCCTGGCGGTGGAGTGGGCCCGGGAGGAGTTCCCCCTCCCCGCCCAAGGCCGGGGGGAGCCCATCTCCCAGGAGCGGCTGGAGGAGCTGCTCCGGCGGCTGGAGCCCGCCGTGTTCTTCGACCGGGGGCTGTGCGCCCACTATTTCACCTACATGCAGGGGCCCCAGGCCCACTTTGTTCTGTTTGACAGCCCCCGGTCCATCCGGGAAAAGCTGGAGCTGGCCAAGCGGCTGGGGCTGGCCTCCGCCCTGCTGCCGGAGCCGGAGGTGGAGGACCGCCTGGAGGAAATTTTTGGGCCGGACGGAGGCTGAGCCCCGCTTGCGGGGGCGGGGCAGGTGTGGTATACTGTGGAAAAAACCACCGCCGTGAGGAGGACCCGCCATGAACACCAGCCAGCGCCGGGCGCGCATTTTGGAGTACCTGAGAGCCGCCGAAGCCCCCCTGTCCGCCACCGTCCTGGCCCAGCGCCTGTCGGTGAGCCGCCAGATCATCGTAGGGGACGTGGCCCTGCTCCGGGCGGCGGGCGAGGCCGTCTCCGCCACCCCCCGGGGCTATGTGCTGGACCGCCCCCAGCCGGGAATCGCCCGTACCGTGGCCTGCCTCCACAGCGGGGCGGACATGGAGCGGGAGCTGACGCTGATGGTGGACCAGGGGTGCACGGTGGAGAACGTCATCGTGGAGCACCCGGTATACGGCCAGCTCACCGGGCCGCTGGACCTGTCCTCCCGGTATGACGTCTCGGAATTTATACGGAAAGTAGAGGAAAACGCCGCCCGGCCCCTGTCGCTGCTCACCGACGGCATCCATCTCCACACCCTGCGCTGTCCCGGCGAGGAGGCGTTCCAGCGGGTGGTGAAGGCCCTGGAGGAGGTGGGATTTCTGGCGAAATAGGCCGCCGCCGTTTGTAACCGCGCTGCTCACGACGGCTTCGCAACCTGTAGTCGTGCTCCGCCTGTTCGCGACGCGCGGTTTCCCTCCGTCTCGGAGAAAACCCGTCCCCGCTGCGCGGTGACTGGGCTTTTCTCCTCGCTCCGGTCCATCCGCGCTGCTCATGACGGCTTCGCAACCGATAGTTGCGCAAATTTCCAGTGCCGGTTGGTGGCCCGCAACCGGATTTTCTGATAGGATAGCCTCAGAAAGGAGGCGGCTTTGATGAAGCTGAACGAGAAAATTTTATACTACCGCCGGGCGGCCAAGCTGTCCCAGGAGGAGCTGGCCGCCATGGTAGGCGTATCCCGCCAGGCGGTGAGCAAGTGGGAGCTGGGCGACGCCACGCCGGAGGTGGACAAGCTGCTGGCCCTGGCCCGGGCCTTCGGCGTGACCACCGACGAGCTGCTGGGCGGCGGCGAGCCCAACCGTGACCGGGAGGAGGCCGAAGCGCCCAGGGAGGAGCCGCCCGGCCACACCGCGCCGAACGCCCCCCAGGAGGGTAGCTTTGAAAAGGCCACGGGGCTGTTGGGCAGGCTGATCCGAAAATATGGCTGGCTGGCGGGAGTGCGCATCGCCCTGAGCGGGCTGGGGTTTACCCTGGTGGGCGTGCTAGCCCGGTGGGGCTTCGGAGCAATGTTTGACACGTCGAGGGATATGATGTCCGGGTTCGGCGGGTTTGGCGGCGGCGTGGAGTTCTCCCCAGGCACCTCCCCGGAGATTCAGCGGGCGGTTTTAGAGCAGCTAGGCATGGCCCCCGCCTCCTCGCCTTTCGGCGGGATCGAGGGTTTCTTCCTGGGCTTTGCCACGGTAATCCTTGTAGTTGGCATCATCACTATGATTGCCGGGGTGGTGCTGGCCGCCTACCTCTACCAAAAGGGGAACAAGCGGCCCTGAGTTTGGTCAAATAGCCAATTGACATTTTTCCCCCAGCCTGTATAATAGTCCACACAGTTGTCTTGACACCTGTGTGGACTACTTTTTTGAGAGTTGAGGGATGGAAATGGAAAAACTCAAGGCGTTCCTGAAGCGCAAGAACATTGTGATCTCCGCCAAGCGGTACGGCATCGACGCTCTGGGGGCCATGGCCCAGGGCCTGTTCTGCTCGCTGCTCATCGGCACGATCCTGAACACCATCGGCAGTCAGTTCGGCATTGGCTTTCTCACCGCCCATATCCTTGAGATCAACAAGCAGGGGTACACCATCGGCGGGCTGGCCTCCTTCATGAGCGGCTCGGCCATGGCCGTGGCCATCGGCTACGCCCTCCAAGCGCCCCCCATGGTGCTGTTCTCCCTGGTGACGGTGGGCTACGCCTGCAACGCCCTGGGCGGGGCGGGAGGGCCGCTGGCGGTGCTGTTCGTGGCCATCATCGCCGCCGAGTGCGGCAAGGCGGTGTCCAAGGAGACCAAGGTGGACATTCTGGTCACCCCCATCGTCACCATTTTAGTTGGCATCGGCGCGGCCTGGCTTATCGCCCCGCCCATCGGCGGCGCGGCCAATGCCTTCGGCCAGCTCATCATGCGAGCTACCGTCCTCCAGCCCTTCTGGATGGGCATCCTGGTGTCCGTGCTGGTTGGGGTGGCCCTCACCCTGCCCATCTCCTCCGCTGCCATCTGCTCGGTGCTGGGCCTCACCGGGCTGGCGGGCGGCGCGGCGGTGGCCGGATGCTGCGCCCAGATGGTGGGCTTTGCCGTCATGTCCTTCCGGGAAAACCGCTGGGGCGGGCTGGTGAGTCAGGGCATCGGCACCTCCATGCTGCAAATGCCCAACATCGTGAAGAACCCCCGGATCTGGATTCCCCCCACCCTGGCCTCCGCCATCACCGGCCCCCTGGCCACCTGCCTGTTCAAGCTGGAGATGAACGGCGCGCCCATCAACTCCGGTATGGGCACCTGCGGCCTGTGCGGCCAGCTGGGGGTCTGGACCGGCTGGCTCAACCCCAGCGAGAAGGCGCTGTCCAACGGCGCCGCCGCCATCACCCCGGGGGCCTTCGAGTGGATCGGGCTGATCCTGATCTCCTTTGTCCTGCCCGCCGTGCTGTGCTGGGCCTTCGGCCTGTGGTTCCGGAAAATCGGCTGGATCAAGGAAGGCGACCTCAAACTGGATTGATTTCACGCTTTTATGTCCCAAAGAGCTCCGCCCGCTTGGGCGGGGCTTTTTTGACGGTTTCGACAAAGAAACCCCGGTCCAGGCCGGAAAAAAGGTGGAAAAAAGGTTGAAATCAGCTTGACGGACTGTTGCGTCTGTGTTATAATTTCAAATTGCGTTGATATGCGAAGGGAGGACCGTTTGATGCTGACAGAATTGGAAAACGCGGCCAAGGTCGCAGGCGTCAAGCAGGTCCGCCGGGCCCTGGCAGGCGGACGGGCCAAGCGTATCTACCTGGCGAAGGACGCCTACCCGGACCTCACCGAGCCCCTGGAGCGCCAGGCCTCAGAGCAGGGCGTGGAAACCGCCTGGGCCGAGTCCATGAAGGCCTTGGGGAAGGCCTGCGGCATTGCCGTGGGGACCGCCGCAGCTGCAATTATTTGAGGATCTCCCCAACTTTTTCCGGTTTTAACGAATAATCCCCGGATTACTCGTTAAAATATATATTCATTGAAAGGAGGAAAATCATGCCTACTTTTAATCAACTGGTCCGCAAGGGCCGCGAGAAGAGCACCTACAAGTCCAACTCTCCCGCCATGCAGCACGGTCTGAACACCCTGAAGAACAAGGAGACCGACCTGCCCTCTCCCCAGAAGCGGGGCGTGTGCACCGCCGTTCGTACTTCCACCCCGAAGAAGCCGAACTCCGCTCTGCGTAAGATCGCCCGTGTGCGCCTGACCAACGGCTACGAGGTCACCGCCTATATTCCCGGCGTGGGCCACAACCTGCAGGAGCACTCCGTGGTCATGATCCGCGGCGGCCGTGTCAAGGACCTGCCCGGCGTTCGTTACCACATCATCCGCGGCACGCTGGACACCCAGGGCGTCAACGGTCGTATGCAGGCCCGCTCCAAGTACGGCGCCAAGCGGCCCAAGGCTGCCAAGAAGAAGTAATTTTCTTTCAGAAAATCACTTCAAACGGACCGCGTCAAGCGGCCCGACCAAGAAGGAGCTGTCAGCTTCTTCACCCATCACGAGTTTTGCGCACACGCGCAAGGCCGAAAGCCTTGCCGAGCGTTTATTCCATATAATTTTGGGTAAACCTCGGACAGGCACATTACGCGAGGTTTTTTCGACCAAGTATCGTTGCGTCAGGCGAGGAGCGGGGTTCTGAGCAAGGGGAGCATACTTTGTGTATGTGACCCGCCGCGAGGGTTCCCGCGACGAAGCATGGCGCAATGAGACGCCGGTCGAAACTTCGAGTACCTGTGAATTCTAATTTTATATAGAAGGAGGGAAGCGAAGTGCCCAGAAGAGGAAACGTACCCAAGCGGGAAGTTTTGCCCGACCCGCTGTATAATTCCGTACTAGTCACTAAGCTCGTCAACAGCATCATGCTGGACGGCAAGAAGGGCGTAGCCCAGAAGGTCGTCTACGGTGCCTTTGACATCATCAAGGACAAGACCGGCAAAGAGCCCCTTGAGGTCTTCACCACCGCCATTGAGAACATCATGCCTTCCCTGGAGACCAAGTCCCGCCGCGTGGGCGGCTCCACCTACCAGGTCCCCATGGAGGTCCGCCCCGAGCGCCGTCAGACCCTTGGCCTGCGCTGGCTGACCACCTACTCCCGCAACCGCGGCGAGAAGACCATGAAGGAGCGGCTGGCGGGTGAGATCATGGACGCCGCCAACAATACGGGTTCCGCCGTGAAGAAGCGCGAGGACACCCACAAGATGGCCGAGGCCAACAAGGCGTTCGCCCACTACCGCTGGTAAGGACGGAGGCAAACTAACCAATATGGCAAGAAAAGTAACTCTGGAAAACACACGTAATATCGGCATCATGGCCCACATCGACGCCGGTAAGACCACCACCACCGAGCGCATCCTGTACTACACCGGCGTGAACTACAAGATCGGCGAGACCCATGACGGCACCGCCACCATGGACTGGATGGCCCAGGAGCAGGAGCGCGGCATCACCATCACCTCCGCCGCCACCACCTGCTACTGGAAGGGCACCAAGGACCAGTTCCCCCAGACCCGGATCAACATCATTGACACCCCGGGACACGTGGACTTCACCGTAGAAGTGGAGCGCTCCCTGCGCGTACTGGACGGTTCTGTCACGGTCATGTGCGCCAAGGGCGGCGTGGAGCCCCAGTCCGAGACCGTCTGGCGCCAGGCGGACCACTACAAGGTCCCCCGCATGATCTACGTCAACAAGATGGACATCATGGGCGCCGACTTCTACAACGTGCTCCACATGATCCACGACCGGCTCAAGGCCAACGCCGTGCCCATCCAGCTCCCCATCGGCAAAGAGGAGACCTTCAAGGGCATCATCGACCTGGTGGAGATGGACGCCGACGTCTACTACGACGAGATGGGCAAGGATATGCGGGTGGAGGAGATCCCCGCCGACATGATGGAACTGGCCCAGGAGTACCGCACCAAGCTGGTGGACGCCTGCGCCGACATTGACGAGGAGATCATGGAGCTGGCCCTGGAGGAGAAGCCCATTCCCCAGGAAATGCTCCGCCGGGCCATCCGCAAGGGCACCATCGACAACCTGATGGTCCCCGTGGTGTGCGGCACGTCCTACAAGAACAAGGGCGTGCAGAAGCTGCTGGACGCGATTGTGGACTATATGCCCGCCCCCACCGACATCCCCCCCATCAAGGGCGTCAACCCCGAGACCGAGGAGGAAGAGGAGCGCCCGTCCTCCGACGACGAGCCCTTCTCCGCCCTGGCGTTTAAGATCGCCACCGACCCCTTTGTGGGCCGCCTGTCCTTCATCCGCGTCTATTCCGGCACGCTGAACACCGGCACCCAGGTGCTCAACTCCACCAAGAAACAGAAGGAGCGTATCGGCCGCATCCTCCAGATGCACGCCAACCACCGGGAGGACATCGAGACCGTGTATTCCGGCGACATCGCCGCCGTCATCGGCCTGAAGAACTCCACCACCGGCGACACCCTCTGCGACGAGAAGCACCCGGTCATTTTGGAGTCCATGGAGTTCCCCGAGCCTGTCATCCGCGTGGCCATCGAGCCCAAGACCAAGGCCGGCCAGGAGAAGATGGGCATCGCCCTGATGAAGCTGGCCGAGGAGGACCCCACCTTCAAGACCTACACCGACGAGGAGACCGGCCAGACCATTATCGCCGGCATGGGTGAGCTCCACCTGGAGATCATCGTGGACCGCCTGCTCCGCGAGTACAAGGTGGAGGCCAATGTGGGCGCGCCCCAGGTGGCCTACAAGGAGACCATCAAGAAGTCTGTCAAGCAGGACACCAAGTATGCCCGCCAGTCCGGCGGCAAGGGCCAGTACGGCCACGTGGTCATCGAGGTGGAGCCCAACGAGCCCGGCAAGGGCTATGAGTTCCTCAACGAGATCACCGGCGGCGTCATTCCCAAGGAGTTCATCCCCGCCGTGGACGCGGGCATCCAGGGGGCCATGCAGGCCGGCGTCATGGCCGGTTATCCCGTGGTGGACGTGAAGGTCCATCTGGTGTTCGGCTCCTACCACGAGGTGGACTCCTCCGAGATGGCGTTCAAGATCGCCGGCTCCATGGCCTTCAAGGAGGCCTGCCGCAAGGCCGGGGCCTGCCTGCTGGAGCCCATCATGAAGGTGTCCGTCATCGCCCCCGAGGAGTACCTGGGCAACGTCATCGGCGACATCACCAGCCGCCGCGGACAGATCCTGGGCCAGGAGGCCCGGCCCGGCGCCCAGCAGGTGGACGCGCTTGTGCCCCTGTCCGAGATGTTCGGCTACGCCACCGACCTGCGCTCCCGCACCCAGGGCCGCGGCCAGTACACCATGGAGCCCCACAGCTACGTGGAGATCCCCAAGAACATCGCCGAGAAGATCATCGCCCAGCGCGGACGGAAAGAGGACTAAAATAGTAGTTGCAATTTCCGCCGCCATAGGATAAAATAGGCCCATCAACCTGTTTCTCTTAACTATTTATTCAACAAGTACAAGGAGGAAAACTCAAAATGGCTAAGCAAAAGTTTGAGCGCAGCAAGCCCCACGTCAACATCGGCACCATCGGCCACGTTGACCACGGCAAGACCACCCTGACCGCCGCCATCACCAAGTGGCTGGCCCTCCAGGGCTTCGCTGACTACAGCGACTACTCCAGCATCGACAGCGCCCCCGAGGAGCGCGAGC
>CATLFX010000016.1 GCA_949935795.1 uncultured Oscillospiraceae bacterium
AGGCAGCTACCGCCTGAAAAGATGTAAACCGCCCGCCCCGGTCAGGGCGGGCGGTTTTTTATTTGCCCTTGACAGCAGCCTCCTACAGGTGTAGTATACAGGAAATACTACACCTGTAGGAGGTTTTGCTATGCTGAAGCTGTCGGAGCGGGAGTGGCTGGTTCTAGGGGTGCTGTGGGACAGCGGCGGGGCCGCTCTGGGGGAGGTGACCCAGGCCCTGCAAGAGGAAACCGGATGGAACCGGAACACGGTGCTCACCTATCTGACCCGGATGGAGGCCAAGGGCCTGGTGGACATCGAAAAGGAGGGCTATCCCCGGCGCTACCGGGCGGCGCTGAGCCGGGAGGACTGCCAGGCCCAGGCCCGGGACAGCTTCCTGCGCCAGGTGTACCGGGGGTCCACCGGGGACCTGGTGGCGGCGTTTCTGAAGGAGAAGCCCATCTCCCAGGAGGAACGCGGCGAACTCCGCCGCCTGCTGGACGAAATGGAGGTCTGAGTTCCTTTTTCTTGTAAGAAAAAGGAACCGAAAAAGAACTTTTAGATCGCTGACGGTTTGCCGCCGAAGCCTGTAAAATTTCTGCCCGGCAACGGACAGCGTCCTAAAGAGGACAAGAAAACTTTAGTTCGCTGACGCCCAGTGTAAAAGCTTTCAAATTACCGCCCGACAGCGGACATTTCCTTGGGAGGTTTTATGTTGTGACTGATTTTTGGTCTTTTCTATTGCAGACCCTCACCGCTTCCGGGGTGGCGGCGCTGCTGCTGGCCGTCAAGGCCCTGCTCCGGGACAAGCTTTCTCCCCGCTGGCAGTTCGCCGTGTGGGGTATTCTGGCCGTCATCCTGCTGCTCCCGGCGGGGTACGGCGGGCGGTATGTCCTGGTCAACTGGCCCTTGTGGGTGGAGGCGCTGAAATCCGCCCTCACCGGCCAGTTCGGGACGCTGACCAAGGTGATTGCCCCCATCCCCCTGCCCCCCTCCGATCCGCTGGAGACGGTGTTCGACTGGCTGTTTCTGGCCTACGTCCTGGGGGTAGCTGTGCTGCTGGTTCTTCGGTACGCAGCCTCCTATGTCCGCCTGCGGCTGGCGCTGAGAAAGGGCCGCCCCGCTCAGGAGGACCGGGTCCGGGCGGTTGCGGAGCGGTACGGCCTGCCCTGCTGTCCCACCGTGGAGGTGGAGGGCCTGCCCACCGCCTTTATCTGCGGGGTGCTCAAGCCCGTGATGGTCCTGCCCGCCGGAGTGGAGACGGATGAAAAGGTGATCCTCCACGAGCTGCTCCACCTGAAATACCGGGATGTGATCTGGGGCTGGGCCATCGCCTTTTTCCGATGCCTGCACTGGTGCAATCCCCTGCTGTGGTACTGCGCCGACCGGGCGGGCAACGATTTGGAGTCCCTGTGCGACCAGCGGGCGCTGGAGCGGCTGGAGGGGGAGGAACGCCGGGACTACGGCCGGATCCTGCTCAGCATGGCGGACGAGCGCTACGCCCGCACCCCCGGCACCTCCTCCGCCGCCAACGGGGGCAGAAACATCCGGCGGCGCATCGAGGCCATCGCCCGGTTCAAGCGCTACCCGGCGGGGATGGCGCTGGCGTCGGTGTGCGTGGCGCTGGCGCTGGCGGCGCCCCTGATGGTGGGCGCCCGGGCGGAGGACGTCAACAGTGTGCCGGGCAGCGGCGTCCAGCTGCGCATGGCCGCCGCCCGCACCACCTGGTGCACTACCTCAGCGGGGGCCTTTGACGCCTACGCCAAAGCCGTGCTCATCCAGCGCTATGATTACCGGGCCATGTGCGCCCCCTTGTCCCAACAGAATGAGCTGGCGGCGGAGGGCTGGTCCATAGATGGCTCGGGTGACTGGCGCTGGCCCGACATCAGCTGGAAGGACCGGGTGAACCTCACCGGCGGCTATCAGATCTACAATCTGACCCCGGTGGGGGAGAACGCCTATGAGGGACTGCTGGTCATCGAGCTGTACAGCCCGCCCGACGGGCAGGAGTGGAGCGGCCAGACCTCGGAGCGCTGGCTGGCGGTCCAGTGGCTCCGGGCGGAGATGGAGGGGGACCGCTGGGTGGTCATCCCTCAGGAGGGCATCCGGGCTGTACCGGGGGACCAGCGGGTTGGCGGCAACCTGGGCCTGCCCTGCAAGGTCTACGAGGCCCAGCATGGCGACTGGCTGGTCCAGGCCCGGTGGCAGACCGCCGCCAGCGTCAATACCTTGGTCCAGGGCAGCGACGGGATGTGGATTTCCAGCTCCCTGGATTCCACCCCCAAGCCCCACACCGAATTTGACCGGGGCTATTATCAGTACCAGTTCTGGGCGGTCTACACCGGCGACCCGGACAAAAAGAGCGGGTATACCAGCATCAGCCTCGCCACCGCGCCCGTCTATGGGGAGAAAGACCGGGAGCTGGAGCCTATCGACCCAAAATATCTGTGGACAGACAGCAGCGGAGGCGACAACTGGGGGGACGGCTTCGGCAACCGCAAGTTGGAGGACGGCTGGGAGGACATGGTGTTTCTCAACGGCGGAGGCGGCGGTGTAGACTGGGGCGCGGAAGGAGCTTACCTGGCTCCAACCGCCTACCAGGCGGAGCTCTACCTCAACGGCAGAGAGGTGGGGGAGCTGACGCTTCTGCCAGTGGAAGGAGGAAAATGGATTGAACCTTGACAGAGAAGGGCTGTACCGCGGCCTGTCCAACGCCGCCTGGGGATACCTGTTCCTCAATTTTGATTTGAATCTGGGGACCGTCAGCGTCACTCCCCGGTTTGTGGGCTGGCTGTTGTTTGTGGCCGCCATACGGGATCTGGCCCAGGAGCGGCGGGACCTGGCCCTGCTGCGGCCCCTGGGCCTGCTGCTGGCGGCGTGGAACGGGGCGGACTGGCTGCTGTCCTGGGCGGGCGGGAGCGCGGGCGGCCACATCCTGTTTCTGGACCTGCTCATGGCGGCGGCAGGAGTCTACTTTCATTTCCAATTTCTCACCGACATGGCGGCGCTGGCGGCGCGGTATCAGCCTGAGGGCGGAAATCTGGACCAGCGCCTGCGCCGCCGCAGGACCGTATATATCCTGCTCATCACCGCGGTGGCTATCCTGGTACATCTGCCCACGGGCCGGTACGCTGAGCTCCAGGGCCATGTGGCCCTGGGTCTGAGCGTTATTGCCCTTATCACCGCCCTGTTCATCATGGTGGGCACATTTGAGCTGCGCGGCCTTTTCCGGGAGGAGGAAGCCCCGGGGCCGGAGGCGTAAAACGAAAAACCGCCGCAGTGGGGACACATTCCCAGCTGCGGCGGTTTTTCCGTCTTTGCAAAATGTTCACATTCTTTTGAGACTTTTTTTATTGCAATCTCCGCCCCACTATACTATACTGAGAAAGCTACCCACAAAATAACGCGGGACGCCCCGCTGAACAATAGGATGTGTTGCTATGAACCAGCTCCGCGGGAGGCTTCAGAACGCCTCCAGGGCCCGGCTGCCCATGATCCTGGCCGTCTATATCCTCTGCCAGCCCCTTATCGATGTGCTCACCGGCCTGGGGGCCCAGGCGGAGCACCCCGTCACCGTCGGGGTGGTGGTCCGGTCGCTGGCGATCGTGCTGGCGTTCCTGTACGCCGTGTTCGTCAGCGATTTTCCGGGAAAAAAGCGGTGGATGATCTATACCGGAGTGCTGGTGGGCTATCTGGCTCTGTTCATGGTCTACATGTTCACCTTGGGCGGGCTGTCCCTGTGCGTGGGCAACGTGAAGGAAGTGGTCAAGACCTTTTTCGCCCCCTTCGTGCTCATCTTCCTGTGGGCGGTTTACAAGCAGTTCGGCTACCTGGTGACCTGCGAGACCATCGCCTGGGCCGGCGGGCTGTACGCCTCCGTCATCCCCATCGCCGTGGCCACCCGGACCAGCTTTGTGTCCTACGGCAACTCCGGCTACGGCTACCGGGGCTGGTTCTACGCCGCCAATGAGGTGGGGTGCATTATGGCCATCGCCGCCCCCTTCACCATCTGGTACTGCCTGGAGGTGTTCCCCACCGTCACCAAAAAGACCTGGTGGAAGGCTGTTCTGGCCGCCTGGGCGCTGGTCGCCGTGGCCATCAGCGCCAACTCCCTGGGCACCAAGATTATCTTCGGCTTCACCGCCCTGTACTGCGCGGCCGCTTTTGTGTGGCAGCTAGTCCGCCTGGTCCGGGAGCCCAGCCGAAAGCATATCATCCAGGCCACCGCCATGGGCGCTATGCTGGTCATCACGCTGGCGTCCTTCCTGGGCTCGCCCCTGCAAAGTTATTTGAATCGCATTTACGGGCCGCTGCTGGACAATGAGCCGGAGATCACTTTGGCTTCCTGGGGCGAGGAAATCGAGCGGGCCGCCGACGGCACCTGGCTGTATGAGCTCATCAAGGCCAACCCGGCGCTGAAGCGGGTGGACCAGATTCTCAGCCGCCGGTTCATCAGCGCCTCCCCGGCCGTCCAGGTGTACACCGAGAGCGGCCTGGCGGGCAAGCTGCTGGGCATCGGCTACGCCAACGCCTCCGCCTACAGCCGTGAAATGTACTTCATGGTGGAGTTGGACCCCTTGGGCATTCTGGTCCGCCACGGCATCGTGGGCTTCATCCTGTACTACGTGCCCTATCTGTGGTTCATCGGCTGGTCCATCGTCCAGTTCTTCAAGCGCCCCGCCCAGCGGCTGGCCAGCCTGCGCTGCGCCACCACGCTGTACTGCACCCTGGCAGGCTTTGCCATCTCCGTCATCGCGGGCCACGCCCTGGTGTCCCCGGCGGTGGCCACCTTTGTCCTGGTGGTGGGTATGCAGCTCTGGGCCCAGATTCAGGAGCAGAACAAGCTGCCCAAAGGGCAGAAAGCATAACGCGAAACGCCCCGCTCTGCGGGGCGTTTTCGTCAGTCCCGGCGGCGGGCCAGCCAGGTCAGATATCCCTCTAAAATGAGGCTGGCCGCCACCGCGTCCACGTTTTCCCTGTGGGCCTTCATCTTCTTCCCCGAGGCGTGGAGAATCTGGTGGGCCTCAATGGTGGTACGCCGCTCGTCCCACAGCCGCACCGGCATCCCGGACTTCTCCTCCACCAGAGCGGCGAAGGAGCGGTACAGGTCTGCCCGTGGGCCCTCGGTGCCGTCCATGTTCCGGGGGAAACCCATCACCAGCTCCTCCGCCTGGCGCTCCCGGGCAATTTGGGCAATCTCCTCCGCCACCCGTTCCGGGTCCCTGCCCCGGATCACCGTAGTGTATCCTGTCAGCAGCCCGGCGGCGTCGGACACCGCCACCCCGGTACGGGCGTCGCCGTAGTCAATCGCCATCACGCGCATCCCAAATTCCCCCAATTGTTTCAATGACCAGGGCTTTCCGCGCCTGCGGCGTGGAAAACGCTGATGGACACATTATAATTGCAAAAACAACGCTTGACAAGCCCCTTCCGGTGTGATATTCTATCAGCACCTGTGAGCAGGGCTTTCTTTTTGTGCGTATTTTTACGGGGTACGTCCAAAAACCCTGGCTCCCCCGAGGACCACAGGGAGGCAATGCGCCGACCCCCCGCAGCCATTCAAAACGGGCGTACTGCGCCCGCTTCAGGCGTCGGAGTCGGCAAAGGCTTCCGGCGCTTTTTTGCTGGACGCCAAATTCAAAAGGAGGTGCCGAGAATGGCGAAAGCCGGTAACCGTGTGAAGATCGTCCTGCGCTGCTCCGAGTGCAAACAGCGCAACTACAACACCAAGAAGAACAAGCGCAACACCACCGAGCGCCTGGAGCTCAACAAGTACTGCCCCTTCTGCAGAAAGCACACTCTGCACACCGAGACTAAGTAATGAGCGCCGCTCACAAGGAAAGAAGGGTTAAAGTTAATGTCTGAACAGGAAAAGCGGGACAACGCGCCGCAGGAGTCCGTAAGCTCCGAGAAAAAGGCCAAGGCTCCCAAGGAGAAGAAGAAGGAGAAAAAGCCCAACGCCGTCCTGCGCTGGCTGAAGGACCTGAAGGGTGAGCTGAAAAAGGTCACCTGGCCCACCGCCAAGGACGTGGTCAAAAACGTGGGCACCGTCATCCTGTGCGTCATCATTGTGGGCATCTTCATCTGGGTGTTCGACTTCCTGGCCCGCGCTGTGATCGACGCCCTGCTCCAGCTCTTTGGTTAAGGCGAGCCATGGCTGAGGAACTGAAATGGTATGTGGCCCACACCTACTCTGGCTACGAGAACACCGTGGCCATGTCCATTGAGCAGGCTGTGGAAAACCGCAATATGCACGACCTCATCGCCGAGGTGTCCATCCCCCTGGAGACGGTCACCGAGATTACCGACAACGGCCCCAAGACCGTGGAGCGCAAGGTCTTCCCCGGCTATGTGCTGGTGAAGATGGTCATGACCGACGAGACCTGGCACCTGGTGCGAAACATCCGGGGCGTCACCGGCTTCGTGGGGGCGGCCAACAAGGCCATCCCCCTCACCGACGAGGAGATCGCCGCCCTGGGCGTGGAGAAGCGCGAGGTGGTGGTGGGCTACGCCGTGGGCGACAGCGTGAAAATCACCGACGGCGCCCTGGCCTCCTTCATCGGCACGGTGGAGGAGCTGGACACCGACCGGGGCAAGGTCAAGGTGGTGGTCTCCATGTTCGGCCGGGAGACCCCTGTGGAGCTGGAACTGGACCAGGTTGAAACGATTTAAAAAACAAGAGGCAGGACAGACCTGCCAGTGGGAGAGACTTCTCAGGGTCTCGTCACCACCACATTTCATGTAGGAGGTGCTGTTTCAAATGGCACAGAAAATTACTGGATATGTAAAATTGCAGATCCCCGCCGGCCAGGCAACTCCGGCCCCCCCTGTGGGCCCCGCCCTGGGCCAGCACGGCGTGAATATCGCCGCTTTCACCAAGGAGTTCAATGAGCGCACCAAGAAGGACATGGGCCTCATCATCCCCGTGGTCATCACCGTGTACGCCGACCGCTCCTTCTCCTTCATCACCAAGACCCCTCCCGCCGCCGTGCTCATCAAGAAGGCGTGCAACATCGAGTCCGGCTCCGGCGTGCCCAACAAGACCAAGGTGGCCACCCTGTCCAAGGCCGACTGCCAGAAGATCGCCGAGACCAAGATGCCCGACCTGAACGCCGCCAGCCTGGAGGCCGCCATGAGCATGATCGCCGGCACCGCCCGCTCCATGGGCGTGCTGGTGGAAGAGTAAGGAAAGGAGGAGACACGAATGGCTAAGAAAGGCAAAAAGTATGTGGACAGCGCCAAGCTCATCGACCGCGCCGCCCAGTATGACGTGAACGAGGCCATGGAGCTGGTCATCAAGACCGCCACCGCCAAGTTCGACGAGACCGTGGAGCTCCATGTGAAGCTGGGTGTTGACTCCCGCCACGCCGACCAGCAGGTCCGCGGCGCCATCGTCCTCCCCCACGGCACCGGCAAGACCGCCCGTGTGCTGGTCTTCGCCAAGGGCGACAAGGCCGACGAGGCCCGTGCCGCCGGCGCTGACTTCGTGGGCGATATGGACATGGTGGAGAAAATCCAGAAGGAGAACTGGTTCGACTTCGACGTGGTTGTCGCCACCCCCGACATGATGGGTACTGTGGGCCGTCTGGGTAAGATCCTGGGCCCCAAGGGCCTGATGCCCTCCCCCAAGGCCGGCACCGTCACCCCCAACGTGACCCAGGCTGTCAACGAGATCAAAGCCGGTAAGGTGGAGTACCGCCTGGACAAAACCAACATCATCCACTGCCCCATCGGCAAGGTCTCTTTCGGCCCAGAGAAGCTGGGCGACAACCTGATGGCCCTCATGGGAGCCATCGTCAAGGCCAAGCCCGCCGCCGCCAAGGGCCAGTACGTCAAGAGCTGCGTCGCCGCCGCCACTATGGGCCCCGGCGTGAAGCTGAATCCCGGTAAGTTCGCGTAATTTTTCGACATAGAAAAGCCGCCGGCCGACAAGGGCGCTGCCTAAGAAAATATGGGAAAACCCAGAAATCAATGTTTTTAAGGGCAGCGGAAAACAGGGCGGCGCATTCAAATGAACAACAGCACAGAAAACGCCGCAGATTTTGCAAAAATTCTGCGGCGTTTTCTTTCAAGTTCACATCGGCGTTGACATTTTGCAAGTTTCAGCCGGATAGATTCAGACGCCTTTGTGAGGATATGGCCCGGCAGACGAAAAGCCTCCCCGGCGGGCCGGGGAGGCTTCCTTAATCTCATTCGTGGTGGTCGTGCTCGTGGCAGCAGGAGCAGTCGCCGTCACAGAACTGCTCCGCATCGTAGGCGATGCCGTTTTTGTCGTAGTAGTCCTTAATGGCCGCACGGACCGCCTCCTCCGCCAGCACAGAACAGTGGATCTTGTGGGCGGGCAGACCGTCCAGGGCCTCCACCACCGCCTGGTTGGTGAGGCTCAGGGCCTCCTCCACCCGCTTGCCCTTGATGAGCTCGGTGGCCATGGAGCTGGTAGCGATTGCACTACCGCAGCCAAAGGTCTCAAACTTCACGTCCACGATGACCCCATCCTCAATCTTGAGGTACATCTTCATGATATCGCCGCATTTGGCGTTGCCCACCTCGCCCACGCCGTCGGCGTTCTCGATCTCACCCACGTTCCGGGGATTGCGGAAGTGGTCCATCACTTTTTCACTGTATAACATACTGGCGCTCTCCTCTCTGCAATGCTTTCCAAACGGGAGACATCTCCCGGAGATAGTTGACAACCTCGGTGACGGCCTTCACGATGGCCTCCACGTCCTCCATGGTGTTCTCCCGGTCCAGGGTGAGCCGCAGGGAGCCGTGGGCCACCTCGTGGGGACGGCCAATGGCCAGCAGCACGTGGCTGGGGTCTAAAGAGCCGGAGGTGCACGCCGAGCCGGAGGAGGCGGCGATGCCCTTGTCGTCCAGCAGCAGCAGCAGAGACTCGCCCTCGATGCCCTCGAAGCAGAAGTTCACGTTGCCGGGGAGCCGCCGAGTCCGGTCTCCGTTGAGGGCGGAGTGGGGAATTTTGGACAGGCCGTCAATCAGGGCGTCCCGGAGCTGGATGGCATGGGCGGCGTTCTCCTCCATGTGGTCCACGGCGTCCTCCAGCGCCGCGGCCATACCCATGATGGCGGGGAGGTTTTCCGTACCCGCCCGGCGTCCGGACTCCTGGGCCCCGCCCTGGATAAAGGTGAGCAAGGGCGCTCCCCGGCGGACATACAGTGCGCCCACACCCCGGGGGCCGTGGAACTTGTGGCCGGACAGGGACAGCATGTCGATATTCTGGGCGTTCACGTCGATGGGCAGATGGCCCACGGCCTGGACGGCGTCGGTGTGGAAGGGAATGCCTCTCTCCCTGCACAGGGCCCCGATCTCCGCCACGGGCTGGATGGTGCCGATCTCGTTGTTGGCGTACATGACGGACACCAGGGCGGTGTCCTCCCGGATGGCGGCCGCCACGTCGGACACCTTCACAATGCCGCTCTCGTCCACGGGAATGAGGGTGATCTCAAACCCCTCCTTGGCCATCTGGTCCATAGTGTGAAGGATGGCATGATGCTCAATGGCGGTGGTAATCAGGTGCTTCTTCCCTTTCTTCGCCCCCACCCTGGCGGCGCTGACGATGGTCTGGTTATCCGCCTCGCTGCCGCCGGATGTGAAGTAAATCTCCCGGGGCTGAGCGCCGATGGCCTTCGCCACCGCCTCCCGGGCGAATTGCATGGCCTCCTTGGCCTGCTGGCCAGGTGTGTGGAGGCTGGAGGGATTGCCCCAAAACCGCTCCATGGCGTCCAGCATGGCCTTCTGCGCCAACGGGCTGGTCTTGGTGGTCGCGGCATTGTCCGCGTATATCATGACTTGTTCCATCTCCTTAGAAGTCCGTGGAAAAAGGACTGATTTTTGATTTCGCCCAAATCATACCGTAAAAAGCATACCTTGTCAATAGGAATTATAGAAATTCTTTTGGAGAGGCCGCGCCGCTGCAAAACCAAAGCCCGCCCACGCGGCTGCGCATGGGCGGGTTTTCTGCCGTTTCCCTATGAAATGTTCAAATCCGCGTGATAAAAGTTCTCCAGGCTCAGTAGCCGCCGCTGAAGGTCCGCCGGGGATTAGGCATACTCTTTGACGCTGGCCCCGGGCCCCCAGTCCGTGCTGCGGGCGGCGCTGTCACCGCCGGTCTCAGCCGGGAGGCCAGGTCATATCCCGCCCCGCCAGCACATGGAAGTGCAGGTGGGGCACGGACTGCCCCGCCTGGGGGCCGCAGTTGGACACCACCCGGAAATCGGTGATTCCCAGCTCCTTTGCCACCTTGGAGATGGCCTCAAAGCAGTGGGCCACAACATAGGAATTGCTCCCGTCAATCTCCCCGCAGGAACCGATGTGGGCCTTGGGGATGACCAGGAAATGAGTGGGCGCTTGAGGGTCGATATCATAAAAAGCGTAGCAGACCTCGTCTTCATACACCTTGTTAGAGGGAATCTCCCCCTTGATGATTTTACAGAACAGGCAATTGGGGTCGTAATTCAATACGTCGGACATGGGTAAGCCTCCTCTCAAACGGGTTTGAATTGGTTGGCGGCCGGGTCGTAGGCATAGCCCACACCGGCCAGCTTTTCCGTCAGCTCGGTTTTGTCCGCGTCCAGCCCTTCACACAGGGCGTCCAGGCTGGAATATTCGTCCCGGAGCTTAGTGTTCACAACGCTCAGCAAAATATTGGGGTCTTGCGGTATCATAGGATCACCCTCCCTGATGGCGGTAAGCATGACAGTATGTGTACCTTGAACTTGAACAATTTCTCCCTCTTCTTCCGGACGCTCATAGCCCACCGCGTCGTAGTATTCCTCGGAAAAGTTCAAGACTGCCGGGTCAAATTTGGCCTGCATGGCTTTGACTTTCTTAAATGGGTCAACAGGGGTCAAGCCAAATTCCTTTACAATTGCAGACAGGGCCTTATCCTTTTCCTCGAAAAACTTCGCCTGGTACTCATTCTTCCGGGCGGCGGCGTCCTCCGCCGCCAGCTCCTCATACTGTTTCCGATTCATCCAGAAAATCTGGCTCAGCGGGTTGGCGTCCTGGCAATAGAGGATGAACGAGAGGAACTCCCGGAAATCGCTGGCCACCGGGAGCACGTAGGTCCCCCGTTCCCCCATAGATGGGTCCACGCAGAACACCCGCTCATCCTCGGGCAGAAGGATGAAGTGGACGCCGTCGCAGCCGATCCGGCCCACAAATTCCGCATCCACCGGGGTGCAGTAATAGGCGAAGCCGTCCGCTCCGCTCTGGAGCAGTCCAATGGAATCAAAATTGATGTCCAGCGTCCGGAAGCGCTTCAAATCGTCTCTTGTCATATCTTCATCCTCACTTCTCAATTGCATTGCCTTCGCCGCCGGGCAGAACCGGAACAAACCGCTGCCCGGCAGCAAATTAAACCGCTGTTTTTTAACGATGTCAAAACGTTTCGTCGCCGGGCAGAACTAAAACCTATTACTGTTTCTGTCCGTCAGCGAACCAAAAGTTCTTTTTGCCTACTTTTTCTTACAAGAAAAAGTAGGTCACAGGCCCAGCTTCATGGCGACCACGTTGTCCACCATGGCCAGCGCGTTGTCCAGCATGAGCACGTCCTTGCCGCCGCCCATGGCGGAGTCGGGCTTGCCGCCGCCGGAGCCGCCCGCGATGGCGCACACCTGCTTGATGATGTCCCCGGCCTTGACGCCCTTTTTGACGGCCTCCTTGCCGCAGGCGCACAGGAAGGTGATCTTGCCGTCGTTGACGCAGGCCAGCACCGCCACCACACAGGAGTCCTTTTCCCGGAGCAGGTCGCCCATCTGGCGCAGGCGGGCGCCGTCAGCCTCGGGCACGGTGGCCGTCAGCACCTTCAGCCCGCCCAGCTCATGGGCGCCAAACATGATGCGTTCGGTCTCCCCCGCCGCCTCCTTGGCCTTGTACTTCTCTATCAGCTGATGCATGGACTTGATCTCGCCCATGACATTCTCCGCTTTCTCCCGCAGCTCATGAGGCTTAGCCTTCAACACCGACGCGGCCTGAACCGCCATCTGGTAGACATCCTCGAAGAACTGCAAAGTCTCCTCACCCGTGGTGGCCTCGATGCGGCGCACGCCGCTGGCCACAGAGAACTCGTTTTTGATACGGAAGCAGCCTGCCTTCGCGGTGTTGTCCAGATGGGTTCCGCCGCAGAACTCCACGGAGAACCCGTCCCCCATGTCCACTACCCGGACAGTGTCGCCATACTTCTCTCCGAACAAGGCAATGGCTCCTCGCTGCTTGGCCTCCTCAATGGGCAGCACATCGGTACGCACCTCATAGCCGGACAAAATGGCGTCGTTGACGATGCGGCTGACCTTGGCAATCTCCTCTACAGTCATGGCATTGAAGTGGGTAAAGTCGAAACGCAGCCGGTCCGGTTCCACCAGGGAGCCTGCCTGGTGCACATGGTCGCCCAGCACCTCACGCAGGGCCTTGTCCAGCAGGTGGGTGGCGGTGTGGGCCCGGGCCACGGCCTTCCGGCGCTTCAGGTCGATCTGAGCGCACACGGTATCCCCCACTTTGAGCACGCCCTCGGTCATCTTGCCGTAGTGCATATATTTGCCGCCCTTATTCTTCTGCACGTCGGTGACCTCGAAGCCCACTTTGTCGGCAAAAATCACGCCGTGGTCGGCCACCTGGCCGCCCATCTCGGCGTAGAAGGGGGTCTTGTCCAGCACCACAATGCCCTCCACGCCGGGCATCAGCTCCTCGGCCAGCTCGTTTTCCACCACCAGGGCCATCACCTTCACCCCGGCGACTGCCTTGACCGTGTTGGCGCTGTCATAGCCCACAAACTCAGTCTCCGGCACGTCCTTGCCGAACTCCACGCCAGCCCAGCCCAAATCGCCCAGGGCCTCCCGGGCCTTCCGGGCCCGCTGGCGCTGCTCCTCCATAAGCTGCTTGAACTCGGCCTCGTTCAAATCCATCCCCTGCTCTTGGACCATTTCCAGGGTCAGGTCGATGGGGAAGCCGTAGGTATCGTACAGCTTGAAGGCGTCCGCGCCGGAGAAGGTTTTCTCCCCCTTCTCCTTGTGGCCGGCCAGCATCTCGTTGAAAATTTTCAGGCCGCCGTCGATGGTCTTGGCGAAGTTCTCCTCCTCCACCCGGATAACCTTGGTGATATAGTCCTGACGCTCCCGCAGCTCGGGATAGTGGCCTTCGTTCTCGTGAATGACAGTGTCGCACACCTGATACAGGAAAGGCTTGTTGACGCCCAGCAGCTTGCCGTGACGTGCGGCCCGGCGCAGCAGGCGGCGCAGCACATAGCCCCGGCCCTCGTTGGAGGGCAGCACACCGTCACAGATCATGAAGGTGGCGGAGCGGATGTGGTCGGTGATGACACGCAGGGACACGTCCTTCTCCCGGGTCTCGCCGTAATGGGCGTGGGTGATCTCGGACACCTTGTTGGTGATGTTCATCACGGTGTCCACGTCGAACAGGGAGCCCACCCCCTGGCACACGCAGGCCAGACGCTCCAGGCCCATGCCGGTGTCGATGTTTTTCTGTTTCAGCTCGGTGTAGTGGTCGTTTCCGTCGTTGTCGAACTGGGAGAACACCACGTTCCACACCTCGATATAACGGTCGCAGTCGCAGCCCACGGTGCATCCGGGCTTGCCGCAGCCGTGCTCGGGTCCCCGGTCGTAGTAGATCTCGGAACAGGGGCCGCAGGGGCCGGAGCCGTGCTCCCAGAAGTTGTCCGCCTTGCCGAACTTAAAAATGCGGTCGGCGGGTATGCCGATCTCCTCATTCCAGATGCGGAAGGCCTCGTCGTCGGCGGGGGTGGTCTCGTTGCCGGCGAACACGGAGGGATACAGGCGGCTGGGGTCCAGCCCCACCCACTCGGGAGAGGTCAGGAACTCCCAGGCCCAGTGGATGGCGTCCTTCTTGAAGTAGTCGCCGAAAGAGAAATTGCCCAGCATCTCGAAATAGGTGCCGTGGCGGTCGGTGTGGCCGATGTTCTCGATGTCGCCGGTGCGGATGCACTTCTGGCAGGTGGTGACCCGGTGGCGGGGGGGCTCCTGCTCCCCGGTGAAATAGGGCTTCATGGGGGCCATACCGGAGTTGATGAGCAGCAGAGACGCGTCGTTCTGGGGGATCAGGGAGAAGCTGGGCAGGCGCAGGTGGCCTTTGGTCTCGAAGAACTTCAGGAACATCTCCCGCAGTTCGTTCAGGCCATAGGGTTTGGGATCGTACATGGGAATTACCTCCATATATATTGATTTATGTGATAACAAAGGGCAAGGGCGTTCTTTTTCTTTGAAATGAAAAAGAACCAAAAAGAAACTTTTGGACGCGAAACTTCGTTTCGCTTGGAAGCTTAATCCAGATCCAGAGGGTAAACCATCTCAAACTCCTCGCACACCACCGGCATGGACGGGGAAAATTCCAGTCCGGCTTCCTCCAGCTCGGCGCGGAAAAAGTCCTCGTGGACTTTTCGCCAGTAGGCCAGGGAGCGGTCACCCTCCCCTTCCCGGCAGGCATGTTCGGCGCTCACCTGGTCGAAGGGCACGGTGTACACCCTTGTGGTGTGGGTGACGCACACCGCCTCGTCCCGGCTGTTGAGGACTACGCTGTATTCCCCCGCCTCCGGCAGCGGCTCCCCCTCCAGCGCGTACAGCGGCCCGGAGCTGGCGGTGGCGGTCTTGATGCCGGTGCGGGTCAGCTCCGCTAAGGTATCCGGGTCGGCCCCATAGGCCCAGGGTTCATAGTCCTCCCCAGCCTCCGGGTTGACGGTTTTATAAGCCGCCCACAGCTCCTGATGGGTCATTTCAATCCTCCTTTACAGCAAAAAATCCCCGCCGCGGCTCAGGGACGAAGCGTACGCTCCGTGGTACCACCCTGATTCCCTCCTGGCGAGGACACTCGTTCGTCCGGTAACGGGGACCCCGTCCCGGTCATCCCGGGAGTGCTCGGGAGCGGCCTGTCCAAACGTCCGGCGCGAGGGCTTTCACTCTCCCCTCTCGCTTTGGCGCGGCAGCCTGGACTTAACTCCGTCACAGCGGGTCTATTTTACCATATTTCCGCCGCTTGTCAAGCGTAGAACGCAAAAAAGCCCCCGCCGGACGCACCGGCGGGGGCAAAATGGCTTTGCTTGGATTAGAAGTCCACCTCAGTGTCGTAGTAGCAGCACTTGAGCAGCTTCTCCATCTCCTCCACAGAGGGCTGGCGGGGGTTGGAGCCGGTGCAGGCGTCGCCGATGGCGTTGACGGCGATGTCGTGGAGCCGCTCCAGGAACACCTCTTCGGGGACGAAGCCCTGGTCGCAGGGGTAGCTGTCCGGGCCGTACTTGCCGATGCAGTGGGGGATGTTCAGGTCGTCGTTCATCTTGCGCAGGTAGGCGATGAGGAGCTTGACCTTCTCCTCCACGGTGTCACCGCCCAGGCCCATGAAGTCGGCGATGTCGCCGTACCGCCTGGCGGCGGTCTCATCCTTGGCGTTGAAGGCGATGACCTTGGGCAGGTACATGGCGTTGGCCGCGCCGTGGATGATGTGGGCGCCGTAGTCGGCGAAGGCCGCGCCGGTCTTGTGGGCCATGGAGTGGACGATGCCCAGCAGGGCGTTGGAGAAGGCCATGCCGGCCAGGCACTGGGCGTTGTGCATGGAGTCCCGCTTGGCCATGTCGCCGTTGTAGGAGTCCACCAGGTCGTTCTGGATCATCTTGATGGCGTGGAGGGCCAGGGGGTCGGTGTAGTCGCAGTTGGCGGTGGACACGTAGGCCTCGATGGCGTGGGTGATGGCGTCCATACCGGTGTGGGCCACCAGCTTCTTGGGCATGGTCTCGGCCAGGTCCGGGTCCACGATGGCCACGTCGGGGGTGATCTCAAAGTCGGCGATGGGGTACTTGATGCCCTTCTGGTAGTCGGTGATGATGGAGAAGGCAGTCACCTCGGTGGCGGTGCCGGAGGTGGAGGAGATGGCGCAGAAGCGGGCCTTCTTGCGCAGGGCGGGGATGCCGAACACCTTGCACATCTCCTCGAAGGTGATGTCGGGGTATTCATATTTGATCCACATGGCCTTGGCCGCGTCGATGGGGGAGCCGCCGCCCATGGCCACGATCCAGTCGGGCTGGAACTTCAGCATGGCCTCCGCGCCCTTCATCACGGTCTCCACGGAGGGGTCGGGCTCGATGCCCTCAAACAGCTCCACCTCCATGCCGGCCTCTTTCAGGTACGCCACGGCCCGGTCCAGGAAGCCGAACTTCTTCATGGAGCCGCCGCCCACACAGATCATCGCCCGCTTGCCGTCAAAGGACTTCAGCGCCTCCAGAGCGCCCTTGCCATGGTACAGGTCACGGGGAAGAGTAAAACGTGCCATATGTATTACCTCCAATATATACTGGGCAAATTGGTCCGCCCAAATCTGTTAAGATTTTAACACATTGTCCCGTCCATTGCAAGAGGCAATCACAGCCATTTGTCAAAACCTTCACAAATTATTTCTTAACCGCCCTTAATAAAAACTTTCAAATTTCTCCGCTTGCTTCTTAACCCTTTTTTGGTATACTGTCCGTACCAACACAGATAGTACAGTTAAGAAGCGCGGAGAAGCGGACAGCGAGGGAGCTTGGAGCGGAGCGAAGACAAAGGCCTAAGGCCCGCAAAGCGGGACCGGGGTTTGTCTGAGTCGCAGCGAAAGCGACCGAGCGCCCTGGCCGCTTCGCAGCGTGACAACAACGGAGGTAATCAATCATGGCAATCCTGGAAGTCAGTCATGTAAAGAAAGTCTATTCCACCCGCTTCGGCGGCCAGAAGGTGGAGGCCCTGGCAGATGTGTCCTTCCATGTGGAGCAGGGCGAATATGTGGCCATCATGGGCGAGTCCGGCTCAGGCAAGACCACCCTGCTGAATATTCTGGCGGCGCTGGATAAGCCCACCGCCGGGTCGGTGCTGCTGGCGGGCCGGGACCTCACCGCAGTCAGGGAAAAAGAGCTGGCCGCTTTCCGCCGGGACAACCTGGGCTTCGTGTTCCAGGATTTCAACCTGCTGGACACCTTCTCCCTGCGGGATAACATTTTCCTTCCCCTGGTGCTGGCGGGAAAAAAATATCCGGAGATGAAGCGCCGCCTCACCCCCCTGGCCCAGACCCTGGGCATCGAGCCACTGCTGGACAAATACCCCTATGAGGTGTCCGGCGGGCAGAAGCAGCGGTGCGCCGTGGCCCGGGCCCTCATCACCCAGCCTCAGATCGTGCTGGCCGACGAACCCACCGGGGCTCTGGACTCCCGGGCGGCGGACAGCCTGATGGACCTGTTCACCAAGATCAACGCCGCCGGGCAGACGGTGCTGATGGTCACCCACTCCACCGCCGCGGCCAGCCGGGCGGGTCGGGTGCTGTTTATCCGGGACGGTCGGGTGTACCACCAGCTCTACCGGGAGAACCGTACCGACGGCCAGATGTACCGCCTTATCACCGAGACCCTCACCCGGCTCACAGACGGAGGTGAGCGTCTTGCGTAACGGACTTTATCCCAAGCTGGCCGCCCAGGGGATGAAGCAGAACCGCCGGTTTTTCGTCCCCTATCTGCTGGCGCTGGCGGGACTCACCGCCGCCTTCTACGTCATGTCTGCCCTGTGCTTTGACCCCGGTGTGCTGCACATGCGGGGATTCGCCTACGTGATGGTGATGATGCAGATCGGCATGTTTGTGGCGGGAATCCTGTCCACCGTCCTGCTGCTGTACATCAACAGCTTTCTGATGAAGCAGCGGAAAAAGGAGCTGGGCCTTTACAATATCCTGGGCATGGGCAAGGGCAATATCGCCCTCATCCAGTGCTGGGAGAGCCTGTACACCGCCGTTCTGGGCATCGGCGGAGGGCTGGTGCTGGGGGTGGTGTTCCACAAGCTGGCCACCGTGGTCTTGGTCGCCCTGCTCCAGTTCTCCATCCCATTCAGCTCCTCCCTGTCCCTCCCCGCCGCCGTCACCACCGCGCTGTTTTTCGGCGGGCTGCTGGTGCTGGCCCTGTTCCTGAACCTGATCCGGGTACGGGTATCCAACCCCATCGAGCTGCTCCACGGCGGGAACGTGGGGGAAAAAGAGCCCCGCACCCGCTGGCTGCTGGCGGTGATCGGCGCGGTTTCCATGGGCGCGGGCTATTTTATCGCCGTCGTCACCAAGGACCCCGCCGTGGCGCTGGGCCTCTATTTCATCGCGGTGATTCTGGTCATCATCGGCACCTACTGCCTGTTCACCGCCGGGAGCATCGCCCTGCTGAAAATGCTGCGGAAAAACAAGGGCTTCTACTACCAGACCGGCCACTTCATCGGCGTGTCCGGGATGCTGTACCGCATGAAGCGCAACGCCGTGGGGCTGGCCAACATCTGCATCCTGTCCACCATGGTGATGGTGATGATTTCGGGCACTCTGGCCCTCTATCTGGGCCAGGGGGAGATCATCGCCGCCCAGTACCCCGCTAACCTGAACATGACTGTCAGCTTCGACCCCGCTCAGGGTCAGGACGTGGATCTGGAGGGCGCGAAATCCCTGGTGGACCGCTTTGCCCGGGAACAGGGCGTGCCCGTCACCGGGCTGGACGCGGCGGAGTACCTGCATTTCAACGTGCTGGCCAACCCCGCCACCGGGCGTCTCGAGGTGGGCACCCAGGGCGACAACAACAGCCGCCGGGCCCTCTACTTTCTCACCGCCCAGGGCTACGCCGCCCTCACCGGGGACGAGGCTCCCTCCCTTCAGCCGGGAGAAACTGCGGTGTGCGGCACACTGCCCGCCGGCTTCGGCCCGGAATTGACCATTCAGGGCGTGGACAGCGGCAAAGAGGTGGGCGCTCCCCAGTCGCTCACCGCGGTTCAGACCCTGCCCGAGGTGGAGTACTTCCGCACCACCTTCGACATGAATGAGCCGCTGTGCCTCGTGGTATCCGGCCGGGACGTGCTGGCCCAGCTCTGGGCCCTCCAGAGCGAGGCCCTGGACAACTACGCCGCCGACCTCACCGCCGTCCTGCTGGTGGACCTGGACTGCACCAACGACCAGGAGCTGGCCCTGGTGGACGCCTGGTCCGACTCCAGCATTTCGGAAGGATTTTTTGAGGGCACCGGCACCTGGGAGTACTGGCGGGTGGACAGCCGGGCCGAGATGGCGGTGGACGGCTACTCCATGGCGGGGGGCTTCCTGTTCCTGGGCGTCATCCTGGGGATCATCTTCCTGATGGCTACGGTGCTCATCATCTATTACAAGCAGGTGTCCGAGGGCTATGAGGACCAGGGCCGGTTTGAGATCATGCGCAAGGTGGGTCTGAGCCAGAGAGAGGTCAAGTCCTCCATCCGCAGCCAGGTGCTCATTGTGTTCTGCCTGCCCATCGCGGTGGCCGCCATCCACATCCTGTTCGATTTCAATCTGGTGGCCCGTATGCTCACCATGTTTGGGGTACGCAATGTGATGACCGTGGTGCTGTGCACCGCCGGCACACTGCTGGCTTTCCTGGCGGTATACGCCGTGGTGTACTCCCTCACCGCCCGGACCTATTACAAGATCGTCCGCTGAACCACTGATCCGCCCCCGATGATCCGGGGGCGGATTTTTTGAACGCCCCCGCCATTTCCCTCATAGAATGGGCCAAAGGAGGGCTGATCCATGAAAAACACCGTCCTGCTCAGCGAGGACTCCAAAAATTACTTATGCTGTTTTTACCAGACCCTGGACCAGATGGTCCAGGCCATGACCACCGCCGGGCTTACCCAGAGCATCTCCCACAACTTCATCGTCCAGATGCTCCCCCACCACCGGGCGGCCATCCAGATGGCCAGCAATGTCCTGCGCTTCACCAAAAACCAGGCCGTCCGCCGCCTGGCCCAGCGGGTCGTCCAGGAGCGGACCCAGAGTATCGACCAGCTGGAAAACGCTTTGGGCCCCGCCGCCCAGCTCATCAACCCGCAGCAGGACCTGCGGCTGTACCAGCGGCGGATGGACCTCATCTGCCGGGACATGTACGCCAAGATGAGCCGGGCTCCGGAAAACAACCAGCTGGCCGCCGTCTACCTGCGCCAGGCCCTCCCCCACCGCATGGGAGCGGCGCGCATGGCGGAGACCGCCCTGAAATACGACGTGTGCACCGAGCTGGTGCCCGTGCTCCGCTCCATCGCCGCCCAGCAGAAGCGGGAGCTCGTCCAGACCCGCACTTTACTCAGCCGCCTGGAGTGTCAACGGTGAGCCCTTGCCTTTTGCGCTCCGTTCTGGTATACTGAACGCCCAAACGGTTCGCGGCGGAAGTCCGCCGTAAAGCTACACAGAGAAAGGAAGTGACGCCCATGTGGGCGGAGCAAAGCGTATTTTATCAGATCTATCCCCTGGGCTTCTGCGGGGCCCCCAGGGAGAACGACGGCGTCCAGGCCAGCCGCATCGGCAAGATCGGGGACTGGGCCGGCCATATGGAGAAGCTGGGGGTCAACGCGCTGTACCTCTCCCCCATTTTCGAGAGCGACCGCCACGGCTACGACACCCGGGACTACCGCAAAATTGACTGCCGCCTGGGCACCAACAAGGAATTTGCCAAGGTGTGCAAGACCCTCCATAAGCACGGCGTCAAGGTGGTGCTGGACGGGGTGTTCAACCATGTGGGCCGGGGCTTCTGGGCCTTCCGGGACGTCCAGGAAAAAAAGTGGGACTCCCCCTACAAGGACTGGTTCAACATCAGCTTTGACGGCAACTCCAACTATAACGACGGCTTCTGGTACGAGGGCTGGGAGGGCCACTTCGAGCTGGTGAAGCTGAACCTGCGCAACCCCGCCGTGGCGGACTACCTGCTGGACTGCGTGAAGTTCTGGGTGGACGAGTTCGATATCGACGGCCTGCGGCTGGATGTGGCCTACTGCCTGGACAAGGACTTCCTGCGCCGCCTGCGCTCCTTCTGCGACGGGCTGAAGCCCGATTTCTTCCTGGTGGGCGAGACCCTCCACGGCGACTACAACCAGTGGGTCAACGATCAGATGCTCCACTCCTGCACCAACTATGAGTGCTACAAAGGGCTGTACTCCGCCCTGAACTCCATGAACCTGTTTGAGATCGTCCACTCCCTCAAGCGGCAGTACGGCCCGGAGCAGTGGACCCTCTACAAGGGCAAGCACCTGCTGTGCTTCGCCGACAACCACGACGTGACCCGGGCGGCCTCCATTTTGCAGAATCCCGCCCACCTGCCCCTGATGTACGGCATTTTGTTCGGCATGCCCGGCATACCCTGCCTGTACTACGGCAGCGAGTGGGGGGCCAAGGGCGACAAGTCCCAGGGAGACGACGCCCTGCGGCCCAGCTTTGACAAGCCGGAGTGGAACGACCTCACCGACGCCATCGCCGCCATGGCCAAGGCACACCGGGAGAGCGAGGCTCTGTGCTTCGGCGACTTCAAGGACCTGGTGCTCACCAACAAGCAGACGGTGTTCCAGCGCCGGACGGACAACGAGCGGGTTCTGGTGGCGGTCAACGCCGACAGCGAGCCCTACTGGGCCCACTTCGACGCCGGGTGCGGCCGGGCGGTGGACCTGATCACCGGAGAGGAGCACGACTTCGGCGGCGGCAGCGAGCTGCCCCCCTACAGCGTGTTCTTCTGGAAGTGCGAGCGGTAAAATATGATGAGACGCGCCGCCTGACCACGGTCAGGCGGCGCGTTTTCCTTAAAGCCTTATTGCTCCATCTCCGACGGCTCGGCTGGAATGGGTCCGTCGTAGTTGTTATAAAAATCCTCCGCCGCCGTCAGCAGCTTGGCGGCGACCCGGGCCGCAAATACCGCCTCCTGGTTGGTGATGGACTCGGGGTACATTTTCACCGGGTCGGGCAGGGTGCTATCCCCTCCCCTGGCCTCCATGGAGGTGACCCGCCCCTGCTCGCCGGACAGGTCCACGGTGAACTCCCACCAGCCGCAGGGCATGTAGCTGCTGAGCAGAGCCGACATTTGGGTGGACAGAGCGACGGTCTTACGCTCCCCGTCCGCCCACCAGGCCATCAGCTCCGCCCCGCCGCTGGCGAATGTATAGCGCATGGACAGCCCGCTGGCGTGTCCGCCGTACAGCTCCTCCATGCCGGAGGACGACCATACGGCGTTACGCTCCAGGGTCTGGCCGTATACCTTGCCCGTTATCCGGACGAAGGGCCCGCCGTCCGTCTGGCCGATCTCGTAGGACAGGTCGGTGCCGGTGCTGTCGGCGGGCTGACCATTGGCGTGGAACGCTTCCGCCGCCTGAATGCACTGGACAAAGTATTCCGCCAGCTCTATCACCTCCCCGTCGGGCAGGTGCAGGTCTTCCTCTTTATTTTCTCCGATAACTCCCCCGACCTCCCGCTGGATGATGATCCGCTCCGTCGAACCGCCCACCACAACGGTGTACGTCAGGCTCACCGGCGCTCCGATCAGATTCATTTGGATCGCGTTTCGGTCTTCGCTGGTCCAGCAGGCTCCGCCAATAACTTCCCAGCCGTTGCTGAGCTTCAGCCCGCCAAAGGACAGGATTCCCAGGGGCGCAAACTCAGATTGGCCCGCGATAAACCAGTTCATGCCTTCTGCCCTGCTGCCGGTAAGAACCACGCGGCTCCCGTCCTCGTTGTAGGAACAGCTCAGCCCAAGCGGCGGCTCAGCGGCGTTCAGCCAGTCCTTGTAGGCCCGGTCGAAATCGCATTCCATCTGCCAGGTGGTCCCCGCCTTTCCATCCGGACCGTAATGGGTCACCAGGGTGGTGTAGCTGTCCTCGCCGTGGCCGTGGAACGGGTTAAAGCAAAATCCGTTCCAATACCAGTAGTCCAGCAGGTAGTAGCCGCCGTCCGCGCAGTCCATGCGGACCAGGTGGTGTTCGTTCCCGGACAGCGTGAGCCCGCCTTTGCCGTAGACGCTCTTGCCGTAGGCGTTGACCAGCCGGACCAGCTCGTCTCCCCTCTCCTTGGACAGCGGACGCTGCCTGGAGGGGTCGGCCAGATCTTTTTGGCGGTCGGCGTCGGTAGAGACGCCGGTGTATTGGGGAGTGGTGGTGTAGGAGGTGGAGTTGACGGCGGTATAGGATACGATGGAATCAGGGTCGATGAGGCGGGCGGGGGCGTAGTCGGTGGCCAGGGCCGTCCCCGCGTACAGCACCCCGGTGAGGGCCAGCACCACCACCCAAAAAGAGGGCTTTTTGTAGTTCAAAATATTTTTGATGCGGTTCTGGGGGTCCCCGCCGCCGAAGGCCAGGGGGCCCGCCGGGAGCCTCCCGCCCTGGGACAGCCGCAGCAGGGAGGTGGAGTAGTCCGCCCGGATCTCCCGGCCCATCTTCCTCAGCACCGCCTCGTCGCAGGACATCTCCATGTCCCGTCCCGCCAGGTGAAAGGCCAGCCACACCAGGGGGTTGAACCAGTGGACCGCCACCGCAAACCAGGCCAGCGCCCGGGTGACGTGGTCACGCCGGCGGATGTGGGTGCGCTCATGGAGCAGGATATAGTCCCGTTCGCTCTCCGGCAGGTCGGAGGGCAGGTAGACGACGGGCCGGAACAGCCCCAACACAAAGGGGGAAGGGATGTGGTCGGCCAGCCGGACCCGCCTCTCTCCCGCCAGGGGGACACAGCCCACCAGCCTGATCCGGAGTTTTATCAGGGACAGGGCGCTGTACCCCAGCAGGGCGGCGCACCCGGCCAGCCAGACCGCCCCGGCGACGGCGCTCCAGCTGGGGGCGGCGGCCTCCTTTCGGGCTGGGGAGGCGGAGCCCGTCCCCGCCTCCTGGAGGCGGGCCAGCTCGCTGCGCTCATAGATGCCGGTTAAATAGTCGTCCACCTGGCGGTACACGGCCTGATTGATGGATGGAGCGCCGGCGTAGACCTGTACTTCGCCGCCGTCCCTAGGCGCCTCCACCTGGATGCTGGGGGCCAGGCTGATGGGACTTTTGACGGTGTAGGGGCACAGCAGGCGCAGGAGCGCCACCGCCCACAGGGCGTAAGAGAAAGCTTTGGGCGCTTTCCGCAAAGCCAGCCGGGCCAGCAGCACCGCCAGAATCACCAGGGACCCGGTGGCGCTCATGCCCAGCACCGTAAGAAACAGCTTTTCCACTTCATTCACCTACTCTCGTCAATGAGCCGCTGGAGCTGCTCCACCTCCTCGGCGCTCAGCTTTTTGCGGCTGGTGAAAGCGGCCAGGAACTTGGGCAGGGAGCCGTCGAAGGCCTGGTCCACAAACTCCCGGCTCTGCCGCTCGGCGAACTCCTCCCGGCTGACCAGGGCCGTCACCATCCCGCCCTCGTTTTTGAACAGCCCCTTCTGGCACAGCCGCCGCAGGACGGTGTAGGTGGTGGACTTCTTCCAGTCCAGCTTTTCCCCGCACAGCTCCACCAGGCGGCTGGAGGTCAGCGGCTCATTGTCCCAGATCAGGGCGGCGAAGGCGGACTCCACCTCGCCCAGCCTGTACTGCGTCATGACGGTCACTCCTCTCTGGTCTACAGTCTGTAGCCTACGGCCAGTTTACAACAAGTAGACCAGCTTGTCAAGGAAAATTTTTTCCGCGGCCCGCCCTGCCCCAGGGACATTTTTCCTCCCGGCAGTTGACATTTCCCCGGGAAAGCCTTATCCTAAAGAATAGTCTTTTTTGCTTTTATATCCGACGAACTGGAGGATTCTTTACTATGTGCGGTTTTACCGGCTTTGTGACCCGCTCCGCCCCCCCTGACGAGAACGCGCTCCGCGCCATGGGGGACGTGATCCGCCACCGGGGCCCCGACGGTGAGGGCCACTATGTGGACGCCCACTGCGGCATCGCCCACCGCCGTCTGTCCATCATCGACCTGGAAAAGGGGCAGCAGCCCATCGTCAGCCCCGACGGGCGGTACGTCATCGCCTACAACGGGGAGACCTACAACTTCCGGGAGCTGCGGGAGGAGCTGGTTGGCAGGGGCCACAGCTTCGCCACCGACTGCGACACCGAGGTGGTGCTCCACGGCTACATGGAGTGGGGACCTGAGGTGCTGAAAAAGCTGCGGGGCATGTTCGCCTTTGTCATCTGGGACAAGGAGCGCCAGGAGCTGTTCGGCGCACGGGACCCCTTCGGCATCAAGCCCTTCTACTACGCCCAGATAGGGGAGTTGTTCTTCTTCGGCTCGGAGTGCAAAAGCTTCCTGCCCCACCCCGGCTTCAAAAAAGAGCTCAACCCCGACGCACTGAAGCTCTACCTCACCTTCCAGTACTCCGCCCTCAACGAGTCCTTTTTCAAAGGGGTGTACCGGCTCCTCCCCGGCCACTATTTTCTCCACCGGGAGGGCCATACCCAGTTCGCCTCCTACCATGCCTTCTCCTTCCAGCCGGAAAACATGCCGCTGGAGAAGCGGGCGGAGCAGATCCGGGCGGTGGTCGCCGAGTCCGTCAAGGCCCATGAGATCAGCGACGTGGAGGTGGGGTCCTTCCTGTCCGGCGGCATCGACTCCAGCGTCATCGCCGCCCTGTCCCGCCCGGACAAAACCTACTCCGTGGGCTTCGCCAACAAGGACTTCGACGAGACCGGGGAGGCCAAGGCCCTGTGCAGGGAGCTGGGCCTGCGCAACATCTCCAAGACCATCTCCGCCGAGGAGTTTTTCGCCGCCCTGCCCGCCATCCAGTACTACGCCGACGAACCCAACGCCAACCTGTCCACCGTGCCGCTGTACTTCCTGTCCCAGCTGGCGGCAAAGGACGTGAAGGTGGTGCTGTCCGGCGAGGGGGCGGACGAGCTGTTCGGCGGCTATATCACCTACCACACCACCAAGCCCTACCGGCTGTACCGCAAAACCCCCCTGGCCCTGCGGAAGGCGGTGGCCAAGGGCGTGTCCGGTCTGCCCCGGTTCCACGGCCAGGGCTTCCTCACCAAGGCGGCCAAGGGCATCGACGAGACCTTTGTGGGCCAGGCGTTTATCTTCGGCAATGACGAGGCGGAGCGGGTCCTCACCCCCGCCTACCGCTCTCCCCTCACCTGGCACGACGTCACCGAGCCCTATTTCGAGGCCATCGAGGGGGCCGACGACCTGACCAAAATGCAGTACCTGGACCTCCACCTGTGGCAGCCCCTGGACATTCTCCGCAAGGCGGACCGGATGACCATGGCACACTCCCTGGAGCTGCGGGTGCCCTATTTGGACCGGGAGGTGTGGGAGGTGGCCCGGGCCATCCCCAGCGCCCAGAAGATGCGGGGCAAGACCATGACCAAGTACCCCCTGCGTATGGCGGCGGTGCCCCTGCTCCCCGACGACTGGGTCAAGCGGGACAAAAAGGGCTTCCCCGTCCCCTTTATCGCCTGGCTCCGGGAGGAAAAATACTACAACTGGGCCAAAGATTTGATCTCTCAGGATTACGTGGCGGAATTTTTCGACCAGAAGTACCTGCTGGACCTGCTGGAACGCCACTACTCCAGGCAGGAAAAGACCCACCGCAAGCTGTACACCGTGCTGTCCTTCCTCATCTGGTATCAGGTCTACTTCCCCGAGAAGTGCAATGTGGGACCATTTACGCCCCCCGTAAAATAACGAAGGAGCCCGCTGTGAGCCTTCACAGCGGGTTTTTTATTGGGGGCCCCGCAAAGCCGCCCTTTGGCTTTGTGGGGAGAGGAGGGGCAAGGAAGCGTGCGGAGCTTTCGCCGCAGGCGGAAGCGGAGTATAGCGGGCTTTGCCCCGACGATGTCGAATTGCGGAAAAACCGTCAAACTATACTATTGAAAAAAGCATATCAACTCGCTATAATATCCTCTAGGTTTTTGAATTATGGATTTATACATCAGGAGGACAGCCATGATTCTGCGTGTCGGCATTGATATCGGTTCCACCACCGTCAAGGTAGTGGTGCTGGACGAGGATAACAAGCTGCTGTTCCGCTCCTACGAGCGGCACTATTCCAAGGCCCGGGAGCGGGCCTGTGAGACCCTGCGCTCCATTGAGGATATGCTGAAGGGGAAAGACGTGCGCCTGGTGGTCACCGGCTCCGCCGGGCTGGGCGTGGCCAAGGCCGCGGGGCTGGACTTCGTCCAGGAGGTGTACGCCACTGCCGCGGCGGTGAACGCCTACATCCCGGACACCGACGCCGTCATCGAGCTGGGCGGCGAGGACGCCAAGATCATCTTCTTCGGCGGGGCCCTGGAGGAGCGAATGAACGGCTCCTGCGCCGGGGGCACCGGGGCCTTCATCGACCAGATGGCCACCCTGATGAACGTCACCGTCAGCGAGCTGGACCAACTGTCCCTCAAGCACGAGAAAATCTACCCCATTGCCTCCCGGTGCGGCGTGTTCGCCAAGAGCGACATTCAGCCCATCCTGAACCAGGGCGGGCGCAAGGAGGACGTGGCCGCGTCCATTTTCCAGGCGGTGGTGGACCAGACGGTGGCGGGCCTCACCCAGGGCCGGGAGCTGAAAGGGAAAATTGTATTCCTGGGCGGGCCCCTCCACTTCCTCATGGGGCTGCGGGAGCGGTTTGTGGACACCCTGCAATTGGACCAGGAACACGCCGTCTTCCCCGAAGATGGCGACTGCTTCGCCGCCATGGGGGCGGCGCTGTGCGCCTCAGACTACGAGGCCCGGCCCTTTGACGAACTGCTGCGCCTGCTGGAGGAGAGCAAAGCCGCCACTTCCGTGGTGGACACCATGCCACCCCTGTTTGAGAGCCAGGCGGACTATGACGCGTTCACCGCCCGGCACAACGCCTCCACCCCGCCCCAGCTGGACGTCAGTGCATACACCGGCGACGCCTACCTGGGCATTGACGCGGGCTCCACCACCACCAAAATCGTGCTCATCGCCCCGGACGGCGGGCTGCTGTACACCTACTACCATTCCAACCTGGGCAACCCGGTGGCCATCGCCCTGGAGCAGCTGAAAGAAATTTACAAGCTGTGTGGGGACCGCATCAAAATCAAGGGCTCCGCCGTCACCGGCTACGGCGAGGATCTGATCAAAAACGCCTTCTCCTGCGACCTGGGGCTGGTGGAAACGGTAGCCCACTACCGCGCCGCCGCCCACTTCAACCCCGACGTGGATTTCATCATCGACATCGGCGGCCAGGACATGAAGTGTTTCAAAATCCGCAACGGCGCGGTGGACTCCATCATGCTCAACGAGGCATGCTCCTCCGGCTGCGGCTCCTTTATCGAGACCTTTGCCAAGGCCCTGGGCTACGGCATCGCCGACTTCGCCAAGCTGGGGCTGTTCACCCAGAAGCCGGTGAACCTGGGCTCCCGGTGCACCGTGTTCATGAACTCCAGCGTAAAACAGGCCCAGAAGGACGGGGCCAGCGTGGAGGATATCAGCGCGGGGCTTTCCATCTCCATCGTGAAAAACGCCATCTACAAGGTCATCCGCGCCGCCAGCGCCGACGACCTGGGCCAGCACATCGTGGTCCAGGGGGGTACCTTCCACAACGACGCAGTGCTGCGGGCCTTCGAGCAGGAGCTGGGCCGGGAGGTCACCCGCCCCACCATCGCGGGCATCATGGGGGCCTTCGGCGCGGCGCTGGCCGCACGGGATCTGAAGCTGGAGAAATCAAGCCTGTTAAGTGAAACCGCCTTACAGTCCTTTACCCACACCGCCAAGCCCGTCACCTGCAACCTGTGCACCAATCACTGCTCCCTCACGGTGAACAGCTTCGACGGCGGGCGGCGGTTCATCTCGGGCAACCGCTGCTCCCGGCCTTTAGGCAAGGAAAAGACGGAGCTGCCCGACCTGTACCGCTACAAGTACCAGAAGCTCCGGGCCATGGAGGGCAGGGGCTTCGGGGACGGCTCCCGGGGCCGCATCGGCATCCCCTTCGGCCTGAACATGTACGAGAACCTGCCCTTCTGGTTCGAGCTGTTCACCCGGCTCAACTTCGAGGTGGTCCTCTCCCCCGAGTCCTCCCGGAAGCTGTACATCAAGGGCCAGCGCACCATCCCGTCGGACACGGTGTGCTACCCCGCCAAGCTGCTCCACGGCCACGTGGAGGCCCTGGTGGAGGCGGGGGTAGACGCCATCTTCTACCCCTGCATGTCCTACAATTTCGACGAGAAATCTTCGGACAACAACTACAACTGCCCCGTGGTGGCCTACTACCCCGAACTGCTGGCCGCCAACATGCCGGATCTGAAAAAGACCCGGTTCCTCAACCCCTACGCCGGGCTGCACCGCCAAAAGGACTACGAGCGCATCGGCTCCCAGTGGTTTGCCGACACCTTCGGCATCCCCCGGAAGGAGGCGGTCAACGCCATCCGGGCGGCCTATCAGGCCTATGACCGCTACAAGGAGGACGTACACCGCACGGGCCAGCAGTACATCGACCAGGCCAGGGCCCAGGGCCTGCCCATCATCGTGCTGGCGGGCCGTCCCTACCACATCGACCCGGAGATCAACCACGGCATCAACGATCTGATCACCTCCTTCGGCTTTGTGCTGGTCAGCGAGGACGCCGTGGCCTTCCACGAGGAGTACGCCCCCCGGAAAGTGCTCAACCAATGGACCTTCCAGGCCCGCATGTACAACGCGGCCCGGTACGTCTGCCAGCAGCCGGACATGGAGCTGGTCCAGCTGGTGAGCTTTGGCTGCGGCACCGACGCCATCACCGGCGACGAGGTGCGCTCCATTCTGGAGCAAGGCGGAAAGCTTTACACCCAGCTGAAAATCGACGACATCAGCAACCTGGGGGCGGTGAAGATCCGGGTGCGCTCCCTGATGGCCGCCATGGAGGAGAGAAAGCGCCGTGGAAACTGACCTGACCATCTGCCAGCCCCTGTTTGACCAGGACCCTGTGCGCTATCTGGATATGACCGAGGCGGTGCGGCGGGGCGTCGGAACCGCCCTCTATGCCTCCCCTACCGCCGCCCTGGTGGGCATCCCATCCCCAGATTGCCCCGAGGCCTTTGATAGCTACCTCATGTCCTGCGCCGGCATGGACAGCGCCCGCCTTCTCTGCGGCCTGCTCCCCGGCGGGGGCGATTCCCTGGTCGCCGCCCATGAAGACTTTTACCTCCCTCTTTTGCAGGAGCGCTTCGGCCTGGGCTTTTTTCTCGAGGGCGCCAGCTTCCAGGCGGCCTATCTGGGCGATAGTCCCTGCCCCATCCCCGAAAGCCCCCTCACCCTGCGGCAGTTGACAGTGGACGACCTTCCCCAGGTGGCGGACAACTACAAACTGGAAGGGGAGGATTACCTCCGCTCCCTTCTGGAACGGGGTCAGCTGGTCGGCGGCTTCCTGGACGACGCCATGATTGGCTTCGCGGGCCGTCACGCGGAGGGCTCCATCGGCCTCTTAGAGATTTTTCCTCCTTACCGCCGCCGGGGATTCGCCTCGGTGCTAGAGGGGCATATGATCAACCTGGAGCTCTCCCTGGGCCATGTCCCCTTTGGGCAGGTTCTGACGGACAACGCCCCTTCCCTGGCGCTCCAGCGCTCTCTGGGCATGACTCTGTCCGCTGGAACGCTCTGTTGGCTGTCCTGCGATTGATTTTTCCCATGAAAGGAGCCTCAACTCATGGCTGAGCTGAAATACGACAAGGACGGACGGCTTCTCTTCACCAAGGAGATGAAGGAGGAGTACACCATCCTCATGCCCCAGATGCTCCCCGTCCACTTCGGCATGTTCCAGCAGCTGCTCATTTTGGAGGGCTACAAGGTGGACATGCTCACCACCAACCACCGGGGCATCGTGGACGAGGGCCTGAAATACGTCCACAACGACACCTGCTACCCCGCCCTGCTGGTCATCGGCCAGCTCATCGACGCCATCAAGCACGGCGGCTACGACCCCCACAAGGTGGCCCTGTTCATCACCCAGACCGGGGGCGGCTGCCGGGCGTCCAACTACATCCACCTGCTGCGCAAGGCCCTGGAAAAGGCGGGGCTGGAGTTTGTGCCCGTCATCTCGGTGAACCTGTCCGGGCTGGAGAAAAATCCCGGCTTCTCCCTCACCCTCCCCCTGGTGCGCAAGCTCATCTACGCCATGCTGTACGGCGACCTGCTGGTAAACGCCGCCAACCAGGTCCGGCCCTACGAGCTCACCCAGGGAGAAACCGACGCCATGCTGGACCGCTGGCAGAAAACGCTCATCGACGGCTTCCAGGCGGGCAAAGGCATGAGCCGGAAGCAGATGCGGGATAATTTCGACGCCATCCTGGCGGACTTCGCCGCCATCCCCGTCTCCCAGGAGGAGAAGGTCCGAGTGGGGGTCGTGGGCGAAATTTACGTGAAATTCTCTCCCCTGGGCAACAATAACCTGGAGGACTTCCTGCTGTCCGAGGGGGCGGAGCCGGTGGTCCCCGGCCTCACCGACTTCATGATCTTCAAGATCTTCAACCGGGAGGTGGACGTGAACATCTACGGCGGACTGTGGGCCAAAAAGAAGTTCTGCCAGCTCTTCAAGGGCTACATCGAGGCCTGCCAGAAGGACATGATCGCCGCCCTGAAAAAGACCCGCTTCCGGGCCCCCGGCACCTTTGAGAACATGCACCAGCTGGTCCAGGGCTACCTGGGGGACGGCAACAAGATGGGCGAGGGCTGGCTGCTCACCGGCGAAATGCTGGAGCTCATCCACTCCGGGGTGCCCAATATCGTGTGCACCCAGCCCTTCGGCTGCCTGCCCAACCACATCGTGGGCAAAGGCATGATCCGCAAGCTGAAGGACGACTATCCCAACTCCAACATCGTGGCCATCGACTACGACCCCGGGGCCACCAAAATCAACCAGGAGAACCGCATCAAGCTGATGCTGGCCAACGCCAAGGCCCTGGCCAAGCAGGGGAAAGAGCTTGTGGGCGCAAATGTGTAAAGGAGGAACATCTGCCATGAAATTAGCGGAAGCCTTACAGGAGCGGGCGGACCTGAACCGCCGCATCCAGCAGCTCCAGCAGCGGCTGGGCAATAACGCCATCGTACAGGAGAACGAAAAGCCCATTGAGGACCCCAAGGCTTTGCTGGAAGAGCTGGACCGCTGCATCGCGTCGCTGGAGGACATTATCACCCGGATCAACCTGACCAACTGCCGCACCCAGGTGGACGGCGAGAGCCTCACCGCCCTGCTGGCCCGGCGGGACGCGCTGAAGCTGAAGCTGGGGGCGTACCGGGATCTGGCCTACCGGGCCAGCCAGGTGGGCCAGCGGGCCAGCGGCCGGGAGATCAAGCTGCTCAGCGCGGTCAGTGTGCCCCAGGTACAGACAGAGGTTGACGCCCTCGCCCGGGAGCTGCGCCTGCTGGACAATTCCATCCAGGCGGCCAACTGGGCCACCGAGCTGATGTGACCTTTTTCCTTCAAGAAAAAGGAACCAGGCGGCAGTTGGTAGCTTTCGGAGCGAACGCGATCTCTCCGGCTGAGAATGAGCCGGACCATTGGCGGCGTCAACGGGCTGGCGCGAGGGGGTTCGATCCCTCCATGTCACTGTTATGCCCAAACCGCGCACAACCGTACCGTTACAGGGCTTTGGCCCGCATTAACACCGTACTACCACAGCGTTGACCGGAAGCGAGGGCGGGCAAGGGGAACTGCCGCCGATTTTCGGCCCTGTCCCGGCTGGGGCGGGGCCGCTTTATTTGGGAGGTTTTTATGGACGAACTGAAATTTGTGGACGCCCGCACCGACGAGCACTTCCGGGCCATGTCCCTCATCCACGCCCTGGGCTGGCGGGACACCTATGTGGACGCGGTGCCCGCCGACTACATGGCCCGGGAGATCACCGACGACCGCTGGGTAGAGGTGTTCCGCACCAACTACGAAACCCGGAACGGCGTCCGCGGCCTGCTCCTCTACCGGGGAGACGAGCCGGTGTCCTGCCTGAACTACTGCAAGGCCCGGACCGTAAACTACAACCCCGGCGACATCTGCACCTTTGACAACGCCGCCTACGCCGATTGGGGTGAGATTGCCTCCTTCTACACCCACCCCCAAGAACGGGGGCGGGGCTACGGCGGGCTGCTGTTTGACGAGGCCTGCCGCCGGATGAAGGCGGAGGGCTTCCAGAACGCCTTCGTCTTCGTCCTGCGGGAGAATGAGAAGGCCCGGCGGTTTTACGCCGCCCACGGCTTCGCCTGGGACGGCACCCACACCGAGATCCCCTTCCCCCATGACGCCGTCTGCGTGGACCTGCGGTATGTCAAAAAGCTGTGACCCTGCCCCGCCCTGAATCAGGGCGGGTTTTTTTACCAAAACGGTTGACATTCGTAGTCCAATATGCTATAGTAGGCTTACACCAGTAAACCAATTGTATGAAGGAGGGAATGGACATGGAGAACAGGCGGGACACCCTCTCCCCCAGCGAGTGGCGGGTGATGGAGTGCCTGTGGACGGGCCCCAAGACCCTGATGGAGCTGGTCCGGGCCCTCAGGGACAGCGCGGGCTGGGCCAAGAGCACCGTCACCACCATGGTGCGGCGGATGGAGGAAAAGGGGCTCATCGACTATGAGACGGAGGGCCGGACCAAGGTGTTCCGGGCGGCGCTGGCCCGGGAGGACGCGGCAGCGGCGGAGACCGATTCCCTTCTGGCCAGGGCTTTCCACGGCAGCGTGGGGCTGCTGGTCAGCTCCCTGGTGGACCGCAGCTCCCTGACCCGGGCGGATATCGACGAGCTGTACGCCATTCTGGACAAGGCGGAGGAGGAGTCAAAATGAAGCCGGTTTTGATCACATCGTCCATCCTGATTCTACTGCTGGCCGCCCTGCGGCCCCTGCTCCGGGGCAGGGTAGACCCCCGTTTGCAGTACGCCCTGTGGCTCATCATCGCCCTGCGGCTGCTGGTCCCCGTGGAGCTGGCCGACAGCGCCTACAGCGCCCTGGCCTTGCTGGACCGGGCGGAGGGGCCCGCCCGCGCCGCCCAGGCCATCGGACAGGCCCATGTGCCCATCCCGGCCCAGTCCTATGACAGCGCCTACGTCCAGGTCATCCGGGAGTATGAGGAAAACGGGGTGGACACCACCCAGCTCTCCGACCGGGAGCTGGAACGGGTGGACGCCCAGGCCCGGGAGCGCTCCCAGGGGGCCACCCTGGCCCAGCTGTTTGAGCAATACGCCCGTCCCGTATGGCTGGGCGGGGCCGCGCTGGCGGGGCTGTGGTTTCTGCTGGTGAACCTGCGCTTCCGGCGGCGGCTGAGGGCGGCGGAGCTGGCGGTGATAGACCCCTCCGTCAAGCTCCCGGTGTACGTGTCGGACGCCCTCCCCTCCCCCTGCCTGTTCGGGACCTTCCGGCCTGCCATCTACGTCACCCCCCACGCCGTCCAGAACCCGGACCACCTGCGCCACGTGCTGGCCCACGAGTCCACCCACTACCGCCACAAAGACCACTGGTGGGCGCTGGTGCGGTGCCTGTGCCTCTGCCTGTACTGGTTCGACCCCCTGGTGTGGTGGGCGGCGGCCCTGTCCCGCCAGGACTGCGAGCTGGCCTGTGACGCGGGGGCCATCCGCCGCCTGGGCGAGGAAGAGCGCATCCCCTACGGCCGCACCCTGGTGGGCATGATCGCGGCGGGGCGGTGCTCCCTCATGCAGACCGCCACCACCATGACCGGCGGCAAGCGCCGGGTCCGCCAGCGGGTGCGCCTCATCGCCCGCAGGCCCAAAACCGTCCTGGCCGTGGTGCTGGCCCTGGTGCTGGTGCTGGGCGTCGCCGTGGGGTGCACCTTCACCGGCGCGCCGGAAAATTCCGACCCCACCACGGACAATCTGCAAGAACGGCTGCTGGACGTGCCGGTGACGCTTCAAGCGGACATTGTGAGCAGTGTGGCAGATGCCGCGATGGACGATGGAGTGGCCGTTAGCTATACGATGAACCGGCCTGAGTGGACGCAGCTGGATGCCGGACTGGGCTGGTTGCTGAACGTAACCCAGATATCTCAGGCAGAGCTTGACGAGCACCGGGACACCGGCGGCTGGGAGTGCTTTGCCCGAAACGGCGGCACCTATTTCGTCATTACCTATGCCACCGATGTGCGCTTTTACTCGCCGGACGATGCGGAGCCCTTCCACAACGCCTTCAACGCCATCCGGGCCTACGCCATGGAGCAGGTGCTGGAGACCGACGGTGTGGAGCCCTACAGCCCGGATGAAAACCGCCAGCCCCTGGACACTCTGCAAGCCCGGCTGATGGCCCTGCCGGAGGAGTGGCGGGACAAGGTAAGCGCCTCCCCGGCCATGGGCGGCGAGGTGAGCTGCCTGGCCTCCTATGCGCTGAACGACCCCAAATGGCAGGACCTGTGGGGCGGCTGGCTGGTGGACCTGTACCAGATGGACGAGGCCGGGATTCAGGAAAGACTGAACCAGGAGGGGCTGTGGCCCGCCGTGGACATCTTCGCCCGGAGCGGCGATCAGTATTACGCCCTGATCTGGCCCAGCGACGGGCGGTATCAGAACAGCAATGAGTTCTGGGACGCCGTCAACGCCATCAAGGACCACGTGAAGGCCACGGTGCTGGCCACCGAGGGCGTGGAGCCCTTCGATCCCTACACCACCCCGCCCCACTTCTTCTCCAACGTGCCGTCGCCACCGCTGGAGCTGGGCAGCTACGCCATCGACGGCATGGACTACACCCTGGTCACCTCCTATGAGCAGGTCCCGGAGGACCCGGAGCAGTGGTATCTGGCGGGCTACCTGCCCGGCTACCCCGTGTGGATGTTCACCCGCGATCGCGGCCAGGAGACCATGTTCCAGGTGGAGGACCAACTCACCCAGGTGTTCCCCTACACGGCCCGCCGCTTCGGCGGGGGGCAGACCCACGATGGCTACGCGCCCCAGCTTATGCAGCTTCCGGGCTTCGGCTGGGGGCCCAAGGGCACCTCCGGCCCCTTCGCCGTCATCACCCATCTGTTCCAGGGGGGCGCCGACCAGCAGTACCAGCTGACGGTCTACGACCTGGGGACCGATGCCGTCACCCCCTACGTCCACGACTGGAAAGCCCTGATGAAGGATTTTAATATGAACCGCGTCGTGACACTGGATGAGGCCAGACATTCCGCCATCATCTCCTACAGCGGACAAACTGTCAAGCTGGAATTCGACGAGGCTGAATGGGCAAACATCCAGCAGTATGGCTTCTCCGCTGAGACCTATGAATACTGCATGAACTACTATTTCAACGATGACGGCACCTTCGATCTGGCAATGCCCGTCAACCCCTTCACCACCGATCAGATCGCCGTCTGGACGTTGCGCTTCACCGGAAACGGGTTCGAGACTAGGCCCGCCAGCTTCCGCTTTGTCCAGAGCGACGACGTCTACACCTACATCTCCACCATCCATTGAGCGCTTCCGCCCCGTCTGCGCGGGCGGCGGCGGGCGAAAAGAAAATATTGTAGACCAGCCCGCTTTTTGGTATACTACCAGAAAGCGGGCCTCTCTCATCCGGGCGGCCCATCCATAACGAAAGGCTGTGACCAAACCATGGACAAACAGTGGACCGATACCTTCCAAAAGGAGATCGAGGGCTTCAAGGACGCCATCGCCGCCTTTGACAAGGGCGAGCTGGACCGCAAAGCCTACAAGGGCGTGTCCGGCGGCTTCGGCTCCTACGCCCAGCGGGACCCCTCCAAGCATATGCTGCGCCTGCGCCTGCCGGCGGGGCGGCTCACCCTGGAGCGGCTGAAATTCCTGGCCGATTCTGTTGAGAAGGAGCGGGTGGGGCGGCTCAAGCTCACCACCTGCGAGACCATCCAGCTCCACGACCTGTCCGCCGCCCAGGTGCCCGCCCTCATGGAGGCGGCCATGGATAACGGCGTCTACACCAAGGGCGGCGGCGGGGACCACCCCCGCAACGTGATGTGCAGCCCCCTGTCCGGCGTCCAGCCCGGGGAGTGCTTCGACCCCACCCCCTACGCCGAGGCGGTGACGGACTACCTGCTGTCTATCTGCCGGGATATCCACATGCCCCGCAAGCTGAAAATCGCATTCTGCAACGGGGCGGACGACTGCGTCCACACCGCTTTCCGGGACATGGGCTTTATGGCCCGGGAGGACGGCTCCTTCGCCCTGCGCATCGCCGGGGGCCTGGGCATGCTCAATCCCTCCATGGGCGTGCTGGTGGAGGAGCACGTCCAGCCCCGGGAAATTCTGTACTACGTCCGGGCCATGATCGACACCTTCTGCCAGCACGGAAACTATGAGAGCCGGGTGAAGGCCCGCACCCGCTTCATGCAGGAGGCCCTGGGCCCCGAGGGGCTGAAACAGGCGTTTTTGGACAACGTGGCCGCCCGCAAGGCGGAGGGCGGGCTGGACCTGCCCCGGCTGGAGGCCCCCGCCGCCCTGGACAAGGGGGACAAGACCCTGTCCCACCCCCGGGCCATCCCCCAGAAGCAGCCCGGCCTGTATGCGGTGAAATACCATCCCATCGGCGGGCTGCTGCCGGTGGACAAGCCCGCCCAGCTCTACGCCCTGCTGAAGGACATGGCGGGGACGGAGGTCCGGGTGGCTCCCGACGAGACGCTGTATATCATCAACCTGTCCGCCGGCGAGGCGGAGCGGGTGCTGGAGGCCACCCGGGACGGGGCCCAGACCCGGTTTGAGCACAGCGTGGCCTGCATCGGCGCGTCCACCTGCCAGCAGGGGGTCCGGGACAGCCAGGGCGTCCTCCAGGCCATGGTGGACGCGGCGCGGGCGGCGGACCTCCCCGACGGGGCCCTGCCCCGCGTGTGCATCTCCGGCTGCCCCTCCAGCTGCTCCGCCCATCAGGCGGGGGCCGTCGGCTTCCAGGGCTGCGTGAAGCCGGTGGACGGCAAACCCCAGCCCGCCTTCCGGATGTTCCTGGGGGGCAGCGACCAGGCGGGCAAGGCCCGCTTTGGCGAACCGGCGGCCACCATCCTGGAGCGGGACCTGCCCGCCCTCATGGCGGAGCTGGGCCGGGCCGCCGCGGACGCCGGACAGAGCTGGGAGGAGTGGTCGGCGTCCCATTCCCAGGAGCGGGACGGCATCATCCAGAAATACGACGGCATCCAATAAATGGCAGACCGGGGCGGGTATTCCGCCCCGGCGCCGTTTTTTGCGGGAGGTTTTGTGAAAAAGTCCCCAAAGGGGCTTGCGCCCAGCGGGAAAGGATGGTACATTTATGAGGAGCGAAGCCGCTCCAATCAACCTGACCAAAGGGACGTGATCCGCCATGAAAGACCAGCTCAACGCCGCCCCCCTGCCCAGCGCGAATCCCTGCTATGTGAACCGGGAGCTGTCCTGGCTCCAGTTCAACCGCCGGGTGCTGGAGGAGGCGGAGGACCCCGCCAATCCCCTGTGTGAGCGGCTGAATTTCGCCTCCATCTTCCAGAGCAACCTGGACGAGTTCTATATGGTCCGGGTGGGAATGCTGATGGACACCCTCCACCTGGAGGCGGTGGACGACAAGACCGGCATGACCTCCGCGGAACAGGCCGCCGCCGTCCTGGACAGGACGCGGGAATACCTGGCCCAGCGGGACCGGATCTGCAAGGACCTGCTGCGGGAGCTGGCGGGCCAGGGGGTGGAGCTGTGCCGGTTCCACAGCCTCCAGGACAAAACCCAGTCCTTCCTGGAAAAATATTTTACCTCCAACGTCCTGCCCCTGCTGTCCCCCCAGATCATCGGGCGCAAGCAGCCTTTCCCCTTCCTGCGCAACAAGCAGATCTACGCCGTGGCCATCCTCAAAACCAAGAACGGCGGCGAGCGCATGGGCATCGTCCCCTGCGGCGAGGGGGTTCTGAGCCGGTTGGTCCCCCTCCCCGGCGAGGGCCAGCGCTTCATCCTGGTGGAGGAGCTCATCGCCAGCTTTCTGCCCAAAATCTTCGCCCATTACAAGGTGGAGGGCACGGTGCTGATCCGGCTGCTGCGCAGCGCCGACATACACATGGACGACGCCTCCTCGGAGATGAGCGACATGCTGGCGGAGGAGTACCGCAAAAGCATGGAGAAGATGATCCGCCGCCGCAAGCGCCTGCGCCCGGTGAAGCTGGACTATCAGGGCAAGCTCACCGACTCCGTCCGGGACAGCCTGTGCCGCTGCCTGGACCTGTCCAAAAAGCACCTCTTCGCCAGCGAGATTCCCCTGGACCTGTCCTTTGTGGGGACGCTGCGGGATATGCTCCGGGACAAGACCGGGCTGTTCTACCCCCGCCGGGTGCCCCAGAACTCCCCCAACGTGGACCCCCTGGCCCCCATGACGGAGCAGATCAGAAACCGCGACCTGATGCTCACCTACCCCTATGAGAGCGTCCGGCCCCTGCTGCGGCTCCTCCAGGAGGCGGGCCAGGACCCGGACGTGGTGTCCATCAAAATGACTCTCTACCGGGTGGCCCACAACAGCAAGATCGTGGAGGCCCTGGTGGACGCCGCCGAGAACGGCAAAGAGGTGGTGACCCTGGTGGAGCTCCGGGCCCGGTTCGACGAGGAGAACAACATCGGCTGGTCCCGGGTGCTGGAGCGGGCGGGCTGCCGGGTGATTTACGGCCTGGACGGGCTGAAGGTCCACTCCAAGCTGCTGCTCATCACCCGGATGCACCAGGGCCAGGTGGAGTATATCACCCAGGTGGGCACGGGGAACTACAACGAGGACACGGTGCGGCTGTATACCGATTTCGCCCTCATGACCGCCAGCCCCGAGATCGGCGCGGACGCCGCTCAGGTGTTCAACGCCCTGTCCATGGGCGAGGTGGTGGAGGACAGCCACCAGCTCATGGTGGCCCCCGCCTGCCTGCGCGGCAGAGTCGCCGCCCTCATTGACGAGGAAATCCAGCAGGCCAAGGCGGGCAGTCCCGCCTATCTGGGCTTCAAGCTCAACGGCCTCACCGATAAGCCCCTCATCGACAAGCTCATCGAGGCCTCCCAGGCCGGGGTGAAAATCGACCTGGTGATCCGGGGCATCTGCTGCCTGATCGGCGGCGTGCCCGGCTATACGGAAAACATCCGGGTGGTGAGCATCGTGGGCCGCTACCTGGAGCACGCCAGAATCTACCTCTTCGGCCTGGGAGAGCGCCGCCGGGTGTACATCTCCTCCGCCGACTTCATGACCCGCAACACCACCCGCCGGGTGGAGGTGGCCGCGCCGGTCTATGACCCGGACCTGCGGGCCCACCTGGAGCAGATGTTCCAGGACCAGCTCCGGGACACCGCCAAGGGCCGCTTGCAGCAGCCCGACGGCTCCTACGCCCGGGCCCAGGGGGAGCTGTTCAACTCCCAGGAGTGGTTCTGCGACCAGGCCGGCTGCGGCGCGTGGGCCCTGCCCGGGCTTGTCAAGGAGACTCCCGCCCCCAAAGCGGCGGAGCCCGCCAAAAAGCGGCCCTCTCCCCCTCCGGCGGCCCCCGGAGCCCCCGCCCCCAAGCCCTTGCCCGTCAAGAAGGCTCCCGCGCCCCAGAAACGGCCCGCCGTCAAGATCCAGGCCCGCCGCACCGGCCTGTTAGGGCGCATTTTCGGGCGCGATTGACCTGTTTATTCGGCCGAAAAGGCTAAAAATAGAGTTGGAAAGGAAGCATCATCATGAAACGAATCGGAATGCTCACCAGCGGCGGCGACTGCCAAGCCCTCAACGCCACCATGCGCGGCGTGGCCAAGGGCCTCTACAACATCTACGGCAACGGCGTGGAGATCATCGGCTTCATCGACGGCTACAAGGGCCTGATGTATGAGGATTACAAAAAACTGACCCCCATCGACTTCACCGGCCTGCTCACCCGGGGCGGCACCTTCCTGGGCTCCAGCCGCCAGCCCTTCAAGCTGATGCGGACCCCCGACGAGAACGGCCTGGACAAGGTGGAGGCCATGAAATACACCTACCGCCGCCTGCGGCTGGACTGCCTGGTGGTGCTGGGAGGCAACGGCAGCCAGAAGACCGCCAACCTGCTGAGCGAGGAGGGGCTGAACGTCATCGGCCTGCCCAAGACCATCGACAACGACCTGTGGGGCACCGACACCACCTTCGGCTTCCAGTCCGCCATCGGCATCGCCACCGACGTCATCGACTGCATCCACACCACCGCCGCCTCCCACAACCGGGTGTTCATGGTGGAGATCATGGGCCATAAGGCGGGCTGGCTGACCCTGAACGCCGGCATGGCCGGCGGTGCGGACATCATCCTCATCCCCGAGATTCCCTACAACATCGACTCCGTGGTGGCCAAGATCAACCAGCGGGCCAACGCCGGCCACGGCTTCACCATCCTGGCGGTGGCCGAGGGCGCCATGTCCAAAAAAGAGGCGGAGATGTCCAAGAAGGAGTACAAAAAGCACATGGCGGAGCTGCTGGAGCAGTACCCCTCCGTGTCCTACGCCATCGCCGACAAGATCCTCAAAAAGACGGGCAAGGAAGTCCGGGTCACCGTCCCCGGCCACATGCAGCGGGGCGGCACCCCCTGCGCCTACGACCGGGTGCTGTCCTCCCGGCTGGGGGCCACGGCGGCGCTGATGATCTCCAAGGGTGAGTACGGCAATATGGTGGCCATCCACGACCACGTCATCACCTCCGTGCCCCTGAAAGAGGTGGCGGGCAAGCTGAAGACCATCGACCCCAGCTCCGACATCATCACCGAGGCCCGCCTGCTGGGCATCAGCTTCGGCGACGACTGAACGCGCATCCATGGGACCGCCCCAGCCCGGGGCGGTCCTTTTTTGCAAAAAAAGTGGAATTTAAGGCGAACCTTTCGCCCCGTCCGGCGGTATATATCAGTGAAGGGAGGCGGGGCCCATGACGATAGACCAGTATATCCAGCGCTACGGGCGGCGGCTCTACGGGCTGTGCCGCGCCCTGTGCCCCCACCCCTTCGACGCGGACGACCTGTACCAGGAGACCTGGCTCCGGGTCCTCAGGCATATGGACTGCTACGACCCCGGCCGGGAGTTCGAGCCCTGGCTGGCCAAAATCTGTGTGAACACCCACCGCAGCGCCCTGCGGCGGCTGGCCCGCTCTCCCCTGCTGGACTTTGCCAGCGGCGAGGACAAGGACCGGCTGCTGGACTCCATCCCCGCCCAGGAGGAAACGGACTACCTCCCTCTGTACGAGGCGGTGGGGAAGCTGCCGGACAAGCTGCGGCAGGCGGTGGCGCTGTTCTATTTCCAGGGGATGGACCTGGCCGCCGCCGCTGAAATTCTGAACATCCCCGTAGGCACCATGAAATCCCGGCTGAACAAGGCCCGGAAACTGTTGAAGGAGGCGCTGGCCGATGAGACAGACCTGCGATTTTGAGCGGTTCACCCCGCCCGCCCTGACGGAACGGGACCTCCGGCGGGAGCTGGAAAAGCGGCAGCGGCGCCGGCGCACCGTCCTGCTGGCGGCGGCGGGGGCGCTGCTGGAGCTGGCCCTGGTCCTGCTGGGGCTGCTGTATCTGAATATCTCCCCGGCATTGGGCGCGGGCTGTATCTGCTTCGCCCTGGTCTCTATCGGAGGAAGCGGGGCCATCACCATTGTGTTCACCCAGAAAGGAGGCGCAAGCCGTGTCTGTCGCAGTTAATATGGCATTTTTGTGTTTCGCCGCGCTGACCGCCCTCACCATCCTGATCCTCATCGGGGTGTACGTCTGCCGGGACGCCAAACGCAGGGGAATGAACGCGGTGCTGTGGACCCTTATCGCCGTCCTCTCCCCCGCCCTCATCGGATTCATCATCTACCTGCTGATACGAAACAGCTATTCCGACCTGGAGTGCCCCCGGTGCGCCGCCCCTGTGGAGGAAGACTACGTTGTCTGCCCCCGGTGCGGGGCCAGGCTGCGGCCCGCCTGCCCCGGCTGTTCCGCCCCGGTGGAGGAGGATTGGAAGGTGTGCCCCCGGTGCGCCGCCCCCCTGGACGGAGTGCTGGAGGGGGTGACTCCTCCCCGGCGGCGGCAGGATAAGGGCCTGAAAAAAATCCTGATCGCCGTGATCGCCGCGCCGGTCCTGCTCATCATCCTCACCGTCCTGGGCCTGGTGATGTTCCAGACCACCGGCGGCACAGGCACTGCCTCCCTGCTGGAGGTCACCTTTGACGAGTACGACCAGCAGCAGCCCTCGGAGACGGTGAAAAACGCCGTCCACAGCTGGCTGGACGCGCTGGAGGTCCGGGAGGACCGGGCCTACGCCCTGCGGTACGACTACTACGACGAGCTGGCCGCTGTGAACAAACACTATTTCCTCATCTATGTCCCCGCCGGGGGCGGCCAGAGCCATCTCAGCGTTGGACTGGGTTCCGGCCTGTTCGGGTCCACCCTGAATCTGGACCTGGAACGCACTGGGGACAGCGGCTCCCTGCTGTGCGCGGAGGTCCGGGACAAGGAAAAACCCCCCAGGCTGGAAATCACCCTGGACGGCAAACGCATTCCCTGCCAGGTGTCGGTACGGGACTACAACCCCACCACCTTCTTCATCATCCCCGACTACTCCCAGCCGGAAACAGCGGGTACTCAGCCACTCCCCGACGTTTTTTCAATCTTAAAGGTGGAGAACGAACAGTGGGACGCCGCGGTGAGCAAACAAGCGTGGGTGGAAGACCCGGACCTGCTGCGCAAGCTCATGGCGGCCATCGACGGCGGAGAGCGCCTTCCCACCAGCCATCCCATCTACGAGGGAATGGACGAGGCCTTTGCAAACAGTTTTTCCATTCTTGTCTGGTATCAGTTTTCCCCGGAGGAGTCGATCCCGTTCGCCCACTTCAGGGTGTGCAGGCAGGACGGGGTGTGCTACCTGTTTGACGACCGAATCCGCGTTGGCGGCAGCATCCGGCGGCTGGACGGGGAGTTCTACGACCTGCTGGAAAGCCTGTTCTGACCCCCTTCCCATCCCCGCCGAAATGTGGTATACTGCCTTTCGACTCTTTTCCCCTCTTGATTTTCCAAACGAGAAAGGCTGTGACCAATCCGATGGACACGTTTTACGACCTGAGCCTGTACCTGCTGGTCTACTCCTTCCTGGGGTGGGCGGCGGAGGCCGCCTGGTACGCCGTCACCCGGCGGAAATTCTGCAACCGGGGCGTGGTGGCCCTGCCCCTGGTGCTGGCCTACGGCTTCACCTTCGTCCTGCTCATCCTGCTCCTGCCCACCCTGGCGGGGCACCATATCCTGTCCTTCCTGGCCACCATGGTGGTGTCCGCCGTGGTGGAGCGCATCGGCGACCACTTTTTCCAGCGGGTGGGCCCCAAGATCCAGTGGACCCAGGAGCGCAGCCGCCTGCTGTCCGGCACCGGAAAGGGTCTGCTGTCCTCCGCCCTGGCGGCTGGTGTGTACTACCTGACCTATCTCATCGTCCACCCGGTGCTGATGGCGGCGCTGATGCTGACCCCCGGCCTGCTCCGGCACGCCGTGGTGATCGTGTCCTTCGTCCTCATCGGGCTGGACTTCGCCGCCGTGTTTTACGCCGTGCGCACCGGAAACGCCGCCCCCTATGAGGAGCTCCAGGCGGGCAGCGGCCAGAAAAAGCTGGCCGGGTACATTTACACCGCCGTGTGGAAGCGTCTGCAAAAGGCCTATCCGGGCCTGGAGCAGGGCCCCGGCCGGGAAGAGGGGACCTACACCTTCGCCAAGGGGCTGTGCTGGGACAAGCTGGTGTGGGTGTTCCTCATCTCCGCCCTGCTGGGGGACATCATCGAGACCTTCTGGTGCGGCCTGGTGGACGGCCAGTGGATGAACCGCTCCAGCGTGCTCTATGGCCCCTTCAGCTTTGTGTGGGGGCTGGGGGCGGTGGTGCTCACCGTGGCCCTCCAGGGGCTGGCGGAGAAAAACGACCGCTACATCTTCGCCGCCGGGTTTGTGGTGGGGGGCGCCTATGAATACCTGTGCAGCGTGTTCACCGAGCTGGTGTTCGGCACCGTGTTCTGGGACTACAGCGACATGCCGCTGAACATCGGCGGGCGGACCAACGTGCTGTTCTGCTTCTTCTGGGGCGTGCTGGCGGTGGTGTGGATCAAGATCATCTATCCCCCCATGTCCAAGGGCATCGAGTCCCTGCCCGCCTTGTGGGGCAAGATCGCCACCTGGATCGTGGTGTTTTTCATGGCCTGCAACGGGCTGCTCACCGGCGGGGCCATGCTGCGCTACGGCGCCCGGCCCGCCCAGCCGGAGCCCGCCAACACCTTCGAGGAATTCATCGACCGGCAGTATCCCGACCAGCGCATGGAGGAGCGCTGGCCCAACATGATCGTGACGGAACAGGCCGGCTCCTGAGCCTCGCACCCGCGAAAAAACCGCCCCGTCGAGGGGGCGGTTTTTTCGTCAAAAATCAGATGGACAACCCTGGGGAGCGGGTGTATAATAGGGGCGCCGCCGCCTTCCAGCGGCAGTCAGAAAAGCTCGAAAGAAGGAATGCTTGGATGAAGCAACACAAAAAGGGGCTGGCGGTCTGTCTGGCGGCCGCGGTCCTGCTGCTCATCGCCGCGCTGATGGCCGGGTCCCCCGGGCCGTCGGAGAGCGTGCAGGAGGCCATGCGGGACGCGGTGCTCCACGGCACGGGGCAGATCAGCCTGTTCGGCCTGATGACGGTGAACCCGGGGATGATCTCCGCCCTGCTGGTGACGGCGTTTCTGCTGCTGTGTGCCGCGCTGATCCGGGTTTTCGCCATCCCCCGGTTCCAATACCAGCCCGGAAAGCTCCAGTTGGTGCTGGAGGAGCTGGTGGGCCTGTTCGACGGCATGGCCAAGGGCAACAGCCCCCACCGAAACCGCTTTCTCGGGGCCTACCTCTTCGCCGCCGGGTCCTACATCTTTGTGGGCACCCTGTCTGAGCTGCTGGGCCTCCAGGCCGTGACCATCCACGGCCACCCCATCACCCTGCCCGCCCCGCTGTCCGACGTGAACGCCGCCATCGCTATGGGCACGCTGTCCTATCTGGTGATCCTGTCCGGCGGCGTGGCCTCCAACGGCCTGGGCGGCGTAGGCAAAACCCTCAAGGAGTTCTCCCTGCCCATATCCATGAGCTTCCGTCTGTTCGGCGCCCTGCTCAGCGGGCTGCTGGTGACGGAGCTGGTGTATTACTACGTGGCGCTGAGCTTTGTCCTCCCCGTGGTGGTGGGGGTGCTGTTCACCCTGCTCCATGCCCTGATCCAGACCTACGTGCTCACCATGCTCACCGCGCTGTACTACGGTGAGGTGTCCGAGCCTTCCCCCAAGAAGGAGAAAAAGAAAAAACTCCAGGCGAAGAATGCCTGATCTCACAAAACATAAAAATGGAGGTCGCTACCTATGAATAAGCTGCTGAAAAAGATGTTTGTCCTTGCCGGGGTGTTTATGCTGGTTCTGTCCCTGGCCGCCCCCGCCTTTGCCGCCGACGCCCCCAGCCAGGGCGAGCCCGCCGCCCAGACCGAGACCAGCGAGGGCTCCACCATCGGCCTGAAGGCCATTGCCGCGGGCATCGCCGTGGGCATCGCCGCCGCCGGCGGCGCGGTGGGCATGGGCCTGGCCACCGCCAAGTCCACCGAGAGCCTGGCCCGCCAGCCCGAGGCGGAGGGAAAGATCCGCACCACCCTGATGCTGGGCCTGGTGTTCATTGAGACGGCCATCATCTACGCCCTGCTGGTGGTCATCCTCATCATCTTTGTGCTGTAAGGCTGGGAGGGCTCTGTTATGCCTCTGAATATCAATTTGCAGCAGATTCTGCTGCATTGGATGAACCTGGCCATCCTGACGGGAGGGCTCTATTTCCTCCTGTACAAGCCGGTGAAGGACTTTATGGACAAACGGACCGCCCACTACCAGGAGCTGGAGGAGCAGGCGGCGGACAAGCTGGCCCAGGCGGAGCTGCTGGAGTCCCAGGCCAAGGCCAAGCTGGAGGCGGCGGACGACGAGATCCACGACGAGCGGATGCGGGCCCAGCAGGCCGCCTCCGACGCCGCCCAGGAGCAGCTGGCCCAGGCCGAGGAGCAGGCCCGCCGGATCATCGCCAAGGCCCAGGCCGAGGCGGAGCAGTCCAAGGAGCGGGCCCTGCGGGAGTCCCAGCGGGAGATGCGGGACCTGGCCGCCAAGGCGGCGAAAAAGCTGGCCGCCAAGCCCGGCGCCGATTTCTTCGACCAGTTCCTGGACCTGACGGAGGGAGGCAAGCCCCATGAGGGACGCTAGAAGCCGCCTCACCGCCCAGCTGCGCAGCGCCGACCAGCCCACCGAGGCCCAGCTGGCCCGCTTCGGCGAATTTCTCTCCCGCACCTACAAGCGGAAGGTCCCCCTCCACTGGGAGTTTGACGAGACCCTTCAGGATGGCTTCCGCCTCCAGGTGGGGTCCGACGTGTACGACTGGACCCTGGACGGCCGGGTGCGGCAGTTCCAGGACTACCTGCGCCAGCTGGAGCCGGGGGAGAACGACATCGTCCCCCTCATCCGCCAGGCGGTGGAGCACTGGGAGCCCTCCCCCGCCCCGGAGGAGATGGGCGAGGTGCTGTCCGTGGACAGCGATATCGCCACGGTCAGCGGCCTGGCCCACGCCCAGTACGGCGAGATTCTGGTGTTTGAGAGCGGGGTCAAGGGCATGGTCCAGGACCTGCGCCCCGAGGGGCTGAGCTGCATCCTCTTCGGCGACGGCGAGGAGATCCGGGCGGGCAGCATGGTCCGCCGCACCCTGAAAACCGCCGGCATGCCGGTGGGAGAGGGCTATCTGGGCCGGGTGGTGGACGCCCTGGGCATTCCCGTGGACGGCAAAGGGGCCATCGAGCCGGAGGGCTACCGCCCCATGGAGACCCCCGCCCCCGGCATTCTGGACCGCCAGCCGGTGAACACCCCCATGGAGACGGGCCTGCTGGCCATCGACTCCATGTTCCCCATCGGCCGGGGCCAGCGGGAGCTCATCATCGGCGACCGCCAGACCGGCAAGACCGCCATCGCCCTGGACACCATCCTGAACCAGAAGGGCAAGGACGTGGTGTGCATCTACGTGGCCATCGGCCAGAAGACCAGCTCGGTGGCCCAGCTGGCGGAAAATCTCGCCCGCCGGGGGGCCATGGAGTACACCACCATCGTCACCGCCCCCGCCGGAGCCTCCGCCGCTTTGCAGTACATCGCCCCCTACGCCGGGTGCGCCCTGGCCGAGCACTTCATGTACCAGGGGGACGACGTGCTCATCGTGTACGACGACCTGTCCAAGCACGCCATCGCCTACCGGGCCCTGTCCCTGCTGCTGGAGCGCTCCCCCGGCCGGGAGGCCTTCCCCGGCGACGTGTTCTACCTCCACTCCCGGCTGCTGGAGCGGTCCGCCCACCTCAGCGACGAGCTGGGGGGCGGCAGCATGACCGCCCTGCCCATCGTGGAGACCCAGGCGGGGGACGTGTCCGCTTATATCCCGACAAATATCATCTCCATCACCGACGGCCAGATCTTTTTGGAGAGCGACCTGTTCTTCTCCGGCCAGCGGCCCGCCGTCAACGTGGGCCTGTCCGTGTCCCGTGTGGGCGGCGACGCCCAGACCAAGGCCAAAAAGGCCGCCGCCGGGGCCATCCGGCTGGAGCTGGCCCAGTACCGGGAGATGGAGGTGGTCACCCAG
>CATLFX010000017.1 GCA_949935795.1 uncultured Oscillospiraceae bacterium
GCCCCGGCCGGGGCGGAAAGGAGGGACGGTTTTGAAATATCAGCGCTGGGACCTGCGCCGTCCCGCCCCCCTGTCCGCCCGCCGGGCCCTGGAGTCGGCGGGGCTGTCCCCCCTGTGCGCCTGCCTGCTGGCCTCCCGGGGGCTGGACACCCCGGACGCCGCCGCCCAGTTCCTCTCCTGCGGCCCGGAGCGGTTCCACGACCCCTTCCTTCTCAAGGACATGGACCGGGCCGTGGCCCGCATCCGCGCCGCCATCGACGGCGGGGAGCTCATCTGCGTCTACGGCGACTACGACGTGGACGGCATCACCGCCACCTGCCTGCTCACCGAGGCGCTGGCGGGGCAGGGGGGCCGGGTGGTGAGCTATATCCCCGACCGCACCGAGGAGGGCTACGGCCTCAACCCGGGGGCGGTCGCCCGGCTGGCCGGGCAGGGCGTAGGGCTCATCGTCACCGTGGACTGCGGCATCACCGCCGTGAACGAGGTGGAGTTCGCCCGCTCGCTGGGGGTGGACGTGGTGGTCACCGACCACCACCACTGCAAGGACAAGCTCCCCGCCGCCGTGGCGGTGGTGGACCCCCGCCGGGAGGACTGCCCCTACCCCTTCCCGGAGCTGGCCGGGGTGGGTGTGGCGCTGAAGACCGCCCAGGCCCTGGTCCCCCCCGAGCAGCGGGCGGCGGTGTTCCAGCGCTTTGGGGAGCTGGCCGCCATCGGCACCGTGGCCGACGTGATGCGCCTCACCGACGAGAACCGCTCCTTAGTCCGCCAGGGGCTGGAGCTGCTGGGGCGCACCCAGAGGCCCGGCCTGCGGGCCCTGATGGGGGAGGCGGGGCTGGAGCCCGGCAGCCTCCCCACCGCCGTCACCATCGGCTACGGGCTGGCCCCCCGGATCAACGCGGCGGGCCGGATGGAGCAGGCCATGGTGGCCCTGGAGCTGCTGCTCACCCGGGACGAGGAGCGGGGGGAGGCCCTGGCCCACACCCTGTGCCGCCTGAACCGGGAACGGCAGGCCATTGAGCTGAATATATACGAACAGTGCGTGGAGCTGCTGGAGGCCCGGCCCCAGCTGGCCTCCCCGGCCATCGTACTGGCGGGAGAGGGCTGGCACCAGGGGGTGGTGGGTATCGTGGCCTCCCGGCTGACGGAAAAATATTCCTGCCCCGCCTTCATGATCTGCCTGGAGCACGGCCAGGGCAAGGGGTCCTGCCGCTCCTTCGGCGGGTTCAACCTGTTCGCCGCCCTGGAGCAGTGTTCCCGCCTGCTGGAGGGCTATGGCGGCCACGAGATGGCGGCGGGGTTCACCATTCTGGAGGAGAACATCCCCGCCTTCCGGGAGGCGGTGTGCCGCCTGGTGGAGCTGCGCACCGGCGGGGCGCCCATGGAGGCCGCCATCGACGTGGACGCGGAGATCGACCACTGCGGCCAGCTCACCGCCCCCCAGGTGGAGTCCCTGTCCCAGCTGGAGCCCTTCGGCACCGGCAACCCCAAGCCGGTGTTCCTGCTGCGGGGGGCCTGTGTGCTGTCCTGCTGCGACGTGGGGGGCGGGCGGCACTTAAAAATGAAGCTGCGCCGGGACGGGGTGGTGCTGGACGCCATCTTCTTCTCCGCCAACACCGCCGCCTGCGGCGTGTCCCCGGGGGACCGGCTGGACGTGGTCTTCACCCCCCAGATCAACGAGTTCCGGGGAAACCGCACCGTACAGCTCCAGATCTGCGACCTGCGCCCCGCGCCCACAAGGGCCCAGCTGGAGCAGGAGCTGTTCCAGAAGCTGAAGGAGGGCGAGCTGCTCTCCCGGTGGGAGGCTGGCCTGCTTTGCCCCTCCCGGCAGGACTTCGCCCGGCTGTGGCGGTTCCTGGAGCACAACTGCGTGGGCGGCTGGATCGAGGCCGGACCCTCCCTGCTGCGGCAGGCCGCCCGCCAGCCCGACGGCCGGTGGGCCTACGGCAGGACCCTGGTGTGCCTCCACGTGATGGGGGACCGGGGGCTGATCCGGCTGGAGCGGGACCAGCTTCACCTGTGCCGCCCCGAGAATAAAGTGGATCTGGAGCAGGCGGACCTGATGCGGCGGCTGCGGGCGCTGATCGACGACGAGATCATGTAAGGGAGATACCGTTATGGACCTGGCCCATGAGAGATACGAGGAATTGGAGCGGCACATCCTGGCCGCGAACCCCGGCGCGGATGTGGAGCGCATCCGCGCGGCCTTTGAATACGCCAACAACCACCACGGGCCCCAGCTGCGTAAGAGCGGCGAGCCCTATATCATCCACCCCATCGCCGTGGCCGAGATCATCAACGAGCTGGACCTGGACCAGGACTCCATTGTGTCCGCCCTGCTCCACGACTGCATTGAGGACACCGACTCCACCCACGACGAGATCGCCCGGCTCTTCGGCCCCCAGGTAGCCGAGCTGGTGGAGGGGGTCACCAAGCTCACCCGGATGCAGTACACCTCCCGGGAGGACGAGCAGATGGAGAACCTGCGCAAAATGTTCATGGCCATGGCCAAGGACGTGCGGGTCATCCTCATCAAGCTGTGCGACCGGCTCCACAACATGCGCACACTCCAGTACCAGTCCGACCTCAAGCAGAAGGAGAAGGCCCTGGAGACCATGGAGGTGTACGCCCCCATCGCCCACCGCCTGGGCATGCAGAAGCTGAAATGGGAGCTGGAGGACCTGTCCCTGGAGTACCTGGACCCGGTGGGCTACCACGACGTGCAGGAGGAGCTGGAGAAGATCACCGCCCTCCACGCCGGCTTTGTGGACAACATGCAGGCCCACATTGAGGAGCGGCTGGCGGAGGAAGGGGTCCAGTGCAAGGTCTACGGGCGGCTCAAGCACATCTACTCCATCTACCGCAAGATGTACTCCCAGGGCAAGACGCTGAACGAGATTTTCGACCTGTACGCCTTCCGGGTCATCGTGGAGGACATCCCCGCCTGCTACACCGTGCTGGGCTGTGTCCACGACATGTTCAAGCCGGTGCTGGGCCGGTTCAAGGACTATATCGGCACCCCCAAGCCCAACGGCTACCAGTCCCTGCACACCACCGTGGTGGGCAGGGAGGGCATCCCCTTCGAGGTGCAGATCCGCACCTGGGACATGCACCAGACCGCCGAATACGGCGTGGCCGCCCACTGGAAGTACAAGCAGGGCATGGCCAACCAGAAGCTGGGCACCGAGCGGGACTTCGAGTGGGTGCGCAAGCTGCTGGAGAGCCAGCAGGACACCGACCCGGACGAGTTTGTCCGCACCCTGCGGGTGGATATGTTCTCCGACGAGGTGTTCGTATTCACCCCCAACGGGGACGTGAAGAGCCTGCCCGCCGGTGCCACCCCCATCGACTTCGCCTACTCCATCCACTCCGCCATCGGCAACTCCATGACGGGGGCCCGGGTGAACGGGCGGATCGTCACCTTTGAGACGCCGCTGAAAAACGGCGACATCGTGGAGATCATCACCTCCAAGTCCGCCCGGGGCCCCAGCCGGGACTGGATGAAGATCTGCAAATCCAACGAGGCCCGGAACAAGATCCGCCAGTGGTTCAAGAAGGAGCGCCGGGAGGAGAACATCGCCACCGGCCGCTCCATGTTCGAGTCGGAGCTGAAGCACGCGGGGCTGTCCCTGTCCGCCATCACCGCCAACTCCGACCTGCTGGACCTGCTGCTCAAGCGGGTGCGGTGCGGCCAGCTGGACGAGCTGTACGCCGCCATCGGCTACGGGGGGCTGTCCGCCCAGAAGGCCGCCGCCCGCATCAAGGAGGAGATGACCCGGCTGGGCCGCCTGGAGCGCCAGCGCGCGGAGCAGGAGGCCATACAGGCGGCCGTCTCCACCGGGGAGACGGTGTACCCCTCCACCCCCAAGGACTCCATCCTGGCCCCCCGCCGGTCCAGCAGCGGCATCATCGTGTCCGGGCTGGACAACTGCATGGTGAAGTTCTCCAAGTGCTGCACCCCCGTCCCCGGAGACCCGGTGGTGGGCTTCATCACCAAGGGCTACGGGGTGTCCATCCACCGGCAGGACTGCCCCAACGCCGACCCCGCCCGCCGCAAGCCGGAGGAGGAGGGGCGCTGGGTCAAGGTGTCCTGGGCGGAGACCCCCGACGCCGCCTACCGCACCTCCATCGAGATCTCCGCCAAGGACCGGGACGGCCTGGCCCTGGACGTGGCCATGGCCCTGTCCGCCGTCAAGGTGAAGGTGAACAACCTGTCCGCCCGGAGCCAGCCCGACGGCTACGCCACCATCAACCTGGAGCTGGCCGTGAGGGATCAGAAGGAGCTGAAAGGGGTCATCAACAAGCTGTCCCAGATTCCCGGGGTGTTCCTGGTCCGCCGGGCGGGGGGATAAAAGAAGCGACCGAGCGCCCTGGCCGCTTCGAGGCGTGACAGAAGCGCCCGGGAAACCCAACCCATGCAAAGGAGCCTGATAATTCGTGTCAGAGCATAATTTCCAGCCGCTGTTATTTGGCGGCGATATCAACGTATACAGCGTGGCGCGGGCCTTTCACGAGGCTTACGGGGTCAAGAGCATCGCCTTCGGCAAGTTTGCCGCCACCTTCCCCTGCGCCTACAGCGCCATCATCGACTACCGCGCCTGCCTGGAAAACGAGGACGCCGCCGCCTTTTTGCAGAATGTGCGGGACGTGGCGGCGGAGTTCCCGGACAAGACGGTGCTGGTCATCGGCTGCGGCGACAGCTATGTAAAGCTGGCCGCCCACCTCAAAGACCAGTTTCCCGAGAACGTGAAGTGCAACTATATCAGCGGGGAAATGCTGGACCGCCTCACCGACAAGGAGCAGTTTTACGCACTGTGCGACCAGTACGGCATCGACCATCCGGCCACTTTCGTGTACTCCGGGGACATGGGCCACGAGTTTACGCTGCCCTGGGGCGCGCCCTACGTGGCCAAGCCCGCCGACGGCGTGGCCTACTGGGCCACCGGCCACCGGGAGCTGAAAAAGGTTTATATCTGCCAGACCTGGGAGGAGTTGCTGGCCGCGCTGGACGAGGTGTATGCCGCAGGCTATCCGGGCAAAATGATTTTGCAGGAATTCATCCCCGGGGACGACACCTATATGCGGGTGCTCACCAACTACTCTGACCGGCATGGGAGGGTCAAGCTGATGTGCCTGGGCCACGTGCTGCTGGAGGAGCACTCCCCCCACGGCATCGGCAACCACGCCGTCATCATCACCGAGCACGACCGGGCCCTGTGCGACAAGATCCGGGGGATGTTGGAGGACCTGGGCTATGTGGGCTTCTCCAACTTCGACATCAAGTACGACCGTCGGGACGGGAAGTATAAAGCCTTTGAGATCAACACCCGGCAGGGGCGCAGCAACTACTATGTCACCGGGTCGGGGCACAACATCGCCCAGTACCTGGTGGGCGACCTCATCGAGGGCCGGGATATGCCCCTGACCATCACCAACAACCGCTCCATCTGGCGCATGATCCCCCGGGGGCTGGCCTACAAATATATCCCCCGGCGGTACCACGATGAGATGCGGGCGCTGTTCAGATCCGGCGCGGACCACCACTCCATGGAGTACCGCCCGGATTACACGCCCCAGCGCATCTGGCGCATTTGGAAAAACCACATCGGCAACTATGTGCGGTTCCGGAAATACTGCAAGAAGCCCACGGAAAACTGAGGAGGAGCTATGTCTGAGCAGCGTTTAGGAGTTCTGGGCGGTATGGGCCCCCAGGCCACCCAGGTATTTTACCAGTTCGTCCTGGACCGCACCGACGCCGTCCGGGACCAGGACCATCTGCCCGCCGTCATCCTGTCCGACACCGGCATCCCCGACCGCACTGCCGCCATTCTCTCCGGGGACACGGAGGAGCTGTACCAGCGGCTGCTGCGGGACGCGAAAATGCTGGAGAGCTGCGGCTGTACGGCGCTGGCCATCCCCTGCAACACCTCCCACTATTTCGCGGACAGGCTCCAGGGGGAGATCGGCGTGCCCATCGTCCACATGCTGCGGGAGACTGCCAAGGTCTTAGCCGCCCTGGGGAAAAAACGCCCCGGCATCCTGGGCACCGACGGCACCATCCAAATGGGCCTGTACCACAAGGAGTGCGCCAACCTGGGCATGGAGGCGGTGTCCCCCGACCCGGACACCCAGAAGCTGGTGATGTCCATCATTTACGACGAGATCAAACAGGGGGAGACGGGCAGCCGGGACAAATTCGCCAAAATCGACCGTGCCATCCGGAAGGCGAGGTGTGACTGCGCCATCCTGGCCTGTACCGAGCTGTCGGTGTTCTCCACCTACCATCCCCTTCCCTCCTTCTACGTGGACGCCATGATGGTAATGGCGGAGCGGGCGGTGGAGATGTGCGGCTATCCCCTGCGGACAATTTAGGAGGCGGTCACCGATGAATTTGACGCTGTACCCTCTGGGGGAATACGTCCAGCTGCTGGACAAGCTGGGCCAGCTGGCCGCGCCTCTGCCCGATAAACTGGAGCTGGAGCGGACGGTGGAGCTGGTGTCCTATAACTCCAAGGAAGTGGTCCCCGGCACGCTGTTTATCTGTAAAGGGGCTCATTTTAAGGCGGAATATCTGACGGACGCCGCCCGGCGGGGGGCTTTCGCCTACGTCAGCGAGAATGCCTATTCTGACGTGGACCTGCCCTGCATCCTGGTCCGGAATATGCGGCGGGTGATGGCCCCGCTGGCGGTGAAATACTACAACGATCCCTCCCAAAAGCTGAAGGTGATCGGCATCACGGGGACCAAAGGCAAGTCGTCCACCGCCTATTATTTGAAATATATCCTGGACGAGTATTTGGGCCCGAAAGGCCAGACCTGCGGGGTGATCTCCTCCATCGACACCTGGGACGGGGTGGAGCGGTTCGAGTCCCACCTCACCACCCCCGAGCCCCTGGAGCTGCAAAAGCACTTTGCCCACGCCCTGGCCTCCGGCATGGAGTACCTGGTGATGGAGGTGTCCTCCCAGGCGCTGAAGTACCACCGCACCCTGGGGACCAGGTTCGCCGCCGCCGCATACCTGAACATCGGCACGGACCACATCTCTCCCATCGAGCACCCGGATTTTGAGGACTATTTCCGCTCCAAGCTGAAAATTTTTGCCCAGGCGGACTTTTCCTGCGTCAACCTGGACTGTGACCACGGGGAGGAGGCCCTTTCCGCCGCTCAGAGCGCCTGCGGCACGGTGCTGACCTTTTCCCGGCACAACCCCTCCGCCTCTGTCTACGGCAGCGAGGTGCGCAAGGTGGGGGACGACATTTTGTTTCAGGTGGACGCCGCCCAGCTCTCCGGGCAGTACCGCCTGACCATGCCGGGGCTGTTCAACGTGGACAACGCCCTGGCGGCCATCTCTGTGTGCCTGGGGCTGGGCATCCCCCTGGAGACGGTCCAGGCCGGGCTTGCCCGCGCCTGTGTGCCCGGACGGATGGAGGTATACTCCAACGCCCTGGGGGACGTCACCGCCATCGTGGACTACGCCCACAACCGGATGAGCTTCGAGACCCTGTTCCGCTCGGTGAAGCAGGAATACCCCGGCCGGCGGATCGTCACCGTCTTCGGCTGTCCGGGGAAAAAGGCCTTCGATCGCCGCCGGGACCTGGGAGAGGTGTCCGGGGCCAACTCCGACCTGGTGGTGCTCACCGAGGAGGACTCCGGCGAGGAGGATACCCTGTCCATCTGTAAAGAGATTGCCTCCCACGTGGCCTGTGAGTGCCGCATCGAGCCCAACCGGGGGGAGGCCATCCGGCAGGCGGTGCTCAGCTGTACCGTGCCGTCGGTGATCCTCATCACCGGCAAAGGGGCGGAGACCCGGCAGAAGCGGGGGCTGGAGTATATCGACACGCCCTCCGACGTGGAGTACGCCCAGGCGTTTCTACAGGAGTGGGACACGCAGCGGGGACGCTGAAGGTCAAGGGCCTTCCTTTTTCTTTGAAAAGAAAAAGGAAGCGAAAAAGAAACTTTTGCACTTTGGTATTTGAAGCAGTGCCGGCATGACTTTCCCTCATCTCCTGTCTGCGGATGAAAAATAGGGGATTTATTGGCGAAAGCCTCTCCGCAACCGTTGGTTGCAAGCAGAAAACCGCCTAGCCCCTGTATTTTCAAGGGGTAGGCGGTTTTTCTGAGCGATTTTCCCTTATGTTTTCCCTTTACAGGCCCAGCACGTCCTTAATGAAGCCCTCCATCCGGGCGGCACTGTCCTGGGCCATGCGCTCGGTGAAATGCCCGTAGCGGTCCAGCGTAAAGGCTGCTGTAGCGTGGCCTAGATTGCCCTGGATCGTCTTGATATCATCCCCGGCCCGGATGGCGTTCACGGCGTAGGTGTGGCGGGTGTCATGGAAGCGGACACCCTCCAGGCCAGCGGCGGTAGCAATGCGCTTGAATCCGTTTTCGGCTGTCCAGTGCTCCAGCGGCCCACCCAGCGCTGAGGTGAATACCAAGCCGTAGGGGTTGGCCCACATGGGACCCGCTCGAAGCTGCATCTCCGCTTGCCGTGCCCGCTGGTGCTTCAGCGCGGTCATTGCGGACGGCGCTGCGGTGATGGTGCGGGCCCTCCCGCTTTTGGGAGAGATGAACAGCCCCGCCGCCCGGTGCTCCAACCGGGCAAGCTGCTTATTGACGTGGATAGTGCCCCGCTGGAAGTCCACCGCGCCCCAGGTAAGGCCCAGCAGTTCAGACTGGCGGAGGCCGGTGAACAGGGCCACGGTGATAAGGTATTCCAAGTCGCTCCCTTTAGCAGCGGCCAGCAGCGCGGCCACCTGCTGATCGTCGAGTGGGTGAATCTCTTTCTGATCCAGCCGGGGCAGCTCACACCGCGCCGCCGGGTTTCGGGGGATATAGTCCAGCTCCACGGCCTTTTCCAGCGCCATATGGAGCACCTTATAGGCCAGCCGGACAGAGGCCGGGGACAGCCCCAGGCCGTTGACAAAGCCCTGGACAGTGTGGGGGTGGAGCTGATCCAGGCGGACAGCCCCCAGTGCGGGCTTGATGTGGTTCTTGATATTGCCCCGGTATATCCCCGCCGTGGCGGGCTTCACGCCGCCCAGGTAGTCCGCCGCCCATATGTCCATCCACCCACCCACGGTCATGCGCTGCGGGGCCGTGTAGGTGCCCTGGTTGACCTCCACGGCGGCGGCTTGCATCTTCTCCCGGACTTCCTTTTGCGTCTTGCCGGTGAAGGAGCGCTGGATCTGCTTCCCAGTCCCTGGATTCCGGCCCGTGGTAACGCGGGCTTCCCAATACGTGTACTCCTTCCCCGAGCGGGTGACAGTTTTCTTGCGGATGGTGCCGCCGCCTTTTGCTCCCCTTTTTGCCACTGTGAAAATCTCCTTTCTGATTTGACACCGTGGCGCAAAAAGGGTATAATATCCCTGCGCAGGTGTCATAGTTGACCGCTGTGGTATTTGTGCATCTCGACCGTCCAGGTGTTAGCCGCACCTGGGCGGTTCTTTTTGTTGCTTTTTGTCACGTGCTGTGCTATGCTGGGAGCAGGAAAGAATTATCTTTCAGCGCTGCCAGTATTCGGTGGACGGTTGGCCTCTCCATCCCGGAGGGGACTTCTTGCCCCCTCCGAGAAAGGAGGGGGTGCTTATGCTGACTTATTCGGAGCTGTTTCAGTTCTGCATGGTCGTCATCGGCATTGTGGGCCTGGTTATCCAGGTACATAGCAAAAAGAAGTAACCGCCCAGCCTCCAAGCAAGCGGTTACTTCTTTACCGTAAAGCAGAGGGGGCCGACCGTCTACCGGCAGCGCCCTTTCTATTTCCAGTATAACCGCTGACTTTGAAATTGTCAATACGCCTGATGAAGTCCGATTGCGTCCGCCCATGTGGGCGGTTCTTTTTTTGCCCGATGTCGGAATTCCGATATCGGGCCTATTTCCCCTCTGGCGGCGTTTCTGGCGCGTCTGGGGGCGGGGTGGTATCGGTTTGCTCCAGTTCATCATCATAGGGTATGGGGTCAAAATTCAACTGATATTTTGGGTTTCCTACAATGGTTTCAAAAACTTCCTTTCCTATCCGTAGCCCTTCCGTTGTGACTTTTTCCATAATTTCTTCTACTTGGGCCTTGTACTGGATTCCGACGTTGATATCATCAACAGTCGCTTCAAGGGCTTGGTCGAAAGAATACAGGCTGTAGGGATCAACGCCCAGGGCGGCGGCAATTGCCTTAATCAGTTCTCTTGTTGCTACCCGTTCCCCACTTTCATACCTTCGGATGCTCATTGTGGAAATGCCAACTTTTTGCGCTAATTCTTCCTGGGTTAAACCTGCAATTTTGCGATATTGCCTAATATATTTTCCAGTTTCTTTTACATCTAATTCCATAATGCCGCCTCCTTCGCTATCAGTATACCACACCTGGAACGAAAAAGGAACACTTTTTTAAAAAATATGTTGACACGGTCCGATATCGGTGTTATTATAACCTCGTTGGAACAATTTCGGAACGAAAAATGAAGGGGGTAATAACTTGAAAATCGACAACCACAAGCTCGACCTGCTGCTGGCCAAGCGGTGCAAGAATCTGCGGGACCTGCGGACAGAGACCTCTCCCCAGACGCTGACCCGCATTCGGCGCGGGGAGGATGTGCTACCCGCCACTTTGGGCCGCATCGCTAAGGCGCTGGGCGTTGATCCAGTGGAAATCTTAAAGGAGGAGGCGTAAACCATGATTCAACTGACCAAGGATCTGTGGCTGAAAGCAGATGATAGCTGTTATATCGTCGGGAAGCTCAACACCCAGTGCCGCAAGGAGACGCAAGGGGGCCGCAAGGCACGAGGCCTTAACAATCCAACATACTACACTACTATGGCTCAAGCCGTGTCCGGCGCGTGTGCGCGGACCCTGCGTCAGGGTGTGGCGGACGGCACCATCACAACCTTGCGGGAGTTTATCCGGGAACAGGAGAAGTTGTGGGCAGAGTTGAAAACGCTCATTGCCCCGTTGGATAGCGGAGAAGCCCGCCAAAACGCGGTGGGGGCCATTCCAACCACTCCGACGGGTAATTACATATCCCAGCTCCAGAACAGTGAAAGGGAGGCTTGACCATGCCAGACATGACCCTTACCCCGCTGTGGTTGACCGTGAAGCAAGCGGCCCAGCTGCTCCAGCTGTCGGAGGACGTGGTATATCCTCTGACCCATCGGAGCGATTTCCCCGCCGTGCGCATTGGCCGCACGATCCGCATTGACCGCCGCCGCCTGGAGGACTGGGCAGCGGAGCAGACGAAAGGAGCCTAAATCATGAAAAACGAGATCATTTTGAACCTGCGGCAGTTCCCCGTGCTGGTTTATGACAGCCACAAAGACATCGGCACAGAGGAAACCATCGTCGTCACCGTGGCAAAGAATCAGCTCCAGGCCGCCCAGATCGTGGGCCAGTCCTCCAAAGAGCTGATCGAGCGCCTGTGTGAGCGGCAGGGCTACACCGTGCTGGAGATCGGCAAGCCGTCCAAGGTGGCTGTCACCGTGGGCCTGGACAAGCTGGTGGAGCAGCACGAGGAACAGGCCAAGTGGAACTACCTCAACGGGATCAGCGGCGGGGAGGCGGAAACTTGAGCAAATTGAAGCCGTGCCCCTTCTGCGGGGGTGAAGCTGACCTATACAGGGAATACGGTAGGAGGAGCTGGTTTATTTCCGTAAGGTGTGAAGTTTGTGAAGCACGGTCCAGAGCCCATGAGACACGGAAGGATGCTGATGAAGAAGATTTTTGGGAGTGTGGGGCTGCGGCCAAGGCGAAAAGAGACTGGAACAGGAGGAAAGTAGGCAATGAGCGATAAACCAAGAGACGATTTGCACTACTTCCAATGGGAGGTGTCCGACGCAAAAGCCTTACAAAAAATGCTTCACGCTGAGAAAATTACCTTGGCGCAAATCGGTGAGTTATTTCTTGCTGTTATGGATTATGTTGACAAAGTAGAAGTCGAAGTTTCTCCCGAATTGCTGTTTATTTATACCACTTTCACGACCCGGATAGACAGTAAAAGGGAGGCCCGCGTAAAAATTGGCGCATCCAGGGCTGAAAACGGCCAAAAAGGCGGTCTGGCAAAAGCTGAGAACGCCAAAAAGAAGGCCACGGGGCCTAAGTTCACCCCACCCACACAGAAACAGTTCCGGGACGCTGTGGAGCACTTTATTGACAATGGAGAGATTTCAGAGGACACCACTGACTATGATGCAGATTCGTTCTTTGATAAGCTAAAGGATGCCGGATGGACTATCAACGGAAACCCCATCCAATCCCGGACAGACTGGGAGTGTGCCATCAAAGCGAAGTTTTTCGAGTTCAATATTGCCAGTATCCGGCACCTGTATTATCCTGTGTTTTCTGCTATTTTTGCGGATTTCTGTATCGACAAGGAAAAAGACGGCGGGGAGTGGGCAGACAATGCCACCTATGATTTTATGGACACATATGACGAAAATTCGAAATGCTGGATTGTTCAGGGAGAGAGCTTTCGCGCCGCCGACTGGAAAAGTGCCCTTACCCGTTTCATGAAAGGGTATAGCGATTCTAGCGACACGTAGCGAATTTAGCAAATGCTAGGATTTTTAGCAAATCCAGCAAAACTGCACACCTAGTTACTTATTGATTTAATTATCAAGTTATCTATTGAGTAATCTATCAGCGAGCGAAAGCGAGCGATGATAGAGTTATCGAAATAGATAACAAGCTACAGCAGTAAAAAAGCCGTCGGGCGACGGCGGGGGCCTTTGAGCGGCCCCGCCGCCCCTCCGTCTTTTTACTGCAAGGGAAGGACGGTGAGCACGTGGAAGCACTGGACCTGTTCAAGCCGCTGAGTGAGATACCCGAGATGGACACCAGCTATTTCAAACCGTGGACGCTGGGGATGCTCTACGAGGTGGAGCCGGAGCTGGAGGCCATCGCTACCAGAGCCGTGGCACAGAAACGGCGGCGGCTACCCGGCGAAGCGGACGGCCTACGTCCAGGCGAAAGACGCCGCCTGGAAACTGGCGGGCTGGTATGCCCGGGACCCGCGCTTGCGCAGTAAGGAGGCATGGGATTGCCTATTTCGCTACATACTGGACGAATTGAACATTTGACACCGAAAGGAGAAAAATCATGAGCGAACAGAAAACTTGCCCACTGCTGGCGGCGGGGGACCCGGATCACACGCCAGTTAGCGCATGGTGCAAAAGGTGACCGCTGCGCCTGGGCGTATAGCGGCGGCTGCGCAATTACCACCATAGCCCGGTGCTTAGACGACCTGAACGAGCACGGGATCATTACGTGGCCGGAGGATGGGCAATGAGTTACTTCAAGATCTGCCCCCACTGTGGGGCGAACCTGGACCCCGGCGAGGTCTGCGACTGCCAGATCGGCGCGCCGGCGCGATGGGCCCCGGTAAAATCCCAAAACGTTTGGGATTTCGGACAAAAAGACCGCCCCCAGTGCTGCGAACACTGAGGGGCGGCAGGGCGGAACAGGTTTGAACGGCCCCGTTTCCGCCTCCATCATAAATGAAAATGGAGGGTTTGTCAAATGACTGAGATCGAGAAAATCCAGAGCTACATAGCTCAACCCACAAGCGGAAAATTCCCGCTTGGCACACGCTACCAGATGAGGATTTCGGAAGTCCTGGCGCTGTCCCGCATGAACCCGACGGACGCTGTTTGTCTGGCTTTCGACTATGGCCGCGCCAAAGGCTACCGGGCGGCGAAGAAGGAGGCGCGGGCATGAACACGAAAGCTGAGACCATCGGGCTGATCGCCGATATGCTCCAGCGGGCAGGTGCCCGCGAGGTGGGGCTTGTTTATTTCTTCCTGCGGGCTTTGCTGGGGGAGGAGGCGAGCGATGATGAATGAAGCCCACAAAAAAGCCCAAGCCACCAGGGAGCGCAATCAGGAGGCCAGAGCGCGGCGGTATGAGGAACAGGCCGCAAACATCAGGGCGGCGCGACTGGCCCTCTTGCGTGTCATGGAGAGCGAGGACGCCACCCCCGCCGAAATCCTGGAGGCGGCGCGGCTGCTGGCGGAGTATGGGAAATGAGTGCCGCCGTATGAAGATCACCATCTCCTACACAGCCGCAGAGGAAAAGGAGGCCACCGCCATTCTGGCGGTCCTCCGTCCTCTTTTACCGGGGGTTAGAGTACATAAAAACGTGTCCAAACCCCCATTTATTCACCTGTATTTGACCACTAAAAAGCCCCAAAAACGTTGAAATTTCAAGCCGAACGCTTGACCGATACCCCCTATATGTGGTATAATTAGCCAAAGCACACAGGAGTACCGCCTACGGGTTAGCGTCAATGAGCGCATGGGAAAGCAGCTTTGCTGTTTCTCCTGTGCGCTCTTCTTATTCAGCCGAACTCACGGCGTAAAACGGAGGTACATCATGGATAACGAGAACAACAATCAGAACACCGAGCAGCAGCCCACCACTCCCACCCCGGAGGCATCGGGGGACCAGGGCGAAAAGCTGTTCACGCAAGCAGACGTTGACCGCATCGTTGGCGACCGTCTGGCCCGCGCCAAGAAGGACCGGGCCAATGATGACCGAGAGGCGGCATTGAAAGCCAAGGAGGCCCGATTGGATTGCCGGGAGTATTTATCTGACAAAAAATACCCTGTGGAACTGCTGGACATTCTGGACACGGCTGACGTTGAATCCTTCAAGGGCAACGTGGAGCGGCTGGCCGAAATGTTTCGGAGAACAGAGGACACCGGCCCCACGATCACTGTTGACCTGGGCGCACCGCTGTCCTCCAGCCCTTGCGGGAATACCGGGGCTATTGCCAACGCTTTCAAACCGCCTAAAATCTGAGAATTTTAGGAGTGATTCATGAATGGCAAATACCATTGAACTGGCAACCAAATTCCTGCCTTACACTGATGAACAATTTGCAACTGAAAGCAAGAAATCCCTGTTGACCAATCAGGACTTTTCCTGGAGCGGTGCGCATAGCGTCAAGATTTATCGCATCACCACCGCCTCCATGAGCGACTATGGCCGCTCTGGCCCCGCCGAGGGCAACTGGAGCCGTTATGGTGCCGTGGAGGGCCTGGACGCCACCACCCAGGAGATGATCTTGAAGAGGGACAGGAGCTTCACCTTCGCCATTGACGCCCTGGACGAGGACGAGACGGCGGGCCAGCTTCAGGCGGCTACTGCGCTGGCCCGACAGAACAGAGAAGTTTGTATTCCTGAGATTGACACCTACGTGTACGGCGTCATGTGCGCCAACGCCGGTCACAAGCCCGACGCCAAAGCCCTGACCGCCTCCAACATCTACACCGAGATTCTGGCGGCGTCCGAGGCCCTGGACGACGCAGAAGCCCCGGAGACGGGCCGGGTGCTGGTAGTTACCCCGGCCACCTATGCCCTGATGAAAAAGTGCAAAGACATCGTGATGGAGACTGACGTGGGCAACGACCTGCGCCTGCGCGGCGTGATCGCCATTCTGGACGGCATGAATGTGCAGAAGATTCCCGCCAACCGTCTGCCTAAGAATTTCGGTTTCATGGTGGCCCACCCCTGCGCGACCGTGGCCCCGGTGAAACTGGAAACCTTCAACGTTCACCAGAATCCGCCCGGCATTTCCGGGGCGCTGGTGGAGGGCCGTATCGTCTATGATGCTTTCGTTTTGGACAACAAAAAGTCCGCCCTCTATGTTCAAATGATGCCCGCCTCAACCCCGTCCAGTGGCGAGGACGGCGGCAAGGGCTGACCCAAAGGGGCGCAGGGGCAATAGTCCTTGCGCCCTGCTCTTATAGGTGACGAATGATGAAACAGATTGACAAGCTTCTAATCAAGGCCCAACAACTGGCGCGGGGCGGCATGGAGTTAATTCTTGCTATGGTCATGCCTGAGGGCGATTCCTGGGCCGCTGTGGCGCATTTGTGGGACGGAATACCTGGGCATACTGGCCGCACCGACACCACCACACACGCCACGATGGACGACGCTGTGGAGCACATTCACGCTCTAGCGAAGGAATACCCCAACTCGAAGGATGTTCCTATCATCGTGGATGATTTATAGGCGGTGATCCTGTGACGAAAAAACGATTGAAAATGACTACTTCCCGAGAAGTCCGGCGGACGGTCAACCGTGTGGCGAATATGTTGCTGAATGACGAATTAGACCCCAAGACGGCCAACGCCCTGTTATATGCCTGTAATGTCTGTTTGGGCGCTATCCGTGTGGATGAGCAGCAGGCCAAGCTGGAAGAACTGGAGAAGTTGGTGAGGGAGGTAGAGGAACGGAATGGACATTGACAGAAAAATTGAGGCCATGCGGGAACAGCTGGAACGCTCCAGGCCGTGCCGAATGACCCTCACGCTGAAATCTGGCGAACAGATCAAGACTGACCCGGCGGGGGCGTGGACGGTCTGCCGTGACCATATGCTTTTGGACGATGTGGCCGGCGTGACCGCCGACAGGCCCGAATATGCGGGGCTGGCCGGGGTGATCGCTGCGCTGTGCAGGTGAGCACTATGACAGTGAAAGCACTGGAACGCAGACTTGACCGTCTGCGCCCATCCCGTATTGTGTTGCTGGCCCGTATGCCGGATGGGTCAGAGAGGAAGATGACAGCCCCAGAGTATGTTGAGGCCGTGAAGGACGGAGTTGAGATGATCCGGGTGCTGCGGGGAGACTGTTTGGAGGACGTTGACCTAATTTTGGGCACAATTTATTCTGCGATTGAGGGGAAGAAGGGAGAACCATGACGCCAAAAGGAAAGGCTATGGAGTACGCCCGGAAACACCTGCAAGCTGTGCGTGTCTGTTGGGTTGACCGCAAGCCCACGGAGTGCGGGGCCGTGGAGGCTGTGGAACTGTGCTCTGACCGCTACGTGTCTGGCCGCATTGTGGGCGTTGTGGCGCAGGATAAGGGCCTGGAGGATGTGCTCAACAAGCTCATTGACGGGGAATAACGACCAATGTAATTAAAGCACCGGGCAGGATCTTATTCCCTGCCCGGTGTACTGCTTATTTCCCCTTATTTTTTCCCTTTAACCACTCCCGCTCTGTCGGAGGCCAACCAAAAAGAACGGGTGAAAGTGTTGCGCCGCAACGGGTAGCGGACACACAAAGAACGCAACGGACAGCGTCGGACGGCAGCAACGCAACCTATAGTTGCCCGATATTTGGTGGACGCAACCGCTCCTTTTTGATAGAATGGGCCCATCAAAAGGAGGTAATATCATGACAAGAGCACCCATTGCAATTATCCCAGCATTGCTTATTTTCATCGCGCTTTGGGCCCTTTTCATCTACGTGATCGTGCTGATCGTCCGGGCCCTGCGGAAGTATCTCCGCTCCAACTCGGGCGGCGGGAACCCGCCTGAACAGGCCAAAAGCTTAGGCGAAACTCTCAAAGCCCGCCGCACCGCCGCCAATTACACCCAGGAGTACGTGGCCGAGGCCCTGGGCGTCAGCCGCCAGGCGGTCAGCAAGTGGGAGAACGGCGCTTCGGACCCCAGCACCGCCAACCTGATGGCCCTGGCCAAGCTCTACGGCCTGTCGGTGGACGAGCTGCTAAAACAAGCAGAGACAGCCGAATAGACGGCAAAATGTCCCTTCCGCTCAGCGGGAGGGACATTTTGCTGCCCAAACTCATAGATTGGGGAAAACTCTATAGGAGGTTTCCCCATGAAACTGTCCCGACTTCTGTCCGTCCTCGGCGCGGACTGCCCCCGAGACGCCGAAATCACCGCCCTCACCTGCGACTCTCGGGAGGTGGTCCCCGGCGCGCTGTTCGCCGCCCTCCCCGGCCACCGCGCCGACGGCCGCGCCTACATATCCGACGCCCTGGACCGGGGCGCCGCCGCCGTGGTGTGCGCCCCGCCCCTGCCCGAGGGTGTTCCCGGTACCTGTGTGGATGACCCCCGGGCCGCTTTAGCCCTGCTGGCGGCGGAGTTTTACGGCCGCCCCGCCGATGGCCTCTCTCTCATCGCCGTCACCGGCACCAAGGGCAAGACCACCACCGCCCACATGGTCCGGGACATCCTCTCCGCCGCCGGGTACGTCACCAGCATGATCGGCACTCTGGGGGCGTACATCGGACGGGAGAAGCTGTCTGACAGCCCCAACACCACCCCGGAGCCCATCGCCCTCCACCGCACCCTCCGGCAGATGGCGGACGCCGGGTGCACCCACGTGGTGATGGAGGCCTCCTCCCAAGCCATGAAGCTGAAACGGCTTTACGGGCTGGAGTTCGCCGCCGGGCTGTTCCTCAACCTCTCCCCGGACCACATTGGTCCCGGCGAACACGCCGGTTTTGAGGAGTACCGCGCCTGCAAAGCCGCCCTGTTCCGCCAGTGCCGCCGGGCCGTGGGCAATGCGGACGACCCGGCCTGGCCCCATATGGCGGCCCAGCTCCCCTCGAACGCCCCCGTCACCACCTTCGGCTTTGACCCCAGGGCGGCCGTGCGGGCCCTGGCCATCGAGCCCGACCCGGACCGCCCCCTGGCCGTCCGGCTCACCGTGGCGGGCGCGCCCCGCTACCATATCCCCCTGCCGGGGCGGTTCAACGGGCAGGACGCCCTGGCCGCCGTGGCCCTGGCCAGGGCTTTAGACCTCAACGACGGCGCGGTGCGTGCGGGACTGGCCCACGTCCGGGTGCCGGGCCGGGCCCAGCGCGTTTCCGTCTACGCCCCCTTTGAGGTGGTGGTGGACTACGCCCACAACGGCGTCAGCTTTGACGCCGTGCTGTCCGCCCTGCGGGAGCACCATCCCCGGCGGATCATTGCCGTTTTCGGCGCGGGGGGCGACCGGCCCAAAATGCGCCGGACGGACATGGCCCGCTCCGCCGCCCGCTGGGCGGACTACGCCGTGCTCACTGAGGACAATCCCCGCTCTGAGCGGGCGGAGGACATCTGCGCGGACATCTCCGCCGCCCTGGGCGGTTTCCCCCACGAGACCGTCTTAGACCGCCGCGCCGCCATCTTCCGCGCCCTGGACCTGGCCCGCCCCGGGGACGTGGTGGCCCTGCTGGGCAAGGGCCACGAGGCCTATATCGAGAAAGACGGAATCCGCCGTCCCTTCTCCGAAATTGAGGCCGTTCATACGTACTTCGCCGCCCAGCGCTGACTTCACCGGCGAGCGTTCCACAACGCCGGACATTCCAACCATGGGCCTCGCAGTTTTTGTTTCAAAAAAGAGAGGACAAACGGGCCGCCATAGGATATACTGTACTCAGCTGCGCAGCGGAAAGGAGCGAGACGCATGAAATGGATCGACCGGCTCAACCGGGCTGTGGAATACCTGGAGGAGCATTTGGAGGCCCCCGAACTGCGGGAGGCGGCGAAAATCGCCTGCTGTTCCCCCTACCACTTTCAGCGGATGTTCACCCTGCTGGCGGGGGTGCCGCTGTCGGAGTACATCCGCCGCCGCAGAATGTCCCGCGCGGCAGCGGACCTGCAAAGCGGGGAAAAAATTGTGGATACGGCCTTAAAATACGGCTACAGCTCGCCCACAGCCTTCAACCGGGCCTTTCAGGCGGTCCACGGCCTGCCGCCCTCGGCGGCGAAAACGCCGGGAGCGGCCTTGAAAAGCTATCCGCCCCTGCGTTTCGCCATCACAGTGCAAGGAGTGGAAGAAATGGAGTACCGGATCGAAACAAGAGGCCCGTTTCGGGTCCTCGGGGTGTCCGCGCCCCTGAAAAAGGACATGGAGGAGAACTTCAAACTCGTGCCTGAGCTGTGGGGGCGGGCGGCTGTGGACGGCACCATCCCCCGGCTGGCCGCGCTGATGGACGGGGAGCCCAAGGGACTGCTGGGGGTGTGCGACGGGGTGGACAGCTCCAAGTACTATATCGCCGCGGCCTCCTCCGCCCCGGCGGGGGAGGGGCTTGAGGAGTACACCGTCCCCGCCTTCACCTGGGCCGTATTTCCCGGGAAAGGGGACAGCGCCGCCGCCGTCCAGGCGCTGGAGCGGCGGGTGGTCACCGAGTGGCTGCCCACCTCGGGCTATGAGTACGCCGAAGGGCCGGACGTGGAGGTCTACCTGGACCCCGGCTGTACCAAGTTTGAGGTGTGGATTCCCGTGGTCAAGGCAAAAGGCTGAAAAGAAAGCCCGCACGGCGGAAACCGTGCGGGCCCTTTTTGCGTGGAATTAAGTAGCTTACCGCTTGTTGCTGGAGCGCCAAATGCCCATTTTTCCGGCTTCGGCAATGAGGTCGTCCCGGAAGTCCGGGTGGGCAATGTTGATGATGCCCGCCGCCCGCTCCCAGGTGGACAGGCCCTTGAGGTTGACCATGCCGTACTCCGTCACCAGGTACTGCACGCAGGACCGGGGATCGGTGGCAATGGAACCGCGGGTCAGGGTGGGCACGATGCGGCTCTTGACGGACCCGTCCTTGCCCTTCACGGTGGAGGACAGGCAGATGAAGCTCTTGCCGCCATGGCTGAGGTACGCGCCCATGACGAAGTCCAGCTGTCCGCCGGTGCCGGAGATATGCTTCAATCCGGCGGACTCCGCGTTGACCTGCCCAAAGAGGTCCAGGTCGATGGCGTTGTTGATGGAAATGAAGTTGTCCAGCTGAGCCAGCACGCGAACGTCGTTGGTGTAATCCACCGGAGCGGCCATCACGTCCGGGTTGCGGTTCACGTAGTCGTAGAGCTTCTGGGTGCCCGCCGCGAAGGCGTACACCTGACGGCCCTTGTCCAGGTTCTTCCGCTTTCCGGTGATCTTGCCCGCCAGGGCGATGTCCACGAAGCCGTCCACGTACATCTCGGTGTGGACGCCCAGGTCCTTCAGGTCGGACTGGGCGATCATGGAACCCACGGCGTTGGGCATACCGCCGATCCCCAGCTGGAGGCAGGCCCCGTTGGGAATCTCGGGGACGATGAGGTTGGCCACCGCCTTGTCCACCTCGGAGGGCTCGCCGCCCCCGCCCAGCTGGGCAATGGCGGGGTTTTCCCCCTCCACCACGTAGTCAACGTCTTTGATGTTGATCTCGCAGCCGGTGAGGCCGTACACCCAGGGCATGTTCTGGTTGACCTCGACGATAATGGTCTTGGCCTTGTCCAGCATATCCGCCAGGTGGGAGGAGGCCAGGGCATAGCTGAAATTGCCGTGGGCGTCCATGGGGGTGACCTGGATCATGGCAACATCCACATCCACGTTGTCCCGGTAGTACCGGGGCAGCTCGGAGTAGCGGATGGGGGCGAAAAAGCCCATGCCCTTGGCGATGATCTTGCGGTCCACGCCGGAGCAGTGCCAGGCGTTCCAGGTGAAGTGCTCGCCCGCGTCCTCCGCCTTGGCGATCTCAGGCATCCACATGGTGACGCCGCCGCGGACCTTCACGTCGTACAGCTCGTCCTTGCGGGCGGCCAGCGCGGCGTCCAGGGCCACGGGATGGTTGGTGCACCAGCCGTAGTCCACCCAGTCGCCGGACTTAACCACCTTCACCGCTTCCCCGGCGGTGGTCAGCTTCTCTTTGTAAAGTGCCTGGTAGTCCATATCAGACCCCTATGTTCAGCACTTCTCGAAGATGGTGGCGACGCCCATGCCGCCGCCGATGCACAGGGTGGCCAGACCGCGCTTGGCCTCGGGCCGCTTCTGCATCTCGTGGAGCAGGGTGACGATGATACGAGCGCCGGAGGCGCCCACGGGGTGGCCCAGGGAGATGGCGCCGCCGTTGACGTTGACCTTGCTCATGTCGAAGTCCAGCTCACGGGCCACGGCGATGGACTGGGCGGCAAAGGCCTCGTTGGCCTCCACCAGGTCCATATCCTTGATGGTCAGGCCGGCCTTGGCCATGGCGTCACGGGAGGCGGGCACGGGGCCCACGCCCATGATCTTGGGATCGACGCCGCCGTGGCCCCAGCTGACCAGCTTGGCCATGGGCTTCAGGCCGTACTTCTCAACGGCCTCGCCGGAGGCCAGGACGATGGCGGCCGCGCCGTCGTTGATGCCGGAGGCGTTGGCGGCGGTGACGCGCTGGACGTGCTTCTTGGTGTCGGCCTCGTGGACCTGGGTCACCTCGAAGGTATGGACGACCTCGTCCTCAACGCCCTCGGGACCCACGGGGAACGCGCCGCGCAGCTTGGCGATGCCCTCGGCGGTGACGCCCGCCTTGGGGAACTCGTCCACCTTGAACTCCACCATTTCCTTCTTCTTCTTGACCATCACGGGGACGATCTCGTCCTCAAACTTGCCGGCCTTCTGGGCGGCCTCGGTCTTTTGCTGGGAAGAGGCGGCGAAGGCGTCCAGCTCCTCGCGGGTGATGCCCCAGATGTCGCAGATGTTCTCGGCGGTGGTGCCCATGTGGTAGTTGTTGTAGGCGTCCCACAGACCGTCCTTGATCATGGTGTCCACCAGCTTCTTATCGCCCATGCGGGCGCCCCAGCGGGCGTCCATGGAGGCGAAGGGGGCCGCGCTCATGTTCTCGGTGCCGCCGCAGACCACGATCTCCGCGTCGCCGGAGCGGATGGCGCGGGCGGCCTCAATGACGGACTTCATGCCGGAGCCGCACACCATGCCCACGGTGTAGGCGGGGACGTTGAAGGGGATGCCGGCCTTGATGGCCACCTGGCGGGCGGGATTCTGGCCCTGGGCGGCGGTCAGGATGCAGCCGAACATGACCTCGTCCACCTGCTCGGGCTTCACGTTGGCCCGGTTCAGGACCTCCTTCACCACAACGGCGCCCAGGTCGGTGGCGGGGGTGTCCTTCAGGCTTCCGCCAAAGGAGCCCACGGCGGTACGGCAGCAGCTGACCACATACAAGTCTTTCATGGGAATCGACCTCCAAATTGTTAAATTTTTGTTGAATCCTTCTTTGTTAAGATTCTAACTAACATTATAACAGGTCCCACCAAAATTGCAACAGGCAATCAGGCTTTTCCGCCGAATTTTATACGGCCCTTCCAAGGGCCTCCCTTTTTTCTTTGAAAAGAAAAAAGGAAGCGAAAAAAGAAACTTTTGATCCGTTTCCAACGCGGGCGGTGAACCAAAGTATTGCGTCGGCCACGGAGAACAAGACCATAAAAATTTAAATTTATTTTATACAATGTCTTTTGGTGGCCGTGTGGACACTCTTCGTTGACAACATGCGGTCGTCAGCGGTCCAAAAGTTCTTTTTGGTTCTTTTTCTTACAAGAAAAAGAACGTCCTTGACCTTACCGGGCGCGGCGGACGGCTTTTTCGATCTCGCACACCACAAGTGGGGTGAGGGACAGGCCCAGCACCACCAGCCACTCCACGGGGTTGAGCATACAGACCTGGAACACCGCTTGCAGAGGGGGCACCAGGAGAACCGCCAGCTGGAGGGCCATGCCCACCAGAAACGCCTTGTTCATGGCCGGGTTGGAGGTCAGCCCGATGTGGGCGATGGACTGGTGCTCACTGCGCACGTCGAAGGCGTGGAACAGCTGGCAGAAGGTGAGAGTGGCGAAGGCCATGGTGTTGGCGGTGGCGTCGGCCAGGTTGGGGTCGCTGAGCACGTACTCCCCCAGCCAGTAGGCGGCCAGGGTGAGCAGGCCCACCATCAGTCCCTGCCAGGCCAGGCGGACAGAGAACTGCTTGGTGAACAGGGGTTCGGAGGCGGACCGGGGCTTTTCCTCCATGACGGAGGGCTCCACGGGCTCCATGCCCAGGGCCAGGGCGGGGAGAGAGTCCGTCACCAGGTTCAGCCACAGCAGCTGCACCGCCACCAAGGGGGGCTGGTGGAAGTTGAACAGAGTGGCCAGGAACAGGGTGACAATCTCGCCGATGTTGCAGGACAGCAGGTAGTGGATGGCCTTTTTGATGTTGGAGTAGATGCCCCGGCCCTGCTCCACCGCCTTGACGATAGTGGCAAAGTTGTCGTCGGTGAGGATCATATCCGCCGCGCCCTTGGCCACGTCGGTTCCGGTGATGCCCATGGCACAGCCGATGTCAGCCACCTTGAGAGCGGGGGCGTCGTTGACCCCGTCGCCGGTCATGGCCACCACCATGCCCTTCTTCTGCCAGGCCTTTACGATGCGCATTTTGTGCTCGGGGGAGACGCGGGCGTAGACGGCAAATTTGTCCACGTCCTGCTCCAGCAGCTCCTGGGGCATGAAGTCCAGATCCTCGCCGGTGATGGCAAGGTCACCGGGGCGGAAAATGTCCAGCTCCTTGGCGATGGCGACAGCCGTCAGCTTGTGGTCGCCCGTTATCATCACCGGGCGTATGCCCGCGCTGTAGCATTCGGCCACAGCGTCCTTGACCTCCAGCCGGGGCGGGTCGATCATGCCCACCAGGCCCACAAGGGTCAGCCCGGTCTCCAATTCCTCGCTGGTGGGGTTGCCGTTGGGTAATACTTCGATGTCTTTATACCCGCAGGCGAGGACCCGCAGGGCCTGTTCCGCCATGGAGGCGTTGGCGGCCTCCGCGTCCCGGGCCAGGGAGGCGGTGAGGGGGGTGACGGTCCCCGCCAAAATGTGGGTGCACCGGGAGAGGAGCACGTCCGGGGCCCCCTTTACCATCACCCGGTATCTGCCCGGATGATCGGGCAGGGGGTGAACGGTGCTCATCAGCTTCCGGTCGGAGTCGAAGGGCAGCTCAGACACCCGGGGCATCTCCCGCTCCAGGGCGTTCTTGTCCAGGCCGTCCAGCAGGGCGGCGTCCACAAAGGCGGTTTCGGTGGGGTCGCCGGTGGTCTTTCCGTCGGGGTGCAGGACGGTGTCGTTGCACAGCGCGCCAATGGTCAGGGCCTCTTTCCGGTGGCGGTCGCCGGGGGTCCACACCTGCTTCACCGTCATTTTGTTCATGGTGAGGGTGCCCGTCTTGTCGGAACAGATCACCCCGGCGCAGCCCAGGGTCTCCACGGCGGGGAGCTTTTTCACAATGGCGTTGTGCTTCACCATCCGCTGGACCCCCAGGGCCAGCACGATGGTGACGATGGCGGGCAGGCCCTCGGGGATGGCGGCCACCGCCAGGGATACGGCGGCCATGAGCATTTCCAGCAGGGGCCGGTGGTAGAGCAGGCCCACCCCGAACATGACGGCGCACACCGCCAGGCACACAAAGGACAGGGTTTTGGAGATCTCCGCCAGCTTCCGCTGGAGGGGGGTGGAGGTATCTTCCTCTCCCATGAGCATCCCGGCGATGCGGCCCACCTCGGTGTTCATGCCCGTGTCGGTGACCACGCAGACGGCCCGGCCGTTGGTGATGACAGTGGAGGAGATCACCATATTGCTCCGGTCGCCCAGCACGGTCTCGGCGGGCAAAACCTCGTCCGCCTGCTTGTTCACCGGGACGGACTCCCCGGTCATGGCGGACTCGTCCGCCTTCAGGTTGGCGCACTCCAGAATCCGGGCGTCGGCGGGCACCAGGTCCCCCGCCTCCAGCACAATGATGTCGCCGGGCACCAGGGCGTCGGTCTCCAGCCTGATCTGCTCTCCGCCCCGGATGACCTTGGCCAGGGGCGCGGACATTTTTTGCAGGGCCTCCAGGGCCTTTTCCGCGCTGTCCTCCTGGGAAATGGAGATGCAGGCGTTGACCACCACAATGACCAGGATGATGACGGCCTCCACCCAGTCCTCCCCGCCGGAGGACAGCAGGGACAGCGCGGCGGCGGCCAGCAGCACCAGGATCATAGGGTCCCGCATCTGGTCCAGGAACCGGGCCCACAGGGGCTTTTTCGGGGCTCCGGCCAGCTTGTTGGGGCCGTATTTCTCCAGCCGCTCCTGGGCCTGCCGGGGAGAGAGGCCGGAGCGGCCGGCATCCAGCTCATCCAGCGTCTGGCGGTTGGTCTTGGCGTACCATTGGCTCATGGTTCAACACTCCTTTTCTTTCCTTCTAAATATACCGGGTTTTTGGGGTCGAATGATAGGGAAGGGGGACAAGCGGGAAATAAAAAAGACCTATCCACAGCGCAGCGCTGTGGATAGGTCTTACCGTTTCATACGAGACCAGAGATGAAATCTCTTGCTGTTGGCCGCCGTCGCGGAAACCCGATTGGGTCCGCCGGTTACTCCCCTATCACATTGGGGAAATGATACCAGAACAGGAAGCGTCTGTCAAGGGGGTGGGCCTGGACAATTTTCGCCCGCTTGTCAAGCACCCAGGGCTGGACGGCCCGCCGGAGGCTCACCCCACCCCGCCGCTCTCCCCGGGAGCGCTCCCGGCGGGGGCGTTCTGCTCCGACAGCGCCTGCTGGTAGGCCGCCAGCCGGTTGTAGAAGTCGATGGCGTCCAGATTGGTCAGGGCGTCGGCGCGGACGACGTCCGCCTCCTCCATCCACTGGTCCATCTGGTCCTCCATGGCGTTCACGCGGAAGCTCTGGGCGTATTCCGGCGTGGCCATCTCCTCGGCGGTGATATCGGTGGGCAGGCGGAGAATAATGTGGTAGCCAAACTCCGTCTCCACAAGCTCGGACAGCTCCCCCGGCTGGAGGGCGTAGGACGCCGTCTCAAAGGCGGACACCATGTCGCCGGGACCGGCCAGATAGCCGTCGGGCGCGGCCAGGGCCCCGTCCTCCGTCCGCCCGTCCTCGCTGTACTCGTTCATCAGCTCGTCGAACTTGGCGGGCAGGTCCGGCGCGGCCTTGAGCTGGGCCAGCAGGTCCTCGGCCTGGGCCTTCTTCTCGGCGACCTGGTCCTCGGGCAGGGGCTGACGGTTGTCGTCCACCGTCTTGAGCAGGATGTGCTTGACCCGGTAGAGGTATTCGTTCAGCTCCGCCTCGCTGGGCTCGTGGGTGACGGCCTCCATCACATTGTTATAGTAGGTGTTCATGGCAAAAACAAACTCGGCGCCCCGGTCGGTGAGGCCCCAGAAGGGGGCGTTCGCGGCCAGGTCGGCCTCGTCCATGGCCTTGCGGATCTCCTCGTTCTGGGCGTCGGTGGGCAGACAGCCCAGCTCCGCCGCCTTCTGGCGGGTGAGGGTGTGGTAGACGGCCAGCTCCACGCCCTGCTCCAGCAGGTCGGCGGACATCTCCGGCATGCTCCCCAGGTCCATGCCGTAGAGGGACATATACTGCTGGGTGCGCATACAGGCCTGGCCCAGCAGGTAGAGGACCTGGTCGGCGGGCGCCTGATCGCCGTTGATGGTGAGCAGGATGTCGTCGGGGGACACCCCGGCGGAGAACTCCAGCGCACCCTGGCTCAGGTCGGCCACGATCTCCGGGGAGGCGCTGGGGTCAGGCTCGCCGGAGGCCCCGGCGGAGGGCTCCGCGGAGGGCGCGGGGCTTTCGGAACCGTCGCCGGAGTTGCAGGCGGTCAGGGACAGGGCCATAGCCCCGGACAAGAGCAGGGCCAGAAGTCGTTTCCAATGTTTCATCATATTCTCCAATCCTAGGGAAATTTTTACGGGTTAAGAACCTGTATTCATAGCCGATTGCGCCGGATGGGCGAGGGATTTTCCCGTCAGGCGAGGCGGGATTTCGCAGGAATAATTGTGTTTATTTCAAGAAATCACAACGAAGCATGACGGGAAAAGACCTGTCCAGACAGCGCTTGAGGCTGTGAATACAGGTTCTAAGACCGTTAAGGGGCATTATACATCAACGGGCTGAGAAATGCAAATCAAGGTTGCGGAGCCGTCGTGAGCAGCGCGGATGGACCGAAGCGAGGGGAAAAGCCCAGCCGCCGCGCAGCGGAGGCGGGTTTTGCCCGAGTCGGAGGGCGCTGTGTGCCAGTGGCACACGTCCAGCGCCGACCGAACCGAAGGTGAGACAGCCGCGCGTCGCGAACAGGCGCAGCACGACTCCGCCCCTAGGGACTTTCCTCCGGCGCCAGCAGGGCCCTGTACCGCTCCACCACCTGGGAGGCCGCCCGCAGGGGCTCCTCCGTCTTGCGCAGCTTCAGGGTAACGGCGGGCGCGTCGCCGGGGGAGAACAGCATCCGGCCTGGGTACTGCCCCGCCAGAGCCGCGATGGACTCCAGATCGAATTGCTCCAGGGTGAACACCAGCGCCCCGCCCTTCTGGGAGATGTCCTTGATGTGGCAGGCCGCCCCCTGCCCCCGGAGGAGGGCCACCGCCAGCAGGTTGTTCACCTGCCGGGGCGGGTCGCCGAAGCGGTCGATGAGCTCATCCGTCACGTCGTCGGCGTCCTCCTCGGTGCGCACACGGGCAATTCTCCGGTACAGGTCCATCCGCTGGCCCGGGTCGGGCACGTAGCGGTCCGGAATGGAGGCGGACACGGTCAAATCCACCGTGCACTCGGGCAGGCGCTGGGGCTTCTCCCCCTTCTCCTCCAGCACCGCCTCCTCCAGCAGCTTCAGGTAAAGGTCGTAGCCCACGCTCATGAGAAAGCCGGACTGCTCCGGGCCCAGCAGGTTGCCCGCCCCCCGGATCTCCAGGTCCCGCATGGCAATTTTGAACCCGGACCCGAACTCGGCGTACTCCCGGATGGCGGACAGCCGCTTGGCGGCGATCTCCGTCAGCACCTTGCCCTGGCGGTAGGTCATATAGGCGTAGGCCCGCCGGGGGGAGCGCCCCACCCGGCCCCGGATCTGATGGAGCTGGGACAAACCCATCTTGTCCGCGTCCTCAATAATCAGGGTGTTCACATTGGCGATGTCAATGCCCGTCTCGATGATGGTGGTGCACACCAGAACGTCCACCTCCCCGTCGGACACACGGGTCATCACGTCGCCCAGCTCTTCCTGGCTCATTTTGCCGTGGCCCACTGCCACCACCGCGTCCTCCCCCAGCATGTCCTTGATGCGGGCGGCGGTGCGCTCGATGGTGTCCACCCGGTTGTGGAGGTAGTACACCTGCCCCCCGCGCTCCAGCTCCCGGCGCATGGCGTCGGCCAGCACCGACCAGTCGTGCTCCAGCACGTAGGTCTGGACCGGCTGGCGGTTGGAGGGGGGCTCCTCGATGGCGGACATGTCCCGGATGCCGCTCAGCGCCATGTTTAACGTGCGGGGAATGGGGGTGGCGGACAGGGTCAGCACGTCCACCTGCTTGGACATCTCCTTCAGCCGCTCCTTGTGGGTGACGCCGAAGCGCTGCTCCTCGTCCACCACCAAAAGGCCCAGGTCCTTGAAATGCACGTCCTTTTGCAGGAGGCGGTGGGTGCCGATGAGCAGGTCCACCGACCCGTTTTCCACCCCGGCCAGGGCCTTTTTCATCTGAGCGGGGGTGCGGAAGCGGCTGACCACCTCGATCTCCACCGGGTACTTGGCGAAGCGGGAGCGGGCGGTGAGGTAATGCTGCCGGGCCAGCACGGTGGTGGGCACCAAAATGGCCGCCTGCTTGCCGTCCAGCACACATTTCATAACGGCGCGGAGGGCCACCTCCGTCTTGCCGTAGCCCACGTCGCCGCAGAGGAGGCGGTCCATGGGCCGGGGGGTCTCCATGTCCTGCTTGATCTCCCGGATGGAGCGCAGCTGGTCCTCCGTCTCATCGTAGGGGAAGTCCTCCTCAAACTCCTTCTGCCAGGGGGAGTCGGGGGCGAAGGCGTACCCCGGCTGGCGCTGGCGCTGGGCGTAGAGCTGGATCAGCCCCTTGGCCAGGTCCTTGACGGCCTTGCGGGTGCGGGTCTTGGCCTTCTCCCACTCGGTGCCGCCCAGTTTGGACAGCTTTTTTGTCTCCGGGTCGTCCCCCGAGCCGATGTATTTGGCGATGGCGTCCAGCTGGGTGGCGGGGAGGTAGAGCACGTCCGCCCCGGCGTAAGCCAGCTTCACGTAGTCCTTGTCCACCCCGTCCACCGTCATCTTCACCATGCCCACAAACCGGCCGATGCCGTGGTGCTCGTGGACGATCAGGTCTCCGGGGGACAGGTCGGTGAAGGAGTCCACCTTCCGCCGGTCCGCGGCGCGCTTGAGGCGCTTGCCCCTCCGCCGGGGCTCGTTCCCCCCTTCGGTGAGCACCGCGTAAGGGCAGCCGATGTAGTCAAACCCGGCGGACAACCCTCCCACGGCGATGGTGACGCCCCCCGGCTGGGGCAGGTCGTGGAGCTGGAAATCCACCGCCGAGCGGATTTTCCGCTCCCGGAGCAGGGACTGGAGGTTTAAGGCCCGCTGTTCGCTGCCCACCAGCACCACGGCGGCGGCATTGGCGTTTTGCAGCTGGGTCAGGTCCGCCGCCGCCGTGTCCAGGCTGGCCCCGAAGGAGGACAGCTGACGGCCCTGGGCGGTCAAGATGTCCTTTGGCGGCAGGGGGGCGGCGGAGGTGGTGAAGGAGTCCAGGAAGCACAGGGCGTGGTCGGACAGCACAGCCATCAGCTCGTCCATGGAGGCGGAAAAACAGGCGCGCTTTCCGTCCAGCTTTCCCGCCTCCAGCAGGGTTTTCACGTCTTCGTTCAGCTGCCACAGCCAGTTTTTGCCCCGCTCCGCCACCCGGCTAGACTCGCTGAGGCACACCACAGCGTCCGGGGGCAGGTGGTGGGCGGCGGTGGCCAGGGTTTCGTACCGGACGGGAAGCTGGAGGTCGGTGGGGCGCTCCCAGTTCCCATATTCGTCCCGGATGGGCAGGAGCTCGCTGACGGGCAGGAACACCGCCCTGTCCAGACGGCCCACCCGGCGCTGGGAGGCCACGTCGAACAGCCCCATGGAGTCCACGTCCCTATCCCAGAACTCCACCCGGACGGGGTCGTCCATGCCGGGGGAGAACACGTCCAGAATACCCCCCCGCAGGGCGAACTGGCCCACTCCCTCCACCTGCTGGCACCGGGTGTAGCCCAGCGCGGCCAGGCGGCCGGCCAGCTGGTCCAGGTCGTAGCTGCCCTTGGCCTCCACCTCCACCACGTGGGCGGCCAGCTCTTCGGGGGGCAGGGTGCGCTGGAGCAGCCCCTCCACCGTGGCGGCGATGAGCCTGGTTTTGCCCTGGGCCATGGCCTGAAAGGCGGCGATGCGCTGGTGCTCCCACTGCCGGGAGGCCACCGCGCCCTCGTGGAACAGGAATTCCCGCGCCCCGATCATGGTGGCGGGCTCTCCCGTCAGCGCGGTCACGTCCGCCGCCAGACGGGCGCACTCCCCCTCGTCGGCGCACACCAGCACCACCGGGGCCCCCAGCCGCTCCAGCAGCCCCGCCGCGAAGTGGGCCCGGTGGACCGGGGACAGCCCCGCCACCTCCACCGGGGAGCGGCCCGATTCCAGGTCCGCCGTCAGCCGGGTGAACTCGGGGACCGTGTCTAAAATGTTCAATAACATTTTCATGGGTTGACCTCAAATTTGAAAAATTTGGAAAACCTGGGGGCAAATGCGCCCTGCTAGGTCCCCTGCCGGGGACGGGGCGGGGGCGTTACTTTCTCTCTCGCGAGAGAAAGTAACCAAAGAGCGCGCTTAGGGGGACGGCCTCCGGATGGAGCAGGCCCAAAGGGCGGGCCAGCTCCATAGTCGGCCTCCCCCTAAGAACCCCCTGTTACGGGGGACGCCCTATACGCGAAATGACAATAGGGTTCCGTCGCCCAGGGCCGGGACGCTCTCCCCCCTATTTGTGCTGCCGCTTATATCCAGTCACCAAACAGAGATGGGTCCACGGCCCGCGCCTCCATTGTGCGCCGTGCTCCCCCAGGCTGATTGCCGGACGTGTGCCCTTCACTTCGGTTCGTCTGAGAAGTGGGCGCTGACCCTTCACTTCCGCTCGTCTGAGGGGCTGGGTGCTGACCCGTTACCTCGGTTCGTCGGTCCGGCCCAGCAGATAGTCCGTCGTCACATCAAAATAATCGGCAAGGGCAATTAGATGGGGAACATCAGGATAGCACTTGCCCTTTTCATAAGCATAAACAGAATACCGCTTTACACCAATAATTTTTCCAACCGCGTCTTGCGACAGCCCGTTCTCCTCTCGGAGCATTTTAACCCGCTCTGAAAATGTTCCCATGTATATGCCTCTTTTCTCTTGACTTGTAGGTTTATATATGCTATCCTGCCTGTGGTATAGAAAACTACAACAGCGTGGGGGATGATATTGTGAAGGAAATCATGCAGGAGCTCTATTATATGGTAGATGATTGGGCGGGTCAACAGTATGAAAACAACGAGGAGACAAGGGAGCTGGAGGGGCAGAAGTTTGCGCTGCAGGAGGAGATTGCCCGCCGGGTGGGGGAAAACGGTTGGGAGATGCTGGAGGAGCTGTCGAACTTGAATTTGAGGTTAGAGGATATTCATGACCAGGTGCTGTTTCGTGCGTCGCTGCGTCTGGCCATTGAGATGACGCAGAAAGCGCCGCTGGAGCAGCCAACCTGACGCAGAGCAGGGCACGACCTTTCCCGGCCCCGCTGCGGGAGGTGATGAGCGCGATGGAAGGCGTTGTGAGGAGGGGGAATGGAGGGGTCCGCGGAGATGCAGGCCCCTGTGGGCCGGAAATCGAAGGGGAATCCATTCGCAAGGCCGCGAAAGCCGTTTTCACCGCCATTTCCAGTCAAGAATCCCCCGTAAAACAGGGGGTCCTTAGGGGGAAAGCCGCCTGTGAGCGAGGGAGCGCCCTTCGCTCCCGAAGTCGAACCGGCGGATTGCCCCCTAAGCGCGCTCTTTGGTTACTTTCTCTCGCGAGAGAGAAAGTAACGCCCTCGTCCCGCCCGCAGGCGGACTCTGCCGGAGGCCCCGCCCGTCGGGGGTGGGCGCTTCGCAGAAAGCAACGCCCCCGTCCCGCCCGCAGGCGGGCCCTGCCGGAGGCCCCGCCCCTGCAAAGGGGCTAGTTAAAGCGGTTCATTGCCTTCTGCGGGCCCTCCCGCAGGAAGCACTCTACCGCGTCGGCGGCCCGCTTCACCGCCTCGTCCATCACCTTTTTGTCCTCGCCCTGGAGCTTGCCCAGCACCCAGTCCGCCATGTCGTAGTCGGGATGGGGCTTGCCCCCCACCCCCACCTTGAGCCGGGGGAACTGGTCGGAGCCCAGGTGCTGAATGATGCTTTTGAGGCCGTTGTGCCCCCCGGCGGAGCCGTTGGTGCGGATGCGCAGCTTGCCCAGGGGCAGGTCCACGTCGTCGGAGATCACCAGCACATGGGCCGGGTCCAGCTTGTAGAACCGCGCCGCCTCGCCCACCGCCTCGCCGGACAGGTTCATATAGGTGACGGGCTTCATCACCAGCACCCCCTGGCCGCCGATGGCGGCGGTGTTGGTGAGGGCCTTGAATTTCAGCCGCTGGATGGGGAAGTTCCCCCGCTCGCCCAGCTCGTCCGCCACCAGAAAGCCCACGTTGTGGCGGGTGTTCTCGTACTTGTCTCCCGGATTGCCCAGGCCCGCCACGAGCCAGGACACCGGGAGCTTTTTGGCGAAAAACATAAAATACCTCCGGACAGGGAATAACCGCTCCAGGGCCGTGGCCCTGGAGCGGGATCTTTTTCTATGTGCGGGGATTTAAGACCAAAGCTTGGACACGGACCGCTCCTCGTAAATGCGCTCAATGGCCTCGGCGAACAGATGGGCCACGGACAGGTATTTGACCTTGGGGCAGATCTCGGCGATATTCTCTCTGGGCTGGATGGTGTCCAGGAACACCACCTCGTCCAGCACGGACTCATTGATCCGCTGGATGGCGGGGCCGGACAGCACCCCGTGGCTGGCGCAGGCGGTGACGGATTTGGCGTGGCCGATCTCCACCAGGGCCTTGGCGGCGTGGCACAGGGACCCGCCGGTGTCCACCATGTCGTCCAGCAGGATCACGTTCTTGCCGGTGACGTCGCCGATGATGTTCATCACCTCGGAGGAGTTGGCCTTCTGGCGGCGCTTGTCCACGATGGCCATGGGCATATCCAGCTTCTGGGCGAAGGCCCGGGCCCGGGCCACGCTGCCCACGTCGGGGGAGACCACCATGGTCTCCTCGTGGACGGGGGCGAAGCGGCGGAAGAAGTGGTCCACAAATACCGGGGAGCCCATCAGGTTGTCCACCGGGATGTCGAAAAAACCCTGAATCTGGTTGGCGTGGAGGTCCATGGTGAGCACCCGGTCCGCTCCGGCGCGGGTGATGAGGTTGGCCACCAGCTTGGCGGAGATGGGGTCCCGGGGCTTGGTCTTGCGGTCCTGCCGGGCGTAGCCGAAGTAGGGGATGACGGCGGTGATGCGCCCGGCGGAGGCCCGCTTCAGCGCGTCGATCATGATGAGCAGCTCCATCAGGTTGTCGTTCACCGGGGAGCTGGTGGACTGGACCACGAACACGTCGGAGCCGCGGACGGTCTCAAAAATGGAGACGAAATTTTCGCCGTCGGAGAAGGCGCCGGTCTCGGCGTTCCCCAGGGGGATGCTCAGCTCCTTGCAGATGCCGTGAGCCAGGGCCTGGTTGGAACTGCCTGCGAAGATTTTCAAATCCTTGCCGTGTGAGATCATGTCTTCCCATCTTCCTCTCTTAAAATCATAGTATTCGTTCTCAGCTCATATTTCAACTTCCTCCACAGGGCAGGAAGCGGATGTCACAAGAAACATTATACCAGAAACCAAAAGTTTTTGAAGAGGTTTTTCACACTTTGGAAAAATTGTTGCATTTCCACGAAAAGCAGGGAAGAAAATGGCGAAAAAGCGGTGAAAGTGTCGATCGAGCCTGTTCAGGCGGCGGTGGGGAGCCAGCGCTGAACGCGCCGGGTCTGGTACAGGTGGACCACCTCCAGGGTGGCGCAGATCTTGTCCGCCATGTTGACCACCAGGGCCTCCCGGCACCGGGGCAGGTGGACAGCCAGGGGGAACATGTGGGAGACGATGGCGTTCTTTTCCTTGTCGCTCAGGTCGGGGCACAGGGCCTGGGCGTTGCGCAGGGCGAACTCCGGGTGGTCCAGGCACTGGTTGCCGGGGTGGGCGGAGCCGTCGGCGGGGTCGTAGAGGTACAGGTCGTGGAGCAGCCCCGCCCGGGCGGCGGCCCGGTAGTCCCAGCCGAACTTGCGGGCCAGCCGGAAGGCCATGTAGGACACGAACAGGGAGTGCTGGTAGCAGGTGATGGAAAAGTGGTGCCGCCACTGCTTCATGGAGCTGACCTCTCTGCTGTCCAGCAGGGGGCCCACGCACTCCAAAAAGGCGGCGGCATTCAAATCATGCTTGGACATAGGAAAAGACTCCTCTCTATATTTATGTCATAAAATGGGCCGGTTTTTACTTTTTTTGACACTTATGCCCTTTGTGTAAGGCTGTACAGCAACATTATAGCAGGTGTAAGGCCGGTTGTCAGCACCCTTTTGAAATTATTAAAAGGAATTTTTGGAAATTTTTTCTACCCTTGACAGCGGCGGCCGCCCATGCTATGATAACCGTACTAAGACATATAGTACGCTTAGTACAATTCAGGAAAGGAGGCGGGGCCATGCTCAGCCTGAATTACCGGGACAGCCGCCCCATCTACGAGCAGGTCCGGGACGGCCTGCGCCGTCTCATCATCACGGGGGCCATCCCGCCGGGGGATAAGCTGCCCTCCGTCCGGTCCATGGCGGGCCAGCTGGCCATCAACCCCAACACCATCCAGCGGGCCTACGAGTCATTGGAGCAGGAGGGCTACGCCTACTCGGTGCCGGGCAAGGGGAGCTTCGCCGCCCTGCCCCAGGACGTGACCGACAAGCGCCGGGAGGAGCTGCTGGCGAAACTGGACGCCATCGTCCAGGAGCTGGTGTACCTGGGGCTCACCCCCGCCGAGATCGGGGCGAGGTGTGCAGCCTATGGAAAGGAGGAATCGAAATGATCGAAGTGAAAAACGTGGTCAAAAGCTTCGACGGCTTCCACGCCCTGGACGGGCTGACCATGACGGTGCCCAAGGGGGCCATCTACGGGCTGGTGGGGCCAAACGGGGCGGGCAAGTCCACCATCCTGCGCCACCTCACCGGGGCCTACCGCCAGGACTCCGGGGACATTCTGCTGGAGGGTGCGCCCATCTATGAGAACCCCGCCGTGAAAACCCGCATGGCGGGCATACCCGACGAGCTGTACTACTTCACCTCCGCCTCCACCCGGGACATGATGAAGTTCTACCGGGGAATCTACCCCTCCTTCGACATGGAGCGCTACGCAAAATTGAAGGAGGCCTTCCCCGCCGTGGACGAGAAGCGGCCCATCCGCCGCCTGTCCAAGGGGATGCAGAAGCAGTCGGCCTTTTGGCTGGCCCTGAGCTGCAAGCCCGACTACCTGCTGCTGGACGAGCCGGTGGACGGCCTGGACCCGGTGATGCGCCGCCAGGTGTGGTCCCTGCTCATGGGGGACGTGGCCGAGCGGGGGACCACGGTGCTGGTGTCCTCCCACAACCTGCGGGAGCTGGAAGACGTGTGCGACCACGTGGGCCTGCTGAGCCACGGCAGGGTGGCCCTGGAGCGCTCCCTGTCCGACCTCCAGGGGGGCACGGTGAAGCTCCAGATCGCCTTTGCCGGAGAAACCCCGCCCGAACTGCCCGCCGGAATCCAGGTGGTGCACACCGACCACGTGGGCCGGGTGTACACCTACATCGTCCGGGGGAGCGCGGAAGAGGTGGAGGCCCAGTTTAAACCCTTCTCCCCGCTGTTCATGGAGGCCCTGCCCCTGACGCTGGAGGAGATCTTTATCTATGAAATGGGAGGTGAGGACTATGCGGTCCGGGACATCGTACTTTAATTGGCCCGTGTTCAAGAAAACGCTGCTGCGCTACTGGCCCGTGTGGGGGGCTTACTCCGTCATCTGGCTGGTGGCCCTGCCCCTCCAGGGGCTGATGATGCTCCAACTGGAGGCCCAGGCCCGTCCCGGCCTCACGGGCGGGTATATGAAGACTTTTGCCAATCAGGTGCCGGAGATGGCCCAGCTGTCCCTGGTGCTGGCGGTGGCCTTCGGGGCGCTGTCCGCCATGGCGGTGTGCAGCCACCTGTACAACGCCCGCTCGGCCAACTTTTTCGGCTCCCTGCCGGTGAAGCGGGAGGGGCTGTTCGTCACCCACTACCTGGCGGGGCTGGCCTTTCTCATCGTACCCACGGCGGTGATCTTCCTGCTCACCCTGCTGGTGGAGGCCGCCGGCGGGGTGGTGTTCCTGCCGGGTCTGGGGTTCTGGCTGGCCGCCACCTGCGGGGAGTGCCTCTTCTTCTACTCTATGGCGGTGTTCTGCGGCATGTTCACCGGGCACATCCTGGCCCTGCCCATCTTCTACGGCATTTTCAACGTGCTGGCCACCGGGGTGTACGTCCTGGTAGAAGCGGTGTTCCGGCTGTTCTACTACGGCTTCACCGGCTTTGGGTCCGCGGTGAGCGAGGTGGTGGGATGGCTCACCCCCCTCCGAAAGCTGAACCCCTGGACGGTGGAGCTCTGGATCACGGAGGACGGAGGGTACCGTATTCATGGCCTGGACTGCGTGGCGGTCTACGCCGTGGTAGCGGTGGTACTGGCCGTATGCTCCTTCTTCCTCTACCGCGCCCGGCGGCTGGAGAGCGCCGGGGACGTGGTATCTGTCAAATGTATGCGCCCGGTGTTCCAATACGGCGTGGCCTTCTGCGCCGGGCTGGCCCTGGGCATCTTTACCACCTCCTTCCTGGGCGGGGAGGAGCCCACCCTGATGATCTCCATCCTGGTGTGGGCGGTGATTGGGTACTTTGTGGCCCGGATGCTGCTGGAAAAGTCCTTCCGGGTGCTGCGGTACTGGAAGGGGGCGGCCATCTCCGCCGGGGCCTTTGCGCTGCTGTTCCTGGTGGTGGGCTTCGACCTCACCGGCTTTGAGACCAGGGTGCCCGCCGCCGACCAGGTGGACCATGTGGAGCTGGATGGGGTGAGGGTGACCCACCTCAACGACGGTGGGGACTATTCCACCATGACGGAAGAGAACCGGGAATTTGTGGACTACGCCATCCTGCTCCACCAGGCGGCGGTGGACCAGCGGGGCAAACGCTCCGGCAGCGGTACAATGGCGGCCGTCGGCCTGCACCTGACCTACCACCTGAAAAACGGCGGGGAGCTGTCCCGGTACTATGACACCGTTTGGATCGACCCCAGTCAGGTGGACCAGGAGGGCGCCGCCGCCTGGGCTGTCCAGCAGATGTACGACGACCGGGACCTGTACTGGGAGGGCTACGGCTTTGCCGAGGCCGAGCGGCGGATGGCCCAGGAGGGTTACCGCCTCCAGGAGGTCATGTACGCCAACGATGACCATGCCGGGGATGTGGACCATACCCTGTACTACGGCGGATCGGACGCCCGAGAGCTGTACGAGGCGGTGAAGGAGGACTTCCAGGCGGGCCGCATCGGCGTGCGCCGGGTGGAGGACTGGGACACTTCCTTCTACGGCGAGGATAACCTGTATTTCACCTTCGCCGGAGAGGACGATCACAATTGGACCATCAATATCCGGGTGCAGGACACGGCTGCCAGTACGCTGATGGCGCTGGAGCGGCTGGAGGCTGAGGGGGAGATACTGGCGGCGCTGGAGTGGCTGGAGGCTGAGGGGGCCGGGACGGATGTGGAACCGCCCTCCCAGGCCCTTGTGCCGGATACGGAACCCGTGCCCACCGCCGAACCCTTGGAATCGTGAAAAAAGGCGGGGCCTTCCTTGGCGGGGGCCCCGCCCAATTTGTGGAAGCGGAGAAAAACCCTCCCGGCGAAATGGGCGGGACTGCTTGACATTTGTGGGCGGGTGCGGTTATAATTCAGGGTAAGAAGAGGAGGGGATACCATGAGCTTTTTCTCGTCTCTGTTCGGACGCTCGGAGGACGACCTGCCGGAGGCGCCCGCGGCCGAGCCGTCGGGACCGCTCCCTGATATGTACAATGGCATGACCCTGGATCTGGAGACGGCGGAGGGCGAGCACATCCTCACCGGGCGGCTGTCCGGCTACAATCCCGGGGACACCACGCTGACCCTGGAGCGCCAGCCCGGGGCCTTGTCCCTGGCCACCCGGGATATGGGCACGTCGGTGGTGGTCCGGGGGGTCAGCCAGTCCATGACCCAGTTTTTCCTCCGGGGGACCATCCAGGAGTCCAACCGGCTGGTCTGCCGTGTGAAGGACGCCAAGGTGAAGGTGATTTCGGAGCACCGCCACGACTTCCGGTTACATATGGGGATACCTGTGGCCCTTTACCAGCGGTCCGACACGTCGCTGAGCAATCCCGAGGAGTGCACCCTGGTGGACATCAGCACCGGCGGGGCGTGCATCGAGTCGGAGTACCTCCACGCCCAGGACGAGGTGCTTCGTCTGAAGGTGAAGCTGATGGACTACGCCGCCATGGATTTTGTGGGGGAGATCATCCGGGTCGCCGAGTACGAGCCCGGCAAGTTCCGCTACGGCTTTTTGTTTGCCCAGCTGGCCGAGCGGGACCTCACGGAGCTCACCCGGACGCTGTATAACATTCAGGTGGGCAACCGTACCACCTGGATGCGCACCGACAGCGGCCATTGGTAAGAGGATATGAAAGGCCGCTGTCCTGCGGGGCGGCGGCCTTTCGTGAAATTTTTTGCCATATTTGAAAGACGCCCGCCCTCATTATGAAAAGGGCGGGCGTTTTTTGTCGGGCCGCGGGACTGCCTTTGCGCAGACGGGTCCTCTTTTTTTACGTTTCGGGCAAATTGCGGGGCAATTTCCAGCGAATCGAAATTGACGGATGGGAGATGGAGTGTTATAATATTGACAATCAGCCCATGGCGTACCGCTGGCGCGGGGGCGCTGATATCCATAAGCGCAGAATGTCCAATTCATAGGAAAGAGGAGACGCTATGTATCGGATCGTAAAAAAACGGGTGCTCAATCCCACCGTGGCCCTGATGGAGATCGAGGCCCCCGCCGTGGCCCGCAAAGCCGAGCCCGGCCAGTTCATCATTCTCCGGGTGGACGAGGAGGGGGAGCGCATCCCCCTGACCATCGCCGACTTCGACCGGGAGAAGGGCACCGTCACCATCATCTACCAGGTGGTGGGGGCCACCACCGAAAAGCTGAACCACAAGGAGCAGGGCGAGTTCCTCCAGGACTTCGTGGGCCCCCTGGGCCGGGCCACCGAGACCGAGGGGCTCAAGCGGGTGGCCGTGGTGGGCGGCGGCGTGGGCACCGCCATCGCCTACCCCGTGGCCAAGAAGCTCCACGACGTGGGCTGCCACGTGGACCTGATCGTGGGCTTCCGCAGCAAGGATCTGGTCATTCTGGAGGAGGAGTTCAAGGCCGCCTCCACCAACCTTATCATCGGCACCGACGACGGCTCCTACGGCAAGAAGGCGCTGGTCACCGACCTGCTGAAGGAGCAGATCGAGGGCGGGGCCAAGTACGACCGCGTCATCACCATCGGCCCGGTCATCATGATGAAGTTCGTGTGCGAGCTGACCCGCAAGTACGATATCCCCACCGTGGTGTCCATGAACCCCATCATGATTGACGGCACCGGCATGTGCGGCGGCTGCCGACTGTCCGTGGGCGGCGAGACCAAGTTTGCCTGTGTGGACGGCCCGGAGTTCGACGGCCACAAGGTGGACTTTGACGAGGCCATGGCCCGGGGCGCCATGTACAAGGATTTTGAGCGCCACGCCTACGAAGAGGCGTGCAACCTGTTCAAGCAGGAGGTAAAGTAAGATGGCCAACATGAGACCAGACAAGAACCCCATGCCCCATCAGGACCCCCAGGTCCGGGCGTGCAACTTCAACGAGGTGGCTTTGGGCTACACCAAGGAACAGGCCATCGACGAGGCCCAGCGGTGCCTGAACTGCAAGCACCGCCCCTGCGTGTCCGGCTGTCCCGTCCAGATCAACATCCCCGAGTTCATCGCCAAGGTGGCCGAGGGCGACTTTGAAGCCGCCTATCAGATCATCGCCAAGGACTCCGCCCTGCCCGCGGTGTGCGGGCGCGTCTGCCCCCAGGAGAGCCAGTGCGAGGCTAAGTGCGTCCGGGGCATCAAGGCCGAGCCCGTGGGCATTGGCCGTCTGGAGCGCTTCGTGGCCGACTGGCACAACGCCAACGCCACCGAGAAGCCCCAAAAGCCCGCCCCCAACGGGCACAAGGTGGCCGTCATCGGCTCCGGCCCGGCGGGCCTGACCTGCGCGGGCGACCTGGCCAAAAAGGGCTATGAGGTCACCGTGTTCGAGGCCCTCCACCTGGCGGGCGGCGTGCTGGTGTACGGCATCCCCGAGTTCCGTCTGCCCAAGTCCATCGTGCAGAAGGAGGTGGACACCCTCAAGGAGCTGGGCGTGAAGGTGGAGACCAACATGGTCATCGGCCGGGCCATCACCATCGACGAGCTGAAGGAGGAATTTGGCTTTGAGGCGGTGTTCATCGGCTCCGGCGCGGGCCTGCCCAAGTTTATGAACATCCCCGGCGAGAATTTGAAGGGCGTCTACTCCGCCAACGAGTTCCTCACCCGCATCAACCTGATGAAGGCATACAAGGACGGCGCGGACACTCCCATCCAGCACTCCACTAAAGTCGCTGTGGTGGGCGGCGGCAATGTGGCCATGGACGCGGCCCGGTGCGCCAAGCGTCTGGGGGCCGAGGTGTACATCGTCTACCGCCGCTCCGAGGCCGAGCTGCCCGCCCGGGCCGAGGAGGTGGAGCACGCCAAGGAGGAGGGCATCATCTTCAAGACCCTCACCAACCCGACAGAAATTCTGGGCTACCACAACCCGGACGACCCCAGGGACCCGAGAAACGGCTCCGTGTCCGGCATCCGCTGCGTGGAGATGGAGCTGGGTGAGCCGGACGCCTCCGGACGCCGCCGCCCCATCGTGAAGCAGGGCAGCGAGTTCGATATTGAGCTGGACTGCGTCATCATGGCCCTGGGCACCAGTCCCAACCCTCTCATTAAGTCTACCACCGAGGGGCTTGAGACGGAGAAGTGGGGCGGCATCATCGCCGACGAGAACGGGCTCACCAGCCGGGAGAACGTGTACGCTGGGGGCGACGCGGTGACCGGCGCGGCCACCGTCATCCTGGCCATGGGCGCGGGCAAGACCGCCGCTAAGGCCATTGACGAAACTCTTTCCAAACAGTAAAAGCTGTGGTATAATGACTGCCGGGGCCTTACCGCCCCGGCAGTTATTTTTGTGAGGCGGTCGTCATGGTGCGTGAGGCAAGACGGGAAGATTTAGGCGGGATTTTGGAATTATATCTGTGCCTGCACGAGACATCGGTGCCCGAATTGACGGAACATTTGACGGCAGTCTGGGACCAAATTTTATCGGATAAAAACCACCATTTGATTGTCAATGAGGTGGACGGGGAAATCCTCTCTTCCTGTGTCTGCGTCGTTATCCCCAACCTGACCCGGAATGTGCGCCCATACGCTTTTGTGGAAAATGTGGTCACACATTCAGAACACAGAGGAAAAGGCTATGCCACGCAGTGCCTGGACTATGCGAAAGCTGTGGCAGAAAAACAGAATTGCTACAAAGTAATGCTTTTGACAGGCTCAAAAGAGCAAAAGACGCTGGATTTTTACACCCGCGCCGGGTATAACTGCACCGATAAGACAGCCTTTATCCAATGGCTGTAAAAATCGTTTCAAAGAAAGGCTGATCCCATGTTTTACGCCATCCTGGCCGCCGCCCTGGTGGTCCTCGACCAGATCGTGAAATACCTAGTCCGCGCCAACATCCCGCTGGGAGGAAACGTGCCCTTTATCCCCTACCTGCTGGATCTGACCTACGTTCAGAATACCGGCGCGGCCTTCTCTATGCTGCGCTCCCATACCTGGGTGCTCACCCTTACCTCTACCATCGTGGTGGTGGCGATGTGCGCCCTCCTTGTAAAGGGCTTTTTCAAAAACCGCCTGGGGCTGTTCTCCGCCGCCCTGGTGCTGGCGGGGGGCGTGGGCAACCTCATCGACCGGGTGGTTTTCGGCTTCGTCACCGACATGTTCCAAACCACTTTTATGGAGTTCGCCGTGTTCAACGTGGCCGACTGCTGTATCACCGTGGGGGTGCCCCTGATGTTCCTGTACGTGTGGCTGTATGTGGGCAGGGACGGAAAAAAGGAGGAGCAGGACGGCGAGGGCGAGGGGACCGAAAAAACGGACACAATGGGGCAGACGGCGGATGAGGAGTGAAGAAGAAAAAATGGAGCCGGTGAGCTTCCCCCTGACGGTGACGGAGCCGGGCCGGGCGGACGCGGTGCTGGCGGCGGCGCTGGACGGCCTCACCCGGTCCGCCGCCCAGCGCTGGCTGGAGGAGGGCCGGGTGACGCTGAACGGCCGCCCGGTGAAGAAAAGCGAAAAGCTCCAGGCCGGGGACGGGCTGACCATCTTCCCGCCCCAGCCCCAGGCCGTGGACCTGGTCCCCCAGGACATCCCGTTGGACGTGGTATATGAGGACGGGGACGTCATCGTGGTGAACAAGCCGGTGGGCATGGTGGTCCACCCCGCGCCGGGTCACCCGGACGGCACGCTGGTCAACGCGCTGTTATATCACTGTGAAAATTCGCTGTCGGGAATCAACGGGGAGCTGCGCCCCGGCATCGTCCACCGCATCGACCGGGACACCTCCGGCCTGATTATCGCGGCCAAGAACGACCGGGCCCACCTGTCGCTGGCCGCGCAATTGCAGGACCACTCCCTGTTCCGGCTGTACCACGGGGTGGCGGTGGGGTGCTTCAAGGAGGACTCCGGCACCGTGTCCGCCCCCATCGGACGGCACAAAACCGACCGCAAGCGGATGTCCGTCACCCCCGACGGCCGGGAGGCCGTCACCCACTGGCAGGTGGCGGACAGTCAAAACGGCCTCAGCCACATCACCTGCCGCCTGGAGACGGGCCGCACCCACCAGATCCGGGTGCACATGGCGTACATCGGCCACCCCCTGCTGGGGGACACGGTGTACGGGAACAAAAAGCCCGTGCCAGGGCTGGCGGGCCAGTGCCTTCACGCCGCCCGGCTCACCTTTACCCACCCGTCCACCGGGGAGCGGGTGACGGCGGAGGCCCCCTTGCCTGACTGGTTCAACGCGGTTTTAAAGCGCTATGGCCTGAAAATTGACCATACGCAGTGACAGGCGCACGGCCTCGCTCTCTTGCTGTGATGATACATCAATCCAATCAATTGCGCGGACTTGGGCAGCGGCCTGCCCAAGTCCGCTTTTTATCGGAAATTATTTTACATCTTTTCAACCGCGTCAGTGAGCGGTTCGCCCGGAGCCGTCACATCCAATCGTTTGCTGTCCATGGCTCAGCCCTCTTTGCCGCCGTCAAACACCAGGCTGTACTTTTCCACGTCAATGAGCGCCTGGCCGTCCGCCTCAAAGGTGATGGCGTCCGCCTCCTGCCGGGTATAGATTACCGCGCTGGCCGCCGCCTCGCCGCCGTTGACGAACACCTCCACGCTGAACCGGTCCAAAACGACCCGGAGCTCAATCTCCCCGCCTCGGGGCGTGACCAGGAAGCTGCGGGTGTGGACGATGTCATGGGGCAGGCCGCTGCGGCAGCGGTCGATTTTCAGGGTGCTCTGGTCCGGCCGGTAGCGGATGACGGTGTCGTGCTGGCCGTCCTTTGCCACGTGGAGCCGGAACCAGCGGTAAGAGCCCTGGCTGATGGGCCGGACGGTGACGGTCATGTCCAGCACCCGGCCCTGGACGCCGGGCAGGTTGGTCTCCCCGCACACCAGCACATGGCGGTGGACCACCGCCGGGCCCCGGCAGCGCTCCAGCTCCCGCACGGGCGCCTGATACAGCCGCCCGTTTTTCACGGACAGCTCCCGGGGCAGGGTCATCTGCCCGAACCAGCGGCAGTGAAAGGGCTTGGCTCCCACGGTGGCCCAGTTCTGCATCCAGGCGATCATGATCCGCCGCCCGTCCGGGGCCTCCAGGGTCTGGGGGGCGTAGAAATCCAGGCCGTAGTCAATGGCCTGGACCCGCTCACGGGTGAAGCCTTTTTCGGGGTCATAGCTGCCCATGAGGCACAGGGTGCCGTTGCCCGCGTGAAACTCCAGGCCGATGGGGGTCATATCCTGGGGGCTGGTGAGGATGATCTGCTTGCCGTCCAGCGGGAAAAAGTCGGGGCACTCCCACATCCGGCCATATTGGTTGTGGCAGCGGTCCAAAACCCGGACCAGCTCCCCCTTGAAGTCCTCTATCCCCCGGTAGAGCAGGATGGCCCCGCTGCCGTCCTCGGTGCGGTTGCCAATGACGGCGTAAAATGTGCCGTCCTTGTCCTGCCACACCTTGGGGTCCCGGAAGTCGATGGTGCTACCCCCCTCGGGCAGGTCTTTCCCATCCAGCACCGGGTTGCCGCCCCACTTCTCGTAGTCCACCCCGTCCCCGATGGCCACGCACTGGGTCTGAACGTCCTGGATAAAGCCCTCCTCATTGTGGGCCCGCCGGACGCCGGTGTACATCAGCAGCTGCCGCCCGTCGGGCAGTTCCGCCGCCCCGCCGGAGAAACAGCCGGAGGCGTCGTATTCCTCGTCCGGGGCCAAGGCGGCGGGCAGGCGCTCCCAACGGAGAAAATCCCTGGTTTTCAAATGCCCCCAGTGCATGGGCCCCCACTCGTTGGAATAGGGATGGTACTGGTAGAACAGGTGGCACTCCCCCCGGTACATGGAGAACCCGTTGGGGTCGTTCATCCAGCCGATGGTGGGGGTGGCGTGAAAGGCGGGGCGCTCGGCATCGGGGATATGGGGGCCGTACTGGGCTTCAAAGTCCCGGGCCTTCTGCAACGTTTCGCTGGTCATGGTGTGCAGCCTCCTTCGCTGTTTCAATACGCATGATTGCAGATTGGGTCTGCTGTGACGACAACATCCGTCTTTCAAAAAGGGGCGGCGCAGAGCCGCCCCTTTTTCGCTGCGCAGCGCGCTTACTCCGCCGCGGAATACCGGTCGTAAGCGTCCTGATAGACCTGGAGCAGATCGTCCATGCCACACTTGGTGGCGAGATACTCCTTATACTTCTCCCACTCGGCGTCGGTGGGGCCGCCGTCCCGGAGCCAAAGGCCTTCCTGTTCCTTGACCGCGCTTTCAAAGTCGGCCTTGTGCCAGTCGATGGTCTCCATTTCCATGCCGGTGAACACACAGTCTACAGGGTAGAACGTGGTGTCCTCCACATAAGGCATCCAGAACTGGTCCAGGTCGGTGAGGCGCTCAATGGCCCGGTCCTCCATGTAGAAAACCTCATTGTAGTATTCAGCCAGAATCAGCTTGGGACCCATGGTCTCGTAGGCGTTGCGGACCTCGCCGGCGCTCTTGCCGTATTTGGCCTGGGCCTCCTCCTCGGTGATGGACAGCCACATACCCTTGTCGTCCTGTCCGGTGAAGAACACGCCGATGGGGCCGTATTGCAGCTGCATGACTGTCTCTCCATTGTACCATTGATCGAAGAACTTCAGCAGGTTGATGGGGCTCTGGCACTTGTTGGTGATATTAAGCTGCCCCGAGGTAATGGGAGAACCAGGGCGGATGGTGACGCCGCAGGTGTCCTCATAAGGAGTACCCTTGGGCCCGGTGAGGGGCGGCAGGAATACGTAATCCTCGGCGTACTCCCCCATCAGCTCCTCGATGTACCACCAGGTGGACACGCCCACATAGCCCTGCTGGCACTTGGCGATGAGCTGGCTGTCGCTTTGACTGAACATTTCCACGTCCATCAGCCCCTCGGAGTACCAGTCGTGGAAGTAGGTCAGGCAGTCCCGATAGGCGTCGCTGGCACAGACAAATTCCACGGCGCCGTCGCTCTTGAGATGGATGTCGTTGATGACGTCGTTGGGCCAGTTGGTGAAGCCGAACCCGGCGTAAAAGATATTCTGTCCCCAGCACCATTCGTCAAAGCCGGTGGTCATGGGCAGGGTGGATCCGGGGGCGTTGCCGTAGTATTTGGCGGACATATCGTTATCCTTGAACGCCTTTAATACGTCGTGGAGCTCGTCCAGGGAGGCGGGCACCTCCAGCCCCAAATCGTCCAGCCACGCCTTGTTAATCATGCTGTACTGGGGGACGGAGAAGATGGAAAACGCCTCGTCCATGGGCGCGCCGATGCCCGCGGTGGTCATCTGCTCGCCGGAGGGCAGGCCGTAGATGCCGCCGTCCTCCATGGTGATGGCGGCCCGGATCTCGGGGTGCTCCTCCAGGATGGCGCACAGGTTGGGCATGATGTCCGGGGTCAGGTAGGGCACCAGGTCCAGGAAGGTGCCGTCGTCCCCGTACCGGGCCAGGTCATAGTTGGAGAAGCCCACGCCCATGAAGGCGTCGGGGAGCTGTCCGCCGGTGATGCGGATATTTACCTGCTCGGCCAGGGAGTCGCTCATGGTTTCCCAGGTGATATGGATTCCGGCACTCTCCTGAAGGGCGGCGATCACCTCGTTGTTATCATAGCCGCTGGACAGGGCGGAGATCCCGCCCATGATGTTGAACTCGGTCTGGTCCAGGTTGGTGTTGACGGTGCCGTCGTTGACGTTGTTTACCAGTCCGCTGGAACAGCCGGACAGGACGCCCGTCAGCATGGCGGCGCACAGAGCGCCGGAAACGATCCTTTTCACGTTCATTTTTACGCGCTCCTTTCTTAGAGCCTATCCGTAAATAGGTAAAGGAGCGCAGAGGAAAGAACTGTACCAATGAAGAGGAATGAAGCCGCTGACTAGCAATGAACGCGCAAGAATTTACGCCAGACAATAACAGCACAAGC
>CATLFX010000018.1 GCA_949935795.1 uncultured Oscillospiraceae bacterium
GGATGGGGGGGCTTCCGATGAGGGCCCGGGCCAGCTCCACCCGGCGGCACTCGCCGATGGACAGCTCCACGGGGTATTTGGACTCCACGCCCTTCATCCCTACCAGGCCCAGTACTTTTTTGACGCGGATGTCCATCACTTTAGGGCTCTCCCTGCCATTGGCGATCTGCGTGGCCAGAAGCAGGTTTTCCCCGATGGTTTTTTTCCGGATCAGGGTGGGGTCCTGCCAGATCTTCCCGAACATCACCGAGGCCCGGTTGCGGCTGAGCAGCAGCGCCCGGTTCAAGTCCCGGTCCCCCAGGAACACCTTGCCCAGGGAGGGCTTGGCCTCGCCGGTGATCAGGCGCAGAAGGGTGCTCTTTCCCGCGCCGCTGCCCCCCACCAGAAAGACAAACTCCCCCTGATGGATGGTCAGCTCCACGTTTTCCACCCCCATGTTCTGGTGGACGGGGCCCTTTCGCCGCCGTTTGGGCTTATAGAATTTTGAAACGTGATCCAAATGTATGGTGGGCATAGACGTCTCCTGATTCTGCAAGCGGACTGCTTGGGATCAAATTTCTTTCCATTGAAAAAGGCGTTTTTTCTGTTATAATAGAAGTCAAATCCCAAACCGGGGAGGTGAGCGGGTGAAGCTGAATAAGAAATCCGGGCGGTTGGCGCGCAATATCATATTGGTGGTGCTGCTGGCGGTGTTGTGCGTCGGCGGGGTGGAGCTGGCCGCCTGCCGCCACTTTGCCCCGGACACCTACGAGCGCATTGTGGCCCCCGTCCGCTGCGCCGCCGCGGCGACGGTAGACGCTGGGAAAGCGGCGCTGGACGCCGCCGGGCGGTTCTGCGTGGGAGCGGCCAACAAGGCCATGGAGGGCTTGGACTGGGCCGGGCGGCAGATATCGGCGCTGGGGGACTGGGCCGCGGGGGCCTGGGTGGATTTCACCGAAGGCCCGCTGCTGTCCATACCGGTGGTGACGCCGGAGCCGGACGACGTCCCCGCCACCGACCCCACCGACCCGCCCGTCACCCAGGTGCTGGAGGCGGGCGGCAGGCAGCTGCTCACCGGCGGGCTGTGGGACGTGGTCTACTACTGCCAGTCCGACGAGGAGTGGGCCGAACAGCTCTACGGTACCGACCCCATCGGCCCCTATGGCTGCGGCCCCACGGCTATGGCCATCGCGGTGGCCACCATGACGGACACGGACACCGACCCGGCAAAAATGGCCGCCTGGGCGGCGGAACACGGCTACTGGGCCCGGCGGAGCGGTTCCTACCACTCCATTGTCCAGGGGACCGCCCGGGGCTTTGGGCTGGAGGCCCAGGCCGTCACGGAACGGACCCCGGAAAGGCTGCGGGATATCCTGAGCTCCGGCGGGATGGCGGTGGCCCTCATGGGCCGGGGCCATTTCACCGACGGCGGACACTTTATTATCCTGCGGGGGACCACCCTCACCGGAGACATCCTGGTGGCCGACCCCAACAGCCTGGAGCGAAGCCTTCAGGTCTGGGACCCCCAGCTTATCCTGGACGAGCTGTCCTCCGCCCGGGACAACGGCGCGCCCCTATGGGCCATCTACACGCCCAGTACATAACCGCTTTTGTTCGTGGAATATCGGCCCGGTGGATCACCGGGCCGATATTTTGTTGTTCGACTATTGATAGGCTGAATTTTCCCGGCCCAGCCGCTGGTTCAACGCTTTGTCCAGCGCCATGATCTGCTTGAGGCGGCGGTTGTTGGAGGCCACCTGCTCGCAGAGCATGACCTGAGTCTGCTGGCTGAGCTCGACGGGCTGGCCTCCGTTGAGCATGGAGGCCAGCTGACGGGCGGTATCCCGGTTGGGCAGGGCCTCCAGCTGGTCCCGCAGGGCCTGGTCGGCGGCCTGGAGCTTGCCCAGGGGTTCCTCCCGCATGGCGATGAGCATTTGAGTGCTCACCTGGTCGTTGCGGTCGATGGACTGGCCCAGCTGCTGGGTCAGGTCCCACAGCTCGTTGAGCAGGTTGCCGGTGCGCTTCATCTGCATCAGGGCGTCCATCACGGTCTTTTCATCCATGCTCAGCCCTCGGCCCCCTGCTGCTGCGCCAAGGCGGCCAGCTGCTCGTTGGCGTTCTTGTTGGCCTCCCGGAAGGTGTCCCGCAGGTCACTCACCATGACCCTGACCCGTTCCAGTTCCTCCTTGTTGCGGCCCGCTTTTACCCGGTTCAGCTCAAAGCTGAAATAGTCGTAGAGCCGGTTCAAGTTCCTGCTGATGGGGTACTGCATATCCAGGGTGTCGTCCAGGTAGCGGACGATGTCCAGGCAGCGGTCCACGCTGGCCTCGAACAGGGCGTAGTCCGCCTTGTTCAGGGCCAGGCCCGCCCGAACCAGCCGCTTCACCAGCTCGTCATACAGCAGCAGCAGCAGCTCGCCGGGGGTCATCTCATTGATACCCTGCTCTTTATAGCCCTGGTATCCCTGGTAGCCTTTGAAATCCATTCTTGACTCCTTCTTGACTTGCGGTAATTTAGTAGCCGGAGCTGCCGCCCATCAGGCCGGACATGGCGGAGGCCTGGGAATTCATCTGAGCGATCAGCTGCTCCAGACGGCTGAACTGGGTGGTGTAGCGGTCGATTTGGTTGGCCATCTTGTCGGTCCAGCGGTCGATCTGATTGTCGATGTTGTCCATCTGGGACTTCAGGCTGTTGTTGTTCAGCGAGGTGTACGCCTTCACGGAGCCCGCCCGCTGGATGAGCACGCCCTTAGGCTCGCCGGTGGTCTTGACGTAGTTGTTCAGGGTGTTCTGCATGGTCTGCATCAGCCCGTTGGTGGAGGAACCGCCCTCTTTCGTCTTGGTGAAAGCGTTCTTCACCTTGTCGGGGTCGCTCTCCAGGGCGGCGCGCAGCTTATCCTCGTCCAAGCTCAGGGTGGTCATGCCGTTGTTGTACGCGGTGCCGATGCCGATTTCCCGCAGGGTCTGGCCGTCGGAGCCGCCGGGCTGAATGGCGCTCAGAAGCTTGCTGTACATGCTGGACAGGTTGGAATCACCGAACAAAATGCCCTGCTTGGCCTTCTCGTTGTAGGCTTTCAGCTCGCTCTCGCTGTACTGGTCCTCCTGCTCGGCGGTGAGGGGCTCATACCGCTCCTTGTTGTTCTTAGTGGCGGGCATGGTGGAGTAGGCGTTCTTGATCTCCGTGACCATCTCGTTGTAATCGTTGACGAACTCCCGGATGGTGTCCACGATCTTGTCCGCGTCGGTGGAGGTCTCAAAGGTGATGGGCTCCTCCGGATTGCCGTCCTTGTCCACGCCGGTGGTGAACTCGCCCTTCACATTGACGGTGAGGCCGTCGATGTCGAAGCTGTTGCTGGAGCGGGTCAGGTTCTCAAACCGCTTGCCGTTAATCTCCACGTCCATAACGGCGTCCTGGCCGGCGGTAAAGTTGGCGACAGGCTCGATCTCACGCTTGTAGTCAAAGCCGTACTGGTCAGTGATGGAAAATTGCTGCTCCGCGCCGGTGCTCCTATTGGCCACGGTAAACTGGCCCGTTTCCTTATTATAGGAAGCGGTCAGGCTTCTTCCGCTGGCCTCGTTCAGCTTGTCGGCAAAATCCTGCATGGTCATTGTATTATCGACGTCGAGCTCAATGTTGAACTTATCAAACTTAACGGTAATATGGTTTTTCTCGCCGTCGTTCAAATAAAAGCCGAAGTTATCCGCGAAATTATCATTGAGCCCGCCGTCGCTGCGGGGGCCGAACAGATCCTTGGCCATTCCGCCAAACTCGATCTTCCCGTTGGAGCCCGTCTCGGCGGCGGTGAACTTGAACTCGTTGGTCAGCTTGGAATAGCTCACCTTCACCCCGGCCTCGGCGCTGGAGTTGATGGAGTTCAGCAGGCTCTCCAGAGTGGTGTCCTTGGTGACGCTGATGTTGGCGTCGTTGATCTTGAAGTCATAGAGGAACTCGCCGTCGCTGTTCACCCGGTAGTAATTGCCGTCATCGGCCTTGGCCACCCGGTTGCCCTTGCTGTCCACCATCTTTTCAAGGTTAACGTCCGCCTCATCCACTTTGATGCGGTTCTCCGGCTTGAAGAAGTCCTCTCCCATCAGCTCGGACAGCTTCTTGCCGGTGTTGACGTAGTTGGTGTTGTCCTCGGTGAAGCCCAGCCCCTTGAGGGCGGAGCCGCCCAGGGCCAGGGTGTCGCCCTTGCCGGAGGGGGTAAAGGACAGCTTGCCGTCGGTATAATCCGCCGTGATCTTGCCCGTGCCGAAGGCCTTGTCCAGCTCCCCTTGAAGCGCGCCCTTGAACTGGGTATTCACATCCTCGGCGCCGTCGCTGAAGTCAATCTTGTTCATGATATCGGACATATTGATCTTCTTGGTGGTGCCGTTGAAAGTGATGCCCAGCTCCTTGCCGCCGCTCCACTTGCCGTTGTCGTCCTTTTCGCCGCCCAGGTACTCGCTGGTGGGCATCTTCCTGGTCAGCGGACTGCTCACCGGCCCGATGCTGGTGTCGCCTTTGGAAATGCCCAGCGTTTCCTCCATATTCTCAGACATGGAGTCCACGCTGACCTTGTTGCCGCTGCCCAGCCCGTCGGAGAAGCTGATCTTGCCGGCGGAATCCACCTCCACTTTGATGGCCTTGTCGGCGGTGGTGGTCTCCTGGAAGCCGTTCTTGGTGTAGCTGTAAGTGATCTCGCCCAGCTTGTTGTTGATGGCCTGGGCCAGCTTCTCGCTGTCGGTGGCGTCCTTCTTCACGTTCCCGTCGGCGTCCAGCACCTCCACCTCGTTCAGGTTCTCCAGCTCGTCGAAGCTGATGGTAAAGGTGGAGCCGTTGGTGCCGCCGTACTTGAGGGACAGGCTGCCGGATATGGTGCTCACGTCCTTTTCCACGCCCAGGTCAAAATCCTCCGCGCCGGTGATGCCGTTGATCTCGCCGTTGAACTTGCCGCCCAGGCCGGACACGGTGTAGGTGGCCGCCTTGGCCAGCTGCTTCACCGCGTTGATCTTGATGTCGCTGGAGGTCTTGCCGGTGGCGGTGATCTTGTCCTTGTAGGTGCCGTTGACAGTGTTGTTCACCGCGTTGTTAAAGAAGCTGGAGCTGAGCAGGTTGGTCTTGGAGGAGTAGGAGGTGTACTTGGTGTTGAAGTTCACCGCCTTGTCGATGATGCTGCGGTAAGCCTCCTGCTGCCACTCGATCTTGGTGCGCCGCTTCTGGAGGTTCTGGATCTTCAGCTTGATGCCGGATACCGCGTTTTCGATCATGGATTCGGTATCCATGCCGCTGGCCAGGCCGCTGAGCACGTTGCGGTTGCCATAGATGCTGCTGGTATTATAGTTGCTGTTGCTTAAACTGGTAATAGACGCCATAGTCAATCGCTCCTTTCCATCGGACGCTCATGTACGGAATGCACCGCTGGAGGCGGGTCCGCGGGAGAAATTTCTAAAAAATTTTTTACAGTTTTTTCGCTGTACCTCTGTTCTTTTTTATCGACCTGTAGTATATTAAACTTAAGACTTTTCCCCAAGTTTTTGTGAAAGGGAGGGAATGTTCCTTGACTCAGATAATCACCGTCACCAACCAAAAAGGAGGGGTGGGCAAAACCACCACCGCTTCGGCCCTGGTGTGCGGGCTCCACCAGCGCGGGGCGAAGGTTTTGGGCATCGATCTGGACCCCCAGGGCAACCTGGGCTTCACTCTGGGGCTGGACATCGGCTCAAACAGCACCGTTTATGACGTGTTCAAGGGGAACTGCTCTATGGAGGAGGCCATTGCCTCCACCGAGTTCGGCGATGTGCTGCCCTCAGACATCATGCTGTCCGCCGCCGAGGTGGAGTTCACCGCCCCCCGGCGGGAGTTCATGCTCAGCGACCTGCTCATGGCGGTGCGGGACCGGTATGATTTCATCATCATCGACACGCCCCCGGCGCTGAATATCCTCACCGTCAACGCCTACGTGGCCTCCACCGGCCTCATTGTGCCCATGGAGGCGGAGGTGCTCAGCCTGGTGGGCGTCACCCAGCTCCAGGAGACCATTGAGACGGTGCGGGACGCCTTCAACCCCAACTTGAAGGTGATCGGCATCCTCATCAACAAGTTCAACGGGCGGCTCACCCTGTCCAGGGACATTCTGGAGCTGGCCCAGGAAGTGGCAAGTCAGTTGGGCAGCCGGGTGTTTGAGGCCAAGATCCACCGGGGTGTGGGCGTAGCCATGGCCCCCGCCCACGGGCAGAGCGTGCTCACCTACCAGCCGGACTCCCGTCCCGCCCAGGATTTCCAAGAGATTGTGGACGTGGTGGCGGGGGACCGCTTCCCCCGGCCCAAGCCCACCTTCCGTCAGAAGTATATCTCTAAATTTTTCAACTAAGTGAAGGAGTACAGCGTCATGGCATCTAAGGATAAGACCAGCAAGACCGCGCGGGTCATGAACCTGCTGAGCAAAAAGCCCGACCCCGCCGCCGAGGCTGCGGCCCCGGAGGCCCCTGCAGCGCCCGCGGCCCCGGTACCCCCCATCGTCACCTCCATGGCCCCGGACGCGGCGGTGTCGGTGCAGATCAAAAACGCCCTGGAGGACGCTTTGGAGGGGGAGTTGGAGGTCCAGCAGCCCGCTCCGGCCCATGGGTCCCAGCCTGAGCCCGTCCCCGTGGCGGTCCAGGCGGCCCCCGCGCCCGAGCCGGAGCCCGAACCCGAACCCCTTCCGGCGGAGCCCGAGCCGGTTCCCCAGGCGGCGGAGCCTGAGCCCGCCCCGGTGAAGGACGGGTCCGCCCATGAGTTTGTGGAGCCGGAAAACCCGGGCTACATCAACGTGATGCAGGTGCTGGTGGAGGAGAAGGCCCCCAAGTACGTGGAGATGTTCGGCCTGTGTACCTGCAAGCGGTGCATGGAGGACGTGAAGGCCTATACCCTGAACCACCTGCCCCCCAAGTACGTGGTGCTGGAGCCCAATGACCGGGTGCCCCGGCTGACGGTGTACGAGGGCAAATTCAGCAGCGACATCACGGCCCAGCTGCTCCAGGCGTGCAAGGTGGTCATGGAGACGCCCCACCACGCCCGGGACTGAAAAGGAAAAACTCTGGCGGATGAATCCCATCCGCCAGAGCTTTTCTTTTTTTGATGGGTCAGCCCTGGGGTGCGTTCGGGGTCTCGCCCGTGGGGGGAAGCTGCTGGGGGTAGGGGTTGGTGAGCTGTTCCCACAGGGTGTTCACGTTTTCCATGCAGATGAAGTAGACGCTGGTCATCATGTTGTCGGGGATGCCCAGCTCCTCCGCCAGCACGGTAATCTTTTCCCAGTCGGCGGACTCATAGCTGAGCACCAGGTCGTACAGCTTGCCGCAGCGGCCCTCATGGGTGAGCAGGGCGGCTTTGATCTCGTCTGCCACCGGCACCTCCGCCAAAATTTCATCCAGGGGGGCGTCAATGAGGTAGTTCAGGGTGGAGAACATGCCCATGAGATAGGCCTCCGACTTGGAGATGGGCATGTTTTTGGCGTGGTTCATCAGCTCGCTGCAAAAATTGGCCCGCAGGAAGGAGCGCTTCAGGAACTCCTCGGAGCCGGGGTCCACCTCGTTTTCCGCGTTGCTGGCGCTGAGCAGGTAGATCCACTGCTTCAGCTGGCCCAGGCCCAGGGTCATGATGGCCTGGGTGATGGTGGTGGCGCGGTGGCGCAGGGCGAAGTAAGCGGAGTTGACCATTTTCAGCAGGCCGTAGGTCAGGCTGGCGTCGGCGGCGATCATCTGCTCGATCTCCTCCACGTTGGGCTCGTCCTTGGTGACGGCCACCATCAGCTGGAAGAAGTTGCTCTGGATGTAGGCGCTGCTGTGGGCCTGGGTGGTGAGCTTGGCCGCCACATAGGGGCCCTCCAGCCCGTCCGCCCCCAGGGCCACCGCCCGCTGGTACTGCTTTTCCCCGTCGATGTTGGTGACGATGCACTTGATGTTCATGCTGTGGGCGATCTCCACCGTGTTGCGGATGGTGAGCTCGGTGGCGGTCTTGGCGTTGATCTTGATGAAGTGGATGTCGTCCAGCAGGGAGAGGTACCGGGGGGTGAACTGGAAGTCGTTCACCGCGATGCGGTAGCCCTCCTTGGCGTACTGCTGCACCAGGTGCATGGACAGGGGATGGATAATCACCGCGTCGTCGATCTGGATGACCAGGTCGCTCTTGTCGAACAGCCGGGGGGTCTTCTTCATCAGGAGCATGGTGGTGAAGGTCATGAAATTCAGCGTGCCCTTCAGCACCTTGGGGCTGTTGTCGGTGAGAAAATTGTAGATGGTGTTGGCGGCGGCAAATTCCGCGCTGGATGTGGAGCTGTCACTGCTGAAGGCCTGGTTGGCGCCGTGGTAAAGGATCTCATGCCCGAGGGTGTTGCCCGCGGCGTCTCGAATGGGCTGCCGCACGATATATTTGCCGCTCATAGAAAATTGCCTCCTATCCTGTCCTGTCCAATCTTAGCCCCGTGCCTGCTTATCCTGGCGCAGGAGCAGATGGTCCATTACGTCCACCAGATGGCCGATCTCCGGCTTGGTGAGCTGTTCGTCCGCGCCCAGGTCCCGGCCCTTGCGGCGCATCTCCTCGCTGATGAGGGAGGAGAAGATGATGAGGGGGATCTGCTTGAACCGGGTGTTGTCCTTCACCAGCTTGGTCAGCCGGTGGCCGTCCATCTGCGGCATCTCGATGTCGGTGATGATGAGGGCCACGTCCCGGGTCAGATCGCCCTCATGGGGCAGGGCCTCCAGGGCCTCCCACAGCTCCAGGCCGTTGGAGAACATGTGCAGGTTGACGTAATTGGCCTTGCGCAGGGAGTCCTCGATCATTTTGCTCAGCAGGACGGAGTCCTCCGCCACCCAAATGGGCCTGTCGTTGCGCTCCCGGGGGCCCAGCTGCTCCACCTCGGACATCTGGATGGAGGTCTCCGGGGCGATCTCCGCCACAATGCGCTCAAAGTCCAGGATGGTGACCAGCTCGCCGTCGCACTGGGCGATGCCGGTGGCCACGCCCTCCGTGCCGCCGGACACGGTCTTGTCCGGCTTCTGGATGTCCGTCCAGGAGATGCGGCTGATGCGGTCCACGGTGTGCACCCGGAAGGCGATGAACATCTTGTTGAAGTTGGTGATGATGAAGATGTCCTTGGGGTCCTTGGGGCTTTCCACGCCCAGGTAGCTGGGCAGGTCCACCACGGTGAGCACGGTGTCCCGGGGCTTGAAGATGCCCTCCACCGCATGGTGGGCCATAGGCATGGGCTTCACCGGGGCGGAAATCATGATCTCCCGCACCTTGGCCACGTTGATGCCGTAGAGGTTGCCGCCGATGGTGAATTTCATGATCTCGATCTCATTGGTCCCGGACTCCAGAAGGATGCCTTGCTTGTTTTCTTCCATCATTTCCAACACTCCCTTTCCGCTTGCGCGGTGTCAAATGATAAGTTCCTTGCGGCCATAGCTCCGAATGCACGCCAGGCCGGTATTCACATCAAAGAGCAGGGTGCGGGCCACCGTCCCGCCCACATCCTCCTTCAGCAGGCGGATGCCCTCCTTTTTCAGGTTGAGCTTGACGCTGTCAATATTCCGCTGGCCAATGTTGCCCATCGAGCCGCTGCTGTCTTTAAACATCATAGCCCCGCCGGCGATCTTGGCGGTGATCCTGGAGCGGCTGGCGCCCTTGGCCTCCATCTGCTTCAAGGTCTCTCTGATCCCGGTATCGGCATATTTCATCGGGTTCTTTCGCCCCGTCTCCATATTCAGCGGCAGCATGATGTGCACCAGGGCCCCCAGCCTGAGGGCCGGGTCGTGCAGGCAGATGCCGATGCAGGACCCCAGCGCGTAGGTGACCAGCATTCCCTCTCCCTTGGCCATCTTCATGTCCGCAATACCGATCGTGATCTTATCAGCCATCGCTCACGCCCAACCTCCGTAACAAAGCGTTCAGCGACCGAAGGTCCGGCGACATCAAAAGCCGGCAGGGAACCTCCTTGTTTTCGCTTACAAAATTGCCCCCGATGGTCATGATGTAGTCGGACTGCCCGCCGTACTCCGCCATGGGCACGGCCAGAATGGCGCCCTGCATGTCCACGGTGAAGGCGGGCACGGTCAGATTCACGTCCATGCCGGCCAGGCCGCTCAGGGCGTTGATAAAGGTGGAGATCATGATGTTGCCCACCTCCACCAGAGCGGAGTGCTCCATCTCGGTGAGCTGGGCGTAGTCGCCGACCGTCTTGCCCATCATGCTCCCCAGCACGACGTTGACAAACTCCAAAGGCTGAACCGACAGCATGATGCCGGAGATCTGGCCGCTGAGCTTCACCAGCACGCCGGCGGTGATTTCCTCCGGGCCGCCGATCCACTCGATGGCCTCGTTGTAGCCCATGATGCGCACCTCGGGCAGGGTGATGCGCACCGTGCGCCCCAGCATTTGCGACAGGGCGGTGGCGGCGTTGCCGGTGCCGACGCTGCCGATCTCCCGGAGGGTGTCCAACTCTAGGGAATTCAGCTCGTCGTAGTTCTTAATCGCCATTGCATTCCCTCCTATCTATCAAGTGCGCAGATTGTTGATGGTGGTCTCGATCTCGTCGGAGGTCTGCACCATCTTCAGGGCCATTCCGTAGGCCCGCTGGGATTCAATGACCTTGGTGTATTCCTCGGCCAGGTCGGCGTTGGAGCCCTCCACCACGCCCCGGCGAAGCTTGCCGGTGCCGTAGATCAGGTTGCCGTTCTTGTCCACAGGCAGGTAACGGGTGTCATCAATCTGGGTCATGCCGTCGTAGTTAATATAGTCGAAAATGCCCACGGGCAGCATCTTTGTCAGGTCATCCCCCACCTCAATGAGGCCGCCCACGTCGCTGAGCACGAAGCGGTGCTTGTTGTCGCCCAGGTAGTAGACGCGCTCGGTGATGGGGTTGCCGTACTGGTCCACCTCGCCGGTGGGCACCTCGCGGCCTGACTTGACAAACGCGCCGTTGCGGGTGTAGGAGACCTCGCCGGATACTAGGTCCACCAGGGCGAAGAAGCCGTCTCCCTCGATCATGTAATCCAGGGGATGCCCGTGGTCCTCCACCGGGCCCGTCTCGTTGTTCCTGGAGGTCATGAGCAGCCGGGTGCCCACGCCCATGGGCAGCTCAGTATTGATGCCCTTGTGGTCCTGGTACAGCAGGGCGGTGAAGTCGGCGCGGTTGGCTTTGAAGCCCAGGGTGTTCAGGTTGGCGATGTTGTCGCCGTGGATGTTCAGCCGCTTGAGCTGCTGGGAGGCGCCTACCGCGCCGATATAAAAGGATTGATTCATCTCATTTCACCTCATCATCCCATCCGGCCCACGTCGCTGGCGGAGTGGCCCATGACCTCGTCGTAGATCTTGGTCACCGAGGCGCAGCTTTGCAGGGCCCGCTGGCAGGTGAGCATCTCGGTCATCTGCTGGACCATGTCGGAGTTGGAGCGCTCCAGATGCTTCCACAAGATATAGGGATTCTGGACGGCCTGGGCCCCTTCGCCGGTGAAGAAGCCGTTGCCGTTGTGCTCCAGCTGGGCTGTGTCCTCAAACTCGTAGACGCCAACGGTGCCCAGATAGCCCCCGGTATCCCGGTTGGAAATGTTGCCGTTCTGGTCCACATCCAGTTTGTCGGTGCGCAGCTGGATGCGTTCCCCGTCAGGATTGAGCACATAACCCATGCCGGGGAAGCACAGGTAGCCCTCGTCGTCCAGAGAGAAGCTGCCCGCCCGGGTGTAGAAAATGTCGTTGCCCTCCAGGGCCTGGATGGCGAAGAAGCCGTCCCCCATGATGGCGAAATCCAGGGAGATGTTGGTGGGCTCGGGGATGCCCTGGGAGTAGTCCACATAGATCTCGTCGTTGGCCCGGATGTAACTCTGCCGCCCGATGTCGGTGTAGATCTTCTCGCGGTTGCCCACCCGGGTGTACATCACGTCGTCGAAGGTCCTGGCGGTGTACCGGCTCTGCTTGAAGCCGGCGGTGGATATGTTCACCAGGTTGTTGCCCACCACGTTCAGGTTCTGCTGCTGGGTGTACATGCCGGAGGTGAGGTTGTAAAAACCCTTAAACATCTTGCATCATGCCTTCTTCCGCTTTTTGCTTGATTTTTTTGGGGCCTCGCTGTTCATGTATGCGCCCATATGCTCCCGCAGCTTCTGGATGGCCCGGGAGTGGATCTGGGAGATGCGGGGTTCGCTGACCTGCATCACCTGGGCGATCTCCTTCATGTGAAGGTTTTTTTCGTAATAGAGGGACAGGACGATCTGTTCGTTTTTTTGCAGGGAGGCGACGCCTTGGGCCAGGGTCTCCTGGAGCTCCTGGTCCTCCAGCACGGACTCGGGCTGGACGGTGGGGTCCTCGGTGGACACCTCGAAGCGGTAGCCCTCCAGGTCCCGGGCGTCCATCAGCGCGTCCAGAGACAGGGTGTTGGACAGGGCCACCCGGGCGGTCTCCTTCTGATACTTGTCGGTGGGGATGCCCAGGTGGGCGGCCACCTCCTGGTCGGTGGGGAACCGGCCCAGCTCGTTGGACAGGGAAGACACCGCCGCGTCGATCTCCTTGGCCCGCTGGCGGATGTTCCGGGGCAGCCAGTCCTGCTTTCGGGCCAGGTCGATGACCATGCCCCGGATGCGCTTGGCCACGTAGGTCTCAAACTTGATGCCCTTCTCCGGGTCGAACTTGTCGATGGAGCTGAGCAGGGTGAGGATGCCCTCGCTGACGATATCGTCCACCTGAGCGAAGCTGCTGTACACGCCCCGGATCTGCAGCGCCGCGCTTTTAATCAGCCCCTCGTACCGCAGGACCAGGGGCCATTTCAGGGTCTCGTCCCCGGTCTGCTTGTAGAGGGCCAGCAGGTCGGGGGTCTCCATGGCCTCGATCTCGGCCTCGGTGTAACGCCGTTGGGCGACGCCTGTGCTCATGCGTTCACCGCCCTTCGCTGGACCTGGGCGGCGGTCTGGTCGGTGATGTTGCCCAGGGCCTGGATCTGCACGGTGTTGGTGATCTCATTGAAGGAGAGCACATAGACGTGGGGATAGAACTGGGTAATCATCCTGCTGAAATAGCCGCGGATGACCTGACTGACCAGGATGACGGGGGTCTGGGACAGGTCGCCGAACTTTTTCAGGTGCTCCGCCAGCTGAGAGATGATGGACTGCATGAGCTCGGGGCCCATGGCCAGGTACACGCCCTGCTCGTTGCGGGTGAGGGAGGAGATGATCTTCTTCTCCACCTCGGCGTCCAGGGTGATGACCCGCAGCTGGCCGTCCTCGCAGAACCGGCGGGTGATGGTGCGGGCCAGGGCGCCGCGGACCTGCTCGGTGGCCATATCCAGGTCCCGGCCCTGGGAGAAGGCATCGGCGGCGGTCTCCACAATGGTGGCCAGGTCCTTGATGGGCACGCCCTCCATCAGGAGGTTGCGCAGCAGCTTCTCCAGCTTGGAGTAGGGGATAATGGCCGGGACGGCCTCCTCCACCAGCTCGGGGGAGGTCTGCTTCAGATTGTCCACCAGCCGGATGGTCTCCGCCCGGCTGAGCAGCTCGTAGGCGTGCTTTTTCACCGTCTCGGCCAGGTGGGTCAGCATGACGGACAGGGGGTCGATGACGTTGTAGCCGTAGATCTCCGCCATCTCCTTGTTCTCGGGGAGAATCCACCGGGAGGGGATGCCGTAGGCGGGCTCGATGGTCTCGATGCCGTCGATCTCCCCCAGGGGGTTGGGGGGCTCCAGGGCCAGGTAGTAGTCCACCAGGATCTCGCCCTGGGCCACCACCTCGCCCTTGATGCGGATGGCGTACTGGTTGGTGCCCAGCGCGGAGGAGTCGTGGAGGCGGATGGAGGGGATGACGAAGCCCATATCCTGGGCGTACTGCCGCCGGAAGATGACGATGCGGTTGATGAGCTTGCCGCCGTGGCTCTCGTCCACCAGGGGGATGAGGCTGTAGCCGAACTCCATCTCCACCGGCTCCACCGACAGCAGGGTGTACACGTTGTTGATATCCTTGTAGTAGTCGCTCTCGCTGGGAGCGGCCAGCTCGGGGGCCTCCTCGGGGGCCTGGGCCGCGGCGATCTCCGCCTGGACCTTGGCGTCCTTCTGGCGGTTGAGGAAAAATCCTCCTCCGCTCAGCGCCGCGCCGCCCAACAGCAGAGGAATGGTGGGTGTGCCGGGGATGACGCCCAGGAACAGCAGGATGACGCCGGTGGTCATGAAAGCTCTGGGCTGGGCGGTGAACTGGCTCATTACGTCCGCGTTCAGGCTGCCGTCGGACACGGAACGGGTGACGATCATGCCCGTGGCGGTGGAGATCATCAGGGAGGGGATCTGGGACACCAGGCCGTCGCCGATGGTGAGGATGCAATAGGTCTGCATGACCTCCATGATGTCGCCGTCGTTGACCACCACGCCGATGATGATGCCGCCCACCAGGTTGATGAGCGTGATGATGATGGACATGGTGGAGTCGCCCTTGACGATCTTGGTGGCGCCGTCCATGGCGCCGTAGAAGTCGGCCTCCTTCTGGATCTTCTCACGGCGGACCCGGGCCTGCTGCTCGTCGATGAGGCCGGAGGACAGGTCGGCGTCGATGGCCATCTGCTTGCCGGGCATGGCGTCCAGGGTGAACCGGGCGGCCACCTCGGACACGCGCTCCGCGCCCTTGGTGATGACGATGAGCTGGACCAGCACGATGATGAAGAAGATCACGAAGCCCACCACGATGTTGCCCTGGGTGATGAGGTTGCCGAAGTTGTTGATGACCACGCCGGGGTTGCCGGTGGTGAGGATCATCCGGGTGGAGGACACGTTCATGCCCAGCCGGAACAGGGTGGTAATGAGCAGCAGGGAGGGGAAGATGGAGAAATCCAGCGCCTCCGAGATGTTCATGGTAATCATCAGGATCATGATGGACAATCCCAGGTTGACGATCAGCAGGATGTCCAGAATCTCGGGCCGCAGGGGGATGAACAGGAACATGACCACCACGACCACAAACAGCGCTATGGCGTTGTCGGTAATGCGTTTGAGCATGGCGGTTCACCTCCGGGTGGTCTGTCCTGGGATTTGTCTTTCCTATTTCACAATTTGCTGCTTGTCGTTCAGCTTGAAGATGTACACCAGCACCTTGGCCACCGGGTCGTACAGGTCCGGGGGGATGAACTGGTTCAGCTCCGCCTGGGCGTACAGCGCCCGGGCCAGCGGTACGTTTTCCACCACCGCCACCTGATTGTCCTCGGCGATCTGGACAATGCGCAGGGCAATGGTGTCCTGGCCCTTGGCCAGCACGATGGGGGCGTCGTCCTGGCCCGGCTTGTAGCGCAGGGCCACGGCGTAGTGGGTGGGGTTACGGATGACCACGTCCGCCCCGGGCACCTGCTGCATCATGCGCTGCTGGGCTCTCCGGCGCTGGATCTCCTTGATCTTCCCCTTCACCTGGGGGTCGCCTTCCATCTGTTTGTACTCTTCCTTGACCTCCTGTTTGGTCATCATCATGTTCTTCTCGTAGTCCCACCACTGGTAGAAGAAATCCACCGCGGCCACCGCCACAAAGGCGATACAGATGCGGACGACCATACCCCACGCCATCTCCACCAGGTGGGCCACGGAGGCGGTCAGGTCGGTGTACAGGTAGTTGGAGCTCTCCAGGAACATGTCCCGGATGCTGAGGAAAATGATGACCAGCAGAATAATGATCTTAATCAGGTTTTTTCCGGTCTCAACTAAGCTTTTTAGGGAGAACAGCCGTTTAAAGCCCTGGAGGGGGCTGAGGCGGCTGAATTTTGGCTTGATGGATTCGGTGCTCACCAGAAAACGGGTTTGGGCGAAGGTGGCGGCCACGGCGCACAGGATGGCCACCGCCACCACCGGCCCCACGGTCTTGAGAATGACCATGACGGCCTGTATGCCCAGCTCGCCGGACATGCTCACCGGCTCCTGGGGCTCCTCCCCGATAGAGGAGAAGCACAGGGACATAAACCCGCCCAGCTGTTCGGCGAAGGCGCCGGCGACCAGCCAGAGGACGGCGAAGGTGCCCAGAAGGCTGGCCACCGCCACCGCGTCGCGGCTCATGAAGACGTTGCCCTTTTTCCGTTCGTCACGCCGTTTTTTTGGCGTCGCTTTTTCTGTCTTATTTCCCTCGGGCAACGTCTGTCCCCCCTTGAGGTCCCGCGCGGCCCGCGCCTCAGAAGGGTGGAGGAGCGGGTATTTGACGTATACGTATTGTTTTTATCGGAAGAATAAACTCAAATTGGAATCATCCCGTGAGGGCCAGCACGTCGTGGAGGGCGTTGAGCATGGCCAGCTCCGCCTGGAGCAGGAACTCGCTGAAGGGGACGATCAGCACCAGCAGCAGGGCCAGGCCCACAATGACCTTCAGCTCGATATTGATGGCGAACACGTTGATCTGGGGGATGACCTTCATCAGCACCCCCATGCCCACCTGGGCGATGAGCTCCGCCGCCAGAATGGGCATACACAGCTTCACCGCCAGCACGGTGCACTCCACGAACAGCTCCAGCATCAGGTTGTAGGCGGGCAGCCCGATGGACACCTGGCCGAAGGGCACGATCTGCTCCGAGGTGAGGAACAGCCGCAGCAGGGTCAGGTGGCCCCCTCCGGCGAAGAACAGCAGGGTCATGAGCACGTTGAGGATCTGCCCGGTCACCGACATGTTGGCCGAGGCCCCCGCGTCATACATCTGGTTCATGGTCATGCCCATCTGGGTGTCGATCATGGAGCCCGCCAGCTGGGGGATGTAGAAGAAAAAGTTCACCGCCATGCCCAGCAGGAAGCCAATGGCGATCTCCAGCAGTATCAGCACCATAAATTCCGCCGTCCCCGAGGGGGTGGGGGGCTGCTGGTCCGTCACCGAGGTGACAAAGACGGACAGCACCATGGCCATACCCGTGCGGAAGGCGGCGGGGATGTTGGTCCGGCCCAGGATGGGGTTGAAGAGGACGAACCCGCCCACCCGGGCGGAGACAAAGAGGAACAGGGTCAGTTCCGGCCAGTCAAACATGGTCCTGCGCCCCGCTTAACTGGCGATGAGGGAGAAGATCTCCCGGGTATAATCCTGGAGGGTGTCCATCATCCAGCCGCCGGCGACGAGCAGCACGGCCACCACCACAATGAGCTTGAGCACAAAGCCGATGGTCTGCTCGTGGATCTGGGTGACGGCCTGGAAAATGGCCACCACCACGCCCACCAGCATGCTCAGCAGCAGCATGGGGCTGGCCAGCTTCAGGGCCACGCCCACCGCGTCCCGGAGAAGGTCGGTCACCTGTGTGGTATCCATAGTCTGCTCCTTCCTTCTGTGGCGGTGTTAGTGGACTCCCTGCACCAGGGAGGAGAACATCAGGTTCCAGCCGTTGACGGACACAAACAGCAGCAGCTTGAACGGGGTGGAGATCATGGCCGGGGGCAGCATAATCATGCCCATGCTCATCAGGGTGGAGGACACCACGATGTCGATGAGCAGGAAGGGGATGTACAACAGCAGCCCCGTGTAAAAGGCCCTTTGCAGTTCCTCGGTCATGAAGGTGGGGATGATGACCCGCATGGGCAGGTCCATGGCCACTTCGTTCAGCCCTGCCGCGTCCTCCGGCACGTCGATATGGGCCAGGTTGCAGTACATCCGCAGGGTATTCCGCTGGGTGTTGTTCAGCATGAATTCCTTCAGCGGGACCACCGCCCGGTCGAAGAATTCCTCCTGCCCGATCTCCTGTTCCCGGTAGGGCTCCCAGGCCTCCGTCTCGATGCGGGAGATCACCGGGTTCATGGTGATGAGGGTGAGGAACATGGCAATGCCCACCAGCACCACGTTGGGCGGGGTCTGCTGGGTGCCCATGGCGGTGCGCAGGAAGGACAGGGAGATGATGTACCGCGCGAAGGAGGTCATCATCACCAGCATGGAGGGCAGCAGGGCGATGAGCGTGGTGAGGAAGAGAATTTCCAGGGTCTGGACGCTGTCGCCGTTGATATTGATCAGACTGTCTGTGGGCATCCCGTCCTCACCTCGGTTTCTTTTGCTTGAGTACGGTGCGCAGCGCCTCCGCAAAGCTGGGGGGAGGCGGCTGGTCCGAAGGGGGCTGGCAGAGCGCCTTTGCCTCCTCGGGGGTCAATTCCGCCGTCAGGGTCACCCCCGAGGGGCCCGTTCCCAGCAGGAGGTAGCGCTCCCCGGCCTGAACCAGCACCAGGGATTGGTCACGGCTCAGGGGCAGGCGGGCCAGCACTTTGAACTGGGCGGTCCCGCCCCCCGTGCCGAAAAAGCTGCCGTTCCGGCCCGCCACGTACTTGGTGAACAGGTAGGCCAGCACGACGATGGCCAGCACGCAGACCAACAGCCAGAGCAGGGAGAGGATGTTGTCCAGCGCGGTGGTTTCCAGGGCCAGGGGAAGCCTGCCAGGGGAAACGGCCATCAGGGCGCGCCCAGGATAGAGGTGACGGTTTTGAGGACGCGGTCGGGCTTAAAGGGCTTGACGATGAAGTCCTTGGCGCCGGAGCGCACGGCGTCCATAACCATGGACTCCTGGCCCATGGCGGAGCACATGACCACGTTGGCGCTGCCGTCCTTGGCGCGGATGGCCTTCAGGGCCTCCAGGCCGTCCATGTTGGGCATGGTGATGTCCATGATGACCAGGTCGGGCCCGATCTCGCTGAACTTCTCCACCGCGTCGGCGCCGTCAACGGCCTCGAACAGCTCGGTGTAGCCGTTCTTGCTCAGGGTGTCCATGATCATCTTGCGCATGAATGCGGCGTCGTCCACTAACAAAATTTTCTTAGCCATGGTTGATCCATCCTTTTCCATTTATGTTGTGTACCCCCGCATGTCGCCGGGGCGCGATTTTATGAGGTCAGCCCTAAGGCAGTCCTTACTTGTGGTTGGTGGCCAGCATCTCAATGCCGGGGGTCTGGACGATCTCCGTAATGCGCACGCCGAAGTTGTCCTCGATGACCACCACTTCGCCCCGGGCGATGCACTTGCCGTTGACGAACAGGTCCACCTGGTCGCCCGCCAGCTTATCCAGCACCACCAGGGAGCCCTTGGCGAACTCCAGAATGTCCTGGACCTTCCGCCGGGCCCGTCCGATTTCCACCGTCACCTGGAGGGGCACCTCCATGATGAGGTCCAGGTTCTGGGCCTGCTCCTTGCCCAGCCGGTCCATGGGGTCCATCTCCTCCATGCGCACCGGCTTGGTGGAGATGACCTTGGGCTCGGGGGGCGCTTTCTGGACCGAGCCCTCAGGCTGAGGCGGATAGGGGTACGGGTAGGGGGGGTAGTACATGGGGGGGTAGCCCATATAGCCGCCCTGCATCTGGCCGTCCATCCCGGGCATGGGGTAGGGCATGGGCATCTGGCCCATCTGGGGGGGCATGGGGGCCTGGGCCGCAGGCGCCTGGGGCGAGGCGGGCGGAGTCTGGGCCGCCGGAGCGGGCTGGGGCGCAGGCTGGGGAGCGGGAGCCGGAGCGGGCTCGCTGTTCATGCCGGCCAGCATGGCCTCGATCTCCGCCTGGCTCATCTTGTGGTCGCCGCCGCCCGAGGGCTCGGGGGCGGGAGCCGGGGCGGGCTCGCTGTTCATGCCGGCCAGCATGGCCTCAATCTCCGCCTGACTCATCTTATGGTCGCCGCCGCGGTCGGGCTCCGGCTCAGGAGCGGGGGCCGGGGCGGGCTCGCCGCCCATACCGGCCAGCATGGCCTCGATCTCCGCCTGGCTCATCTTGTGGTCGCCGCCGCCCGAGGGCTGGGGCTCAGGAGCCGGAGCGGGGGCCTCGGCAGGAGCGTCGGACGCGCCGGTGACCTCGCCCTCCAGGCCCAGGCTCTTCAGCAGCTCCTTGGCCAGGGCCACGGACATCACGTTCATGAACTCGCTCTCCAGCGCGTTCTCGATCTTCAGGTAGAAGCGCACCACCACGATCTGGTCCGCCCCCTGGGGCAGGTGCTCCAGCTTAAACTGGTCCAGATCGTTCAGCTCGAAGGACTGGGGGGTGGAGATGTCCACCCGGAAGCCCAGAAAGTCGGACATGGCGGTGGCGGCGGACCCCATCATCTGGTTCATGACCTCGCACACGCAGCTGATGGTCAGCTCATTGAGCTCGAAATCCTCATCGGCGGTCTCCATGCCCATGAGTATGTCCACGATGACCTTGATGTCGCTGCGCTTGAGCAGCATGATGTTGCTGCCCTCCAGGCCCTCGACGTATTTGATCTCCACGCCGATGGCCGGCTCCAGGTTGCCCAGGGTAAAGTCCTTCACGTCCACCACGGACACCGTGGGCGTGGTAATATCCACCCGGTGGTCCAGCATGTTTGACACGGCGGTGGCCGAGGAGCCCAGGCTGATATTCATCATTTCGCCCAAGGCGTCGATCGCCATTGGGCTGAAGATTTGCTTCTCCATCGCTTACTCGCTCCTTTGCTCGGCCGAATAGCATACCTCGTCTATCTTAATGGCCATGTTTTTCTTGTGGGTGCCCATGCGCCCGGTGAACCACTGGTAGCCGCCGATCTCCAGGAACACGGGAGAGTCCTTGGAGCGGCCCAGGTCCACCACGTCGCCTACATTGAGATGATAGATGTCGCTGAGGGACAGCTGGGTGTCGCCCAGCTCCGCGATGATCTCCAGGGTGGAGTCCCGCAGCTTGTCGAAGATCTCCTCCGAGTTGTCCTCGCTGGTGGCCTTCCGGCCCATAGTCTCCCGGCTGACCTCGCCAAAGACGCTCACCAGCATGTTGCCCGGAAGCACCACGCTCATGCGCCCCTCGCTGCCGCCGAAGTCCAGCTTCATGTCCACCAGCACCACGGTCTCATCCAGGTTCAGCAGGGTCACCAGGGTTGGGTTCACCTGGGTGTGGTTATACTCGAAGGTGACGGGCACGTAGTTCTCCCAGCTGCTGCCCATCAGCGAGATGATGTCCCGGAGCAGGTGCTCGTAGAGCTGGAGCTCCAGGTCGGTGTAGGCGTAGCCCATGGGGATCTCCCGCTCCGACTCGTTCTCGCTGCCCATCATGCGGTCCATCATCCCCAGCGCCGTTGAGGTGGACAAATACACCATCACCGGGTCGTCCACCAGGAGATCCTCGCCGCCCTCATCACGGGGATGGATGGTGACGTCCACCATGGCCAGCACGTCTCCCTCCATCAGCGCGTTGTTGAACTCGTAGAACTTCTGTTCCTCGATGCTCTCCACCGTGATCTCACAAGTGGTGCGCAGCTGGGCGTTGAGCCGGGAGCTGATGACCCGGGTGTAGTTTTCAAAGATGCCGTTGAGCATCTTGATGCGGTCCTTGGTGAATTTGCGGGGGGTGGTGAAGTCATATTTCCGATATTTTTTCTCTGGCTGTTTTTCCTCCGCCTTGCCAGAATCCCCGCCGCTCAGCATGGAGTTGAGCAGCGCGTCGATCTGACTTTGTGACAATACTTCAGCCATCGAACCACCTCACCTTATCTGCGTATGCCGAAATTTCATGGATTTGCGGACTCCTGCGTCAGGGCTTCGTCGGACGTAGTGATATAATTCTTGATCGCCTCGTTCAGCTCCTCCGCCTCCAGGTCCACGCCGGAGATCATCATCTCCACCCGGCGGTTGGGGGCGCGGCCCGCCTCGTCCCTGTTGTTGCCGATGGGCCGCCACTGGCCGAAGCCCTCGGGGGTCATCCGGGCGGGGTGGATGGAGCAGTGGTCCTGGAGATAAAGCAGCACCTCAATGGCCCGGTTGGCCGACAGCCGGTAATCGTTCCGGGGTTCGTTGCGTTCATTGGGGCTGCCCTGGGCGGTGTGGCCCGAGATCACGATCTCGTCGATGGCGTCCTTCGCCTCGTCCAGCAGGGGGCAGATTTTGGACAGTACCTCCTGGCCGGCGGGCTGGAGCACCGAGCTGTCCCCCAGGAAGAACACGGAGTTGCTGAAGGTGACGTACACCTTGCCGCCGTTGAAGTCCACCTGGATGGTGCTCTCCATGCCTTCCTGGCTCACCATGGTCTGGATGGCCTGAGCCAGGTCCTCCATCATTTCGTCGATCTTCTGCTGCTCCTGGGCGGTCTCGCTCAGGCCAGGATTTTGGTCTCCAAGCTCCGGATCGGCGAGAGGGCCGCCTTTCCCCTCCGGGTCGGTGGTGATCTCGGTGGCCAGGGGGTTGAAGGACATGACCAGGGCCTTCCACTTGTCCTCGCTGATGGTGGACATGGAGTACAAAAGCACAAAGAAGCACAGCAGCAGGGTCACCATATCGCCGTAGGTGTCCATCCAGTTGGCGCCGCCGCCACCGCTCTTTTTCTTTTTCACGACGTTTTCACTCCCTTATACCGTGCCAAAACGTTCGTTTCATCGTCTTATTCGCCGCTGGACCGGCTGCCCTCGTCCCGCTTCCCCTGGGGGATGTAGGTGAGCAGCTTCTCCCGCAGGGCCTTGGGGTTCTCGCCGGACTGGATGGACATAATGCCCTCCACAATGATCTGCTTGCACAGCACTTCCTCGCCGTCCCGGATGCGCAGGTTGTTGGCGATGGGGCCGAAGAGCACGTGGGCCAGGATACAGCCGTACAGGGTGGTGATCAGGGCGGTGCCCATGTCTTTGCCGATGCTGGACGATCCGTCCCCCGTGAGGCTCATGTTGTTCAGCATGTTGATCAGGCCCACCAGGGTGCCCACCATGCCGAAGGCCGGGGCCACGGATGAGGCCTTGTCGTAGAGCGCCGCCGCGTCCTCGTGCCGGGCGGACATGCACTCGATGTCGTTCTCCAGAATGGCCCGGACCTTGTCCGGGTCGTTGGCGTCCACGATGAGCATGATGGCCATTTTGAAGAAGGGGTCCTCCTGCTCGTTGGCCTTGCCCTCCAAAGCCAGCAGGCCGTTTTTACGGGCGGTCTGGGCCAGGTCCACCAGCTGGTCGATGTACTTCATGGGGTCAAACTTCGCCGCGTTGAGCATGATCCCGAAGTGCTTGGGGATGGAGCTCAGGGTGCTGGCCGGGAAGCTGGCCACCACGATGGCCAAGGTACACCCGATGACGATGAAGATACTGGCCGCGTCGAAGAAGTTCCACAGGTTATCAGGGGTGAATGTAACCGGGGGCAGGCCCGCCGCCTTGGGGCCGATGTTGATGCCCAGCACACACCCCAGCAGGAACACCACCAGAGCAAGGACTACGCCGATGATATATGTAATATTCATACTACAGCACTACCTCCAAACCGGCCGGGAGCGATACTGGCCCGGACGCCTGTTTCTTTCTTACCGCTTGTCGACGACGGTGATTTCCCGCTGGATATCCATCACCTTGGCGTTGTAGCGGGCGATTTTCTCTATGATCTCCTCGGTGCTCTCCCGCACGAGGTAAAAGTCGTGGTTCATCATGACGATCTTGGACTCGGGGATGGTTTCGATATACTCGATCTGAAGATGGTTGACAAGGAATTTCTCGTGGTTGCGCTTTGTCAGGACGATCATAACGCGGACCTCCTTTTTCCTATTGAAGGACTACAGGGGGATAGCCCGGGGAGAGATCGGCTCTCCCCGGGCCGGTTCAAAGCTTATCAGCGCTTCATGTTGACCAGTTCCTCCAGCATGGAGTCGGTCACGGTGATGATACGGGTGTTGGCCTGGTAGCCGCGCTGGGTCAGGATCATCTGGGAGATCTCCTGGGCCAGGTCGGTCTTGGACATCTCCAGGCCGTTCTGCAGCACGCGGGTCTTGCCGCCGCTGCGCAGGCGGCAGGCGTCGGAGACCTCGTCGGCGTTGCCGTTGCCGCCGCCCTGCTGGTTGTTGACCAGCGACTGGTTCATATAGTAGGCCTTGCCGCTGGGATCGGTGGGGGTTCCGAACATGCTCTGGGCCGCGCCGCCCAGCAGGGACACGGACAGGCCGCCGGAGCCCTCGCCCGCCTGGTAATAGTTGTCGCCCAGGTTGGTGACGCCGTTGGGGTTCTTCACGTTGCCCACGGCGATCACGCCGATGGTGATCAGCTCGTTGGTGTCCTTGGTGGTGCCGGTGATGATGCCGGTGTTCTTATCAATGGTAATGCCGGACAGCTCCACCTTGGCGTAGGGCTCCGTTACCGTCTGCCCGCCAACTGTCACCTCGTGAGTGGCGTCGGTGAGGTGTCCGTTGCCCTGGCCCTGGCCGCCGGCGGCGGGCTGGACGGAGGGATAGACCACCTCTTTGGTGCCGTCGTCGTTGACCCTGAGGCCCGGCAGGCGGATGGGCACCAGCTGGTCGCTGTAGGTGGCGTTGCCGTTCTGGTCATACCCCGTGCACAGGAAGCCGTAGACGCACTGGCCGTCGTCCTCCTTGGCCAGGTAGCCGTCGGGCCCGAAAGTGAAGTTGCCCACACGGGTCAGCTTCATGCCGTTAAGGACGGACTGGTCCCCGCCGGTGCCGTCGAACTGGTCGGCGGTGGTTTTATCGCTGAGGATAAAGAAGCCCTCGCCGTCCAGCATCAGGTCGGTGGCCATGCCGGTGACGGCATAGTTGCCGGTGCTCATGTCGATGCCGATGCTGCCCATGGTGGCGCCGTAGCCGATCTGGGAGGGGTTGGCGCCGCCCAGGACGGCGGTGCCGTCGGAGCCGCCGCTCAGGGTAGTGTACAGGGCGGTTTTGAAAACGGAACGGGCGGACTTGTAGCCGTAGGTGTTCACGTTGGCCACGTTGTTGCCGATGACGTTCAGGTTCTGCATATGGGTGCGCAGGCCGGCGATGGCCGCATACATTGCTCCAGTCATGTTTTGCTGATAACTCCTTTCGGTTTGGCGCTGTCCCAGCCCGTGTCAATCGGGCACAGGCCGAAGGCATCCGAAAATCGGTCCTGCCATCTGCTTATCGTACTACAGGAAAACCGCGCCGTCAATATTTGTGAAGACATTTTCTTTCATTTCTTCCTGGGTGATCGCGGTGATGACCTTGGCGCTGGGGACGTTGATAATAAACGCTTTTTCGGTGTCCATGGCCAGGATGTTGGTAGCTCCCTTGGCCTGGGCCCGGATGACGCTGCCCGCCAGCTGGTCCATCAGGTCCGGCGTGACCTCGATCCCCCGTTCCTGCGCCCGGCTGATGGCGTGCTTGGAGAACGCCACGCTCTGGGGGGCCTGCCCGCTTTTGGCCAGCTCCTGCTGGAGCATAGCGCCGAAGCCGCCTCCCGCCGCGCGTTGTTGTATCTGGGCCTGGGGCGCTTCCCTGCGCTGTGCGCCTGATACGCGCTGGATCATCTCATGTCACCTCAATCTCTGTGGTCTTGCCACGCCTCAAATGGTGGGATGGGTGTCGGCGGGTCTGTCGGCGCCGCCGTTCTGTCCGGCGTCCTGTCCAGGCTCCTCGGCCTCTTCTTTGGGGGGAAGCTTGCCCACCGCCATGATCTGGTTCAGGTTGTAGGTCTCCACATCGCCATTTTCGTCCTGGCCGAAGATGACCTGCTGGCCGTTGGACATACCGGTGCCGATGACAGTGACCACCCGCTCCTCCAACGTGTCGCCGTTGATGATGCCGATGGTGACTTCCTTGTTCACCAGGGAGCTGGCGTAGGTCATAATGTTGGTCTCGGTCATGTTGGTGATGGCGGTGACCATCTGCATCTGAACCATCTGGTTCATCATCTCGCTGGTGTCCATGGTGTCGTCCAGGGTCTGGCTCTGGAGCTGCACGATCATCAGCTTGAGGAAGTCGGTCATGTCCAGGTCGGTGTTGTTTTTCCGGCTGGTGCTGTTCTGTGCGACCTCGGTGGCGCCAAGGGAGGCGCGCAGGGAGATATCAGCCATTGAGTAGTCGTTAGCCATACTGTTTTTGTCTCCTTTCCGTCAGATTCCCCCGTCGTCGGGGATGAGGCCCAGCCGCAGCTGCTGCATGAAGTCCTCGGGGCTGGTGTGCTCGCGCTGCTGGCGGCGGCGCTCCTGGCCGTCCTGGGCGTGTCCGTTGTGGCCGTCGTAGCTGTGCTGCTGGTTCTGGTTCTGCTGGCTCTCCTGCTGGCGCTGGACGCTGACCTCCACGCTCTGCTGGGTGCGGTCGTTCAGCATCCCCTGGAGCTCTCCGGCGTGGCGCTGCAAAAGCTCACGGGTGTCGGCGCTGCTGGCGGTGAGGGCCACCTTGAGGACGCCCTGAGCGCTCTGGCTGATCTCCACCGTGACCTCGCCCAAATTCGCCGGGGTCAGCTGGATGCGCACCAGGGACTCGCCCTTTTGCATGGCCTGAGCCAATCCGGCGTCGATCTGCTGGGCCACGTTCTGGGGCTGCTCCAGTTCGGGGGCCTCGCCCACCTTGATGGGGGCCGCTTTCACGTCGTGGAAGACCTGACTGGGACCCTGGTCCACGTCGATGAGCTCCACCTGGGCGTCGTCGTCCTTTTCCTGGGGCTTGACCTCTTCCACGGCCTGCTCCAGCGCCCTGCCCGCCTGATGGTCCACGGCCTTGTCCAGAAGCTCGGCGGGGCTGTGCTCCACGGTGGGATCGGTGGCCTCCAGCAAAGCGTCGGCCTCGGGGTCGGAGACGTCGATGGCCTGCGCAAAGCCGGTCAGAAGTCCCTCCAGCTCCTCCTTTTGCTGGCCGTCCAGGCCGGCGGTGGGGATGAACTGCACGTCGGAGCCCTTCCAGGCGATCACGTACTCGCCGGGCTCATAGGTCTGTCCGTCGAGGGTCATCGCGGCAATGGCGGGCTGCGAAATGACGTAACCCTGTTCAGCCAGCTTTTTGACCTGCTCCAGGGGGTCCTCCGTCACAGAGGCCTCTTCGCTCTTGGCGGCCGCGCCGTCGGTCTTGGGCTTCTCCTGCACAGGGGCGTCGCTCTTGGCGGGCTGGGACTGGGACTTCTGGTCCAGCAGCTTCTGGAAATCGCCGGACTTGTCGCCGGTCTTGCCGGTCTTGGGCGCCATCCCCTGGGCGGCCATGGCCTGGTACATCGCCATGACCAGGTTTGTCTGTTCCATGTTTCTTACACCTCCTTAAATGAGATATCTATTTCCAAACGGCGGGAACATACGCCGGTTTGGACATCGTCGCCGCAAGCTCCATATCCCTCGCGTCCGCCCGCAGGGCGAACGCTCGCTCATTTCGCTGCGGCTCCTCTCCCCACAAAGCCTGAAGGGCGGCTTTGCGGGGACCCCTTTGGGCAAAGTCCGCTCAGCTCCCCTGCCCCTCCTCTCCCCACCGAACCCGCTTCGCTGGGCTTCGGTGGGGGCCCCTTTTGGGCCTTGCGCCTATCTTACGCTCCAATGCTGGCCCGGGCCCGGGCGGAGCTGACGAACTCGTCGATGAGGACCTCCTCGCTCTTGGCCACTTCCTTGTTGTAGAGGTCCAGCTTTTTCTCCTTCAGCTTCTCAATGGAGGAGGTGTCGATCTTGGCGTCCACCACTTCCTGGCGCTTGGCCTCCTCCTTCTTCCTCAGCTCCTCCAGCTTGTCGGTCTCCCGCTGGATGTCCCGCTCCAGCACCCGCAGACCATTCTGGTAGACCATGGCGTCGGTGATGGTGATGCCCTCCGCCTTGCGCTGGCGGTACTCCGCGTCGCAGTCCCGGTAATTCTGCCAGGTCCGCTCCAGCACGCCCTCCTGCTCCCGGACCTGGGCCAGGATGACGGCGTGTTCACCTTGAAGGGACTCCAGCACCTGCTGCTTGTAGGACAGCACCGAGTCCAGGGAAAATTTGAATTTCTTCATCTATCTGTACACCTCATTATATAAGGTTACTGAAGGATTTTCGCCATCTCGGCCACGCACTGGTCGTAGGAAAAGGCCTCGTTCACGTCCTGGGTGAGGAAGTCGTTCACCGCGTCGATCTTGGACATGGCGAAGTCCAGCTTCCGGTTGGTGCCGGGCTTGTAGGCTCCGATGGCCACCAGGTCGGCGTTCTTCTCATAGACGCTCATAATATCCCGTATGCGGGAGGCCAGCTGCCTGTGCTCCGGGGGGACGATCTCCACCATCAGACGGGAGATGCTGGCGGACACGTCGATGGCGGGGTAGTGGTTGGAGTTGGCCAGCTGCCGGGAGAGCACGATGTGCCCGTCCAGAATGCCGCGGACGGTGTCGGCAATGGGCTCGTTGGTGTCGTCGCCCTCCACCAGCACCGTGTACACGCCCGTGATGGAGCCCTTGCTGAAATTGCCGCTCCTCTCCAGCAGCTTGGGCATTTCCGCGTACATGGAGGGGGTATAGCCTCTGGACACCGGCGGCTCACCGATGGCCAGGCCGATCTCCCGCTGGGCCATGGCGAACCGGGTGAGGGAGTCCATCATCAGCAGCACATCGTAGCCCTGGTCCCGGAAGTACTCCGCGATGCCGGTGGCCACCGAGGGGCACCGCATCCGCAGCATGGCGGGCTGGTCGGAGGTGGCCACCACCAGGATGGACCGCTTCATGCCCTCCGGCCCCAGGTCCTTCTCGACGAACTCCAGAACCTCCCGGCCGCGCTCGCCCACCAGGGCGATGACGTTGATGTCGGCGGTGACGTTTTTGGCGATCATGCCCATCAGGGTGGACTTGCCCACGCCGGACCCGGCGAATATGCCGATACGCTGGCCCTTGCCGATGGTAATCATGCCGTCGATGGCCTTCACCCCGAACTGGATGCGCTCCCGGATGGGGGGGCGCTGGAGGGGGTTGATGTAGCCGCCGCCCACGCAGTAGGAGGTGCCCCCCTCAAAGGGGCACTTGCCGTCGATGGGCTGGCCCAGGGCGTTGATGATGCGGCCCCGGAGGAACTCGCCCACCTGGAGGGTGAGCTGCCGCCCGGTATTGCGCACAAAGTTGCCTGCCGAGATGCCGCTCATGTCCGAGTAGGGCATGAGCAGGATGTGGTCGTTTTTGAACCCCACCACCTCGGCGGTGACCTGCCCGCCGGAGTCGCCGTTGTAGATGCGGCAGATGTCGCCCACGGCGGCCCGGCCGCCGCTGGCCTCGATGGACATGCCCACAATATTTTCAATTTTTCCCGTCAGGCTGTAGGGCTCCGCGTTGTAGACCTGGCGGGTCATCTGCTGAAATACGGAAGGCATTTTTTCTACTCCACTCCAACGGCCTGTGCGTTGCCGGCCCGTTCCCGGCCTGGGAGAAAGCGGGCGGCGGTGATAATCAGTGAAACAGGTTGATGCCCGATGCGCTGTTGGCGGTGTCCATGAGGATGGTCCGCAGATTGTTCAGCTGGGTAGAGGTGCTGGCGTCCACAATCTCGTCGGGCATTTCGATGATGCAGGTGCCCGACTCGTCGTCGGACATGGGGATGATGCGCACCCGGTCGGACAGGGCGCTGAGGGCGGCGGACAGGGAGGCGGGGATCTGGGTGAGCCGCTTGGCGTCGCACTCAGATATGTATATGTGCACCCATTCCTTTTTTTTCCGCTTATCAATGGCGGTCTGAATCATCCGGCTGATGACGTCGGCGCTGCTTTTCAGGCTGACGCACACCACCTTCTCCGCCACGGCCAGGGCCAGGTCCCGCAGGTCGTCCACGCTCTGGTCCATCTGGCGGTCCAGGGCCAGGCCCGCCTGCTCCATGAAGCGGTGGACCTCCTCCTCCTGGCGCTTGGCCTGCTCCTCGCGGGCGGCCTTGGACTCCTGGGCGGCCTGAGCCATTCCGGCCACATAGCCCTCCTGGTAGCCCTCCTCCCGGGCCTTGGCAAACACATTCCCCGCCTCTTTGTCGGCGTCGTCCCGGGCCTGCTTCAAGATGCGCTCCGCGTCCTGCCGGGCCTCGGCCAGGATGGCCTCCGCCTGGAGCTGGGCAAAGCTGATGGGATTTTCCTCGGGCTCCGGTTCGGGCTCGGGTTCCGGCTCCTCCGCCTGGGGCTCGCCGGCCGCCGCCGCGTCAAAGCCTTCCGCCCCGCCCGCGCCCTCCTCCGGCTCCTCCCCGTCGAAGGAGGGGAAGAGCTCCGGGTCCAGGGCGGGGGCCTCCTCCTGAGGGTCGGGCTCCACCACCAGCTCATCCGCGGCGGGGAACTGGTAGGGCTTTACTTTGGATTCGGCGTCCTTGCCTCCGCCCCAAAGAAACGCTTTGAATACGTTAGGCAATGATATCGTCCTTTCCACCCTTGGCGATCACGATTTCGTTCTTTTCCTCCAGGTCGCGGATGATATCCACAATGCGCTGCTGGGCGTCCTCCACGTCCTTGAGCTTGACGTTGGTGGTGATCTCCAGATCGTCCTTGATGTTCTGGGCCATACGGGTGGACATGTTGCTGAGCAGCTTCTTGGCCACGTCCTCGTTGGCGGTCTTGAGGGCCAGCACCAGGTCTCTGGGGTCGCAGTCCCGGACGAAGCGCTGTACGGACCGGTCGTCCATGGTGATGATGTCCTCGAAGACGAACATCCGCTTGCGGATCTCGTCGGCCAGCTCCTGATCGTAGGCGGACAGGCCGTCGAAGATGTTTTTCTCGCTGGTGCGGTCCAAATTGTTCATCACGTCGGCCACGTAGTCGATGCCGCCCACCTTCACGTTGGCGTTGGTGACGATGCTGGAGAACTTCTTGCGCATCTCCGCCTCGATGATCTTGACGGCCACGGGGGACACGCTCTCGATCTTGGCCATGCTCTCCACCACCTGGACCTGCCGCTTTTCGTCCAGCCGGGAGATGACCCCGGCGGCCTTGTTGGGGTCCACATAGGACAGCACCAGGGCGATGGTCTGGGGACGCTCGTTTTGCAGGGCGGAGAACATGGAGGTCTCGTCGGCCTTCTCCATGAAGGAGAAGTTGCGGTTCTGGAGGGATTTGGTCACCTTGCCCAGCAGCTCGGTGGCCGCCTCGGCGCCGTAGGCCTTTTCCAGCACCGTCCGGGCGTATTCCAAGCCGCCCTCGGTGACCGCCCGGTTGGTGCGGCACAGCTGGTAGAACTCGTATAAAATTTCCTCGGTCTGCTCAGAGCCCAGGAAGCCCATTTTCGCGACCTCCAGGGTGAGCTGCTCCACGTCCTCGGGCTCCATGTGCTTGTAGAGGGCGGAGGCCCGCTCCACGCCCAGGGCGATGATGACGGTGGCCGCCCGCTGGGCGCCGGTGAGGGGGACCTCGTTTTCAATCTTCTTGCGGGCCGGGGGAGCGGCCGGCGCGGCGGGGGCAGCCGCCTTCTGTTCGGCCACGGCAGCGTCAGCCATTGTCTACATCCTCCTTTAGCCAGCTCTTGAGCAGCAGGGCCGCGACTTCCATGTTCTCGTCCACGTAGTCCCGGATGCTCTGGCGCAGCTCCATGCTGCGTTCGGTGTGCAGGTCCATCACGTCGGCGCCGGTCACCGGGTTGCCGTCCTCGTCCAGCTGGACCGGGGTCTCCACCGGCTGGCCGTCCGCGCCGATGGTGACGGTGACGGGCTGGCCTTCCTCGTTGAGGACCACGGTCTGGCCGGGCATAGCGGTGGACAGCAGCTCCTCCACGGCCTTCTGCTCCGCCTCCTGCTTTTTCTTCTTGCTCCGGCGGACCAGCAGGATGACGGTCACCAGGATGATGACGAACAGCAGCAGGCCGCCGATGGCCGCGATCAGCACCCAAGTGGGGATGCCCATGGCGTTGAGGGTCTCCAGGAAGGTGGGCTCGGGCACGGGCACGGGCTCCTGATAGAACTCGGTGCCCAGCACGGAAATCTTACGGGCCAGATAGTCCTCGGCGGTGATGTTTTCGGGCAGCTCTATGGGGGCCTGGATGCCGGCCGCCTTGGCGATATGCTGGGTCAGCCGCTCCTCGTTCAGTGTCCTGGGGGGTTCGTCGGGATTGGGCAGGGTATTGATGGATACGGACACCGTCACGTCCTTCAGGGTGGCGGCGGTGATAATCATCTGGGTCTGGGTCTTGGAGTTGTCGTACTCGATGTTGCCCTCGCCCACCAGCCGGGCCAGGGCGTCGGCCACGGACTCGCCCTCCTCCACATAGTTGATCAGGTCGGAATTGGTGGGAGTGCCCACCAGGCCGCCGGCGGCCACGTCGTCGCCCACCCGGACCTGATAGGAGTAGAACCGGGTGCCGATGATGCCCGCGCCGTTGGTGGAGCCGTCCTCGGCGAACTCGGGCAGGTGGACCTGGTATTCGTTGACCGTCTTATTGCCCAGCTCCACCTCGGGGTGAACGGCCACGCTGAAATTGCCCTCGCCGTACATGGGGAGCAGCAGCTGCTCGATTGCGGACCGGATGGCGTTTCTCCAATACTGTTCGGTCTGGAGGGCCAGGGCGGTGGAATCAATGGAGTCGGCGTTGCCGCCGGTGGTGAGGCCGTCGTAGATGTTGCCCTTTTTGTCGCTGATGGACACCTCGGACACTTTCAGCCCCGCCACGCCCTTGGAGATCAGGTAGCGGATGGCCTCGGCCTGCTCGGCGGTGAGCAGCTTGCCCTGCTCCATGGTGAGGGACACGGTGGCGGAGGCGTTGACGATGTTGTTGGTGTCCAGCACATAGCCGTTGTCCTCGCCGGTGTTGATGACCACCTCTGCGTCCCGGACGTTGTCAAAGCCCCGGATCATGTCCTCCAGCTGCTGGGTCAGGGCGTCCAGAGCGGCCACTTCCCGGTCCTTCATGGTGGACAGGGCGCCCACCCGCTCAAAGTAGCCCTGCCAGGGGGAGTTGGAGTTGGAGTACTGCTCCTGGAGCAGCCGGGTTTTCAGCGCGGTGGCCTGGTCCGAGGGAACCAGGATGGTGCCCGGCCCGTCCATCTTGTAATCCTTGACCCCCTGCTCGCCCAGCCAGCTGATGACGGTGCTTGTCTCCTCATCGCTGGCCCCGGAGATCAGCGGGGAATAGGGACGGGTGTTGAGGAACACCACCACCCCGATCACCAGGACGGCCAGGATCGCGCCGATCAAAATCCATATTTTCTTGGAAACCTTACCAAGGGTCTCCTTTGCCTTATCCAGGTAACCCTTCAGCTTTTCCTTGTTCAAGTGCCATCGACCCCGCTCTCCGCGTATGTTCCTTTAGTGGCGCGTGTTACACGTTCATGTTCTTCAGCTCGTTGTACGCGTCCAGCGCCCGGTTGCGCAGCTGGATCAGCAGGTCCAGCGCGATTTCGGCCTTATAGGCGGAAATACCCACCTGGACAGGATTGTCCAGCTGGCCGGTGGAGAGCAGGTATTGATTCTGGGTAAACTCCGCGTCGGTGTCCTTTACGTCCTGGATCAGCTCCTTGAACAGGCCGCCGAAGCTGCTGTCCTTGATCTGGTCCAGGGTGGCGGGGGCCTCTTCCTCCTGGGCGGGGCGGACGGGAGGGGTAATTTTCTGGATGGTATTGGTGATGCCGGTGATTCCGGCGGCGGCGGGGGTGGTGCCCACGCCCTCGATAAAAGCGCTCATGGCCGTTTTCTCCTTTATTTAATGGGGTGGGCCCTTACCGGCCGATCTCCAGCCCGCTGGAGATGACGGTTTTCAGGGTGTTGAAGGCGGTGACGTTGGAGGCGAAGGCCCGGGAGGCGGCCATGGCGTCAGCCATCTCCATCACCATGTCCACGTTGGGCAGCTCCACGTAGCCCTGGTCGTCGGCGTCCGGGTGGGAGGGGTCGTACACCATTTTCATGGGGGTGTCCTCGTCCTCCACGATCTGGGTCACCCGCACGCCGCCGGCGTTGGGGGCGGCGCCCGCGTTGGGGACCGCGCCTGCGGCGGCGCGCGCCAAAGCGGCCCGGAAGGAGTTCCGGCCGCTGACAGCCTCAAAAACCACCATCTTACGGCGGTAAGCGCCCTCGCCGTTCTCCACACGGGTGGTCTGGGAATTGGTGACATTTTCCGACACCACGTCCAGCCGCAGCTGCTGGGCGGTGAGGCCGGAGCCGATGATATTGATGGTATTCAGAAATGACATGTTTATGTATCCCCCTAGCGTTTACTGGCCCCTGACGGCCATGCGGAGCAGGCCGTAGTGCTTGTTGATGGCCTGGTACAGGTACTGCTGCTGGTAGGCGTTGCGGATCATCTCCGTCATCTCGCTGGTGACGTTGATGCCGTTGTCGTCCATGCGGGTCTGCTCCTGGGCCTCGAAGACGGTGAAGCCGGAGTCCTCCAGAATGTCCCGCACCGCCTTGCCGGCGCCCTGGGGGCGGGAGGCGGCCTCCTCCAGCTGGGTGCGGATGCTCTCCTCGAAGGTGACCACCTTGGCCTTGTACTCGGGGGTCTCGGCGTTGGCGATGTTGTCCAGGATCGCCGCCTGCTTCGCCCAGAGATAGCTCATGGACTTTTCCATAAGCAGCTGGGAATTACTGGATAAAAAATCCATAAAAATCCTCCCTTTGCGGCGGAAACGAAATCCGCCGGCACATTATTTGTATTATGAAGGAAAAACGCGAAAAATGCAACCCCTAAAGCCAAGCCAAAAAATGGCAAGCTTGGGGGGCAGACACAACATATTGTGGTTCAGAAAACAACGACCCCATCAAAAGCCGGCGGAGCTGGCCTGCGAGGGGGGCGCTCGGCATTATGAAGAGGCCAAAACGCCTCCCGCCCAAGCGTTCGCGGCGGCTTCACTTGCTTGCATTATAACACAACTGGCGAAAGAGCACAAGGGCTTTCCCACCGCTTTTTTCGGTTGAAGTAAACAAAATGCAAGGAATTTCAAGGGTTCCGGGGAAAGACAGATGTCCCTGTCCCCGACAAATGACTGAGGCCGGGCGGCAAAGGACCGGGGTCCTGGAAAAATTTGGGGTCCCCGGCGGCCGCCGGGGGCTCCTGAGGGTTACTTGATGTATTTGGACAGCAGGCGCATGACCTCGTCCACGTCGATGGGCTTGGCCACGTGGGCGTTCATACCGCAGTCCAGGGCGCGCTTCACGTCCTCGGCGAAGGCGTCCGCCGTCATGGCGATGATGGGCAGGTCGTGGTCGGGGCGCTCCAGCGTGCGGATGACCTGGGTGGCCTCGTAGCCGCCCATGATGGGCATGCGCACGTCCATGAGCACCGCGTCGTAGTAGCCCACAGCGGATTGCTGGAACATCTCCACGCAGGACTGGCCGTTTTCCGCCCAGTCCAGCAACAGGCCCTTCTCGCTGAGCAGCTCGTTGGCGATCTCCCAGTTGAGCTCGTTGTCCTCGGCCAGCAGGATGTGCCTGCCGGTGAGGTCCCGGTGGTGCTCCTGGGGCCGGCCCTTTGCCTCGCTCTCGGGGAGGCCGGCAAACTGCCGCAGGGAGTTGAACAGGGTGGACTTGAACAGGGGCTTGGAGATGAACCCGGTGATGCCCGCCGCCCTGGCCTCGTCCTCGATCTCCCCCCAGTCGTAGGCGGAGATGAGAAGGATGGGCACCTGGTCCCCCAGCTCCCGGCGGATGCGGCGGGCGGTGGCGATGCCGTCCATGTCGGGCAGCTTCCAGTCCAGCAGGATGATCTGGTACTCGTCCCCCCGGCGGTGGCGCTTGACCGCCATGTCCACGGCGGACTCGCCGTCCAGGGTCCACTCGGCGGTGATGCCGATGGAGGCCAGGGCGGACACGGTGGACTCGCACAGCTGGCGGTCGTCGTCCACCACCAGCATGTTCCAGTTGGGCAGGACCATGTCCTCCTCCATGACCTGGGCCTTCTCCAGGTCCAGTGTGACGGTGAAGGTGGTGCCCTGACCCTGCCTGCTGTCCATGTCGATGGCGCCTCCCATGGCGTCCACCACGATGTACTTGGTGATGGACATGCCCAGGCCGGTGCCCTCGGTGCGGTGGACCCGCTGGCTGTCCTCCCGGGCGAAGGAGTCGAAGATGTGCTTTTTGAACTCCTCAGACATGCCGATGCCGGTGTCCTGGACCTCAATGTGGATGCGTACATAGCCGTCCCCCTTGGGGGAGTCCTCCTCGTAGAGGGCCACATGGATCTCCCCGCCGTCGGGGGTGAACTTGATGGCGTTGGACAGCAGGTTGAGCAGCACCTGGTTGAGCCGGACGCTGTCGCAGATCACGTTTTCGGTGGAGATATCGTGGATGAACACGTCGAAGTGCTGGCGCTTGGCCTTCACCTGGGGCTGACAGATGGACACGATGCCCTCCACCACCTCCCGCAGGGACACCTGGTCCATGTTCAGCGTCATCTTGCCGCTCTCGATCTTGGACATGTCCAGCACGTCGTTGATGAGCCCCAGCAGGTGCTTGCTGGACAGGGTGATCTTTCTCAGGCAGTTTTTCACCTGCTCGGCGTTGTCCATGTTGGCGGTGGCGATGGCGGTCATGCCCACGATGGCGTTCATGGGGGTGCGGATGTCGTGGCTCATGTTGGACAGAAACTCGCTCTTGGCCCGGTTGGCGTGCTCGGCGTCCTTGCGGGCGGCCTCGGCGGCCTGGCGGGCCTCCTCCACCTCCCGCAGCTGCTGGCGGGTGAGGCCGAAGTATTTGTAGAACACCAGCATCAGGGCGGTGAGGATGATGGCCCCGCTGAGGATGGTCAGCGTACCCCACTCCTGGCTGAAGCTCCTGACCACGGAGTCCATGGTGCCGTAGGGCATGAAGGTGATGAGATACCACTCGGAGTAGGGCAGGCGGGTGCAATACAGGTGGTAGCGCTCCCCGTGCATGGTGAACTCATTGGAGTAGTCCGTGCCCTGGGCCATGGTGTCGGACAGCGCCTGGATGTACTCCTCCGGCGTCATGCCGTTTACGTCCTCGTACTCAGAGGCCACCCGCTCGAAATAGCTGTTGCGGTAGGCGTCGGCGGTGCGGATGACGAAGGAGCCGTCCTTGCGGATGATGTAGGAGTAGGCCCGGTCGCTGTTCTCCTCCAGGGCCAGGTTGTCGCTGACGTACTCGATGGGCAGGCCCACCACCAGAGCCGCGCAGTTGTGCTCCCGGGTGGGGGGGTGGGGGGAGGGCCACCCCAGCAGCGCCACCTTTTCCCCCAGGTCATTGGTCCCAATGGCCACCTTCTGCTGCCCCTCCTGCAAGGAGCTCAGAAAGGGCTGGGGGTCGGTGACCTTCACCTGGGAGCCATAGAGCATCTCCAGCGTACCGTCGTTCCCATAAAAGCCCAGGTAGGCGAAATCCCGGGCCTTGGCCTGGGCGATCAGCTCCTCCTGAAGGGCCGGGTCGGAGTGGACGCTGTCGGAGGGTATGGTGGACGCCAGCGTTTTCAGCTGGCTCATCTGCACGTCGATGAGGCTTTCAAAGTGGGATGATATCTGCTGGCTCATGCTGGACATATACAGGGTGCCCACCTGGTTGATGGTGCGGGCGCTCTGATTGCCCATGTGGATGCCGAAGAAGGAAAACACGCATACGCAGAGCAGGGCGACCGCGACCAAGCTGGTGATGAGGAATCGGGTCGTTTTATTCTTCATCCCCCGGCACCTTCTTGATAGGCCTGGATGGCCTGCCGGGTGCGGGCGTAGTCCGCCTCCACCCGGGCGATGAGATCAGCCTCTCCGGGCTGGGGGGGCCTGCCGTCCCGCAGGGCCTCGGTGAGGGCCTCGCTGGAGGCCAGCAGCACGTCGAACCCCAGGTTGGCGCACACGCCCTTGATGGTGTGGGCGGCCCGGAAGGCCTCCTCCCGGTCCCCGGCCGCCAGGGAGTCCAGCAGCAGCTGGTAGCTGCCGTCGTTCAGAAACTTCAGCACAAACTTCTGCACCAGCTTCTCGCTGCGCAGCCGGCCGATCACTTCGTCATAGTTGCCGCCCATGGCGGCGTAGCATTCCTGCAAAGTCATTTGGGCGCCTCCTCGCTGTCGTGTTTGGTCTCCTCGCTGTCGATGGGGGAGACCGCCGAAATATCCGCGCCCACCGGGGCGTGTTCCTTCTGATAGTAGCTGTAGTGGCCCTTGCCGCTGTTTTTCACCACATAGAGCGCCTCGTCTGCGCAGCGGAACAGGGTCTCGTAGTCTCCGTCCACAATCTCTGTGCTGGCCACGCCCATGCTCACCGAGATCTTGAAGTCCTCGTAGACGCCGCCGCTCACCCGGTTGTAGATGCCCTCGATGGTGGACTCCAGATCGTCCTTGTACTCCAGGAAGATGAGGAACTCGTCTCCGCCCACCCGGGCGGCGATGTCGCCTCCCCGGATGCTGCGGCGCATCCGCTCCGCCAGGAATTTCAGCACCTGGTCGCCGAACATGTGGCCGTAGGTGTCGTTGGCGGATTTAAAATAGTCCAGGTCCAGGATGGCCAGGGCGTAGCGGCCCGTGGGCCGGTCCGCCAGGCGCTCGGCGATCCGCTTTCTGGCGTAGGCCCGGTTGATGAGGCCGGTGAGGGCGTCGTGGGAAGCCTCCTGCTCCAGATGCTCCATCTGGAGGCGGGAGGAGTGGGTGTCCAGCGCCTTGCCGATGCAGCCGGTGTACCGGGGGGGCTCCTCGGAAGACCAGGAGGCCCGGGCGATGATGCGGTGCCAGCGGTCCTCCCCGCCCAGGTGGAGCTTGCAGTCGTAGGTGACCACCGGGTTGCCCGGCGTGGTGGAGTGGAGGGTGTCGGCCAGGCTGTCCCGGTCAGCGGCGTTGATGATGGCGTTGGCCTCCATGCTCTGGTAGGGGTCCATGAGCACCTCGGGCAGGCCCAGCCGCTCCGCCCCCCAGGTGCTGAGGATGAGGGAGGAGGGGGTGACGGTGTACTCGAACTGGATCTCCTGGGTGAGGGAGGCGAAGAAGCTGTACTTCATCCGCTCGTGCTCCAGCAGCTCCAGGGTGCGCTCGGAGGCGGTGAGCTCCTCGTGCTTGTGCAGCTCCCGGGCCACGTTTTGCAGCTCCCGGCGGCTGCGCTCCTCGAAGCTGTCGCCGTCCAGGGCCCGGGGGATGTCGTCGGCGCAGTCCCGCAGGCAGTCCATCAGCAGGGGGTTGAAGGTGCCGCACTCCCCATTGAGGATCATGCTCACCGCCTTTTCGTGGCTGAAGGCGGGCTTGTATACCCGCTGGGAGGTGAGGGCGTCGTACACGTCGGCCAGCGCCACGATCTGGGCGGATATGGGGATCTCGTCCCCCTTGAGGCCGTCGGGGTAGCCCCGTCCATCCCACCGCTCGTGGTGCCAGCGGCAGATTTGGTAGGCGAAGCGGACCAGGGGTTCGTCCTGGTAGGAGGGCAGGGCCTCCAGCATGTTCGCGCCCACCAGGGAGTGGGTCTTCATGATGGCGAACTCCTCATCGGTGAGGCGGCCCGGCTTGTTGAGCACCTCCTCGGGTATGGCGATCTTGCCCACGTCGTGAAGGGCGGAGGCGGTGCTGATGACGGTGATGTCCGTCTGGGACAGGTGATACTTGTCCGTCTTTTGTATCACCACCTTTAGCAGGGTCTCGGTAAGTGTGTGTACATGCTGCACGTGCATTCCGCTCTCGCCGTTGCGGAACTCCACGATGTGGCTGAGTATGTCGATCATCAGGCTGCTGCGGTGCTCTTTCTCAAAGATCTGCTCGGCCACCATAGCGGTCAGCTTTTTCTGCTTGGCGTAGAGCAGGATGGTGTTCACCACCCGGTGCCGGACGATGAGGGCGTCGAAGGGCCGCCAGATGAAGTCGGTGATGCCCAGCTCGAAGGCCCGCTCGATGTGGCTGGACCCCCGCTCCGCCGAGATCATGATCACAGGGATGTCCTCGATCCAGTGATATTTATTCATCATGTTCAGCACGCCGAAGCCGTCCATCTCCGGCATGACGATATCCAGCAGCACGAGAGAGATCTCCGGGCCGTGCTTTTGCAGCATGGCCACCCCCTCCAGGCCGTTTTCCGCCTCCAGGATATCGAACTCGTTTCCCAGCATATCCGCCAGGATGGCGCGGTTCATCTCTGAATCATCCACGATGAGTATCGTCTGTCTATTGGCCGTCTGTGTCAAGGCGTTCATCCCCTTTTTGAGCCTGGCAGTTGACTGGGCGGCCCCGCCCGGCCGCTTTCCGGCGGCAGGGCGCAAACCGTCATGATATCTGCATTATAGCACAGGGATATGGGGAAAGACAAGCGGGTTTTTTGAAATTGTCCGGGGAGGGCCTTTCCAAAAATTGATCAGGTTTTCCTTTACTTTTCCTCCAGGGTGGTATACAATGCGGTTAGGGATATTAGACAATATGAGTCAGCGCATGGAGGTGCTTTTTAGGTGAAACTTACATTTTTCGGCGCGGCTAAGGCGGTTACGGGCAGCTGTCACTGCGTGGAGGTCAACGGGCACAAGGTGCTGGTGGACTGCGGGCTCCAGCAGGGGCGGGACGAGCGGGACAACCGGGAGCTGGATTTTTCTCCCCAGTACATTGACGACGTGGTGGTCACCCACGCCCACATCGACCACTCGGGCCGTATTCCCCTGCTGGTGAAGGAAGGCTTTTCCGGCAATATCTACTGTACCCGGCTGACGGCCCAGCTGCTGTCCATCATGCTCCGGGATTCCGCCCAGATCCAGGAGAACGACGCGGCCTATGAGAACCAGAAGGGCAAGCGGGCGGGCAAGCCCCCTGTGGAGCCGCTGTACACCCTGGTGGATGTGGAGAAGGCCCTGCGCCACATCGTCACCTGCGAGTACGGCCAGGAGCTGGACATATCCGACGGCATCAAGGTCCGTTTTGTGGACGCGGGGCACCTCCTGGGCTCCGCCTGTGTAGAGATGTGGCTCACCGAGCAGGGCTTCACCAAGAAGATCGTGTTTTCCGGCGACATCGGCAACCGCAAGCAGCCCATCATCCGCTCCCCCCAGCCCATCACCGAGGCGGACTACGTGGTCACCGAGAGCACATACGGCGACCGGCTGCACAACGTGAAGGAGAAGCCCAACTATGCCGACGACCTGGCCCGGGTCATTGACGAGACCCTGGGCAGGGGGGGCAACCTGGTGATTCCCTCCTTCGCGGTGGGCCGCACCCAGGAGCTTTTGTACTTTATCCGGGAGATCAAGGAGCAGGGCCTGGTGGACGCCGACCCGGATTTCCAGGTGTATGTGGACTCCCCCCTGGCGGGGGCGGCCACGGAGATTTTCTCCGGCGACCTCACCGGCTACCTGGATGAGGAGGAGCTGGAGGGCCTGCGGGGCGGGGCGCTGTTCCGGTTCCCGGGGCTGAACATCACCGAGAGCACCGAGGAGTCCCGGGAGCTGAACCTGGACGCCCGGCCCAAGGTTATCATATCCGCCTCCGGCATGTGCGACGCGGGCCGCATCCGCCATCATCTGAAGCACAATTTGTGGCGGCCGGAGTGCACCATCCTCTTTGTGGGCTACCAGGCGGAGGGTTCCCTGGGGCGGCGCATTCTGGACGGGGCGGGCCACGTGAAGCTCTTCGGGGAGGAGATTGCCGTGCGGGCGCGGATCGTCCGGTTCCACGGCCTGAGCTCCCACGCCGACCGGGACGGGCTGGTGCGGTGGATCAACAACTATACGCCCAAGCCCCAGCAGGTATTTGTGGTCCACGGCGAGGCCAGGGCGGCGGAGAACTACGCCCAGACGCTGACGGAGCTGGGTTTTTCCGCCCATGCCCCCAACTATGAAGAGGTCTACGACCTGATGGAGGACCGCATGATTGCACCGGGCATTGTCCTGGAGCCCAAGGAGGCCCCGGTGGACCCGGGCTCTCCCGCCTACCGCCGCCTGGAGGATATCGGCAAGAAGCTCATGGATGTCATCGCCCACAACAAGGGCGGGACCAACAAGGACCTGGGAAAATTCGCGGATCAGATCAGGGCGCTCATCTCCAAATGGGACAGGTAGTCCGCATCCCAATATGGCACTTGGTTCTTTTCTCTGTTTCCTGCGGGGACAAAGCGGGGATTTGAGATCATAGATCAAACTTTTATAAGTTATAAAGGTGTTGGAATAATGTTAGAGTATGAGAGAGAATTATTTGATGAGTTTAAGCGCTTAGAGTCCCTTTGCCGCGATATGTTCTCCTGTCAACACGGTGTGAGCGAGTATATCAACCAAATGGAACAAATCCCTCCCTACATAAAGAACCGGATTCCATCATGGGACAGAGATTACCGGACCTTAAAGCATTTGCGGTGGTTGCGAAACCAAATCGCCCATGAAATGACTGCAACGGATTGCGATTTCGATGATGTGGAACAGCTTAAGGATTTTTATAGACGTATCTTGAATGGACAAGATCCTCTTGCTATGGCAAGGAAGGTGAAACAGAACACACAAAGTTGTTCTTGTCAAAAAAGCAGTAACAATATAAAACTCAAAAGTGTTTTTTACGATAACAAGCGGGAGCAAAAGCGGACGCACAGTCTTTCATACGTGTGGTTCAGCCTGATTTCATTGATTTTGATTATTTTAATCATACTTTTATTCGTTTCAGGTATCAAAAATGAAAAGCGGGAAAGACCATCACTGCATATTCAAGATTCCTGGGAAACGATGACGGATACCATGATTTAGAATAAAGCGAGCTCCCCAGAGGTAGATCCCTCTGGGGAGCTCGCTTTATTCTGCCCTGTGTCCCTGGGCGGCGATCACGTCCACCACCCGCTGGGCCAGCTCCTGGCACTGATCCTTTTCCGGGGCCTCTACCATGACCCGGACCACCGGCTCGGTACCCGACTCCCGCACCAGGATGCGGCCGGTGTCCCCCAGCTCGCCGGCCACGGCCTTCACCGCGTCCTGGACGGCCGGGTCGTCTTGTGCGGCCTTTTTGTCCTTCACCCGCACGTTGATGAGCACCTGGGGATAGATGGTCACCGGGGCGGCCAGACGGCTCAGCGCCTCTTTTTTGGCCATCATCACCTCCATGATTTTCAGCGAGGTGAGGATGCCGTCCCCCGTCCGGGCGTACTTGGAGAAGATGATGTGGCCCGACTGCTCGCCCCCCAGCCGGTGGCCCCCCCGGACCATCTCCTCATACACGTACTTATCCCCCACGGCGGTTTTGGCGTAGCCGATGCCCGCCTTGTCCAGGGCCTTGTACAGCCCGAAGTTGGACATAACGGTGGTGACCACCGTGTTGGTGAGCAGCTTGCCCCGCTCCTTCATGTACGCGCCGTACAGGTACATGATCTGGTCGCCGTCCACCAGATTACCGTTCTCGTCCACCGCCAGGCAGCGGTCCGCGTCCCCGTCGTAGGCGAAGCCCGCGTCGCAATTGTGCTCCCTGACGTACTTTTTCAGCCCCTCGATGTGGGTGGAGCCCGCGTCCAGGTTGATGTTCAGCCCGTCGGGCCGGTCGTTGATGACGTGCACGTCCGCCCCCAGGGAGCGGAACACGTTGGGGGCGATGGACCAGGCGGAGCCGTTGGCGCAGTCCAGGGCGATGCGCTTGCCCCGGAAGGAGTACACCGCCAGGGAGATCAGGTAGCCCATGTAGCGGTTGCGCCCGGCGGTGTGGTCCACGATGCTGCCCACCGCCTCGCCGGTGGCGAAGGGGAGCTTGGGGAAGGTCTGGCCGTCCACGGAGAGGGTCCCGTCCAGGTAGTCCTCCACCAGCCGGATGGTGGCCTCGTCCATCTTCTCCCCCTCCCGGTTCAGCAGCTTGACGCCGTTGTCGTAGTAGGGGTTGTGGGAGGCGGAGATCATTACGCCGCAGTCGAAGCCGTCGGTGCGGGTGACGTAGGACACGGAGGGGGTGGTGGTGACGTGGAGCAGGTACACGTCTGCCCCGGAGGCGGCCATGCCCGCGCTGATGGCGTACTCCAGCATGTAGCTGGACCGCCGGGTGTCTTTGCCCACCACGATCCGGGCCCGGTCCCCGCCCCGGCCGTAGTACCAGCCCAAAAACCGGCCCACCTGGTAGGCGTGGTCGCCGGTGAGCTCCACGTTGGCCTTGCCACGGAAGCCGTCCGTACCAAAATATTTACCCATCGCTCACTTCTCCTTTTTAACGGTGACGCCGCCCGTCTTATAGATGCAGTCCCCCGGCACCGCGCCCCGGACGCAGGACAGGGGATAGACGTTGCTGCGGGGGCCGATCACCGTGCCCGGGTTGAGCACGCTGTTGCAGCCCACCTCCACACAGTCGCCCAGGATGGCCCCGAACTTCTTCCGGCCCGTCTCAATTTTCTCGTCCCCGTCCTTCACTGTGACCAGGGTTTTGTCCGACTTCACGTTGGAGGTGATGGACCCAGCCCCCATGTGGCTCCTGTAACCCAGGATGGAGTCGCCCACGTAGTTGTAGTGGGGGACCTGGACGTTGTCGAACAGAATCACGTTTTTCAGCTCCACCGAGTTGCCGACGACGCAGTTGGCCCCCACCAGGGCGGAGCCCCGGATGAAGGCGCAGTGGCGCACCTCGGTGTGGGGGCCGATGATGCAGGGCGCGCCCAAAAAGGCGGAGTGGGCGATCTGGGCGGTCTGGTGGACCCACACCTGGGAGCCCAGCTCCTCATACTCGTCCCCCAGGGCGGGGCCCAGGGCCAGAATCAGGTCCTTGATGCCGTCCAGGGCCTGCCAGGGGTATTCAAAGCGGGCCAGATAGTCCCCGGCCAGGGTGTGGCTCAGGTCAAACAGCCCGGTTGTGTTCAAATTCATGGGAAAACCTCCTTATTCTTTGCCTTTCCGGCCTTTCCAATACCGATAAAGCACGACGCAGAAACTGGCAACCCAGAGCAGAGCCAGGAAAATATTATACCCCGCCGGGCCCGCGCTGCCCGACATGGCAAGACGCACCAGCTTCACGACCCAAATCGCCGACGCGACGGCCCAGATGATAACAGTCACCAAATCGACCGATTTCAATTTCATGCAAATCACCTCATTTTTTATCCGGCACCCGCTCGACCAGCACCCCGGACACAACGCCGATCAGCACCCCGGCCACCGTCCCGGAAATCCACAGCACCGGTAGATACCAGGCCAGCCGTGAGGTCTCCAGCAGGGCCATGGCCACCAGAATCTGCCCCGCGTTGTGGGCCACCCCTCCGGCCACGCTGACGCCGACGGAGGAGAATTTCCCCGTCCTTTTCAGCAGGCCCATGAGGGACAGGCTCAGCGCCGCCCCGGCCACGCTGTAGGCCAGCGCCGCCCCGTTGCCGAACAGCAGTGTGACCAAAACGACCCGCATCAGGGAGATAATACAGGCGTCCTTCCAGTTCAGGCGGTACAGCGCGAACACGATGGCCAGGTTGGGCAGGCCCAGCTTGACCCCCGGCACGCCCAGCGGCGGCAGGAGGGATTCCAGGTAGGACAGCACCAGGGCCAGGGCGGTGATGAGCCCGTACTGGGCGACTTTCGATGCTTTCATCCTGCCTCCTTATCCCGTGTTGGCGTCGATGCCGCTTCCCTGTCCGCCCTCGACAGACACCACCAGCTTGTGGGGCAGGCAGACGATGGACTCCCCCTCGTATTGCACCGCTCCCTGGCGCACACAGATCTGATCGGGGCAATCGGCCTCCACCACCTGGGCCGTCCCGTTCCGAATGACCAGGGTGTTGGTGTGTCCGTCCTCCCCCAGCAGGACCTGGGTATCCTCGCTGAGGGGCAGCTCCATCACCGTCTGCCCGTCCATCTGGACGGACACATACCCCCCGTCCTGCCGGGTGGCGTACAGGAATACCGCCAGAGCCCCGCCCAGGAGCATCAGGGCGGCAATCAGTATAGCATCGTTTCGATGGGTTTTCAACCACTCCACAAAATTCCTCCAAAACCGCAACAGAGGGAGGGCCGCATGGCCTCTCCCCCGTTTGCGTTTTTTCGTCTGTTAACCGTTCACGACCTCAGCCTTGGTGATATTGAGGGCGACAAGGCACCCGGCCTTACACACCTCAATGCACTTGCCGCAGCCGTCGCACTTGGCGTAGTCGATGCTCGCCAGGTTGTCGGTGACGGTGATGGCCCCGGTGTGGCAGTTCTTCTCGCACAGCTTGCAGCCGATGCAGCCCGCGGAGCAGCTCTTGCGGGTGCCCGCGCCCTTCTGATGGCTGTTGCAGTCCACCACCATGTGGGCGTCGGCGGGACGGATGGCGATGACCTGGTTGGGGCAGGTCTTGGCGCACAGGCCGCAGCCGATGCAGACGGAGGTATCCACCCGGGCCAGCCCGCCGTTGATGTGGATGGCCCCCACGGGGCACACCTGGGCGCAGTCGCCCAGGCCGATGCAGCCGTAGACGCACTTGCCCGTGCCGCCGAACAGCAGCTTGGCGGCGGCGCAGCTCTCCAGGCCCTTGTAGTCCATCTTCACGGAGGTGGCCTCACAGGTGCCGGAGCAGCGCACCTCGGCCACCTGCTTGGCCACGTC
>CATLFX010000019.1 GCA_949935795.1 uncultured Oscillospiraceae bacterium
TGGGGGCCCGTGTGCCCAGGGCGGAGGCCTACGCCATCCAGCGGGAGGCCGCACGGCGGGGCCAGTCCGTCTACCGCTTTGTCCGTGAAACTCTGTACCGGGAGGTGAACTGGCGCTTCTGACCACCCGGGCGCTGACCATCCCGGGCCGGGGCCGCGCCCCCCCTCTCTCGGGCCTACGCCAACCACCCCAACCCCCGGCCCTCGTTCGCGGGGGCGCGGCCCCGGCCCTGCGTGGGTGCCCCCAGCTCATTGCCAGACGGTATGAGAAAACGTCCACCGTCTTTACCTCCAACAAGACCTTCTCCCAGTGGAACAAGGTCTTTGCCGACGTCACCACCGCCTCTGCTATCCTGGATCGGGTTTTGCACCATTGTACCGTGGTCAACATCAAAAGCGAGTCTTACCGCCTGAAGGAGCGCAAGGAATTTATGCGCCAGAAACAGCAAATCGTAAACACTCTTTTTGAACAAGGCAGCACCTGACTTTTGTTACCCCCCCCCCGCCGAGAAACGACAAAATTTCTTCGGCGTTTTCTTTCAATTTCAAATTGGCGTTGACAGGCCGTCAAAGGACAACGTGAGGTGATTTTCCCGGGCGCTCTGGCCGGAGACAGCCGGACTGGGGCTCTCCAACAACCAGGCGGAACGGGCTGTGGCAGATCCCCTGCATGACATTGGATGGCTGGCGCTTACCAGACAGAGACCGCCCTTAATCTGGGCGGCCTCTGTTTGACTTTGAGCCGTTTTTACAGCTTTCTTCTGGTGCGGTTTTACCAAGTACGGGAACCCATAGCCCGGAATTGGGCCACGGTGGGCGCGTGGGAGTTCATGCCGCCGTCCACAGTGATAATCTGGCCGCTGACGTATGCGCTCTCGTCGGAGCCGAAATAGACACAGGCGTGGCCGATGTCCTCCGGACAGCCGTAACGGTTGACCATGATATTGCTCAGGAAGATGTCCTTCAGCGCCTGGGGCACATGGGCGTCGTTCTCCGGGGTAACGATGAGGCCGGGCCGAACGCAGTTGCACCGCACGTTGTCTTTGCCGTACTGGAGCGCCACCGACTGGGTGAGCATATCCACTCCGGCCTTGGCGCTGGCATAGGCCGTAGAGCCCAAATCGCCGCCGCAGGAGGCCATGGAGCCGATATTGACGATAGAGCCGCCCCGGCGGTCCTTGCGCATATGCGGAAGCACACACTTGGTGACATAGAAAGTGCCCCGCAGGTCGCTCTGGAAAATGGCGTCCCACATCTCAATGGTCAGCTCATCCACCCGGCCATCCCGGAGCGCCACGTTGGCCGCGTTGTTCACCAGAATATCGATCTTGCCATAGGTCTGGGCGGTATCCTCAACCAGCTTCTCGATGCTGGCCGTGTCGGTGATGTCCATTACATGGAAAGCGGCCTTGCCGCCCTCAGCGGTAATGCTGTCCACCACAGCCTGCCCCTTTTCCACCCGACGGCCGCACACCACCACCTGAGCGCCTTCGGCGGCGTACAGCCGGGCAATCCCAATGCCAATGCCGCTGGTTGACCCCGTCACGATGGCCACCTTGTCCTTTAACCTGTCCATACAAATGCCTCCTTTTTTCATTTTCAGGGTAGTTTCAGTATATTCGTCCTTCCATTACCTGTCAATAGTCATTTTCTATGCGGCAAGGCCGCGGCCAGTATGGACCCGGAAAATGAGGCGGAGCTTCCCACCGCTTGACATTGGCGGCGGCGCGTAGTACGATGAAACCCCGGTATCCATCATACCATCGACGCCTGGAGGGCAGAAAGGGAACTTATGAAGAAACGATCCATTTTTTTGGCTATCATGTTTTGCGTGGTATTGGCAGGCTGTGACGCGCCTGCCGAACCTGCGGGCAGTACCCCGGCGGAATCCAATGCGGCGGCAGCCGTGCCGGCTGTGCCAGCCATGGACACTCCGGCCGCTTCCCCTGAGAATGAGCAAACCGCGACGCTGTATATTGGCACAAAAGCTGCCGGTTTCGCAGAGTACCCCATGGCCTACGAAGGCGAACTGACTGCGGAGCTGCTGATCCAGGGCATCGCGGATCTGACCGGCTGGGACCTGACGCTGGCGGAGCCTGTTATCTCCGGCAAGGGCGGCATGAGCGTGTGTTTATCCAGCAAATCGGCTCTCTTTGCGGGGCCGCCCGACCCGCAGAAGGACGAGTTCCATATGTACAGTTGGGAGCAGCTGGCCGAGACGATATTAGACAGCATCCAGAAAACCCTCCAAATGGGATTTACCGGTGAAGGCGGCAGCCCGGACGCGCTGGATATCTGGTATTACATGGAGGGAGAACAGCCGTTGAATCTGCCGGAGCTGGGACTGTCCTGGCCGCTGGATCAGCCCTATCAATGGGAGTCTGTCAACAGACAATAGCCGTTCAAAAGAAGGGAACTCCCTCTGTACGGAGGGAGCTTCCCTTCTTGTTCATTCAATTCCGGATACCGCGCCCGATGCTGTCAGCACCGCGCCTCAGCGGTGCTGGGCAAAGGGCTTGCAGGGGGGCAGACTTGCCAAAACCAAACCCAGCTGGTATAATTACCGGCATCTTGATCGAAAAAATGGCGCGCCAGCGCCGCCGCACGAAAGGAAGATTGTCATGACGTCAGAAGAAACCATGAGCCGGATCACCACCCAGGAGCTTTTGATGATCCTTCAGGAGGCGGAGGCCGTAGAGCCGCTGCTGGACGGCCTGGCCTCCCAGATGGACGCCCCCGCCTTTTCGGAACAGCTCTTCCAGTACATGGAGGAGCGTGGGCTGACCGTCACCAAGCTCAGCGAACTGGCCATGCTGAGCCGGTCCTTTATGTACCAGCTTTGCAGCGGCGACCGGGCGCCGGGGCGGGACATCGTGCTCCGGCTGGCCCTGGTGCTGGAGCTGGGGGTGGCAGAGGCTCAGAACCTGCTGAGGTCCGCCCAGAAGGGGGCGCTGTACCCCCGGGTCCGGCGGGACGCCATCCTGATTTTCTGCCTGAACCGGAAAAAGGGGCTGGCGGAGGCCGATGAACTGCTGAGCGTCCACGGCGAATCCGCCCTGCTGTGAGGCGGAGGCCATGGACCTGAGTTTTCTTGTGCCGGAACGGCTGCTGGCCGAGTATGAGCCCATCTCCCTGCTGAAGGAGGGACAGCGGCGGCAGACTCTGCTTCTGCGCCGCCGGGATGGCGGCACGCAGGCGGTGCTCAAGCGCTCCCAGGACAGCCAGGAGGATTTGGTGGAGGAGTACGGCCTGCTCCTCCGCCTGGAGGGAAAGGGCGTCCCCGCCCCAATCGAGGGTTTTCGGGAGGGAGGCTGTACCTACCTTCTGCGGGAATATATCCCCGGCCAGTCCCTGCTGGACTACGCCCAGAAGCGGGGGCCCCTGCCCACCCGTGAGGTGTGCGAAATCGGCCTGTCTCTGTGCGGGACGCTGAAGCGGCTCCACCGGCAGAATCCCCCGGTCATCCACCGGGACGTGAAGCTGGACAACATCGTCCGCACCCCCTCGGGGGAGTGCGTGCTCATCGACCTGGGCATCGCCCGGCGGTACGACGCCCAGGCCAGGCGGGACACCCAGGTGCTGGGCACCCCGGGCAGCGCGCCCCCGGAGCAGTTCGGCTACTGCCAGACCGACGCCCGCTCGGACGTGTACGCCCTGGGCATTGTGCTCCACGAGCTGGCCACCGGCGAGCCCCGGCTGGATGCGGGCGCCATGGACCCGGCGTTACAGGCCGTTGTGGACCGATGCACCCGCTTCGACCCGGCGGACCGCTACGCCGACGCCGGGCAGGTGGAGCGGGCCCTGCTCCGGCTGGACAGGCCCAAAAAGCGGCTTTTGCCCCTGCTGTGGCTGGTCCCGATGGCGGCGGTCGTCATCGGCGGGGCGGTCTGGCTGGGCCGCCCCGCACCCGCCCCGGCCCCGGGCCCCAGCCCTGCGACCTCCCAGGAGCTGGAACCGGGCGTATACTCCTTTGCCGACCCCGCCATTGAGGCGGAGGTATGCCGCCAGCTGGAGAAGGAACCGGGGAGCGTGACGCAGGAGGATTTAGCGCAGATCGAAACCCTGATCCTCTGCGGCGGACAGTGGGGGACGGACTGGGCGCAGCTTTCCACCGCCGGGTCCTGCCTGTTTCTGGACGGCGCGGAGGTGACCGAAACCGGGACGGTATCCACCCTGGAGGACCTTCCCGCCATGAAAAACCTCCAGACCCTGGCCCTGTGCAATCAGCGCATTGAGGACCTGTCCCCCCTGGCCCAGTGCGGGCGGCTCCATTTGCTGGCCCTCCACGGCAACCAAATCGCCGGCCTGACCCCCCTGGCCGCCTGTACCCGGCTTCAGGAGCTGATCGTCAGCGGAAACCCGGTGTCCGACTTCTCCCCGCTGGCCGCCTGCCCCGACCTGTGGTCGGTGGACGCCGGGGACACGGCCCTGACCGATCTGAACTCCTTCGCGGGCTTCCCCAGCCTGTACCGGCTTTACCTGCGGGAGGTGCCGGGGCTGGGGGACATCAGCAGCTTAGAGCGCACCCCGGTGAACACCCTGTTTCTCCAGCCCGTCACACAACAGCAGCTGGCCGCCATCGGCGGTCTGCCCCAGCTGCGCAGCCTGTTCCTCTGGGTGGTGGAGGGGATGGAAGACTTTTCCGCCCTATCCGGGCTGTCCGGGCTGGAATACCTCTACGTCCACTCCGACTCCATCACGTCGCTGAACGGGGCGGAGGGGCTGAAAAGCCTGTGGTTCCTGGACGTGCGCACCCATGAAACCCTGGACCTGGCCCCCCTGGCCCAGCTGGAGAGCCTGACCACCATGAGCGTGTTCGGGCTGACTCCGGCGGACTGGTCCGCGCTGGAAGGTATTCCCCATCTAACCCAGGTGAACTGCGGCCCCGAGCAGGAGCAGGCCATCCGGGAGGCGTTGGGTGAAATATCTTTTCAAATAAATGGGTAAATTTGAAAAAATTACGCAGTCTGCGTACCAAATCCCTTTTGAAAACCGTTATAATGCAGGGGTATGCTTCTGTTCCGCAAAATGCCCTACCATTTTAAACGAAAGAAGAAGGGAAGAACATGAAGAAAAAACAAACCTGCAAGAAGCTCCTGAGCCTGCTGCTGGCGCTGGTGATGGCGTCCGCCCTGGCGGCGCCCGCCTTTGCCGACGAGGACGGCGAACATCAGGACCCCGCGCCCCTGTGGTTCCTCTGGCTGGACGAGGACTGGGAGAGCGGCGACCGCGAGCTGTACCTGAGAGACCGGGACCTGGGCTACTCGGAGTACATTGAGCTCCAGGCTGGCTGGCCCTCCTACGGCATCCTGGGCACCGGCGACTGCCGCCGGGAAAACGGCTCCTTCGACATCAGCAAGTTCACCCCCGTGGACCCCAAAAAGGTGACGGTCCCCAGCGGCGTCACCATCAACACCGACGTCATCCCCAGAAAGGGGGCCAAGTGGGGCCAGTATTACTTTGAGATCAACACCACCCAGCGGGACAAGAAGCTGGAGGTCACTTCCGGCGACGCCGTGCTCACCGTAGACACCTGCCTGCCCCATCTCGGCGTCTACACCGCTCCCCAGGCCAGCTGGGACACCTGGGCGGGACCTTACGAGTTCAAGTACAACCCCCTCCAGGGCAGCACCTGGTATATCATCTCCCCTCACACCGATGAGGCCAACGGGCGGCATCTGGTGGACCTGACCCTCAACAGCGCCCCGGACAACAAGCTGGTGGATATGACCAAGGTCAGCGACAGCGTGTATAAGGTGGAGCTGAAGCCCGAGGCCCTGAAACGAAGGGATTTCCATCTCGAGGTGGACATGAGCTGGACCTTCGAGGACAACGAGCCCTGGACCGAAGAGGGCCGCTACATCGGCGACTTCAACGCCTGGCGGCCCATCCTGGCCAGCGATACAGCCCTGATGGACGCCACTCAGCCCCAGACCTTCCCCACGTATGGCTCTGTGAAGGATAAACTGTCCAGCTCCATCACCATGAAAGCCGGGGTGGACACCACCGCCTATCTCTACAGTACCTGGCTGATTGACCCGGAGGAGGGCCAAAACCTGGATTGGCGGGTCCACTATATCCCCTCCGACGCCCAAGTGTTCTATTCCAACAGCGATGACCTGACCATCACCCGGGACGAAAAGGACTATTCCAAGTTCACTTTCTCCGCCTCTAAACCTGGGACCTATGGGATTTTCTGGGGTTATAAGACCCTTGAGACCATCTACCACGCAGACGGCAAGCCCTACACCCAGGCCGAGCGGGACGCGTTCGAGGAGAAGATCCTGTGGAACCCCAATGGCGGGGACCTGCTGGTATGCGACGACTGGGAGTTTGACGAGGAGGCCGGGGATTATATCCTGCACAGCGATTACGTCGCTTTTGAGGAGATGTTCCCGGGCGAGAGCTACAAACTGAGCGAGCCCATTGACCAGGGCGTGTTCCGCCTGACCGTCAACGTCACCCCCGCCGAGCCCACCTTCACCGACGTGAAGACCAGCGACTGGTTCTATAACGACGTGGAGTGGATCGCCGCGCAGAAGACCATGGGCGGCACCAGCCCCACCACCTTCGAGCCCTACGCCCGCGTCACCCGCGAGATGGTCCCCACCGTGCTCCACCGCCTGGCGGGTTCCCCCGCCGCAGGCGCGCCCAGCGGCTTTACCGACGTGAAGTCCGGCTGGTATCAAGACGCCGTGAACTGGGCCGCCGGCTCGAAGGTGGTCAACGGCGAGACCTCCGCCACCTTCGGCGTGGGCAAGGCCATTACCCGGGAGGAGCTGGCGGTGATGCTCTACCGCTTCGCCAAGGACCAGAACTGCGACGTCAGCGCCAAGGGCGACCTGTCCGCCTTTGCGGACCAGAGCAGCGTTTCCGACTGGGCCAAGGCCGAGCTGGAGTGGGCGGTCGGCGCGAAAATCGTCAACGGCAGCGATGGCAAGCTGAACCCCCAGGGCACCGCCACCCGGGCCGAGCTGGCCGCCATGCTGGCCCGCTTCTGCCGGGACGTGCTGTAACCATACAGAATAGGCTCAATTTAAGGCGGACTGCGGAATTGATTCCGCAGCCCGCCGCTGTCTGATCGGATTTGATTGGGAGCAGAAGGCCTCCTCCTCATGAACCGGGGGCGGCTTCCAGCATGCCGGGCCGCTGAAGGAAAGGGCGCGTCCTTACGTAGTTGATTTCAGCCGAGAAGCGTGATAAAATTACAATATACTATATGGTATGGAGAGGATGGCGCGGCGCTATGGTAGACAAGCTATTGGAAGAACTCTGCGCATTAGACGCGGTGGAAGCCCTTGCCTTAGGGGGTTCCCGCACCGGGACGCATTTCGATCAGGATTCCGACTATGATGTGTATCTCTATTGCCGGGGACCGGTCCCGGAAGAAACGCGGAGGGCCATCCTGTCCCAATACTGTTCTATCATGGAGATTGGCAACCACTTCTGGGAGTACGAGGACAACTGCCGTCTAAACAACGGCGTCGACATCGACCTGCTGTACCGGAACCTGGACGGCTTTACCGCCGGCGTGGCGGAGGTGGTGGAGCAGTTTCAGCCCCGGAACGCCTACACCACCTGTATGTGGCATAACCTGCTCACCTGTAAAGTGATCTATGACAAAGACGGCCGCCTGACCCAGGCAAAAAAACGGTTTTCTGTTCCCTACCCCCGGCAGTTGAAGGAAAACATCTTGGCCCGCGGCTGGGAGCTGCTCCATGGAGCCATGCCCGCCTATGACGCGCAGCTCGCAAAGGCGGTAAAGCGGGGTGACCTGGTGAGCGTCAATCACCGGGCGGCAGGCTTTCTGGAAACCTATTTTGACTTCCTGTTCGCACTGAACGAGACGACTCACCCAGGGGAGAAACGGCTGGTCCAGCTCTGCCGGGAGCGCTGCAAACTGCTGCCCAGCCGTTTTGAGGAAAATCTGGAACGTCTATTTCAGGACCTGTACCACGCCCCGGAACAGGTGGCGGCAGATGTTCAGGCGATCATTTCGGAACTGGAGAAGATCTGCCAGCCTTAAGGAACCTCTGAACAGATGCGCCCGGGGCGCTTTGCGGATTTATTCAGAGCTTTCTCAGGTCAATTCTGCAATTTTCAAAAAGCCCTGATCAATTCAGATTTTTTTCGGATCGGGCCAGGCATCCGGGCCGTCGGTCATTGCGATATCCTTGAATTCTTCGGTCTCTTTTGCAAAGGCGTACATAGCTTGAGCGATGGAATACATCTGCGGATAAGCTTCCAAACAGCGCCTTTTGGCATCCTTGCCTTCAAAGGCGTAGAGCCAACCGCTGCCCGTCCGCTTTCTGGCCTCCAAGTAATGCGCCGCCGCCTGGGCAAAGCGGTCATGATCCCCGATTTTCTGCGTCCGTCCGGCATATTCCATATAAGACAGCAGAGCGTACTCCGCTTTGGACAGGCACTCATTTACCTGGGCGGAGAGATAAGAAAATATTTCCTCCCCTACATAGCTGAGCATCCCGTCTATCCTAAGGTATAAGTGTGTAAACTCGTCGCCATGGCGTTTTGCAAACGTGGCAGGTTCAAAGTTGAGCGCCTTATACACTTCCGCCATCAGTTCCGATCCCAGCCTGGTCTCCATCACCGGCACAGTTTGTTCCTTCGCCACAGTAACCATCTCTTTCACAATCGAAGTTAAGCGTTTTTGACACTATTACAATGAAAAGCAGGTCAAGCCAGCACCGCCCGATGGAACACCTTTTTGCCCTTCCTGACGATGACGCCCTCCCCGGCGAACTTGTCCATGGGGAACTGGGCGGCGGGGTCGGACACCTTCTCGTCGGCCACCATCACGCCCCCCTGCTGAACCAGCCGCCGGGCCTCGCCGTTGGAGGCCGCCAGCCCGCACTTCACCAGCAGGGTCAGCGCACCGATGGAGCCGCCGGTGAAATCCTCCTCAGCCAGCTCTGTGGAGGGCATATCCCCCGCGTCCCCGCCGCCGGAGAACAGGGCCCGGGCAGCCGCCTGGGCCTTGTCGGCCTCCTCCCTGCCGTGGACCATATTGGTCAGCTCCCAGGCCAGAATCTCCTTGGCCTGGTTGAGCTGGGCGTCCTTCCAGTGGTCCATCTCGTCGATCTGCTCCAGGGGCAGGAAGGTGAGCCAGCGGATGCACTTCATCACGTCCGCGTCGCCCACGTTGCGCCAGTACTGGTAGAAGTCGTAGGGGCTGGTCTTGTTGGGGTCCAGCCACACGGCGTTGCCCGCCGTCTTGCCCATCTTGTTGCCCTGGGAGTCGGTGAGCAGGTTGATGGTCATGCAGTGGGAATCCTTGCCCAGCTTGCGCCGGATCAGCTCGGTGCCCCCCAGCATGTTGGACCACTGGTCGTTGCCGCCGCACTGCATGTTGCAGCCCACAGTCTGGAACATGTGGTAGAAATCGTAGGACTGCATAATCATATAGTTGAACTCCAGGAAGGACAGGCCCTTCTCCATGCGCTGCTTGTAGCAGTCCGCCCGGAGCATATTGTTCACCGAGAAGCAGGCCCCCACCTCCCGCAGCAGGTCCACATAGTTGAGGTCCAGCAGCCAGTCGGCGTTGTTGAGCATCATGGCCTGGCCGGGTCCCTCGCCGAAGTCGATAAACCGCGCCATCTGGCGCTTGAAGCACTCGGCGTTGTGGTTGATGTCCTCCCGTGTGAGCATTTTCCGCATGTCGGTGCGGCCGGAGGGGTCCCCGATGGTGGTGGTGCCGCCGCCGATGAGGGCGATGGGCTTGTTGCCCGCCTGCTGGAGCCGCTTCATCAGGGTGAGGGTCACAAAGTGGCCCGCCGTCAGGCTGTCCGCCGTGCAGTCGTAGCCGATATAGAAGGTGGCCTTGCCGTTGTTGATGAGGTTTTTGACCTCGTCCTCGCTGGTGACCTGGGCCACCAGCCCCCGGGCCACGAGTTCGTCGTAAATTGTCATAAAAAATCTCTCCTTTTTTATTTTTCGAACAGAAAGCCCTCTGTCCCTAGGGACAGAGGGCGAAAAATTCGCGGTACCACCTCTGTTTTGCCGCCTCCTCACAGAAACGGCCTCAGGGAGTCCCCAGCAGGACCCCGGCGCTGTACCGGGCGCACCCGTCCGGCCCTACTGGGGAATGGCAAAAACCCGTTCAGGCGGCCGCTCCGAGGGGTATTCGCCGCCGTCTCCTCTCCCCCTTCCACCAAACCGGGGGCTCTCTGGGCAGGAGGCCGATGGGTACTATTCCTCATCCACGCATTGACAGGATGATATCATAGGAAGCACATTTTGTCAAACCTTTTTTGCCCCCGCTTTAAACTGCTCCGCCGTGGCCAGCAGCTCCTCCGCCCCCTCCAGCATGACGGCGGTGGCCTGGCCCCCGCTGAGCCGCGCCAGCTCCTCCCGGCGCTGGGCCCGGTCCAGCCGCTCCACCTGGGTGAAGGTGCGCCCGTCCGCCTCTCCCTTCTCCACGGAGAAGTGCACGTCCCCCATGGCGGCGATCTGGGGCAGGTGGGTGACGCACAGCACCTGACGGCCCTGGGACACCTGAAACAGCTTCCGGGCCACCTTCACCGCCGCCCGGCCGGACACCCCGGTGTCCACCTCGTCGAAGATGAGGGTGGTGACCTGCTCCGTCTCCGCCAGCACGTTTTTCAGCGCCAGCATGATCCGGGACAGCTCGCCGCCGGAGGCGATCTTGTTGATGGGTTTTAACGCCTCTCCCACGTTGGCGGACATGAGGAACCGCACCGTGTCCATGCCGGCGGCGTCCATGCCGTCGGGGGCGTCCTTGGGAGCAAACTCCACCTGGAACTGGACCTTGGGCATGTCCAGCGCCTTCAGCTCGGACTGGATGCGCCCCGCCAGCTCCTCCGCCGCCTTATGCCGCCGGGCGGACAGCTTCTCCCCCAGCTTCAACGCCTTTTCCAGCGCCTTGGACAGCTCCTTGTCCAGCCGGTTCAGCCGGTCCTCGGAGAACTGGATGGCGTCCAGTTCCTGACGGCATTTTTCCAGGTAGGCCAGCATCTCCTCCACCGTGCCGCCGTACTTCTTTTTCAGCCGGTACAGCCGGTCCAGCCGCTCCTCAATCTCGTCCAGCTCGCCGGGGTAGAAGTCCAGCGTCCCCCGCAGGTCCCGGACCAGCTCCGCCAGGTCGTCCGCATCGCAGCGCAGCCGCTCCGCCTTTTCCGACAGCTCCTTCAAATCGGGGCTGTACCTTCCCCCCTGAGACAGGCGGTTTTCCGCCTCCATCAGCAGGGGTACCGCCCCCTCGCCGTCCTCGCCGCCTGTGAGGGCCTGCCAGGCCCCGTCCACCGCGTCGGTGAGCCGCTCGGCGTTGCGAAGCACCTCCCGGCGCTGGGTCAGCTCCTCGTCCTCGCCCTCCCGCAGCTCCGCCTTCTCCAGCTCCTCGATCTGATAGGTGAGGGTATCCAGCCGCCGGGCCTTCTCCCCGTCGTCCATCTGGAGCCGGTCCCGCTCCCGGCGCAGGTCCCGGACCTGGCCGTAAGCCTCGGAATAGGCCTCCAGCTCCTTCTCCGTCCGGCCAAAGCTGTCCAGGTAGCCCAGATGGCACTCCTCGTCCAGCAGCTGCTGGCCGTCGTGCTGGCCGTGGACGTTCACCAGCTGCTGGCCCAGCTCCCGCAGCTGGGTCACCAACAGGGGCCGCCCGTTCACCCGGCAGGCGTTTTTTCCGTCCGCCTGGATGGTCCGCTCAATGAGCAGCTCCCCGTTCTCGTCGGGGCCCGTCCCCTGCTCCTCGAACCAGGGCAGAGGGGGCAGGTCCCGGAACAGGGCGGACACCCGGGCGGTCTTGGCCCCGGTGCGGATCAGGTCCCGGCTGGTACGCTCCCCCATGATGGCCCCGATGGAGTCGATGACAATGGATTTGCCCGCCCCGGTCTCGCCGGTGAGGACGTTGAACCCCTGGTCAAAGGTGATGTCCGCCTGGGAGATCACCGCGATGTTCTCAATGTGCAGTAAGCTGAGCACGTCTCCTCACCCCTCCAGCATGGACTCGATCTCCCGGGTCAGCGACTCCGCCGCCTGATTGGTGCGCATGATGAGGATGACGGTGTCGTCCCCCGCCAGGGAGCCCACCAGCCCCTCCAGCTCCATGCCGTCCAGGGCGGCCCCGGCGGCGGGGGCCAGCCCGGGCATGGTCTTCACCACCACGATGTTCTGGGCCGCGTCGCAGGAGACGACCCCCTCCTTGAAGATGTTTTGCAGCCGCCCCGCGGCCGCCCGCCGTGGGGGCAGGGCGGCGGAGGCCACATAGTGGTAGCTCCCCCCCTCCCCCGGCTGCTTGACCAGGTTCAGCTCTTTGATGTCCCGGGAAATGGTGGCCTGGGTGGCCCGGATGCCCCGCCGCCCCAGCTGGTCCAGCATCTGCTCCTGGGTTTCAATGTCCGCCTCCGCAATGATGCGCAGAATTTCCGCCTGTCGTTTGGCTTTCAAACCGTTCACGCCTTTCCCAGCTTTTGATTGATCCGCTCGTAAAAACTCCGCCCGGTGAGCTTCACCATCTGGGTGGTCTGCCGGGACCGGCGGCACTCCACCCAGTCCCCGGGCTGCACCCGGAACGCCCGCCCGCCGTCCACCGACAGGTAGGCGGTTTTTTTGCTCCCCGGAGCCAGCCGCACCCCCACCGACCTGGCCGCGTCCAGCACGAAGGGCTTGGCGTGGAGGGAGTGGGCGCAGATGGGGGCGATGATGATATTGGCCGCCGTGGGCTCCACGATGGGCCCTCCCGCCGCCATGGAGTAGGCGGTGGACCCGGTGGGGGTGGACACCACAATGCCGTCCCCGGAGAAGGAGGAGATGGTCACCCGATCCCCGGTGACCTCCAGGTCCAGCACGCGGGCCACCGCCCCCTTGGTGAGCACCGAGTCGTTGAGGGCCTGCTGGTCGAACACCCGCCGCCCCTCCCGGCGGACGGTGACGTCCAGCATCATCCGCCGCTCGACGCCGAACCGTCCTCCGGCCAGCTTGGCCAGCAGGGACAGCTCCCCGTGCTCCAGCTCCGCCATAAAGCCGATGCTGCCCAGGTTCACCCCCAGGATGGGGATGTTCCGGGCGTTGGCCTCGTGGGCGGCGTGGAGGATGGTGCCGTCCCCGCCGAAGCACACCAGCACATTGGCGTCCTCCAGCTCCTCCTCGATCTGGCCCAGCGCCGCCCCGGCGGGCAGGTCCAGACGGCTGCCCTGGTCCACCTCAAAAGGCAGGCAGATGGCGGTCTGTGCCCCGGCGTTTTCCAAAATCCGCTGGGCGGCCTGGGCCGCCCGCAGCCCCCGGTCCCGGTAGGGGTTGGGACACAGCACAATTTTCATCCTACCCTCACCCCTTCAGCGCCTGGTGGGAGCGGTCCACCAGCTCCCTCAAGTCAAATTCAAGCTTCTCCCCGGCCCCCGCCTGGAGAAAGCCCAGATACTCAATATTGCCCTCCGGCCCCCGGATGGGGGAGAAGTCCAGCCCCAGCACAGCAAAATCCGCCTGGGCGGCATGGTCCAAGAAACGCTCCAGCACCTCCAGATGGACCGCCGGGTCTCGGACCACCCCTTTTTTACCCACTTTTTCCCTACCCGCCTCGAACTGGGGCTTCACCAGGGCGGCCACCTGGCCCCCCGGCGCCATCAGCGGCCGCAGGGCGGGCAGGATCAGCCCCAGGGAGATGAAAGACACGTCGATGGAGGCAAAGTCCAACGGCTCGGGGATCTGCTCTGCGGTCAAATACCGGGCGTTGGTGCGCTCCAGGCACACCACCCGGGGGTCGTTCCGGATGGACCAGGCCAGCTGGCCGTAGCCCACGTCCACGGCGTACACCTTTTGGGCCCCGTTTTGCAGCATACAGTCGGTGAAGCCGCCGGTGGAGGCCCCGATGTCGGCGGCGGTTTTATCCGCCAGGGTGATGGGAAAAACCCGCATGGCCTTTTCCAGCTTCAGCCCGCCCCGGCTCACGTAGCGCAGGCCGCCCCGGACCTCCAGGGGCGCGTCCTCCTCCAGGGTGAGTCCCGGCTTGTCGCAGCGCCGCTCCCCGGTGTACACCTGCCCCGCCATGATGACGGCCTGGGCCTTCTGCCGGGTGTCCGCCAGCCCCCGCTCCACCAGGAGCAGGTCCACACGCTTTTTAGCCACGGCCCATCACCTCCCCGGCCCGGCGGGCGATGGACGCCCCGTCGATGCCGCACAGCTGTCTCAGCTCCGCCACGGCGCCCTGCTGGACGAAGCGGTCCCCCAGGTTCACCAGGGCCAGCCTGACCCCGCCAATTCCCCGCAGGGCAAGCTCGGCGGCGATCCTCCGGCCCACACAGCCCGCGTCCACACACTCCTCCGCCACGATCAGCCGCCCGGTCTTTTGGGCGCAGGCGGCCACGGTGTCCACGTCCAGGGGAGCGATACTGTTCAGCTTCACCACCTGGGCGGACGTTCCCTTTTCCTCCAGCAGCCTCGCCGCCGCCAAAGCCTCGTTTATCATCGTCCCGTAGGCGGCGATGGTCACATCCGTGCCGGGACGGATGACGCTGGCCCCCTCTATGCCGCACAGGGCGCGGAACTCCCCCTCGCCCCCCTTGGGATAGCGCACCGCCGCCGGGCCCCGGTCCTTCTCCACGGCATAGCGCAGCATGGCCCGAAGCTCCTCAAAGCTGGCGGGGCAGTAGATTTTCATACCGGGCACCGAGTTCAGATAGGCCACGTCAAACACGCCGTGGTGGGTCTCCCCGTCCTCGCCGGACAGCCCCGCCCGGTCCACACACAGCACCACGTGAAGCCCCTGGATGGCCACATCGTGGATGAGCATATCGTAGGCCCGCTGCAAGAAAGTGGAGTAGATGGCCGCCACCGGTACCATACGCTGCTTGGCCATCCCCGCCGCCATGGACACGGCGTGACCCTCGGCGATGCCCACGTCAAAAAAGCGCTCCGGATACTCCCGGGCAAAGTCCACCAGCCCCGTGCCGTCGGGCATAGCGGCGGTGATGGCGGCCACATCGGCCCCCTCCCGGGCCAGCTGGCGCAGCGTGTCCCCAAACACGGAGGAGAAGGTCTCGCCGCTCTCATGGAGGGGCGTTCCGTCCTCGACCCGGAAAGGCCCCACCCCGTGGAAGCGGTCGGGCTCCTTTTCCGCCGGGGGGTATCCCTTCCCCTTGACGGTCTTGATGTGGAGCAGGACCGGGCTGTTCAGCTCCTTGGCGTACCGCAGCAGCCGGGTGAGGTAGTTCACGTCGTGGCCGTCCACCGGGCCCAGGTAAGTAAAACCCATGTCCTCGAACATGCTGCAATGGAGGACGGCGCTCTTGATGGCCTGTTTGGTCTTGTGGGTGAAGCGGTACAGCCCCCGGCCCACCGCCGTGGCCCCGGTGGCCTTCCGGTAGAGCTTTTTAAACTGGAGGTACTGGGGCTTCAGCCGCTGCTGGGCCAGATGCCGGGCCACTCCCCCCACGTTTTTGGTGATGGACATGCCGTTGTCGTTGAGAATGACCACCAGCTGTTCCCCGCTCTGCCCCGCGTCGGACAACCCCTCGTAGGCCAGGCCGCCGGTCATGGCCCCGTCTCCCAGCATAGCCAGGACATAGTAGTCCTCCCGGTTCAGCGTCCGGGCCCGGGCCATGCCCAAGGCCACCGACACCGCGTTGGAGGCGTGCCCCGCGATGAAGGCGTCCGCCCGGTGCTCCCGGGGCTTGGGAAAGCCGGACAGCCCCCCCAGCTTCCGCAGGTGGTCCATCTGGCCCCCCCGGCCCGTCAAGATCTTGTGGGCGTAGCACTGGTGGCCCACGTCGAACACCAGCCGGTCCGTCTCCAGGTCGAACACCCGGTGGACGGCCACCGTGGCCTCCACCACCCCCAGGCTGGAGGCCAGATGGCCCCCGGTCCTGGAAACGCTGGCAATGATCTGCTCCCGCAGCTGGTCGCACAGCAGCTTTGCCTGAATGTCGGTGAGGCTGTTCAGCTGTTCCGGACCCATGGCAAAGCCCCCCTTAAAATCCAAACGCGATATAGCCGCCCAGCAGACCCACTCCGATGCCCAGCACGGCTCCCACCGCCACCTGGAGGGGGGTGTGCCCGATGAGCTCCTTCAAATCCCGCTCGAAGTCCTCGGGCTTGAACTCCTCCCAGTTGCGCAGGATATAGTTGAGCACCTTGGCCTGCTCCCCGGTCTCCCGGCGGACGTGGGCGGCGTCGTACATGACGATGAAAGCCACCACCGCCGCCACCGCGAACACCGGCGAATCAAACCCGGCGCTCATGCCACAGGACACGGCGGCGGCGCACACCAGGGCCGAGTGGGAGCTGGGCATGCCGCCCCCGGTGGTGAGATAGGTGATGTCAAACTTCCGGTAGACCGCCGTGGCGATCAGAAGCTTCAGCACCTGGGCCGCCGCCCAGGCGGCGACGGCGATCAACAAGACCGGACACACCATCTCACATTTCTCCTTCACCGCGTTCGGGCCAGCGGCCCGCGCGCCTCAATTTTTCCGCGCCGCCAGAGAATCAGCCAGGGCGCACAGGAACTCCGGGCGCTCAAAGGCCCCCCCCACGCTCTCCTTGGCCTTTTCCGTCAGCGCCGCCACCAGCTCCCCGCATTTTTCCAGTCCGTACAGGGCGGCGTAGGTATTCTTTCCGTTGACCGCGTCAGAGCCGATGGGCTTGCCCAGCTCCTCCTCGGTGGACTCCACGTCCAGCATGTCGTCCCGAATCTGGAAGGCCATCCCCAGCTGCTGGGCGTACCGCCGGGCCGCCTCCCACTGTTCCGGAGCGGGCTCCACGGTCGAGGCCGTCAGCCCCAGCAGGCAGGCCGCCTCCAGCAGAGCGCCGGTCTTCCAGCCGTTGATCCGGCTCAGATCCTCTCCGTCCAGCGTGCGGCCCTCCCATTTGATGTCCAGATACTGCCCGCCGCACATGCCGCTCCGCCCCGCCGCCTGGGCCAGGATGGCGCAGGCCCTGCCGTTGGCGGCGGGAGTGGTCCTCCGGGACGCGGCCAGCCGCTCAAAGGCCGCCGCCTGGAGGGCGTCCCCCGCCAGCAGGGCCAGCCACTCCCCATACTTCACATGGCAGGTGGGCTTGCCCCGGCGCAGCTCATCGTTGTCCATGCAGGGCAGGTCATCGTGGATCAGGGAATAGGTGTGGAGCATCTCCACACCGCAGGCGTAGTCCAGGGCAGGCTCCATGTCCCCGCACAGGGCCTCACAGAATTTCAGCGCCAGCACAGGCCGCACCCGCTTGCCCCCGGCCAGCAGGCTGTACTCCATGGCCTCCAAAAGCTCCCGGTGGGGGCCGTCCACCCCGTCGGCGAAGGCGCTTTGCAGCCCGCTCTCCGCCAGGTCCCGGGCCTCCCGGTATTCCCGCTCAAAGTCCATCGGCGTTCTCCCCCTCGAAGGGGACCTCCTGGTCGTCGGCCAGCAGAAGGTTCACCTTCTGCTCCGCCTTATCTAAAAGCTCCTCGCACCGGCCTGCCAGCCCGGCCCCCTCCTCAAACAGCTTGAGGGACTCGTCCAGGCCGCACTCGCCCTTCTCCAGCTGGGCCACGATGGCCTCCAGCCGGCCCATGGCCTCCTCAAAGGACTGTTTTTTCACCGCCATGTCCTCTCCTCCTTCTCCTTGACCTCACAGCGCAAAGCGCCGTCGGACACCAGCACCTCCAGCCGGTCTCCCGGCTGGGCCTGGGTGATGGACGACACCACGTTTTGTTCCGTTCGGGCGATGGCGTAGCCCCGGCCCAGCACCTTCAGCGGGCTCAGGGCGTCCAGCCCCGCCGCCAGGCGGCCCAGCCGGACCTTTTTCTTCGCGGTCTGAGCGCCCAGCGCCAGGGGCAGCCGGGCTTTCCGGGCGTTCAGGGCCTGCCTGCCCCCCTCCACCCTGCCCCGGAGGGCCAGGGCCATCCGGCGGCGCAGCCCGTCCACCACCATCCGCCGGTCCTGAATGGGGGCCTTGATATTTGTCAAAGCGCGGCTGTTTTTCAGCCGGTCCAGCTCCCGCCGGGCCCCGCCCAGACGGGCCTGGAGGGCCCTGGCCAGCCGTCCGGACAGCTGGGCCAGCCGCGCCCGCTCCTCCGTCTGGTCGGGGACGGCCAGCTCCGCCCCGTTGGAGGGGGTGGCCGCCCGCAGGTCCGCCACATAGTCGGCGATGGTCACGTCGGGCTCGTGGCCCACGGCGGAGATCACCGGGATGTTGGACAGATAGATGGCCCGGGCCACAATCTCCTCGTTGAAGGCCCACAGGTCCTCCTTGGAGCCGCCCCCCCGCCCCGTGATGATGAGGTCGATATCCGCCCGGTTGTTCAGCCGGTGGATGGCGGCGGAAATCTCCCCCGCCGCCTCCGTCCCCTGGACCCGGACGGGGACCACCAGCACCTGGGCCAGCGGCCAGCGGGCCTTCAGTATGCGCAGCATGTCCCGGACCGCCGCCCCCGCCGGGGAGGTGACCAGGGCGATTTTTTTGGGGTACTTGGGCAGTGGCTGTTTGTTCGCCCCGTCAAACAGGCCCTCCGCCTCCAGGCGGCGGCGAAGCCGCTCAAACGCCTCGTCCAGCGCCCCCCGGCCGTCCTGCATCAGCTCATTGCAGTAGAGCTGGTACTGTCCGTCCCTGGGGTACACGGACACCCGGCCAAAGGCCACCACCCGCATCCCGTTGGCGGGACGGAACCGCAGCCGGACCGCCTCCCCCCGGAACATGACGCACCGCAGGGCCCCCTGCTCGTCCTTCAGGGAAAAATAGTGGTGGCCGGAGGGATAGCACTTGTAGTTGGAGATCTCCCCCCGCACCAGCAGCCCGGTGAGGAGGGGGTCGCCGTCCATCAGGTCCTTCACGTAGCCGTTGACCTGAGATACAGTATAGACAGGTAAATTGGCAATATTCACCCCTTCACCCCCCGCTCCAGCGCCCGGTGGGCCAGGATGGCCACTCCCAGGGCGTTGTCCGTGGCGTACTGGGGCTGGGCGAACACCGCGCCGCAGGCCCGCTCCAGCGCCGCCCGGATCTGCCGGTTGGAGGCCACGCCGCCCGAGCACAGCACGGGCAGGCCGGGCCAGCGCTTTTGGGCCTCTTCGGTGGCCCGGATCAGCACGTCCATGATGGTGTCGATGGCAAACCGGGCGATGTCGGCAGGGGCCTCCCCCCGCTCCGCCAGCTCCTTCACCTTGTTCTCCATGCCGGACAGGGAGAAGGTCAGATCGTTCAGCTTCACCCGGAAGAACAGCGCCTTCTCCGCTTGAGGGTACAGGGCGTCCAGCGCCTTGCCCGCCGGAAAGGGCAGTCCCAGCAGCACCCCGGCCCGGTCGACGAGCTGGCCCGCAGCGATGTCGCTGGTGCCGCCAATCACCTCCGCCCGGACGGTGTGGCCCTCCGGCTCCACCCGCAGCAGCTCGGTGGTGCCCCCCGACAGGTGCCAGGCCAGATGGGGCCTGTCCAGCAGGTCCTCCCGGCCCGCCGACCAGGCCGCCGCCGCCACGTGGCCCTGCTGGTGGGAGCAGGGATAAAAGGGCGCCCCCAGCGCCGCCGCCAGGGTGCGGCCCTCCCCCTCCCCCACCAGGAAGCAGGGCATATAGGAGCCCTCCACCTCCCGGGGACGGGTGGACGCCCCCACGGCGGCAATGCTCCCCATCACCCCGTCCGCCCGCAGCCGCTCCGCCATCAGGTGCAGCCGCTTCACATGCTGGAACAGCGCGTCGCTCTGCCGCAGGCCCAGCGCCCCCTCCGGGACGGTGAGCAGCTGCCCCCGGTTTTCCGCCCGCCCATCGCCGAACACGGCGGCGGAGGTGGTGTAGTTGCTGGTGTCGAAGCCCAGGCACAGCTTATCCATGGCGCTCACTCCTGCTCCGGCACTTCCGAGCGCACGAAGGAGCCCAGAATGCCGTTGATGAACTTGACCACCTCGTCGTCCACATACTTCTTGGCGATCTCCACCGCCTCGTTGATGGCCGCCCGGTTGGGGATGTCGGGCATATACAGGATCTCATACATGGTCGCCCGCATGATGGCGGAGGCCACCCGGTCGATGCGGGAAAACCGCCAGCCCTTGGCGTACTTCTCAATGTACCCGTCCAGCTCGGCCCCGTGGCTCCCCGCCCCCAGCACCAGCCGGGTGATATAGTCCCGCTCCCCCTGGCCGGGGAATTCGGCGTACATGGGCTCGTCCTGGGCCCGCCGGGCAAATTCCTCCGGGGTAAGCTCCCGGTCCAGCAGCTGCCGGGCCGTCTCGTTGGAAAAGGCCAGCTCAAAGACGAAATGAACGGCGATCTCCCTGGCGGTGCTTCTGTTCATGGGGACTCCTCCTCTTCCCGGCGGCGCCGGGCTGTCTCGCTGGGCACAGCGGCCCATTCTGCATATTCATTTTATTATACACGAACCGCCTCAAAAAAGAAAGCCCCTTTTCCCACAAAAAAAGGCCGGAAAAAGAGCCGGGGCTTGTGCCCCGGCTCCCCGCTCACTTTTGGAAGGTGACGCCCACCACGGTGACGTTGACCTGGGCCACCTCCAGCCCGCTGGTGTTCTCCACGGCGGCGAACACCGCCTCCTGCACGGCCTTGGCCACGTCGGTGACCACATAGCCGTAGCGCACCAGAATAGGCAGGTCCACGGTGACCCGCTCGTCCTCCACCCACAGCCGGACGCCCTTGGTGAGGGCCTTGCGGTTGGCTGTGGCGGTGCCCTCGCTGCTCAGGCCGGACCCCAGGGAACTGACCCCCTCCACGTCCACCGCCGCCGCCGCCGCGATGATGGTGAGCACCTCCTCGGAAATGCTGACGCTGCCCAGCTCGCTCTCATGGGAGATATATTCTCTGCCTTCGGCCATATCGCCTCACGCTCCTTTACCAAATGCTGAGGCTATTATATCACCCTGTCCTAAAAATTACAATCCTTATTTTGTCCGTTGTCACGCTGGCGCTTATGGCTCGGTTTCTATCACCTTGATCTTATCCGCCGACAGCCCCGTCTCCTCCTTGACGATCTCCATGATCTTGGTCACGTCGTTCTCGCTGAGGCCGTTGGCCGTGGACGACACCACCACGCTGGCGCTGTTCTCATTGATGAAGCACACGCAGTCCCCATAGCCCTTGGCGGTGACCAGGTTCTCCACCTGGGCCTCGGACATGGTCTGCGCCGCCATGGTCTGGATGGAGGCGTTGGCCTCGTCGATGATGTCCTGCTGGGCCCCCGCGTCTGCCGCCGCCTGCTGGAGGAGCTCCAGGGCGCTGTCCCGGGCCTGCTGCCGGTTGAGCCGGGCGGAGGCAAAGTAGCCGGTCTGCTCCCCCGCCGCGCTGGGGGAGGCGCTGGGGTCGGCGGAGGCGTTGGGCTGGGCGCTGGACTGGGCGTCTCCCGCCGTCCCGCCGTCCCCGGCCTGCTTGCCGTCCTTGCCGTTGACCAGCGCGGCCTGGCCCAGCAGCTTCCCGCCGCCGTCCCCGCCGCCCGCCGCCGCGGCCTCCCTGCCGTAGGACCAGTTCAGGTACACCGCCGCCCCCACAAACAGCACGATGGCCACCACGACCGCGTTTCGTTTCCACACACTCATGATTCTGTCCTCCCAAAATTCAAGGTTGGGGACGTCAGCCCCCTTTGCACACAGTGATCCGGTCCGCCCCCAGCCCGGTGAGGGACGACACCGCCTGGGTGAGCAGCAGGCGCACCTCCGCCTGGTCCCCTCCCGGGCACACCACCACCGCCCCCTGGAACACCGGGGCCCGCTCCAGGCGGACTACTGCCTGCTGGCCGGAGCCGGTGTTGACGACCACCGTCTTCTCCTCCACCTGGCTCTCCCGCTCCCGGCTGGAGGTGGAGCGGTCGGTGATGGGCACCCGCTCCGTGCCGCTCCTCACCGTGAGGGCCACCGTCACCTTCCCCGCCCCCTCCACCTGGGAGAGCACCTGGGACAGCTTCTCCTCCAGCGCCGCCAGATCGAACTCCTCCGCCCCGCCGCCGGCGGACTCCGGGGCCGGCTTCTCCCGCTCCCCCGACGGCCACAGCAGCAGGATCAGCCCCGCCGCCAGCACCAGCAGCACATATTTGTACTTGTCCAGCAGCTTCCACAGCTGTTCCGGCTTCCATTGGACCTTCATGGCAGTATCTCCTCGTAGTGTTGCCGCTGGGCGGGCACGCCCAGCTCCTCCTCCAGCAGCCGCCCCAGCCTGGCCCGCCGCTCCGGGGTCCACTCGCCCCGGGCGGCGACCTCCCAGGGGCAGGGCACAGCCTTCTCGTCATAGCCGAAGGTCACCTCCACATCGCATTCAAAGCCGAATTCTCTCGCCTTGTCCATAACATATGCGGCGGTCTCCTCCTCTATGATAGCCAGATAGAGCTGTTCGTTCCGCTCCTCCAGCTCCTGCTCATACCGCTGGGACCGGTCCCGCCAGCCCTCCAACCCCCGGGTGAGGGCGGACCCGTCCAGCGCGTCCAGCACCGGTCCCGCCGCCGCCAGCAGCAGGGCCATCCCTCCAGCCAGGCGGCACACCTTTTTCACCGCGCCCTCCGGGGCCAGGGTCTCCGCCAGGGCCAGCACCAGCGCCGCCGCCGTCACCCCCAGCAGCCACGACCGCACAAAGCCCATCATACGGCTGTCACCGACAGGCAGGACACCAGGGTGATAAGCAGCAGCAGGCAGCTGGCCCCCATCATCCCCAGCACCAGCCCGAAGGCGGAGCTGAGCCGGTCCACCAGGGCGCAGGGGGGGCCGCTGCCCAGGGCGGAGGCCAGCGCCGCCACCAGCTTATAGGCCAGGTAGTGCACCGCCAGCCGCAGCAGGGGGACCAGGCAGATCCCCAGCACGGTGACCATGCCGAACACCCCCACCGTCCCCCGGAGGACCCCGGCGGAAGCCAACACCGTCTCCGCCGCGTCGGACAGAATGCCGCCCACCACCGGCACCGCCCCGGATATGGCGAACTTGGCCGCCTTCACCGCTGCCGCGTCCACCGTCCCCGCCACCACGCCGCTGGCCGTCAGGTAGCTCACAAAGGCGATGGTGGCGATGGTGAGCAGGGTGGTCACCGTCCATTTCAAAAGGTCCGCCATCCGTTTCAGCTCCTCCCTTCCCAGCGCCGCCTGGGCCACCGAAGCGGCGATATAGCCGTACAGCAGGGGAACCAGCAGCCCGCTGATCAGGTTGGCCAGCAGGCCGGAGAACAGCGCCGCCGCCAGCTGCCGGGCCGCGGCCCCCGTCACCGCTCCCGTGGCCGCCGTCACCACTGCCACCGCGGGCAGGAGCACGTTGGCAAAGGAGGTCATGTTCTCCATGGCCCCCCGGCCCAGCCCCAGCAGGGAGTTCACATCCGCCACCGCCACCGCCGCCACCGCCAGCGTCCCCGCCAGGGAGGCGGCTTTCACGCTCCCCTTGCCCAGCTCCCCCACCGACTCCGCCAGGGCGCAGAACATCAAGATCACCAGCAGCAGCGCCCCGGACCGGGCCGCGCGGCGCACCGCGCCTCCCAGCTCTGTCGTCCCCGTGTCCAGCAGGCCCTCCAGCCCCTCGTCCAGCGAGGCCCCGTACTCCGCCGTGCCGCCGCTCTCCGCCGCCGCCCGCCGGAGCCCGTCCACGTCGATGAGCTCCTCCTGCCGCTCCACGGCCTCCTGCCCGGTGAGAGCCCGGGCGGGGAGGCACAGGACCGGCAGCAGGGCCAGCGCCGTCAAAACCGTCCACACCTTTTCCATGGTCCATCCCCTACAGCAGCTGGGTGAGCACGTCCAGCACCGCCGTCATCAGGGGCAGGGCCGCCGCCAGGGCCAGGGCCGTCCCCCCCAGCTCCACCGCCGAGGCCAGTCCGCCCTCCTTGGCGTCCTTGCAGAAGTCGGCGGCCAGCCGGGTGACGATGGCGATGCCCGCCGTTTTCAGCACCGGCTCCACCACCTGGGCGGACAGCCCCCCGGTCTGGGCCAGCTTGTCCGCCAGCTCCACCGCCGACTCCAGCGCCCCAGAGCAGGACAGCACAATGAGGGCGCAGGCCCCGATGCCCAGGGCCAGGGCGATCTCCGGAGACTGCCTGCGCACCACCACCGCGCACAGCGCCGCCGCCACCGCCGCCGCCGCGATCTTCACCACGCCGCTCACAGCCCGAACAGGTCCTTCACCAGGGTGAACAGGTCGTTAATCTGCTGCACCACGATCATCAGCACCACCACCAGCGCCACCAGGGTGGTCATGGTGGCCATCTCGTCCCGGCCCGACCGGGTGAGCACCTGGTTGAGCACCGACACCAGAATGCCGATGGCGGCAATTTTAAAAATGAGGTCTACGTCCATCGTCCGTCCTCCTAAGTAATGTTATCGCTACAGCAGCAGAATGACCGCCAGCAGGCCCGCCGCCGCCCCCAGCACCCCGTACACCCGGCCCAGGCGGCTCCGGTCGTCCGCCGCCGCCCCCTGGAGGGTGCGCAGGCCCGCCGCCGCGGCCTCCAGGGCCAGCCGCTGGCTGTCCCCGTCGTACCGGCCCAGCACCCCGCCCAGCCGCTCCAGCAGGGCCTTGTCCTCCCCCTTCAAACGGAGCGGGGAGGCGTCCAGGCTGTCCCGCCATATCTCCTGAAAAGCCCGTCCGTCCGGCGAGCGGGCCCGCTGGGCGCAGAGGGTGAAAAAATCCGCCGCCGGGCCCCGGACCGCCTTGGCCGCCCCGTCCAGCGCCTGGGGCAGAGGGGCCAGCCGCCAGCCCAGCTCCCGCTGGAGGGTGTCCAGCCCCGCCGCCAGCTCCCCCAGGTCCCGCACCCGACCGTCCAGCCAGGCCACGGCGCACAGGCCCAGGGACACGCCCCCGGCCACCACCAGCGCCGCACCCAAAAGCCGGGTCATGACAGCGCCTCCACCCGGGCCCTCCGCTCCCCGCCCAGGCGCTCCAGAACCACCAGCCGCCGGAACACGCCCAGCTCCAGCAGCTCCCGGCAGGCGGGACGGCGGCTCAGGTCGTCCAACCCCGCGCCGTGGGCGGTTGCCAGCACGGCCACGCCGCACCCCGCCGCCTCAGCCGCGGCTTGAACGTCCTCCACGCCGCCCAGCTCGTCCACCGCCGCCGCCTGGGGGTTCATTCCCCGGATGAGGATGGACAGCCCCTCCCCTTTGGAACAGCCGTCCAGCACGTCGGTGTGCCGCCCCACGTACAGCTGGGGCTCCCCCCGCCACAGGGCGGCGACCTCCCCGCGCTCGTCGGCCACCGCCACCCGGTGGGGGGCGCAGCCCTCCCCATCGGACAGCACCCGGATCAGGTCCCGGAGCAGGGTGGTCTTGCCCGCCCCAGGCGGGGCTAAAATCAGGGTGCTCAAAAACCGCCCGTCCTCCGTCAGCCGGGGCATCAGTGGGCCAGCCAGCCCGGTTACGCTCCGCGCCACCCGGACGGACAGGGAGGACAGCTCCCGGAGGGTGACGATTTTTCCATCCTTCCTGGCCACCGTGCCGCACAGGCCCATCCGGTGGCCCCCCCGCAGGGTGACGAACCCCTGCCGCACCCGGTCCAGCGCCGTGTGGGCGGAGGACTGGGTGGCGTTCTCCACCGCCTGCCGCAGCTCCTCCTCCCCGACGGGCGGGCCGTCCGTCTCAGCCTCCCCACCGGGGAGCAGGACCGTCATGGGGAAGCCCCGCCGCAGCCGGAATTCCTCCGCCCGCTCCAGCTTGTCCTCCCCCAGGGCCTCCAGGCTGTCCCGCAGGGGGGCGGGCAGCACCGCCGCCGCCCGCTCCCAGGGTTTTCTTTCGTCCATACCGTTCACCGCCTTTGTACCCCAATCCTATGAGGGCCCGTCCCGAAATATTCCGGCAAAGAAAGGTCAAGGGCGCTCCTTTTCTTTGAAGGGAACAGGGGCCGAACAGAAACTTTTGACGCGAAACTTCGTTTCGCGTTCCCGATACGAACGTATTTGCATCTATAAAAAATCCGCCTGGAGCAGCGCTCCAGGCGGGTCTAAAGTTCTTTTTCGATTCCTTTTTCTTTCAAGAAAAAGGAATAAACAGCACTAAGAAACAACTGATTGCTTTACCACGGACACGATACGCTGGACCGCCTCTTTGGTGGCGTCCGCGTCCCCGAAGGCGGTGATGCGGATGTAGCCCTCCCCGCTGGGGCCGAAGCCCGCACCGGGGGTGGTGACCACACATGCCTGTTTCAGCAAGAGGTCGAAGAAATCCCAGGAGGGCATATCGTTGGGGGTCTTGACCCAGAGATAGGGGGCGTTCACCCCGCCGTACACCGTCAGCCCGGCGGCGGTCAGCCCCTCCCGGACCACCTTGGCGTTGTTCAGGTAGTAGTCGATGGCGGCTTTGGTCTGGGCCTTCCCCTCCGGGGACAGAGCCGCCTCCGCCGCCCGCTGGATGACGTAGGGCACGCCGTTGAACTTGCTCCCCTGGCGGCGGTTCCACAGGGCGTTGAGGGACGCGCCCTCCCGCTCCAAAGCCTTGGGTATCACCGTGTAGGCGCAGCGGTTGCCGGTGAATCCGGCGGACTTGGAGAAAGAGCGGAACTCAATGGCGCAGGTTTTGGCCCCCTCCACCTCAAAAATGCTGTGGGGAATCCCCTCCTGGGTGATGAACGCCTCGTAGGCGGAGTCAAACAAAATCACGCTGCCGTGGGCGTTGGCGTAGTCCACCCAGGTCTTGAGCTGACCGTAGTCAGCCGCCGCCCCGGTGGGGTTGTTGGGGGAGCAGATGTAGATGAGGTCTGGGACCCTGTCCCCCTCGGGCAGGCCGGGGAAGAAATCATTCTCCGCCGTACAGGGCAGATAGACCAGGTCCGTCCACCGCTCCCCGTTGAAGTCCCCGGCCCTCCCGGCCATGGCGTTGGTGTCCACGTAGACCGGGTACACCGGGTCGCACACCGCCACCACGTTGTCCACCGAGAAGATGTCGCCGATGCTGCCGCAGTCGCTTTTCGCCCCGTCGGACACGAAAATCTCGTCGTCGGCAATGTCCACCCCCCAGGCCTTATAATCGTCCCGGATGGCGAAGCGCAGAAAGTCATAGGCGCAGCAGGTCTCCTCGCAGTAGCCCCGGAAGGTCTCCTTGACCCCCATCTCCTTGGACGCCTTCACCATGGCCTCCACCACCGCAGGGGCCAGGGGCTGGGTCACGTCGCCGATCCCCAAGCGGATCAGGGGCATGGGCGGGTTCTGGGCGGAAAAAGCCCGCACCCGCCGCCCGATCTCCGGGAACAGGTAGCCGCCGGGGAGTTTTTGGAAATTTTGATTGATGTGGGCCATGGGGACCACTCCTTTACTTTATCTGGTTAAATGATTGTACCACAGGCCAAATATCCCGGTCAATCGGCAGTTTCGCCATCAAACACGGTGACGGCGGGGCCCGTCATGAACATTTGGCCGGATTCCCCGTCCCAGCGGACGGTCAGGTCCCCTCCCACCAGATGGACCACCGCCTCCCGGTCCAGCTTCCCGGCGGCGACCATGGCCGCCGCCGCCGCGCAGGCCCCGGTGCCGCAGGCCAGCGTCTCGCCGCTGCCCCGCTCCCACACCCGCATGACCAGCTCCCGGCGGTTCAGCACCCGGATAAACTCGGCGTTCACCCGGCGGGAAAAGGCGGGATTCCGCTCCACCAGCGGGCCGAGGACGGACAGGTCCAGGGCGGCGGGGTCTTCCGCCTCCACCACCGCGTGGGGGTTGCCCATGGACACGGGGCGGGCGGCGCATTCCCTCCCGTCCAGCACAAGCGTCACGGGCTCCCCCAAAACGGGCGCGCCCATGCCCACCGCCGCCCCCGCCGCCGCGCCGTCCCGGATGAGCAGGGACAGCTCCCGTTCCCCCGCCCCGGTCTCCACGGTGAGGTGGCGCTTGTCCGTCAAGCCCTGGTCGTACACATACTTGCCGAAACACCGGATGCCGTTGCCGCACATGGCCCCCTCGGAGCCGTCGGCGTTGAACATCCGCATTTTGAAGTCCGCCCGGTCCGGCGGGCACACGCAGATAATCCCGTCCCCGCCCACGCCAAAGTGGCGGTCCGACAGGCGGCGGGCCAGTCCGGGCAGGTCCTCCGGCATGGATTCCATGCAGTCGAGAAAGATGTAGTCGTTCCCAAGGCCGTGCATTTTTACAAAACGCATAGGCTCCCCTCCTTACAGGGGAACCTATGCGGTCAAAGGCATTTCGATGTTCTTTTTCTTGAAAGAAAAAGAACCAAAAAGAACTTTAGCTCGCTGACGCTCCAAACAGGTTTCCGGCACATTTCTGCCCGGCAACGGAACGCGGGCAGCAGCGGACCGCGTTCAATAATTGATAATGTACTTATCCCGCTCCCAGGAGGACACGCGGGTGCGGTATTCGTCCCACTCCGCCTCCTTGCCCGCAATGTACTGCCGGGTGACGTGCTGGCCCAGCGCCGCCATCACCAGTTTGTCCTTCTTCATGGCGATGAGGGCCTCCTCCAACGAGCCGGGCAGGGCCTCCACTCCCCGGCGCTTCCGGGTGGCGGGGGTCATGGCAAAGATGTTCTCCGTCACCTCCGGGGGCGGGGTCATGCCCTTGGCGATGCCGTCCAGACCCGCCGCCAGGCACACCGCCAGGGACAGGTAGGGGTTGCAGGCCGGGTCGGGACAGCGCAGCTCCACCCGGGTGCCCTGCCCGCGGGAGGCGGGTATGCGGATGAGGGTGGAACGGTTGGAGGCGGACCAGGCCATATAGCAGGGGGCCTCAAAGCCGGGGACCAGCCGCTTGTAGGAGTTGACCAGGGGGTTGGTGATGGCGGCCATGCCTTTCATGTGGGCCAGTATGCCCGCGATGAAGGAGTAGCACTCCTTGGACAGCCCGTTTTCACCCTGCTCGTCGAAAAAGACGTTTTTCCCGTCCCGGTACAGGGACATGTTGGTGTGCATCCCGTTGCCCGCCAGCCCGTAGATGGGCTTGGGCATAAAGGTGGCGTGGAGGCCGTCCCGCTGGGCGATGGTCTTCACCGCCAGCTTGAAGGTCATGATTTTGTCGGCGCACTCCAGGGCGGGGGCGTATTTGAAGTCGATCTCGTGCTGGCCGGGGGCCACCTCGTGGTGGGACGCCTCGATCTCATACCCCATCTGCTCCAGGGCCAGACAGATGCGCCGCCGGGTGGGCTCGCCGTGGTCCAGGGGGCCCAGGTCAAAATAGCCCGCCTCGTCGTTGGTCTTGGTGGTGGGCTTGCCCTCCCCATCGGTCTGGAAGAGGAAAAACTCCGCCTCCAGCCCCACGTTGAAGGTGTCGTAGCCCATGGCCTTCGCCCGCTCCAGCACCCGCTCCAGCACCCCCCGGGGGTCGCCCACAAAAGGAGTGCCGTCCGGGTTGTGCACATCGCAGATCAGCCGGGCCACCTTGGCGTGCTGGGGCTCCCAGGGAAAGATGACAAAGCTGTCCAGATCCGGATAGAGGTACTGGTCGGACTCGTTGATGCGGACAAAGCCCTCGATGGACGAGCCGTCCAGCATGATCTGGTTGTTCACCGCCTTCTCGATCTGGGAGGCGGTGATGGCCACGTTTTTCAGCTGTCCGAATATGTCCGTGAACTGCATGCGGATGAACTTCACGTCCTCCTCCTTCACGATGCGGATGATGTCTTCCTTACTGTAGCCCATATGCGGCTTCCCCTTTCCCCGGCGGCGGGTCCGGCCCGCGCCGTCATAAATGTCAAGCTTTGCGTTTTCCGCTCTCAGCATAGCACAAGAACAGTTTTTGTCAACGGTTTTTCGCACAGATGCAGAATTTTGGCACAGAAAACAGGTTTCGTGCCCCACGAAACCTGTTTTCTGTAAATTATCACATTTTGTATCTGGAACGGGCTCAGCCCGGTCCGGCGGGCGGCGCGGAGGAATCCGGTCCCGTCCGGGACGGCTGCGCCGCATGGGACCCCTCCGCGGGGCGGATCTTCTCCAGGTTGGGTGCGCAGATCTCCTCTACTGCGTTCCTGAACCAGTCGCTGCCCTCCACCGGCTGATAGGTGTGGTCAAAGATGGGATAGTCCGGGTCCATCCAGACCACGCCCAGCGTATGCGCGCTGAAGGGATGGATATCATCGTCTGCTTCTCCCGGAAGGAACACGATCTCTCCATAGCCGATCCCTCCCGCGCTCCAGCCCACCAGGATGTAATTGGGCAGGCCGGTCTCCGGGTTGGTGGTCTCGTAGACAAAAGCGCGCTCCTCGTCGAACTGCCCCGTGATGTCCATGCGCTGGCCGTCGAATACGAACCATACCCGGCCCTCCGCCACCTCCACAGGTTCCTTGACCTCGTTCCCAAACATCGAGACGAAATAGCGGCTCCCATTACCGGGGTCCGCCGCATAGTGGCGGACCCCAAGCATGGACCAGAAGCCGGGCAGGGCGGCCGCCGTCAGCGCCAGCGCCCCCAGGGCAAACACCGCCGCCACCAGGAGCATCCCGCCCCGTTTCCCAGGCCGTCCGGCTCTGGCCTCCGGCCGGCGTTCCGCCAGCGCCTGGGCCAGCGCCGTCTTGCTGTCCGGGGTCAGCCTGACCCGGTCCAGCTCCTCTTTGTACCTCCCGAAGTCCTCACACATAGTCCTCGCCTCCCAGCATGGTCCTCAGTTTTTCTTTCGCCCGCTTCAGCCGCGTGCTCACCAGCGGGGCCGGGATGCCCAAAAGCGCCCCGATCTCCCGCACCTCGTACTCCTCATAGTACCGCAGGAAGATCACCTCCCGGTATTTGGGCGGCAGGGCCTGGACCCGCTCCAGCAGGCTCCCGTCCTCCGGCTCCGGGGCCTCCACCGACAAGGCCAGTCCCTCCTCCAGCGGCGCGCGGCGTCGGGCCCAGGCGCTCTTTTTCCAGTTCTTGCACTGGTTCACCGCCAGGCGCACCACCCAGGCCCGCTCCTGCCCCTGGTCCGGGAACTCCCTCGGGTCCTCCAGCAGCTTGATGAGCACCATCTGGCAGACGTCCTGGGCGTCGTCACAGTCCCCCAGCCAGGTCCGGCCGATGCGCACCAGCAGGTCTGCGTACCGCTCCACCAGATATTCCGCCCGTTCGCTGTCCATGGGCCTCACCTCCTTCCGCCTATATAACAACACAGGACGGGGAAATCTGTCAAAGGATCCAGCAGATTTTGAAGGCCGTTTTTTTTTGGAAAAACAGGAAAAGATAAGCAACTCTTACTTGACCATCCTTGTGTATTCTGTTAAAATATTTCCATGACTCAGACCCCGCGCTTTCCCCGCACATCCGATAAAAGTTTGGAGGAATGTACAATGGCTCACAAATATGTCTACCTGTTCTCAGAGGGCAACGCCAACATGCGAGAGCTCCTGGGCGGCAAGGGCGCCAACCTGGCCGAGATGACCAACATCGGCCTGCCCGTGCCCCAGGGCTTTACCATCACCACCGAGGCGTGCACCCAGTACTATGAGGACGGGCAGAAGATCAACGACGAGATCCAGGCCGAGATCATGGAGTATATCGTCAAGATGGAGGGCATCACCGGCAAGAAGTTCGGCGACAAGGAGAATCCCCTGCTGGTGTCCGTCCGCTCCGGCGCCCGGGCCTCCATGCCCGGCATGATGGACACCATCCTGAACCTGGGCCTCAATGAGGACGTGGTGGACACCATCGCCCGGCAGTCCAACAACCCCCGCTGGGCCTGGGACTGCTACCGCCGCTTTATCCAGATGTATTCCGACGTGGTCATGGAGGTGGGCAAGAAGTATTTTGAGCAGCTCATCGACCAGATGAAGGAGAAGAAGGGCGTCAAGCAGGACGTGGAGCTCACCGCCGACGACCTGAAGGAGCTGGCCGGCCAGTTCAAGGCCGAGTACAAGGCCAAGATCGGCTCCGACTTCCCCGCCGACCCCAAGGAGCAGCTGATGGGCGCCATCAAGGCCGTGTTCCGCTCCTGGGACAACCCCCGCGCCAACATCTACCGCCGTGACAACGACATCCCCTACTCCTGGGGCACCGCCGTCAACGTGCAGTCCATGGCCTTCGGCAACATGGGCGATGACTGCGGCACCGGCGTGGCTTTCACCCGCAACCCCGCCACCGGCGAGAAGAAGCTGTTCGGCGAGTTCCTGACCAACGCCCAGGGCGAGGACGTGGTGGCCGGCGTGCGCACCCCCATGCCCATCGACGAGATGGCGGAGAAGTTCCCCGAGGCTTTCGCCCAGTTTGAGAACGTGTGCAAGACCCTGGAGGACCACTACCGCGACATGCAGGACATGGAGTTCACCGTGGAGCACGGCAAGCTTTACATGCTCCAGACCCGCAACGGCAAGCGCACCCCCGCCGCCGCCCTCAAGATTGCCTGCGACCTGGTGGACGAGGGCATGATCGACGAGAAGCGGGCCGTGGCCATGATCGAGCCCCGCTCCCTGGACGCCCTGCTCCATCCCCAGTTCGACGGCCAGGCGCTGAAGGACGCCCCCCTGCTGGCCACCGCTCTGGGCGCCTCCCCCGGCGCCGCCTCCGGCAAGATCGTGTTCTCCGCCGAGGACGCCAAGGAGTGGGCCGCCCGGGGTGAAAAGGTGGTTCTGGTCCGCCTGGAGACCTCCCCCGAGGACATCGAGGGCATGAAGGCCGCTCAGGGCATCCTGACCGTCCGCGGCGGCATGACCTCCCACGCCGCCGTGGTGGCCCGCGGCATGGGCCGCTGTTGCGTGTCCGGCTGCGGCGAGATCAAAATGGACGAGGAGAACAAGAAGTTCGAGCTCAAGGGCAAGACCTTCCACGAGGGTGACTGGCTGAGCCTGGACGGCTCCACCGGCAAGATCTATGACGGCCCCATCCCCACCGTGGAGGCCTCCATCAGCGGCGAGTTCGCCCGGGTCATGGGCTGGGCCGACAAGTACCGCCGTCTGGGCGTCCGCACCAACGCCGACACCCCCCACGACGCCGCCCAGGCCCGGAAGTTCGGCGCCGAGGGTATCGGCCTGTGCCGCACCGAGCATATGTTCTTCAACGATGACCGCATCCAGGCCATCCGTGAGATGATCTGCTCCGACACCGTGGAGCAGCGGGAGAAGGCCCTGGCCAAGCTGGAGCCCATGCAGCAGTCCGACTTTGAGGGCATCTACGAGGCCATGGAGGGCTGCCCCGTCACCATCCGCTATCTGGACCCCCCCCTGCACGAGTTCGTCCCCACCGAGGAGGACGACATTGCCGCCATGGCAAAGGATATGGGCAAGTCCATTGAGGACATCAAGGCCATCATCGCCGGCCTCCATGAGTTCAACCCCATGATGGGCCACCGCGGCTGCCGTCTGTCCGTCACCTTCCCGGAGATCGCCAAAATGCAGACCCGGGCTGTCATCAAAGCCGCTCTGGCCGTTCAGGCCCGCCATCCCGAGTGGAAGATCGAGCCCGAGATCATGATCCCCCTGATCGGCGAGCTGAAGGAGTTTGCCTATGTCAAGAGCATCGTCACCAGCGTGGCCGACGAGCTGCTGAAGGAGGCCGGCTCCGACATGGTCTACCACGTGGGCAACATGATCGAGACGCCGCGCGCCGCCATGACCGCCGACGACATCGCCCCCATCTCCGACTTCTTCTCCTTCGGCTCCAACGACCTGACCCAGCTGGTGTTCGGCTTCAGCCGTGACGACGCGGGCAAGTTCCTGGACGCCTATTACGACAAGAAGATCTACGAGAACGACCCCTTCGCCAAGCTGGACCAGCACGGCGTGGGCCGCCTGATCTCCAACGCTGCCCGCTGGGGCCGCTCCACCAATCCCGATGTCCACCTGGGCATCTGCGGCGAACACGGCGGCGATCCCTCCTCTGTGGAGTTCTGCCATAAGATCGGGCTGGATTACGTGTCCTGCTCCCCCTTCCGGGTGCCCATCGCCCGGCTGGCCGCCGCGCAGGCCGCTATAGCTCATCCCCAGTTCTAAGAAACTCATTGTCGTGGGGTAATATAGATTTTTCTCAGAGAGGCAATCTGCATTGACCCCGACATAGAAAAACAAGACCTTGCACTTAACCGTGCAGGGTCTTGTTTTTGTTCTCCGAACTATCCTAAACCTTGCATAGATACCGGATTTTAGGGACATTTTGTTTGGAATCACCAGGGTGGGGGGCAAACGGGGGCGAAGCCCAACAGAACAAACGACTTTGCCTTTTCGAGAAAAATCTATATTGCCCCACGACATGGTGATATTTATGAATTTGGGATTTGGGAAAATGAGCATGACTTGAAACCTTTGCAAATAGAGGCTTTGAGCAAGGCCATACCCCAAAAACCAAAGCCCCAATTCCCCAAAATTGAGTTGACTTCATTTTTGGGGATTGCTTTTGGGGAATTGGCAGGATGTTCCCACAGGGGAGGACTGCAAGAATGAGGAAGAAAAACTTCAAGGGTCGGTGTGAGAAGCGGGTGTTGGGCAAGTGTGTTGAGGTATGCCGGACGTATGATCCTATCCAGTACGCCTATGCTGACCTGCTGCAAGCGAGTGATGAGATCAAGGAGATTAGGTGTATCAACGGTGTATGCTGGATTCTGCGCACCGGTGCCTTGGTGGGACTTGCCGGAAACCTATGGAAACTGGAAGAATGTGCACCGCCAGTTTTGTCAGTGGCGCGGCAAGGGAATCTGGGAAATAATCCTGGAAGCCTTGGGGGACGACACAGATTTTGAGTGGCTGATGATCGACGCCAGCCATATCAAAGTGCATCCCGATGCCGTTGGCGCATGTGGCGGAAATCAGGCGATGGGCCGCACAAGAGGGATTTCAACACCAAGATACGTTTGGCCGTGGATGCGCATGGTATTACAGCTTCTTTTACTTGGTGAGTATCTCCGGCGCTGGCCGGGGCAAAATTGGTGCAAAAGCGACTGCTGCCATCTGTAATCAACTCCATCCGACACTTATCGGTGTCAATATGTTGACCATCTACCCAGACTCGGAGCTTTATCAGGAAATTCTGCGTGGCAACTGGCAAGAGGAGAGTGAGATTGAAAAATACAAGGAAATTCGCACTCTTCTTGAAAATCTGGAAATACCAACGCAATTTGCCGCTTTAGGCGCATCAAATGCATTCCAGTTTCAAGGAACTCTGCCGGAGGATAAAGACGCTCTTATTGCGGCGCTTGATAAAATCATTGAGACTGTGCGAGAAGATGACTTGCGTGAATATCGCAAGAATCTCCCCCATTTATAAAAATAGCAGGCCCCGCACAGGTGAAGCTTGTGCGGGGCCTGCATTATGCTAAAACCAGTTCTCTCGTAATGATTTCTTCTGCGCGGTTGCGGATATTGTGCATTCTTCTGACCCACTCCATTTGATTTTCTTGTTTAAGCAGTTCAGTGATACCCTCTTGCCCTGCCATCTGCTCAATCAATCGGAAAAACATCTCTTGGGCCTGTTAGTCAATTTCTATGACATGGGCGTCTAATTTCCCATCGAGCAGTAACGCGGTGTAGCGCGGCCCTCTATGCTCCCGCAGATACCGTTTCCGCCGTTGGCCCCAAATACCAACAGGTGCGCTTTCCGGCACAGTGAGGTTTGGGAGAAGATAATCACCCTCTTGGCGGTAAGTTCCACCCATTTGCTCAAACGTAGATTTTTTCATGATGTATACCTCCGAAATGTTGGATTTCCCGCAATTTAATCACATTCGGATGACTATAAAAATTGGGAGAGAGGTAACTTCCCTATGTTACCTCTCTCCCGCGCCGGAGCTGTTTTTTGCTTGTTACTCGGGCTTATTCTCGTCCTCAGCAGGGGCGCCGCAGCCGCAGGGCTCATCCTCCTTTGTCTCACAGCCGCAAGGCTCCTCCTTAGCCTCGCAGCCGCAGGACTCCTCCTGGGAAACCACTTCGGCGTCCACGGCGTCCACCTCGGCGTCGGTGAACTGACCGGCGGCCTTGATGTCGGCGATGCGCTCATTGTTGTAAGAGATGCGGGCCATGGCGTCGGAGATGCGCTGGCAGGCGTCGGCGTAGGCCGCCTCGGGAGCGGAGCCCCGCTCGGCGTAGTACAGCTTGCCCAGCTCGGAGTAGGCCTTGCGGATGGCCTCCTGCTCGGCGGAGTTGTTCACCTTCAGCTTGCCGATCTCGGTGAGCTCCTTGGCGCGGGTGGCGCCGGTGTCGGCCAGCTCCTTGGCCTTGGCGATGCCGGTCTCGGTGAGTTCCTTGGCCTTGGTCACGCCGGACTGGGCGAGGACCACAGCTTTGTCTTTCAGACTTTCAAAATCAATGCTCATGGTAGGTTTACCTCCCGATTCAGATGTGTGGGCCGCCCAGCGGCGGCGTTTAACCCGCCGCTTCATTTCCACTGGTGATATTTTATGACGGCCGGAGGAAAAATGCAAGGGGATTCATCCATTGTTTAGAAAGGTTTAATACTTTGTCAAAAAATTCCCACAGTTTTATTCCTCTGTCTCCCCGTCCCCGCCGTCCAGTACCTGCTGGATGATAAACCGGGGCCTGCCCTTGCTCTCCATATAGAGCTTGCCGATATACTCCCCGATGACCCCCAGGGACAGCAGGATGAGCCCGCCGATGAACCACACGGAGCAGGCCAGACTGGCCCAGCCTGCCACGGTGTTGCCGGTGGCCCAGCGGACCACGTTGTAGACGATCATAATGAGGGAGACAAAGAAGACCAGGAAGCCCAGCCCGGTAATCATCCGCAGGGGTTTCACCGACAGGGAGGTGACCCCTTCCAGGGCGAAGGACAGCATTTTTTTCAAAGGGTATTTGCTCTCCCCGGCGAACCGCTCCCCCCGCTCGTACTCCACCGTGTCGGTGGGGTAGCCGATCATGGGCACAATGCCCCGGAGGAACAGGTTGACCTCCTTGAACTGGGCCAGCCCCTCCAGCGCCCGCTTGGACATGAGCCGGTAGTCAGCGTGGTTGAACACCGTCTCCGCCCCCAGCAGGTCCATCATGCGGTAGAACGCCTCGGCGGTGGTGCGCTTAAAAAAGGTGTCCGTCTTTCGGGAGGAGCGCACGCCGTAGACGATGTCCGCCCCCGCCAGGTACTTGTCCACCATGGCGTCGGCGGCGTCCACGTCGTCCTGGAGGTCGGCGTCCATGGAGATTACCATGTCGGCCCTGTCCTTGGCGGTCATGAGCCCCGCCAGCAGGGCGTTCTGGTGTCCCCGGTTGCGGGACAGGTTTACCCCGCACAGCAGGGGATTTTCCCCGTGAAGCCGGGTGATGATCTCCCAGGTTTTATCCTTGGAGCCGTCGTTGACAAACAGCGCCCGGCTCTGGGGGCTGATCTTTCCGGCGTTCATGAGGCTTTTCAGCTTGTCCCCCAGCCGCCGGGCGGTCTCAGGGAGGACCTCCTCCTCGTTGTAGCAGGGGACCACAATGTACAGGGTGTTGCCGCGCATGGCATAACCTCCAAAAGCGTTCCGCTTTTTCCTTTTTTTGCCCACAGGTTCCCTTCAGTTTACCAAAAAAGCGTACCGCCGTCAAGTGGGACCCCCTGAGCGCGGACACGGGCGGCGGCCCTCGCCGCCGCCCGTCCTGATTCAAATGGCCGCCGCCATGGCCCGGGCCAGCTCTCCCATCTTCTCCCGGTCGGCGTCCGTTGCGGCGGAGCGGATGGTGATCTTGGGCTCCAGGATGTTCAGCCCCTTCATCCCCTCCAGCTCGGCCAGCATGGTGCGCAGGGCGGTGGGGCCCCAGGTGCCGTTTTCCATCAGACCCACAGTACGGTCCTTGAAGCCCTTGGACTTGAGCCGGGCCAGCAGCTGGGCCATGGGGGGGAACACCCCGGCGTCGTAGCTGGATGCCGCCAGCACCAGGCCGCTGTACCGGAAGGCCCCGGCCACCGCCTCCGCCCAGTCCCGCCGGGCCAGGTCCATGGCCTCCGCCGTCAGCCCCTGGGCCCGGAGCATGTCCGCCAGCTCCAGCGCCGCCTTGGCGGTGTTGCCGTGGATGGAGGCGTAGGCCACCAGCACCCCCCGCTCCTCGGGGACGTACCGGCTCCACAGGTCGTATTTTTCCAGGGCCAGGGCCAGGGCCTCGCCGCTGAGCACCGGCCCGTGGAGGGGACACACGGCCTGAATGTCCAGCGCCGCCGCCTTTTTCAGCAGGGCCTGGACGTTGGTGCCGTACTTGCCCACGATATTGATGAAGTACCGCCGGGCCTCGTCCGCCCAGGGCTCGTCGGGGCTGGCGGACCCGAACCGGCCGAAGCCGTCGGCGGAGAACAGGGTCTTGCTGGCCTCCTCATAGGACACCATCACCTCGGGCCAGTGGACCATGGGGGCCAGGTAGAAGGTCAGGGCGTGCTTGCCCAGCTCCAGCCGGTCCCCCTCCTTCACCACCAGGGTACGGCCCTCGAAGGTCTGGCCGGTGAAAGCGGTGAGCATGGGGAAGGTCTTGGCGTTGCCCACCAGCACCATCTGGGGGAATTTCTCCGCCAGGGCGGCCACGCTGCCGGAGTGGTCGGGCTCCACGTGGTGGACCACCAGGTAGTCCGGGGCGCGGCCCCCCAGGGCCCCCTCCAGATTATCCAGCCACTGGGCCGTCTTCCGGGGGTCCACCGTGTCCAGCACCGCGATTTTTTCATCCAAAATCACATAGGAGTTATAGCTCACGCCGTTTGGGACGGCGTACTGGCTCTCAAACAGGTCGATGTCGCCGTCAAAACAGCCCACCGGCGCCAAAGCCGGGTCAAGATGGAAGCTCATATCAACAGTCCTTTCTTTTGTGGATCGGGGGTATTTTTTCAACGCCCATCATTTTACTATGAATTTCCCCGTCCGTCAAGCGTTTCCGGCATTAACAGGAAGTGGAGAGGATAGAGGAGAAACGCCGCGCCGGACGGATTTTCTTGTGCAGTTTGCCCGCCGCAAAATCCTCCGTCCGCCTTGCTTTTTTCGCCCCAATTTGCTATGCTAAAGCAAATACCGCAAATCGCCCATTGGGAGGAATTTACCATGATTACCATACAAAACGCCCCCGTCCGCTGGCAAAACGGCGGCTTTGTTTCCGCCGAAGGCCCCCAGGGCCGGGAGGGAACCATGGCCCACGCCATCCTCATGTCCCACAATACCTCCAACGACCCCAACCGGCTGTCCATCCGCTTCGACGCCATGGCGTCCCACGACATCACCTACGTGGGCATCATCCAGACCGCCCGGGCCTCCGGCATGCAGGAGTTTCCCCTGCCCTATGTGCTCACCAACTGCCACAACTCCCTGTGCGCCGTGGGAGGCACCATCAACGAGGACGACCACGTCTTCGGCCTGTCCGCCGCCAAGAAGTACGGCGGCGAGTTCGTCCCCGCCCACCAGGCCGTCATCCACTCCTACATGCGGGAGCGGTACGCCGCCCCCGGCAAAATGATCTTGGGTTCCGACTCCCACACCCGGTACGGGGCCTACGGCTGTATGGCCATCGGCGAAGGCGGCCCGGAGCTGGCCCGCCAGCTGCTGAAAAAGACCTACGACATCGCCTATCCCAAGGTGGTGGCCGTCTACCTCACTGGCGCGCCCCGGCCCGGCGTGGGCCCCCAGGACGTGGCCCTGGCCCTGGTGGGGGCCACCTTCAAAAGCGGCGCGGTGAAAAACGCCGTCATGGAGTTCTTCGGCCCCGGCGTGGCCAGCCTGTCCATGGATTACCGGGCGGGCATTGACGTGATGACCACGGAGACCACCTGTCTGTCCTCCGTGTGGCAGACCGACGAACAGACCAAGGCCGCCCTCACCCTCCTGGGCCGGGGGGACAGCTATCAGGAGATGGCCCCTGCCGACGGCGCATACTACGACGGCCTGGTCACCGTGGAGCTGGACAAGGTGGAGCCCATGATCGCCCTGCCCTTCCACCCCTCCAACGCCTACACCATCAAGGAGTTTAAGGCCAATATGGCCGACCTGCTCCACCAGGTGGATGTGGACGCGGCGGAGCAGCTGGGGGTGAAGAACGCCCCCTCCCTGGTGAAGAAAATCGTGGACGGCCAATTCCAGGTGGATCAGGGGGTCATCGCCGGATGCTCCGGCGGCACCTACCAGAATTTGAAGCGGGCGGCAGAAATCCTGAAGGGCTGCTCCACCGGCTCCGGGGCTTTCTGGCTGTCCTGTTACCCCGGCTCCATGCCCATCAACCTGGAGCTGACCAAAAACGGCTGTATCGCCCAGCTCATGGCGGCGGGGGCCTCCATCCGCTCCTGCTTCTGCGGGCCCTGCTTCGGGGCGGGGGACGTGCCCGCCAATGGGGCCTTCTCCATCCGCCACTCCACCCGCAACTTCCCCAACCGGGAGGGCTCCAAGCCGGTGGACGGTCAGATCTCCTACGTGGCCCTCATGGACGCCCGGTCTATCGCCGCCACCGCCCGGATGGGCGGTGTACTCACCGGGGCGGACGAGCTGCCCGACGTGCCCGCCGACCGGGCGGACGAGCAGTGGAATTACGATGATTCCGCCTACAAGGCCCGGGTCTACTTCGGCGTTGGGAAGCCCCAGCCTGAGACAGAGCTGGTGTTCGGCCCCAACATCGCCGACTGGCCGGAGCAGATCGCCCTGCCGGAGGACCTGCTGCTGACGGTGTGCGCCGCCATCTACGACCCGGTGACCACCACCGACGAGCTCATCCCCTCCGGGGAGACCTCCTCCTACCGCTCCAACCCCCTGCGGCTGTCCGAGTTCGCCCTGTCCCGGAAGGACCCCCAGTACGTTCCCCGGGCCAAGGCCATCCAGGCGGCGGAGAAGCTGCGCCGCACCGAGCCCAATGCCCCCGAGGTCAAGGAGGCGCTGGGTGAGTTCGACCCGGTCAAGACCGGCCTGGGCTCCCTGGTGATGGCCCTGAAGCCCGGCGACGGCTCCGCCCGGGAGCAGGCCGCCTCCTGCCAGCGGGTGCTGGGGGGCTGCGCCAACATCGCGGGCGAGTACGCCACCAAACGCTACCGCTCCAACGTGGTGAACTGGGGCATGCTGCCCTTCACGGCGGACGGCCTCAAGGAGCTGAACCTCCAGCCCGGCGACCGGGTGTACATCCCCGGTATCCGCGCCCTGCTGGAGGGAGACGGGGAGACCGTCCAGGGCGCCGTCCTGCGGGATGGCGGGGAGACACCCGTCACCCTATCCCTGCCCGGCCTGACCCGGGAGGAGCGGGATATTATCCTGGCCGGGTGTCTTATCAATTATTACGCAGAGTAAACAGTTCGGGGCGGAGGGAAATCCCTCCGCCCCTTCAATCTTAAAAATCAATTCATAGACACGCCGCCCCTTTTGTGCTATGATAAGATATACAGACAAAATACCCCAGATTCCGACACGATTTTATGGAGGTGCGCCCTATGCGGACAAAACGATATGCCGCCCTGTTCCTGGCGGCGGCACTGGCCCTGTCCCTGGCCGGATGCGGCATGAATGAGGACAAAAATAAGAACAAGGATGGGGATATGACCATCCAGCCCGCCCAGCTCACCGAAGAGGAAACCGCTCTCACCGAGCTGCTGAACCTGGAGATGAAATCCTACCGCATTTTCGATTTTCGGGTGACGGGGGCCAAATCCGCCAAGATTTCTGCCTACGAGCTGGTGGACGGGGAGTGGTCCAGCGTCACCACCGGTCTGGGCGATTTTGCCCCCGAAGGGCCTGGCCGAATCGCCCTGATGTTCGGCAAAATGAACGAGGGTGTCAGCGCTCGTTATCAGGGCGAACACGGAGGCGGCGGGACCCAGTTCGCCATGCCCGGCGGGGAGAGCACTGGCCTGTTCTATGCCACCTCTGTCCTCACCGATCTCACGCCGGTGGACCTGGACAAAGAGATCCCCTTGGCCATTCAAATCGCCACTTCACAAAGCGAAATTGACTCCTATTATGTGAACTATTTTGAAATGCCTCGGGAGCTGGCCAAGCACAATTACGAGCACGTGTATGCCATCACCGTGACGTTCAGCGCAAGCTCCGTATCCGACAGCTCCCAAGGGGCCTCCGCCGCGCCCTCGGCGGAGCCCTCCCCCACGGAGTAAGAAAAACCGCCCCCCGGTTCCCGCCGGGGGGCGTTCTTCATACTTCCAGCCAGGTTTTCAATTCGGCCAGGTCCTGGGCGATATGTACGCACGGGAACCGCTCAAAGGCCGGGGCCTTTGTGGTGCCGTTGAGCACCGCGCAGAACTGGCAGCGCCCCGCCTGGGCGGTGGCGGCGTCGATGACCGTGTCGCCGCAGAACAGCACCTCCTCCGCCGGGAGGTTCAGCTTTTCCAGGGCCATCCGCAGCCCCTCCGGGTTTGGCTTGGAGTGCTGCACCTCGTCTCCGCCGATCACCAGATCCAGCAGGTCCAGCCGGTCCTGGTGATCGAAAATACGCCGGATGGTGTCCCCAGGCTTGGTGGACACGATGGCGGTGCGCGCGCCCGCGTTTTTCAGCGCCTCCAGCAGGTCCGCCGCGCCGGGGAAGAGGGTTGTGCCTTCGATCATCAGCGTACGGCCCGCTCCCTGGGCCTTCACCCCCACCGTCTCCTGGAAGGTGCGGAAAAAGGTCTCCTGCCGCTCCGGGTCGTGGTCGCCGGTGATAAGGGAGTACCCGTCCGCCAGGGTCAGGCCGATGGTGGGCCGGACTTGGTCCACCGTGGGAGGGTCCAGCCCCAGGGCGGCGAAGCCCAGGCGGTAGCCCTCGGCGATCGCCGGGGTGGAGTCTCCCAAGGTGTAGTCAAAGTCGAAAAATACCCCTTGATATTTCATGATATGACCTCGGTTATTTTAGTTGGCCCGCTTGAGGCCGTTCAAGGAATCATACCACAGCCGGGGGCAGTTTTCAACCCTTAATATATTTAACTATTCGCCTGCTCCAGCAGGTTGGCAGCGCCGTAGCGCAGGCAGCGGTACAGCCGCTGCCGTCCCCGCTTCAGCGTCCGGGACACGGTGGACTTGTTCACCCCGCACTGCTGGGCGATGGCCTCCATGCTCATGCCCTTGCCGTAGTAGAGCATCATGTACTCCCGCTGCCGCTGGGTGATATCCTGACGCAGGGCGTGGGTGAGATTGCGCTTGAGGCGGTTCATCTGCTCCTTGTTGTCCTGGGCCATCAGCTCGGTGTACACCGCCAGATCCACTATGCCGAAGGTGTTGTCGTAAGAAACGGTCTGCATCGATCAAGTCCTCCTTTTACGCCGCGGGGATATGTTGGCCCCGGCCTGCCGGGGCGTGTGCTTTTCGTAATAGTGCTCCAGGTGGCGGGCCACCGCCCGCACGTCCCGGTACATGGAGCGCAGGGGCCGGGCCCGCCCTTCCAGCTGGCGCCGCCGCTCCTCGTCCGCAGACTCCCTGCCCGCCTGCTCCAGCTCTACGATGCGCCGGCGCAGGTCCGCCGCGGTCTGCGCGTATTCCAGAGATAGTTCGTATAAGGTCATATGCCGTCTTTTGTGCTCCTTTTCTCAAAGAGTGTCGGGGCGTTCTTCGGGCGCGCCCCGCCCCGCCCAGCGCAGCTGGGCGGCGAAATAACCCCGGGCGTACCGCCCCAGGCAGTGCTCGCACACCGCCCGGCCCTCCAGCTCAAAGTATGGGTCGCCTGGGTAGAGCTCCCCCTGGCACAGGTGGCACCGTTCCGCCGGAGCCGCCTGGAAAGTTTGTCCCGCCGTCTTTTTCCATCCTCTCATTTTTTCATTCTTTTTTAAAAAAGCTGTTGACAAATCAGCCTCCCACTGTTATAATAACCATCGTTGTGAACGCGGAAGCTGCTACGCTGGTGTAGCTCAGCTGGTAGAGCAGCTGATTTGTAATCAGCAGGTCGGGGGTTCGAATCCGTCCACCAGCTCCACCTTCTTCCGCTCAATTGCATACGGAGGAGTACCCAAGTGGCCAAAGGGGACAGACTGTAAATCTGCTGGCTTTGCCTTCGATGGTTCGAATCCATCCTCCTCCACCACGTCGCCGCAAGCTTCATATCGCTTGCGGCGACTTTTTCAAAGTCACCGCTTGCTCATTCCGCTGCGGCTCCTTTCCCCACGAAGACTGAAGGGCGCTTTCGCGGGGGCCCCGTCTCTCGGTAATATCTCCACTTCATCCATCGAACCTCCTTTTTATAATTGAAACTTTTGTTTCATTTCGTCCTTTAAGATACCACGTCCGTTCCCATAAGTCAAGGGCAGAGAAGAAAAAATTTTTTGCCAATTTTGGAAAAGGTGCCTGAAAAATGGACAACACAACCTGGAAACGTTGCACACCGGTTTTCGCTGGGCCTGGATTTATAAAGGTTTCACACTTTGCCCGTTGACGGGCGGGCCCGCCGGGAGTATGATGAAAAAAAGGAGTTGGGGAGGCAGCCATGGAGAAGAAAACCACCTATGGACTGCTGGGGCTTGCCGCGGCGGGCGCAGGGGCCGCCGGAGGCTTGACCGCCCTGGGCAGTTACCTCTATAATCAGTGCATGATCCCCCTGGTCCGGGAGCTGGACGAGCCGGAGGCCAACGACTATCAAGCCCAGGGCCGGGCCTGGGCCCGGAGCCGGGTGGGCTTCCGGGAGGTTACCATCCAGTCTGCCGACGGGCTGATTCTCTGGGCGGCGCTGGTTTCCGGCGCGCCGGAGAGCCACCGGTGGGCCGTCTGCGTCCACGGATACCACGACACCTACGAGTCCATGGGAGCCATCGCCCGGTGGTACAACGACCGGGGCTGGAACG
>CATLFX010000020.1 GCA_949935795.1 uncultured Oscillospiraceae bacterium
CGCCGCAAACGGGAGTTCGACTCTCCCACGGGTCACCAACTAAATGCACCTTTAGCTCAGTTGGTAGAGCACCTGACTCTTAATCAGGGTGTCCAGGGTTCGAGTCCCTGAAGGTGTACCACTCCCCTGGAGTGGAGACACTTCAGGGGAGTCAAAAAAGGTTTTGACCGCAAAGCGGTTGGAATAAATAGCGCGGAGATAACCGCGCAAACGAAGTCGGTGTTGATTGCAGTGAGGGTCCACCCGTTCCCATCCCGAACACGGCAGTTAAGCTCACTTGCGCCGAAAATACTTGGCTGGCGACGGCCCGGAAAGATAGGTAATGCCGACACAAATAAGGAGGACAGATGAAAGTCTGTCCTCCTTTTATATGGAGGTCGTTTTGCATGGGAAGACGGGAAACGGTGGAACTGACTAATATGTGCATGGTCTATGACCATCAAGGAAATATTTTGGTGCAGGAGCGGCTAGACCCGGATTGGCCGGGGGTCACATTTCCCGGTGGACATATAGAGAAGGGAGAGCCCTTTACAAAGGCGGTCATCCGAGAGGTCAGGGAAGAGACGGGATTGACCATCCAGGCTCCGAAGCTGTGTGGGCTCAAGCAGTTTTTTGATGATGATGGTACGCGGTATATTGTGCTGCTGTATAAAACGGACCGCTTTTCCGGCGAGTTGTGCTCCTCCGAGGAAGGAAAGGTATTTTGGGTCAAGCGCAGTGAGCTGGGCCAATATCAACTTCCCGTGGGGTTTGATCAGATGATCCGTGTCTTTGAGGATGATGGGATCGGTGAGCAATATGTCCATTTGGTAGATGATGAGGTCGTGAGGGAGCTCTTGTGAAGACAGCGCGGCCCGGGAAGATAGGCAGCGCTGGCACAAAGAGGCGGACAGTCGAAAGGCTGTCCGCTTTCTTATGTATTTCAAGGATCAAAGGGTGAAATCTTCGTCCTTTAGATGGGCAAAATTGATTGCCAGGGGCTTGGGCGGGGTGCGCTTCAGGGGATCGTAGCGGAACCGGCGGCAGGAGCCGGTACAGGCCACGATCCCTTTTTTTACGCACATCATCTGCCCCTCCTCCAGGTCCAGCGGCGTGCCCCACTGACAGTAGGAACAGCGGGGCTCAATATGTTTGTCAAACAGCATGGATGGTCTCCCTCCCTAGGGCGGCGGACGATTAGCGCGGCGGTATATGATCTCTGCATACCACATCATTATACACGATAATTCGGAGAATTTCCACACTTATTTCGCCAAAGGGAACGGCAAAGTGCTGCCAATAGCAGCCATCCGCCCAGAGCCGCTAGGGAGGACGCGGCCAGGGCGGTGGAGAAATCCAGCGCCGCGATGGATTCTGCCTGCTCCGCCAGGTAGTCCGCCACCGGCGCGGACAGGGGGAACAGCCGGGTCAGACACCAGGTCAGCCCGGCGGCGATGAGCCCGTGGCACAGCTTGCCCGCCAGATAGGTCTTGGCGGACAGGCCGCTGTCCACCAGGAAAGACAGTACCTGGCAGTGTACCGACAGGCCCGCCCACCCTAGCATAAACGCCGCCATGGACACCCGCCCCGCCAGCTGGGTGCTCCCCTGGAGGGAGGACACCCCGGAGGACAGCTCCAGCAGGCCCGCCACCAACCGCCGGGCCCACTCCGGCTGAAAGCCCGCCAGCGACAGCAGGTTTGCCAGGATGGTGAACATGCCGCAGGCGGACATCAGTTGAAGCACCACCGCGAAAAACACCACAAAGGCGCAGATATTCAGCGTGCTTTGCAAAGAGCGGGCGACCGCTCCGGTAAACGCGGCGGGAATTGTGACAGCCTGAATGGGCTTAGCCTGGGGCCTGGGGGTGCGCGTCTGCTCTGAACCGCCGTAGAAACGGAACAGCAGGCCAACCAACAGTGAGGCCAGGGCGTGGGTCAGGTAGAGCAGCAGACCCACCCGGCTGTCCCCAAAGACCCCAGCCCCGACCACCCCCAAAATGAAGGCAGGGCCGGAGTTGTTGCAGAAGGAGAGCAGCCGTTCCGCCTCCGTTTTGGAACACAGCCCCTGCTGATAGAGCTGGAGGGCGGTCCGGGCGCCTACAGGATAGCCGCCGATGAAACCCAGAGCTACCGCCGCCGCGCAGCTGCCGCTCACCCGGAACAGAGGGCGCATCAGCCCTTCCAGCGCCCGGCCCAGATAGGCCGCCAGCCCCAGGTCCACCACCAGGGAGGACAGCACAAAGAAAGGGAACAGCGACGGCACAATGACATTGAAACAGAGAGTCAGCCCGTCCTTAGCCCCGGCGATGGCCTGGCCGGGCATGGCCACCAGTCCCACCGTGGCCAGAAGCAGCGCCAGACCCACCAGTGCGTCCCGCACTTTCTTTTCCTTCAGCAGCCTCAGCACGCCATCACCCCCGTAGGGAGAGACTATGCGGCGAGGGGGCGGCGTTTGCCTGTCCTCAAAAATTTTTGCGGGAAAGAGGTACAAAGTGCCGGTCCGCAGCCCTTGGAAATCAACCTTAGCTATGATAAAATAAGGAAAACACCATAGGAGGCGCTCATATGCAGTACGAGATCACCGAACAGATCCCCCTGTTGGACGGGCAGGGGAACCTCACCCGGGCAGGGTACGCCAAGCGGCCGCTGCCTGTATATGACCGGAAACAGGTCCGGGGCGGCCTCACCCGCTTGAAGGAGTGGGACTATTATTATGTGGGGAACGGCCGCTTTGGGGTGGCCCTCACGGTGGCCGACAACAGCTATATGGGGCTGGACTCTATCTCCTTCCTCTCTTTCGCGGGAGAGCCCTGGGAGGTGACAAAAAGCCCCATGTCGGTCTTCCCTATGGGCAGGACCGGTCTGCCCGCCTCCTCGTCGACAGGAGTTACCGCCAGCTCCGGGAAACGGCACGCCATTTTGTTCCAGGTGGGGGAGGGAAAGCGCCGTCTGACCGCCCACATGGACAATTTTAAAGACGGCCAGCCCATTGACATCCAAATCGTCCTTACGGACGAGCCGCCGGAATCCATGGTGATCTGCACACCCTTTGAGAAAAAGGGACATTTCTACTACAACCAAAAAATCAACTGTATGCGGGCCGCGGGAACGGTGCGCATCGGGGCGGAGGAGTACCGCTTCGAGCCTGACAGCGCTTTTGGCGTACTGGATTGGGGGCGGGGCGTGTGGACCTACCACAACACCTGGTACTGGGGTTCCGCCTCCGGCCTGGTGGACGGGGTGGATTTCGGGTTCAACGTCGGGTACGGCTTCGGGGACACCTCCGCCGCCACGGAGAATATGCTGTTTTACAATGGGAGGGCCCACAAGCTGTCCAAGGTGGACTTCGGCATCCCCACAAAAGGCGGAAAAGAGGACTATATGAAGCCTTGGCGGTTCACCAGCGACGACGGGCGGTTTGAGATGGATTTCATTCCCATTTTGGACCGGGCGTCCTGCACCGATATAAAACTTATCAAAAGCGACCAGCACCAGGTGTTTGGCCGGTTCACCGGCACAGCGGTGCTGGACGACGGGACCAGGCTCCAGGTCAGGGAGCTGATGGGTTTTGCGGAGAAAGTGGAAAATAAGTGGTAGAGAGTATAGGAAAAAGCCTGCCGTGAGGCAGGCTTTTTCCTATATGTCGGTTTTAGTTGGAAGCGGTGTCCTCGTCACCGCAAGTTCCATATCCCTCGCTTCCGCCTGCGGCGCAAGCTTGTTCACTCCACTGCGGCTCCTCTCCCCACAAAGCCTGAGAGCCGGCTTTGTGGGGGCCCCAATTTCTTAGTTGGAAGCGGTGTCCAGATCTGAGTCGCCACCCCAGATCATGTTCTTGCGCAGCTCGCCGCCCACGATCTCCATCTGGTGCTTCTTGAGCTGGGCCCTCTTGGAGTTGAAGAAGGTGCGGCCGTTCTTGTTCTCGGCGATCCACTTGCCCGCGAAGGTGCCGTCCTGGATGTCGGAGAGCACGGCGCGCATACGGGCCTTGGTCTCCTCATGGGGGATGACCCGGGGGCCGCTGACGTACTCGCCAAACTCGGCGGTGTCGGAGATGGAGAAGTTCATGGCCGCCACTCCGCCTTTGTTGATCAGGTCGATGATGAGCTTCATCTCGTGAATGCACTCGAAGTAGGCGTTCTCCGGCTCGTACCCGGCCTCCACCAGCACCTCAAAGCCGCAGCGCATCAGGTCCACCACGCCGCCGCACAGCACGGTCTGCTCGCCGAACAGATCGGTCTCGGTCTCGTCGTGGAAGGTGGTCTCCATCACGCCCGCCCGGGCGCCGCCGATGCCCGCGATATAGGCCAGGGCGATCTGATAGGCGTGGCCGGTGGCGTCCTGCTCCACCGCCACCAGGCAGGGCACACCCTTGCCCGCCACATAGGTGGAGCGCACGGTGTGGCCGGGACCCTTGGGGGCGGCCATGAACACGTCCACCCCGGCGGGGGGGACGATCTGCTGGTAGCGGATGTTGAAGCCGTGGGCAAACGCCAGGGCCTTGCCCTCGGTCATATAGGGGGCGATGTCCTTCTTATAGACCTCGGCCTGGACTTCGTCGTTGATGAGCATCATCACGATGTCCGCCCATTCGGCGGCGGCGGGGACGGTCTTGACGGCCAGGCCCGCGGCCTCGGCGTTGGCCCAGTTCTTGGAGCCCTCCCGCAGGCCAACGCACACGTCGCAGCCGGAGTCCTTCAGGTTGAGGGCATGGGCGTGGCCCTGGGAGCCGTAGCCGATGATGGCGATCTTCTTGCCCTTCAGCCAGCTCAGGTCGCAGTCCTTCTCATAGTACATCTTTGCCATGGTAAAACACTCCTTATATCTTGAAATTGAAGCCAATGGATACGCGTTTCAGATATGATATCACAGCGGGGCCCAAAAGAATGATAACCGTGATACAATTACAAAATGTTTTTGCCCAGATCGAACTCCTCCCGCTCCTTGTTGCTGGCGTTGTTGCGGATGGTGGCCTCGCCCCGCTCCAGGGCCACCATGCCGGTGCGCACCAGCTCCAGAATGCCGAACTCGGCCAGCAGCTTTTCCAGGGCGTCGTCCTTGGACTCCTGACCGATAATAGCCAGAGTCAGGCTCTGGGTGGACACGTCGATGATGGAGGCTCGGAAGATGTTGGCGATCTGGATGACCTCGTTGCGGACCTCGCGGCTTTCCGCCTTCACCTTGATGAGCACCAGCTCCCGGCGGATGGACTGCTCCGGGGGCAGGAGGCGGACGGAGTAGACGGAGAACTGCTTGCGCAGCTGGTTGATGATCTGGTCGATCTGGGCCTCGGCGCACAGCACCTCGATGGTGATACGGGACACCGCCGGGTCGTCGGTGGTGCCCACCGCCAGGGACTCGATGTTGTAGCCCTTCCGGGAGAACAGCCGGGACACCTGGCTGAGCACGCCGGCGGTGTTCTCCACCAGCACGGACAGGGTGTGGCGTTTGACGATGGTATTCATGGCGTTTCTCCCTCCTTAATGAAGTAAGAAATCGGTGACGGGGGTGCCGCCGCTGACCATGGGGTGTACCATGGCGTCAATGTCGATGGCGCAGTCGATGACACAGCCGCAGCCCGCCGCCAGGGCCTGCTTGAAGGCCTCCTCAAACTCTGCCTGGTTCTTGGCCCGGAAGCCCTTCAGGCCGTAGGCCTCCGCCAGCTTGACGAAGTCGGGGCCCCGGTCCAGGGTGGTCTGGGAAAACCGCTTTTCATAGATCAGATTCTGCCACTGGCGGACCATGCCCAGGGTGCGGTTGTCAAAGATCACGGTGATGACCGGGATGTGGTAGTGCTCCACGGTGGCCAGCTCGTGGCAGTTCATGCGGAAGCAGCCGTCCCCGGTGCAGTGGACCACCACCTTGTCCGGGTTGCCCACCTTGGCCCCCATGGCGGCCCCCAGGCCGAAGCCCATGGTGCCGAAGCCGCCGCTGGTGAGCAGCTGGCCGGGCCGGGAGAAGTGGTAATACTGGCAGGACCACATCTGGTGCTGGCCCACATCGGTGGCGATGATGGCGTCGCCGTCAGTCAGGTCGGAGATGGTCTCCAAAATCTCGTGGGCATGGAGGATATCGTCCTTTTTCAGAGGCAGCTCCTTGCGGGCAAAGACCTGGGCCTTCCAGGCGGTGTAGTCGTGCTGGGGCAGCTTTTCGTTGAGCAGCTCCAGCACCCGCCGGGCGTCGCCGATGATGTGGTGGTAGGTCTGGACGTTCTTGTCAATCTCCGCCCGGTCGATGTCGATGTGGACGATTTTGGCGTTTTTGGCAAACGAGGCGGGGTCTGTGGCTACCCGGTCGGAGAACCGGCAGCCGATGGCGATGAGCAGGTCGCACTCAGCGGTGGCCATGTTGGAGGCGTGGGAGCCGTGCATACCCACCATGCCGGTGAACAGGGGGTGATTGCCCGGGCAGGCTCCGCCGCCCATGATGGTGGAGCCCACAGGGGCGTCCAGGGTCTCAATGAACTTGCGGAACTCGGGCACCGCGCCCTTGGAGCGGATCACGCCGCCGCCCACCAGCACCATGGGGCGCTGGGACTGGGCGATGAGCTCCAGCAGCTTGTCGATGTCCCCCCGGTTGGGTTCGGGGTTTTTCAGGTCCCGGTTGGACCGGCGCAGCAGGGTGGCCAGCCGGCCGTGGTTGGGGTGCTCGGCCACCGGCAGATATTCATACTCCCCCTGGACGGCGGTGACGTTCTTGGCGATGTCCACCAGCACCGGGCCGGGCCGGCCGGACCGGGCGATGGCGAAGGCCTCCCGGATCACGTCGGCCAGCTCGTTCACGTCCTTCACCAGGAAATTGCACTTGGTGATGGGCATGGTGATGCCGGTGATGTCCACCTCCTGGAAAGAGTCCTTGCCGATGAGGTTCTCGCTGACGTTGCAGGTGATGAACACAACGGGGGAGGAGTCGTAATAGGCGGTGGCGATGCCGGTGACCAGGTTGGTGGCGCCGGGGCCGGAGGTGGCGAAGCACACCCCGACTTTTCCGGTGGAGCGGGCGTAGCCGTCGGCGGCGTGGGACGCGCCCTGCTCGTGGGCGGTGAGGTAGTGGCGGATCTTCTGGTTGTAGCCGTGGAGCTCAAACTCGTCGTAGATGTTCAGGATGGTGCCGCCGGGATAGCCGAACACCGTATCCACGCCCTGCTCCAGCAGGCACTCCATGACGATCTGGGACCCTCTCATCAACATATTGGAAACCTCCTTCAATACGAAAAAGCACAGCCGCGTCCGACACAGGACGAGCCATGCTCCGCGGTGCTTTGAAAAAAGCGCATAATTCAGTGTATTGAAGTTATCATATCCTTTTACGGAGGCTTTGTCAATGTAAAATGGCGGGAATTTCGCAAATTGCGCCACTCGAACAAAGAAGGGCCGGTTTTTCGCCGCTTTTTTATGCTCTTTTCGGCAAAAACAAGGCGGGGAGGGCATTTGCCCTCCCCGCTGCTCACGACGGCTCCGCGCTTCTTAGTGACAACCGCAGCTGGTGCCGTGGTCGCCCAGCTTGAAGGACGCGCACTCGGTCTCGCCGCAGGTGCACACGCTGTTCTGGCAGTGGCCCACCTGGATCTCGTTGAGGGTGCAGCGCTGGTCCTTGTGGTAGGTGCAGCTGTTCACGGAGCACTTGATGCTGGGATTGGTCTGGTTCATCATGGTCGTTACCTCCTTGTATCCTAACTCATATCGAATACAAGGGAGAGTATGCCCCGGGAGGGCGGCGGCTATTCAGCCTTTTCCGCGGTCTGTCCGTCCTGAACGGGGGCGTCCGGCCCGACGGCGGGACTGCGCTGGAACCGGGGGATAAACCGGCGGGCGAAACCGCCCTTGCCCCGGCCCTGCACGTAGAAGTAGCCGATGACGGAGAACACCGCCGCGCCGATGAAGTTGACGAACAGGTCCTTCATGGTGTCGATAATGCCCACGTCCAGGTAGCCGCCCAGCCCCAGAGGCATTTGGGAGCCGTCCTCCAGCACCAGGATCACGTCCTGGATGCCCCGGACCACCACGGCGGCGGTGCCGTGCTTGGGGTCCAGGTTGACGGTGGAGATGGTGTTGATGACGGTGTCCTTCTGCATGTCAAAGAGCAGCCAATGGTCCATGGCGAACTCGAAGAACTCCCACAGCACGCCGATGGTCATGGAGAAACAGAAAGCGGTCACCGCCATGAAGAAGGGGGACAGGTGGAGGGACACCTTTTCCTCCCGGTTGAGGATATCCACCAGGGCGAAGCCGATGGCGGCGCACAGGAAGCCGTTCATGGTGTGGAGCATGGTGTCCCAGTAGGGGAACTGGATGTAGTAGTCGCTGATCTCCCCCAGAATCTCGGCGGCGTAGATGAACAGCAGGATGATGACCTCCAGGGTGTCGGGCAGGTCGATGTGCAGCCGCCGCTCAAAGATGGAGGGCAGCATGAACAGCACCAGGGTGAGGACGCACAGCAGCATGTTCTCGTAGTTCTGGTTAAAGAACTGGGCCACCAGCATGAGCACCACCGACAGCCGCAGAACGAAATACACAGAATAGACCAGCTTTTTGTTTTCAATGTGCCGCCACTCCTGGCCCTTCAGTTTTTTTGCCTTGCGTTTTGGCATGAGCGCTCCTTTCCTGTACGGTGGGTTGTCTGTGTAAAAGAAACCATGTCAGTCCGCGCCCCCCGGCGCATAGTATGGTTCTGGAGGTGATTTTTTATGGATTTGAAAAACAACCAGATCACGCTGGGCGAGCTGTGGGATAACCCCAAGAGCCGGGCGGTGTTCCAGAAGCGCATTCCCATGCTGGCCAAGCACCCGGTGCAGGGGGCGGCCCGGACGGTGACGCTGGAGCAGCTGCGGGACTTCATCACCGGCTGGGTGCCGGGGATGATGGTCAACGGGGTGATGTCCGACCTGAAGAAGCTGTGATGTCGTCTACATTTTAACAATCATATCAAAAAAGAGGCCCGCTGTCAATTGACAGCGGGCCTTGTTTTCTCAACCAATGTCCAATATCTGGACCTCTCCGTAGTCCTCCAGGCCGCTCTCGTGAAAAGCGGCATCCAGTCTGTCCCGGTCCGGGAACAGGATATTTCCGGAGGAGGCCAGCGGCAGTGCGCAGCTTTTGGGCTCGAGGGCCTGAGCGGGATCGTCCACCAAAATGACCAGCGGGTTTTTGGCGGTGACCGGCTTGGCCCAGCCCAGGGTCACGCCGGAGGGGAAGGCGAATAGGCCGCCGTCCTCACAGCGATACAGTCCCACGCCCTCCGGCAGGACGGACCCGTCCGCGGTGAGGATGGGCATTTGGGCGTTCAAAAAGTCCCGCGTTCCGACGGGAAGGCTGTCCAGTTCCACCGGCTGGAGGCGGTCCGGGCGGCCGAACCGCTCCACCCACCGGGGGCTGGCCATCACCAGGTGGTCGTAGTCCCCCAACTCCTCCGGGGTGAGGAGGATGGCGCTGTCCACCACATAGGAGAGCAGCAGGCTGTCCCCCTGGGCGGACAGCAGGTCCCGGCCCGCCTGGGTCAGCGCCGGGTTCTCGCACACCGCGTCGATGTCGGAGAACGCCAGATAGGCGATTCCCTCCGTGTCATACTGGGCGGGAATACCGGCATTGCCGCACCCGGCCAGTCCGGCCAGGAGGACACAGACCAGCGCTATCATCGCCATTCGCTTCATGGAGACCACCTCGTATCACCGTTTCGACGAGGTCGATTATAGCGCGTCTCCGAAAGGGCGGCAAGGCCGGCGGGCTATTCTTCACTCTTTCTTAAGAGGTCTACCGCCCCTCCGCGATCCTCCGCCCGGTGGGGGTGGCGGCCAGACCACCTTCGCCGGTCTCCCGCAGAGCGGTGGGCATGGCCCGGCCCACCGCCCCCATGGCGTCGATGACCTCGTCGCAGGGGATGGGGCTGGCCAGCCCCGCCAGGGCCATGTCGGCGCAGGACAGGGCGTTCACAGCCCCCATCACGTTGCGCTTGACGCAGGGGACCTCCACCAGCCCGGCCACCGGGTCGCACACCAGCCCCAGCACGTTTTGCAGGGCCATGGCGCAGGCCGCGGCCATCCACTCCCCGGAACCCCCGCGGGCGTGGACCAGGGCGGCGGCGGCCATGCCGGAGGCGGAGCCCACCTCCGCCTGACAGCCCCCCTCCGCCCCGGAGATGGAGGCTTTTGTAGCGATGACCTGGCCGAACCCGGCGGAGACATACAGGCATTTCACCATGTCCTCATCGCTGAGCCGGTCCTTGCGCTGGAGGGGGATGAGCACCGCGGGCAGCACCCCGCAGGCCCCGGCGGTGGGAGCGGCCACGATGCGGCCCATACAGGCGTTGTGCTCCCCCAGCTTCAGGGCGGTGGAGATGACCTCCTGGATAAAGGGCCCGCAGATGGAGCGGTCCAGGGCGGCCATCCGGGCCCCCTGCCCTCCGGACAGGCCGCAGGGGGAGCGGCGGGTGGGGTCGTAGTCCAGCACGGACTGCTTCATGGTCTGCCATAGGGCGGTCATTTTGGACAGGCTGTCCTCCCGGGATACGTTCCGGTCCTGGCAGTCGTCGTCCAATACGGCCTCCCACAGGGGCTTGTCCGCCGACGCGGACAGCAGAGCTTGCACAGAGCCAAACATATTCAGCCCTCCTTCAGATTCAGATAGATGCAGCGCACCACGCCGCCCAGCAGGTCGATGTCGTCCAGGGTCTCCTCGCTCACCGGCTCGTCGCACTCGATGACCGTGACGGACAGCCCGCCCCGGCGGTCCCGGTAGAGCTGCATGGTGGCGATGTTGGCCCCGTTGCGGGCCAGGCAGGTGCTGACCTCGGACACCACGCCCGGCTCGTCCCGTCCCCGGATGACCAGGGTGGGCAGGTCGCCGGAGAAGGCGGCCTCCAGCCCGTCGATGGAGTTGACCCGGATGCGCCCGCCCCCCAGGGAGGAGGCGGACACCACCACCGTCCGTCCCCGGGACCCGGTGAGGGTCATGACGGCGGTGTTGGGGTGGGCGTCCCGCAGGGTGACGGGGTGGATGTTCACCTCCAGCCCCGCCTCCTTTGCCAGCTGGAGGCTGAACGGGATGCGGGGGTCGTCGGGGCCCATGCCCAGCAGGCCCGCCACGATGGCCTTGTCGGTGCCGTGGCCCGGCCCGGTGGCGGCGAAGGAGCCGTGGAGGCCGATATCCGCCCGGGCGGGCTGGAAGCCCAGCAGTTTGCGGCCGATGTAGCCGATCCGGGCCGCCCCGGCGGTGTGCGAGGAAGACGGGCCCACCATGACGGGGCCCATGATGTCAAAGATGTTCATTTACCTTCCCTCACGATCTGTTATTGAGATCTGACTGCCTGTCAGAATAGCCGGTGAGAATCTTTTCCCATTATACCCCATCCAAACGGCGGGCGCAAGCTGTTCCTGACGGGGCGGAATAACTTCAGGATGGCATCTCGGACGGCTTGCCGCACAGAGACGACAAAGTAAACTGTGCCAAATAGTCAGAGATCACCTGATCCAGCCCTTGCCACAGCGGGAGCGTCCGGCAGTTATTTTTCCGCGGGCAGGCGTTTTGCCCCGGTCCCAGGCAGGCGACGGGAACCAGCGGCCCCTCCATCAGCTCAAGGACAGACTTCACGCTGTACTCCTCCGGAGAGCGGTTCAGCCGGTAGCCGCCGCCTTTCCCCCGCATGGCGGCAAGCAGTCCGGCCCTTACCAGCTCTTTCACTACGATTTCCAGATACTTTTCCGAGATCTCCTGACGGATGGCCACATCTTTCAGCGGCACAAACCCATCGCCCTGGTGCTCCGCGACATCCACCAGGAACCGCAGCGCGTACCTGCCTTTTGTAGAAATCATCATAATCATCGCCTCCATTTCTCCTATTATACTACAAGGTAGATAGGTTTTCAAGCGGAACTGATATACCTATTGACAAAGTAGGTTAATTGGTATATGATGGAGCCACATCAAGAGAAAGGGGAGTTCTCCATGCATACATACAAATTTGAGACCTTGCAGCTCCATGTGGGCCAGGAACAGCCCGACCCCGCCACCGACGCCCGGGCTGTGCCCATTTATCAGACCACCTCTTATGTGTTCCGGGATTCCGCCCACGCCGCCGCCCGTTTTGGGCTGACGGATGCCGGGAACATCTACGGGCGGCTGACCAACTCCACCCAGGATGTGCTGGAAAAGCGCATCGCGGCCCTGGAAGGCGGTGTGGCGGCCCTGGCCGTGGCTTCGGGCGCGGCGGCGGTCACTTACACCATTCAGGCCCTGGCCCAGGCGGGGGATCACATCGTAGCCCAGAAAACCATCTATGGCGGAAGCTATAACCTGCTGGCCCACACCCTGCCCCAGTACGGGATATCCGCGGCTTTTGTGGACGCCCACGATCTGAGCGCCGTCACCGCCGCCATTCAGCCCAACACCAAGGCCATTTACCTGGAGACCCTGGGCAACCCCAACAGCGACATTCCCGACATCGACGCCATTGCGGAGATTGCCCACGCCCACGGCCTGCCCCTGGTCATCGACAACACCTTCGGGACGCCCTATTTGATCCGCCCCATTGAGCACGGCGCGGACATTGTGATCCACTCCGCCACCAAGTTCATCGGCGGTCACGGCACCACTCTGGGCGGCATCATCGTGGACAGCGGTAAATTTGACTGGAAAGCGTCCGGCAAATACGCCCCCATCGCCGCCCCCAACCCCAGCTACCACGGGGTCAGCTTTGTGGACGCCGCCGGCCCCGCCGCCTTTGCCACCTACATCCGGGCCATTCTCCTGCGGGACATGGGCGCCACCATCTCCCCCTTCAACGCCTTTCTGCTCCTCCAGGGCGTGGAGACCCTGTCTCTGCGCCTGGAACGGCACGCTGAAAACACAAAGAAGGTGGTGGAGTTCCTGGGCGGGCACCCGCAGGTGGAGAAGGTCAACCATCCCAGCCTGCCTGACCATCTCGACCATGCCCTGTACGAGAAGTACTTCCCCAACGGCGGCGCCTCCATCTTTACCTTTGAGATCAAGGGCGGGCAGGCAGAAGCCCACAAATTCATCGACAGCCTGGAGATTTTCTCCCTGCTGGCCAATGTGGCGGATGTGAAGTCTCTCGTCATTCACCCGGCCACCACCACCCACTCCCAGCTCTCCCCGGAGGAGCTGCTGGACCAGGGGATCAAGCCCAACACCATCCGGCTGTCCATCGGCACCGAGCATATCGACGACATCATTGCCGACCTGGAAAAGGGTTTCGCCGCCGCGGCGCGGAAATAAGGGGAGGAATCTGTCATGTCCAATATCTACACATCCGCAGACCAGCTGATTGGCGGGACGCCCCTGCTGGAACTGACCCGCATGGAAAAGGAAGCGGGCGTGAAGGCCCGCGTCCTGGCCAAACTGGAGTATTTTAACCCTGCCGGGTCCGTGAAGGACCGCATTGCCAAGGCGATGATCGACGAGGCCGAGGCCGGCGGCAGGCTGAAGCCCGGCTCCGCCATCATTGAACCGACCTCCGGCAACACGGGGATTGGGCTGGCCTCCGTGGCCGCCGCCCGGGGATACCGCATCATCATCACCATGCCGGAAACCATGAGCGTGGAGCGCCGCCAGCTGATGAAAGCCTACGGCGCGGAGCTGGTCCTCACCGAGGGGGCCAAGGGGATGAAGGGGGCCATTGCCAAAGCGGAAGAACTGGCGAAGGAGATTCCCGGCAGCTTCCTCCCCGGCCAGTTTGTCAACCCGGCCAATCCCGCCGCCCACCGGGCCGCCACCGGTCCGGAGATCTGGGCGGACACCGATGGGAAGGTGGACGTCTTTGTGGCGGGCGTGGGCACCGGCGGCACCATCACCGGCGTGGGACAGTATTTGAAGGGACAAAACCCGGCGGTGAAGGTGGTGGCGGTGGAGCCCAAGGATTCCCCCGTTCTCAGCGGGGGCCGCTCCGGGCCCCACAAAATTCAGGGCATCGGCGCGGGCTTTGTCCCGGAAGTGCTGGACACCGCCGTCTATGACGAGATCATCCAGGTGTCCAACGAGGACGCCTTTGCCGCGGGCGGCTGGCGGGCCGCAAGGAGGGCATCCTGGTGGGCATCTCCTCCGGGGCGGCGCTCCACGCGGCGTTTGAACTGGCCAAGCGGCCTGAGAACGAGGGAAAAACCATTGTGACCCTGCTCCCGGATACCGGAGACCGCTATCTGTCCACGCCGCTGTTTGCGGACTGAATATAGGAGGGGACACGCCGGTGAACGCGCCGGCGTGTTTCCGTTTGGAACGGATTTTCTATGGCACGCGGGGACAATGAGAGGACCGGCGCGGCTTCACGCCGCGCCGGTCCTCGCTTGCAATGCTTTGTGATGGCCTGCACTGCTGTTTCGGTTATTTCACGATCTGCGCCTTGATGAGGTTGGTGGTGCCGCTGCTGCTCAACGGCACGCCCGCGGTGATGACCACCGTGTCTCCGGACTGGACCAGCCCTTCCTTGCGGGCGGTGTCCACGCACAGGGAGAACAGCCGGTCGGTGGAGTCCACGTTGCCGGACAGGAAGGGGACCACCCCCCAGGAGATGGCCAGCTGGCGGCGCACCCGCTCCTCGGTGGTGAGGGCGGCCACGGCGCAGCCCGGACGGAACCGGGAGATCATCCGGGCGGTGTAGCCCGACTGGGTGGCGGTCAGGACGGCGGTGGCCCCCAGGTCCATGGCGGTGAGGCAGCTGGTGTGGCTGATGGCGTCGGAGATGTTGGCGGTGTGGTCAAACACGGTGTTGCGGAACCGCTTCCAGTAGTCGATGCCGCCCTCGGCGGCCTCCACGATGTTCACCATGGTCTGGAGGGCCTCCACCGGGTGCTTGCCGGAGGCGGTCTCGCCGGACAGCATCACGCAGCTGGTGCCGTCGAACACGGCGTTGGCCACGTCGGACACCTCCGCCCGGGTGGGCCGGGGGTTGCGGATCATGGAGTCCAGCATCTGGGTGGCGGTGATGACCACCTTGCCCTTGTGGATGGCGGACTTGATCATCTTCTTCTGGAGCACCGGCACCTCGTAGGCGGGGATCTCCACCCCCAGGTCGCCCCGGGCCACCATGATGCCGTCGGACAGGGCGGCGATGGCCTCCAGGTTGTCCACGCCCTCCCGGTTCTCCAGCTTGGAGATGATGCCGATGTCCTGGCCGCCGAAGCTGTTGAGGACGGAGCGGATCTCCTCCACGTCGGAGGCCCGGCGGACAAAGGAGGCGGCCACAAAGTCGAAGTCGTTCTCCACGGCGAAGCGCAGGTCGTCCTTGTCCTTGTCGGTGAGGGCGGGCAGGGCGATGGACACGCCGGGGATGTTGATGCTCTTATGGTTGGACAGGGGCCCGCCGGTGACCACCTTGCAGTGGATGTCCTGGCCGCTGATCTCCTCCACCTCCAGGTCCACCAGGCCGTCGTCGATGAGCACGTGGCAGCCGGGCTGGAGCTCCTGGTGGAGGTTGGCGTAGGTGACGGACACCTGATGTGCGTCCCCCTCCACCTCCCGGGTGGTGAGGGTGAAGGCGTCCCCGTCCGCCAGCTCGATGCGGCCGCAGCCAAAGGTGCGGATGCGGATCTCGGGGCCCTTGGTGTCCAGAATGGTGGCCACGGGCCGGCCCAGGCCGTCCCTCACCCGCTTGAACCGGGTGAGCAGGGCCCCGTGGGTCTCGTGGGTGCCGTGGGAGAAGTTGAAGCGGGCGGCGTCCATGCCGGACAAAATAAGCTGCTCGATGACCTCCTCGCTGTCGGAAGCGGGGCCCAGGGTGCAGACGATTTTTGTTTTTCTCATCTTGTTTTCCTCCAATCTGAAAACATGCTGTGTAATTTCCTCTCATTCCACCCACATCATATACAAACTGGGGAAAATGTCAAGGCGTTCGCCAAAACTTTGCAGGATGTGCCGAACTTTTTCCCGGCGGGGCGGGAAGGTTTGGGCAAAAAGAGACGGAGCGGACCCCCGCTCCGTCTCCGCCTCAGTCAATTGTCTCCGGGTTGGGGGCGGGCTCCAGTTTGGACACCAGGGCCTGGTCCACCCGCCGGTCGATGAAGCTGGTCACCTTCACGTGGAGGCCGCAGGCGTCCACCTCCAGCTGGGCCCCGTCCTCCGGGATGACGGAAAGCTGGGCGAACACCAGCCCGCCCAGGGTGTCGGATTCCTCCTCCTCGGGGAACTCCACCCCCAGGGCCTGGGCCACCCGCTCCAGATCACAGGAGCCGGACACCTTCCACACCCCCGGCTCCACCTCTTCGATGTCCTTTTCCTCCACGGGGTCGAACTCGTCGTAGATGCTGCCCACGATCTCCTCCAGCAGGTCCTCCATGGTCACCAGGCCGGAGGTGCCGCCGTACTCGTCCACCACAATGGCCATATGTACCTTTTTGCTCTGCATATCCCGGAAGAGCACGTCGGTGCGGACGGACTCGGGCACAAAGTAGGCGGGGCGCAGCAGCTCAGAGAGGGGCTTGGGGGTCTCCTCCTGGGCGTTGAGCAGGAAATCCCGGGTGTTGAGTATGCCCACGATGTGGTCGGCGTCCTCCTCGTACACCGGGAACCGGGACCGGCCGGAGGCCAGGATGGCGCTGCGCACGTCCTCGCTGGAATCCTGGGCCCACACCATCACCATGTCGGTGCGGTGGACCATCACGTCCTCGGCGGTGGTGTTGTTGAACTCGAAGATGTTCTCGATGAGCTCCTTCTCGGAGGCCTCGATGGCCCCCCGCTCCTCCCCCAGGTCCACCATCATGCGGATCTCGTCCTCGCTCACGTCCTCCTGGTCGGCCTTGGGGTCGATGTGGAGCAGGCGCAGCACGCCGTTGGTGGACTTGGACAGCAGCCAGATGACGGGCCGGAACACCGCCGCCACGGCGGACACCGCGCCCACGGTGAACCGGGCTACGCCCTCCGTCTTTTTCATGGCGATGCGTTTGGGCGCCAGCTCCCCCAGCACCAGGCTGAAGTAGGACAGCACAATGGTGATGAGCACCACCATCAGGTTGTTCAGGGCGCGGGGGTCCAGGGCGGTGACGCCCTTTTCCTTCACCAGCCACTTCACCAGCGGGTCGGAGAAACTGTCGGCGGCGAAGGCGGAGGACAGAAACCCGGCCAGGGTGATGGCGATCTGGATGGCGGACAGGAAGTGGTCGGGGGTCTGGGTGAGCTTGAGCAGCTTTTCCGCCTTTTTGTCCCCCTCCTCGGCCTGGCGGCGCAGCTTGGTCTCGGACAGGGAGATGACGGCGATCTCCGCCGCGGCGAAAAAGGCGTTGATGAGAATGAGTATGACCAGTAAAAGCAGCTTCGGTAAGAACGGGTCGTCGGACAAGATGGATGACCTCCCAAATTTTACACAGCGGTCTGTTGGATTTGCCGCTCCATTCTATGCGGCGCAGACCACAATCGATTACAGTATAGCAGACTTCTGAGAAAAAGCAAGGGCCGCCCCGCTGGGGCGGCCCTCCAGAACAGGCGTTTAGTCCAGCAGCGCCAGCAGGTCCTCCTTGGGACGGGCGCCCACCGCCTTCTGGGCCAGCTTGCCCTCCTTGAACACCAGCAGGGTGGGGATGCTCATCACGCCGAACTGGGCGGCCAGCTCGGGCTGCTCGTCCACGTTCACCTTGCCCACGGCGACGTCGGCGCGCTCCTCGGCGATCTGGTCCACGAGGGGGGACACCATGCGGCAGGGGCCGCACCAGGGGGCCCAGAAGTCCACCAGCACGGGCTTGTCGGACTGGAGCACCTGGTCGTCAAAATTTTCCTTGGTAATGGTCAGTACGGACATGGCTTCATTTCTCCTTTATCAATTGAATTTGTAGATTTTCTGAGCGACCCGGTAGAGCTGCACCGACAGCTTCCGGCCCTGGTAGCCGGGGATGTTGGTGCCCACGTTGGTGGCCTTGTAGCGGCAGCGGCGGTAGAGGGCGGGGTCCTTCTGGCGCAGGTACTCCCACAGCTCGGTGCGCATGCCCAGGGCCTCCGGCGTGTTGGCGATGACGGCGAAGATGGACGAGATGGACATCATCATGGACAGGTAGTTGAGCATATACCGGCCCAGCTTGGGCTGGACGGCCTTGAGGGCCAGCACGTCGTGGGCGTCGATCATCTGCCTGGTGACCCGGACCTGCTGGTCGATGCGCCCGGCCATCACCGACTCGTTGACGCTCTGGTCCGCCCGGCCGATGAAATAGCGGTACAGGTCCAGATCCATATAGTACAGCGTTTTCACATAGGGCAGGGGCTGGTAGACAAAGATGTTGTCCACGTAGAAGGTATGCTTGGGCAGCTCCAGCCCGCAGTCCCGCAGCAGCTGGGTGCGGTAGATCACCGAGTGCATCAGCAGGTACTGGGAGGTGCGGAAGCGGCGGATGGAGTCCCAGGTGATAATCTGGTCGGCGGGGAACACGTTTTTGTAGCCCATGACCTTCTGGGTGTTGTCCTCCGCGTGCTCGTAGACGTAGTTGGCGATGAGCAGGTCCACCGGGGCGGGCATGGCGGCGAACTCCCGCAGCTTGGCCATCACCTTGGCCAGGGCGGCGGTGTCCAGCCAGTCGTCGGAGTCCACCACCTTGTAATAGAGCCCCCGGGCGTTGCGGATGCCCTGGTTCACCCCCTCGCCGTGGCCGCCGTTCTCCTGGTGGATGGCCCGGATGATATCGGGGTGCTTCTCCACCCACTGGTCGCACTTGGCGGGGGTGTCGTCCTTGGTGGAGCCGTCGTCCACCAGAATGATCTCCGCGTCCTCCCCCGCGGCCAGCAGGGTCTCCACGCAGTGATCCATGTAGGCGGCGGAATTGTAGCAGGGAACGGCAAAGGTGATCAATTTGTCCATTGGCGCTTTCTCCTCACATATATCAGTATGCCCGCCGGGGCGGTTTTAAAGCAATTTGTCCGTCAGTGCCAGCGCACGGGCGGCGATTGCGTCCATATTGTAGTACTTGTACTCGGCCAGCCGGCCCAGCAGGTACAGGTTGGGGTATTTGTCCGCCTCCGCCTTGTACTTGGCGTACAAAGCGTTGTTTTCCGGGTTGATGATGGCGTAGTAGGGGATTTCCCCCTCCGCCCCGGTGTAGGCCCGGGAATACTCCTTCATAATGGCGGTCTCCCACCGGGTCTTCTGGCCCGTAAGGTACTTGAATTCGGTGATGCGGGTGAAATCCTCGTCCACGGTGTAATTTACGGTGCCGTGGCTCTGGTAGAAATACTCGTCCGCGTCATTGCCGTCCATCCGTCCATGGATCTCAAACTTGAAATCCAGCGTGCGGTAGGGCAGGGGCCCGAACCGGAAGCCGAACAGCTCGTCGGCCTGGCCGGTATAGATGACGGCGCCGCCGAAAGCCCCGCCGTCCAGCCTGATGACGCCGTCCGCCAGCTCCAGCCGCTTCAGCGCGTCCACGCCCAGCTCTACGGTGATGTTGGGATGGTCCAGCATCTTCTCAAACATGGGGGTGTAGCCCTCCGTCGGCATCCCCTGGTAGGCGTCCTGGAAGTACCGGGGGTCCCGGGACAGGAACACAGGCACCCGGGCGGTGGTGGCGGGGTCGATCTCCTCCGGTTTCTGCCCCCACTGCTTCATGGTATAGTGGACGAACACATTCTCATACACATAGTCCGCGATAGCGGCGATTTCTGGGTCGGGGTTCTGGCGCAGCTCCAGGATGGTCACCTTTTTTTCCGCGCCGTAGGCGGCGATGAGCTTATCGCCCAGCCGCTTGCCCTCCTCGGGGCCGAAGGCGGTCTCCATGGAATCCAGGTTGAAGGGGACGGGGAAATTCATCCGCCCGCCCTTTCCGTCCGGAAGGTCGGCCACCACGGTGTGCTCGTAGGGCCGCCACTGGGTGAAGCGGCTGAGGTAGTCGTACACCCGCTTGTCGTTGGTGTGGAAGATATGGGGGCCGTAGACATGGATGACGATGTCCTCCTCGTCCGGCGTGTCGTAGGCGTTGCCCGCCACATGGTTCCGGCGCTCCAGAAGTAGCACCTTCTTGTTCCCGTCTTCCGCCAGCCGCCGGGCGGCCACCGCCCCGGCGTAGCCCGCGCCCACGATCAGGGCGTCATAATTTGTCAAAACGCTCACATCATTTCTGTTAAAATCGGCGGCGGGACCAGGGGCCCCGCTTTCTTACCATATTATCATATATTTCCCCAAAGGGGAAGGAAGAAATTATAAAAATTTATTGAAATTTCCAGGGGGGAAAGCCCCGCCGCCATAGTATGCCGCGCCGGAAAGAACCTATGAGCCGCGGGGCGCTGGAAAATCCGCCGCCCTCCGGTGGGATTTAAAGGGGTGACAAGCGGCTCTGCTTGTGCTAAAATAAAGATATAAGGTCGAGGCGGGGCCGGGAAGTCTGTGCATATTCCCATGGGGCCGGACGGCTCCGTTTCCCGCCCGCGTCAACAATGGAAAGAGGAGGCCATCCCATGGAAGAAAAGAGAATGATAACGGTCACCGTGGACGGGGCGCGGTATTCCTATCCCCAGGGGACGCCCTACCGGGCCGTCGCGGCGGATTTTCAGGACCGGTATCCCAATGACATCCTGCTGGTCAACCGGGATGGGAAGCTGTGCGAGCTCCACAAACCGGCGGACCGGGACTGTTCGCTGAAATTCCTTACCGCCCGGGATGTGCCGGGGATCCAGACCTATGAGCGCAGCGCGGTGTTTCTGATGCTGAAGGCCTTCTACGACGTGGTGGGCCGGGAGAACGTGGAGGGCGTCTGTGTGGGGTACTCCCTCAGCCGCTCCCTCTTTATCCGCGCCAAGGGGGGGTTCACCCTGGACCAGCCTCTGCTGGACCGGGTGGAGAGGCGGATGCGGGAGCTGTCCGCCGCCGCTCTGCCCATCCAAAAGCGCTCCATCAGCACCGACGACGCCATAGAGCTGTTCCAGGAGGAGGGGCTGTTCCACAAGGCCCGGCTGCTCAGCTTCCGCGTCAACTCCCACGTCAATGTCTACGAGCTGGACGGCTTTGTGGACTACTTCTACGGCTATATGGCGCCGGATACGGGCTATATCCGCTGCTTCGGCCTGGAGCTCTACGAGGACGGCTTTGTGCTGCGCCTGCCCACCCTGAAGGACCCGGACCGCCTGGGGGAGTTCCGGCCCTCCGTCAAGGTGTTCCATGAGCTGCAGGCCTCCGCCCTGCGGGCCCAGGCGCTGAGCGCCTCCAACGTGGCGGAGCTGAACACCATCATCTCCCAGGGAGGGGCCACGCCGCTGATCCTGGCCCACGAGGCCATGATGGAGAAGAAGATCGGCGACATCGCCGCCGAGATCGCCGCCCGTAAGGAGGTCCGCTTCGTCATGATCGCCGGGCCGTCCTCCTCGGGCAAGACCACCTTCTCCCACCGGCTGTCCACCCAGCTGCGGGCCTGCGGCCTGCGGCCCCACGCCATCGCCACCGACAACTACTTCGTGGACCGGGACAAGACGCCCCGGGATGAGATGGGCAACTACGATTTCGAGGGCCTGGGGGCCATGGACGTGGAGCAGTTCAACACGGACATGGTACGGCTGCTCAACGGCGAGACGGTGGAGCTGCCCACCTACAACTTTATCAGGGGAAAGCGGGAGTACAACGGCAATTTCCTGACCCTGGGGGAGGGGGACGTGCTGGTCATCGAGGGCATCCACTGCCTCAACGACCAGTTCACCCGGGCCCTGCCCCGGGAGAGCAAGTACCGCATTTACATCAGCTGCCTCACCACTCTGAACGTGGACGACCACAACCGCATTCCCACCACCGACGCCCGGCTGCTGCGGCGCATCGAGCGGGACGCCCGGACCCGGGGCCACAGCGCCCAGGCCACCATCAAGATGTGGCCCTCCGTCCGCCGGGGGGAGGAGGAGAACATCTTCCCCTTCCAGGACAGCGCGGACATGGTGTTCAACTCGGCGCTGATCTACGAGACGGCGGTGCTGAAGCCCTACGTCCAGCCCCTGCTGTTCGGGGTGCCCCGGGACAGCGAGGAGTACATTGAGGCCAAGCGGCTGCTGAAATTCCTGAACTATTTCCTGCCCATCCCGGCGGACGACATCCCCAAGACCTCCCTGGTGCGGGAGTTCATCGGCGGCGGGTGCTACCACGTTTAAACAAGAACGGGCCGCGCTGTGTACACAGCGCGGCCCGTTGCGTATGTAGTATGGAGAATTACAGCGCGGCCTTGATGGCGTCCATCATATCCGTCTTCTCCCAGGGCAGATCCAGCTCCGGACGGCCGAAGTGGCCGTAGGCGGCGGTCTGGCGGTAGATGGGGCGACGCAGGTCCAGCCGTTTGATGATGGCGGCGGGGCGCAGGTCGAACACTTTGTCCACGGCCTCCTCCAGGGCGGCGTCGGAGACGGTGCCGGTGCCGAAGGTGTCAATACGGACGGACACGGGCCGGGCCACCCCGATGGCGTAGGCCAGCTGCACCTGGCAGCGGCCGGCAAGCCCGGCGGCCACGATGTTCTTGGCCACCCAGCGGGCGGCGTAGGCGGCGGAGCGGTCCACCTTGGTGGGGTCCTTGCCGGAGAAAGCGCCGCCGCCGTGGGGGGCGGTGCCGCCGTAGGTGTCCACGATGATCTTCCGCCCGGTGAGGCCGGAGTCCCCCTGGGGGCCGCCCACCACGAAGCGGCCGGTGGGGTTGACCAAAATGCGGGTGTTCTCGTCAAAGAGCTCCGCCGGGATGGTGGGCTTGATGACCAGCTCGATCATGTCGGCCCGGATCTGTTCCAGGGACGCCTCGGGGGCGTGCTGGGTGGACAGCACCACCGTGTCCACCCGGAGGGGCCTGCCGTTTTCGTCGTACTCCACGGTGACCTGGCTTTTGCCGTCGGGCCGGAGGTAGTCCACCAGCTTGTCCTTGCGAACCTGGGACAGCCGCTGGGCCAGCTTGTGGGCCAGGGAGATGGCCAGGGGCATCAGCTCCGGGGTCTCGGTGCAGGCGTAGCCGAACATCATGCCCTGGTCTCCCGCGCCGTTGTCCAGGCCGTCGTCAAACTGGCCCTCCTTGGCCTCCAGGGCCTTGTCCACCCCCAGGGCGATGTCGGGGGACTGCTCGTCGATGTTGGAGATGACGGCGCAGCTGTCGCTGTCGAAGCCGTACTTGGCCCGGTCATAGCCGATGTCCCGGATGACCTGGCGGGCGATCTTGGGGATATCCACATAGCAGGAGGTGGTGATCTCCCCCATGATGTGGACCAGGCCGGTGGACACGGTGGTCTCGCAGGCCACCCGGGCCATGGGGTCCTTCTCAATGATGGCGTCCAGAATGGCGTCGGAGATCTGGTCGCACACCTTGTCGGGGTGGCCCTCGGTCACCGATTCAGAGGTAAACAAACGCTTTGCCATAAAAATTTCTCCTTTCTTTGGGGAAGAGGCTGAAAAAGCCCCCGCCGGAACTCGGCGGGGGCAGGATGGTTCAGTTCTCTCCTCATCTTGCGTTTCCGCCGGACTTGGCACCTTGCAATGCAGGTTGCCGTGGTTTCATCGGGCCGGTCCCTCCGCCACTCTTGATAAGGGTTATTCACTTGTACGGCACTATTATAGCACGTGGTCCGCCGCTGTCAATGGGCAGTTGGGGAAAATTGTGAAGATTCGGCTCAGTCCGCCGCCCCCTCCCGCAGGGGCAGGATGTCCCGCCGGTATACCCGGCCCATGAAGACGGCGCACAGGGCGCAGGAGAACAGTTCGGCGATGGGGAAGGCCAGCCACACCACGTCCAGGTTCTGGAACAGCCGGGACAGGAGAAAGGCCACCGGCAGCAGGACGATGAGCTGGCGCACCAGCGAGGTGGTGAGGCTGAGCACGCCGTGGTCCAGGGCCTGGAACACCGACCCGGACACGATGCCGAAGCCGGCCAGCAGCCAGCTGAAGGAGATGATGCGCAGGGCGGGTACGCCGATGGCGATCAGGTCGCCGGCCATGTCCTCCTCCGACCGGAACATGTCCAGCAGGGGGACGGGGAACAGCTGGAACACGGCGAAGCCGATGACCATGAGGGCGGTGGCGTAGATGACGCTGAGCTTGATGGTCTTGATGATACGGTCCGGCTTGCGTGCGCCGTAGTTGTAGGCCACGATGGGCACCATGCCGTTACACAGGCCAAACACCGGCATGAAGAAAAAGGACTGGAGCTTGAAGTATACCCCGAATACCGCCGTGGCCGTGTCGGTGAAGGCGATGAGGATCTGGTTCATGCCGAACACCATCACCGAGCCGATGGACTGCATGACGATGGAGGGCAGGCCCACGGAGTAGATCTCCCGGATGGTGGGGCCGTGGGGGCGGAAGCCCTTGAAGGACATGGTGATGTCCGGGTTGCGGGTGGTGTTGAAGAAGATGGATACGCCGCAGCCCAGAAACTGGCCGATGACGGTGGCCAGGGCGGCCCCCGCCACCTCCATCCGGGGAAAGGGGCCCAGGCCGAAGATGAGGATGGGGTCCAGAATGATGTTGGTCAGCGCCCCCGCCGCCTGGGCGATCATGGTGTAGAAGGTGCGCCCGGTGGCCTGGAGCAGCCGCTCCATGGTCACCGCCCCGAACAGGCCCATGCTCACCCCGCACACGATGGTGAGATAGTCCTCGCCGTAGTCCACAATGCCGGGTATGTCGGTCTGGACGGTGTAGAACAGCCGGGAGCAGGTGAGGCCCAGCGCCACAAACACCAGGCAGCTCGCCGCCGCCAGGAAGATGCCGTTTACCGCCGAGCGGTTCACCTTTTCCCGGTCGCCCTGGCCCAGGCTCCGGGCCAGCAGGGCGTTGACGCCCACGCCGGTGCCCACGCTGACGGCGATCATCAGGTTCTGCACCGGGAAGGCCAGGGACACCGCGTTCAGCGCGTCCTGGCTGATCTGGGACACGAAATAGCTGTCCACCACGTTGTAAAGGGCCTGGACCAGCATGGAGATCATGATGGGGATGGCCATGTTCAGCAGCAGCGGATTCACCGGCATAACGCCCATTTTGTTTTCGCCTTCGGGCTGTTCCACGAAAAAGTTCCTCCTTTTTTGCCTGCAAGGCGCACCTTGCGCACGTTTTCTCTTCCTGTTCACAGTAACGTATCATTATAGAGGAACCTATTTTTATTGTCAATGGGGGAGGGAGAGTTTTGGCGTTTTTGTGAAATTTCAGGCCGAAATGGTGGAAAGAAACACCTAGACCACCAAAATTTACCCTGTCCGAGCCTTGACGCTGGGGCGGGAAAAAGGTATGATAAAAATAAGGTCCCAAAACCAGGAAATTCACAGGACAATTATAGGAGGTAGATTCCAATGGCTGTCAATCGTTTCGTACTCAACACCATTTCCTACCACGGCAAGGGCGCTATCCAGGAGATCCCCGGCCTCGTCACCGCCAAGGGCGTGAAGAAGGCGTTCATCGCCTCCGACCCCGACCTGGTGAAGTTCGGCATCACCAAGAAGGTCACCGACCTGCTGGATGCCAACGGCATGGCCTATGAGGTCTACTCCGACATCAAGCCCAACCCCACCATCGAGAACGTGAAGTCCGGGGTGGAGGCCTACAAGAAGTCCGGCGCGGACTACATGATTACCATCGGCGGCGGTTCCTCCATGGACACCGGCAAGGCCATCGGCATCATCATCAACAACCCCGAGTTCGCCGACGTGCGCTCCCTGGAGGGCGTGGCCCCCACCAAGAACCGCACCGTGTACACCATCGCCGTCCCCACCACCGCCGGCACCGCCGCTGAGGCCACCATCAACTACGTCATCACCGACGTGGAGAAGAAGCGCAAGTTCGTCTGCGTGGATGTGAACGACATCCCTGACATCGCCATCGTGGACCCGGACATGATGTCCACCATGCCCAAGGGCCTCACCGCCGCCACCGGCATGGACGCCCTGACCCACGCCATCGAGGGCTACACCACCGCCGCGGCCTGGGAGCTGGCCGACTGCCTGAACCTGGAGGCCATCAAGCTGATCTCCGCCAACCTGCGCAAGGCGGTGGAGAACGACCCCGAGGGCCGTGAGGGAATGGCCCTGGGCCAGTTCGTCACCGGCATGGCCTTCTCCAACGTGGGCCTGGGCATCGCCCACTCCATGGCCCACACCCTGGGCGCGGTGTATGACACCCCCCACGGCGTGGCCTGCGCCATGATGCTCCCCATCGTGATGGAGTACAATCAGGATGCCACCGGCGACAAGTTCAAGCACATCGCCGAGGCCATGGGTGTGGACACTGCCGGCATGGACCAGGCCGCCTACCGCAAGGCCGCCATCGACGCGGTGCGCCAGCTGTCCGTGGACGTGGGCATCCCCACCAAGCTGGAGGCCATGAAGGAGGAGGACCTGGAGTTCCTGGCCCAGTCCGCCGCCGCCGACGCCTGTGCCCCCGGCAACCCCAAGGCCGCCTCCGTGGAGGACTTCAAGGAGCTGTTCCGCAAGATCATGTAAGAGGCTGCCCAGGCAGGCTCTGAGCTGTTTCCCCAAGAATTTGACAGGGGCGGGCCCATGCCCGCCCCTGTTTTATGCGAAAAAATCCCAGCACCGGACAAAAAAGGGGTTGACAAGGGCCCAGGGAAGGAATATACTGGGCTACGCTGTCATTTATAAATGAAAGGAGGCGCGCAGGATGCTGAATATCAGGTTTGGATTTGTATATGAGGCTGGATTTAAGGCCGCTGTGAATTGTCACAGGGGACAGTTGGGATTTTTGCGCGCCTGCGGGATGGGATAGCACTCTCTTCCTGTTATTTTGGTATGCCGCTTCCCTCTGTCTTCCAGAGGGAAGCTTTTTTTGCGTCTGTTTTAGGAAGGAGAGCATATGGAATCACAGATGAAATTGACCCCGAAAGAGAAGACCGCCATGATTCTGGACCAGCTTCGGGGGAATTGGGGCTATTTTGCCGGGGCGCTGATCCTGGCCTGGATGAACACCGCCTGCAACGCCGTCATCCCTCAGGTCATCAGCGTGACGGTGGATTCAGTGCTGGGGAGCAAGGAGCCCGGCCTGCCCGGCTTCCTCCAGGCCCTGCTGCCCCTGGACCGGCTGCGGGCGGACCCCTGGGCTGCCCTGTGGATGGCCGCGGGGGCGGTGGTGCTGATCGCCGCCGTCCGGGGCGTGTGCATCTTTGGAATGCGGGTCAACATGGCCAAGGGCTCCGAGGGCTTCGTGAAAAAGCTCCGGGACAGCCTGTACGGCCACATCCAGCGGCTGAGCTTCCAGTGGCACACCGCCCACGCCACCGGCGACATCATCCAGCGGTGCACCTCCGACGTGGAGGTCATCCGTACCTTTGTCTGCAACCAGATGGTAGAGGTGTTGCGCACTGGATTTCTCATCGTGCTGTACACCGGCATCATGCTGGTGATGAACTGGCGGCTGGCCCTGATTCCCCTGGCCTTTATCCCCGTCACGGGGCTGGCCTCCGGGGTGTTCTACGGCAAGATCTCCGCCCGGTTCCAGGTGGCCGACGAGGCGGAGGGGGAGCTGACCACCTGCGCCCAGGAGAACCTCACCGGGGTCCGGGTGGTCCGGGCCTTCGGCCGGGAGCGGTTTGAGATCGACCGCTTCGCCCAGAAAAACGACCGATTTTCCGCCCTGTGGGTGGAGCTGGGCAAGGTGCTCAGTGTGTACTGGGCCTCCGGTGTGCTGCTGGTCTGCCTCCAGATCATGGCGGTGGTGGTGGCCGGGTCAATGGCGGCGGTGAATGGCGATATCACCCTGGGTGATTTCCAGGCCTTCGTCATCTACAACAGCACCATGGCCTGGCCGGTGCGCTCCCTGGGCCGTGTGCTGTCCGAGATGAGCAAGGCCGGGGTGTCCATGGACCGGGTGGGCCAGATCCTCAGGGCGGAGGAGGAGCCCGACCATCCCGAGGCCAAGAGCGTCAAGCTCAGCGGCGACATCGTGTTCGACCGCGTCACCTTCGGCTACGAGGGCCAGGAGGTCCTCCGGGACGTGTCCTTCACCATCCCCTGGGGGTCCACCTTCGCCGTGCTGGGGGGCACCGGGTCGGGCAAGTCCACCCTGGTCCACCTGCTGGACCGGCTCTACGACCTGGAGGAGGGCCAGGGGCGGGTGACCATCGGCGGGGTGGACATCCGGGACATCAGCCGGGAGGACCTGCGCCGCCAGGTGGGCCTGGTGCTCCAGGAGCCCTTCCTGTTCTCCCAGACCATCCGGGAGAACATCGCCGCCACCCGGCCGGATGCCTCGGACGAGGAGCTGCGCAAATGCGCGGAGATTGCCTGCGTGGACGAGGCCATCGCGGACCTGCCCCAGGGTTACGAGACGGTGGTGGGCGAGCGGGGGGTCACCCTGTCCGGCGGGCAGAAGCAGCGGGTGGCCATCGCCCGGATGCTGCTGCAAAACGCCCCGGTGATGGTGTTTGACGACTCCCTGTCCGCCGTGGACGCGGAGACCGACACAAAAATCCGCGCCGCGCTGAAGGAGAGAATGTCCCAGGCCACCGTGATCCTCATCTCCCACCGGGTGACCACCCTGATGCAGGCCGACCGCATTCTGGTACTGGACAAGGGCCGGGTGGCGGACATGGGCACCCATGCCGAGCTGATTGCCCGTCCGGGCATATACAAGGAGATTTATGACATCCAGATGAGCAGCGACGACCGCGCTCTGGTGGAGAAGGGAGGGGAGGCGTAATGGCCGCCTTTGACGAAAAAGAATATACCCAGGCCTTTGACTGGTCCATCTGGAAGCGGCTGTTTCCCATCCTGGCCCGGTTCAAGGGGCGCTACCTGAAGATGGTCGTGTTCACCGGCTTTACCGACCTGCTGGACGCGGCCCTGCCCCTGTTCCAGCTGTACGCCGTGGCCCATTTCATTCAGGCGGGGACCCTGGAGGGGCTGGTCCCCTTCGCCGCGGCCTATTTGGCCGCCATTCTGGCGGAGAGCGTTCTGGTCATCGCCGCCACCCGGCAGACCATGCACATTGAGATGTACCTGGGCCGGGACCTGCGCCGGGATTTGTTCCAGCATTTGCAGACCCTGTCCCTGTCCTTCTACAACGTCACCCCGGTGGGCTATCTGCTCACCCGGATCACCAACGACACCAACCGCATCGCCGGCAATCTGGCCTGGGGGCTGAACGACATGGTGGACGAGATCATCTATGTGGTGAGCTCCTTTGCCATCATGTTCGCCCTGGACTGGCAGCTGGCGCTGGTCGTGATGCTGGTGGCGCCCTTTGTGGCGGCGCTCACCGTGTATTTCCAGCCCCGCATTTTGGACTGGAATCGGAAGGTGCGGAAAATCAACTCCAAAATCACCGGGGCCTTTAACGAGGGCATCACCGGGGCGAAAACCGCCAAAACCCTGGTGATTGAGGACCAGAGCATCCGAAATTTCAAGGATTTGACAGGGAGCATGAACCGCTCCGCCGTCCGGGCGGCCCGGCTCAACGCGGTGTATATCCCCGTGACCCTTTTCTTCTCCACCCTGACGGTGGCCATTGTGCTGCTGCGGGGGGGCTGGCTGGTGAAGGAGCAGGTGATGGAGATCGCCACCCTGTCCGCCTTCATCACCTACGCCATGAACATCTTTGAGCCCCTTCAGCGGATGGCCAACAATCTGGCGGAGTTCATCGCCGTCCAGGCGTCCATCGAGCGGGTCACCGGCCTGCTGGACGAGACACCCCAGGTCACCGACGCCCCCGAGGTCATTGAGAAGTACGGCGACGCATTCTCCCCCAAGCGGGAGAACTGGGAGCCGCTGGCGGGTGAGATCGAATTCAAGGATGTGACCTTCCGCTACCCTGACGGCGGGGACAACGTGCTGGAGCACTTCAATTTGAAGATCCCCGCCGGGGCCACCGTGGCCATCGTGGGGGAGACGGGGGCGGGTAAATCCACCCTGGTCAACTTGGCCTGCCGGTTTTTCGAGCCCACGGAGGGCCAGATCCTCATCGACGGCCGGGACTACCGGGAGCGCAGCCAGCTTTGGCTTCACTCCAACATCGGCTATGTGCTGCAAAGCCCCCACCTGTTCTCCGGCTCCATCCGGGAGAACATCCGCTACGGGCGGCTGGACGCCACCGACGCCGAGATCGAGGCGGCGGCCAAGGCCGTGTCGGTGGACCAGGTGGTGGCCAAGCTGGACCAGGGCTGGGACAGCGACGTGGGCGAGGAGGGCGACCGCCTGTCCACCGGCGAGAAGCAGCTGATCTCCTTTGCCCGGGCGGTGCTGGCCGACCCCCGCATCTTCGTACTGGACGAGGCCACCTCCTCCATCGACACCCAGACCGAGCAGTATATTCAGAGCGCCATCGACCACCTCCTGCGGGACCGCACCTCCTTCCTCATCGCCCACCGGCTGTCCACCATCCGCAAGGCGGACATGATCCTGGTGGTCCGGGACGGAAAAATTGTGGAGCAGGGCACCCACCAGTCCCTTCTGCGGGCCCACGGCTACTACCATGACCTGTACAGCAAGCAGTTTGCCGAGGAGAACGCGGTCAAGGTGCTGGGGGCGTAACTGAACGGGGTGAAAGAATGGAATTGTTGGCACGTATGATTCGTATTTTCGCAAGAGCGCCCGCCGCGCCGCGGCGGGCGCTCCTGCCTTTCCCTCCGGCTTTTTGTGAAAAAAAGGTTGCCAGCGGCGGGGGGATGTGGTATTTTAGTATGTGATTTTTGGCGGGTATCCCGCCGGGGAGGGGATTATTATGGCGAGAAATACCAGTAAAACCTATCGGAATCAGGTGATGTATTCCGTTTATGTCCGCAATCACACCGCGGAGGGCACCTTTGAGGGGGTGCGCCGGGACCTGGAGCGCATCAGGAAATTGGGCGTGGACATCATCTGGCTCATGCCCATCCACCCCATTGGGGAGGTCAACCGCAAGGGGAGCCTGGGCTGTCCCTACGCCATCCGGGACTACCGGGCGGTGAACCCGGAGTACGGCACCCTGGAGGACTTCCGGCGGCTGGCGGACGATATCCACAAGTTGGGGATGAAGTGCGTCATCGACGTGGTGTACAACCACACCGCCCCCGACTCCTGGCTGGCCCGGAACCATCCCGAGTGGTTCTATCACAAGCCGGACGGCGGCTTCGGCAACCGGATCGGGGACTGGTGGGATGTCATCGACCTGGACTACTCCCAGCCGGGGCTGTGGGACTACCAGATCGAGACGCTGAAATACTGGGCGTCCATGGTGGACGGCTTCCGCTGCGACGTGGCCCCCCTGGTGCCCCTGGAGTTCTGGCTCAAGGCCCGGGAGGAGGTGGAGAAGGTCCGCCCCGGCTGCCTCTGGCTGGCCGAGTCGGTGGAGCCCTCCATGATCCGGGAGTGCCGGGCGGACGGCCTGTCTGTGCTGTCCGACTCGGAGTGCTACCAGGCCTTCGACATCTGCTACGACTACGACATTTTCCAGGTGTTCCAGGACTATCTGGAGGGGAAGGCCCCCCTGGAGCGGTACGCCCAGGCGGTGAACGCCCAGGAGTCCATCTACCCCGGCAATTTTGTGAAGCTGCGCTTTTTGGAGAACCACGACCGGGCCCGGGCGGCGTTCGTCATCCCGGAGGGAATGGCCCTGATGAGCTGGACGGCCTTCCTCTACTTCCAGAAGGGCATGACCCTGCTCTACGCCGGGCAGGAGGCGGAGTGTACCCACCGGCCCAGCCTGTTCGACAAGGACGAGGTCGCCTGGCACATCAACGAGGGCGTGACCAAGCTGCTGCGGACTCTGGCGAAGCTGAAGCAAAACCCCATCCTCACCGACAGCCGGTATGAGGTGAAGGCACTGCCCGGCGACATTTTGTACGCCTCCCACCGCAGGGGGGACTGCCAGCTGGCGGGCCTGTTCAGCGTCAAGGGGAACGCTTCCCTGGCGCGGGTGGAGGCCCCGGACGGCTTCTACCCCAACCTGCTGGACGAAAACGGCCATGAGGTGGAGGTCTACGAGGGCATGGTGAGCGTCAAGGGCGCGCCTATCATCTTCGAGGCCCCCTGGACCGGGAACCGGCCCAACTGAACGTTATTGTTTTAAGGAGAAAAAGAGATGAAGCGAGAAAATTTCCGCTCCCGGCTGGGCTTCCTGCTGGTGAGCGCCGGATGCGCCATCGGCATCGGCAACGTGTGGAAATTCCCCTACGTCACCGGTGAGAACGGCGGCGGGGTGTTCGTGCTGTTCTACCTGCTGTTTCTGGTGATTATGGGCATACCCGTGCTGACCATGGAGCTGGCGGTGGGCCGGGCCAGCCGCAAAAGCGCGGTGCTGGGATACCAGGCCCTGGAGCCGGCGGGTTCCAAGTGGCACATCCACGGCTGGTTCTGCATGATCGGCTGCTACCTGCTGATGATGTACTACACCACCGTGTCCGGTTGGATGCTGGGCTACTTCTTCAAATTCGCCGGAGGGGCCTTCGCCGGTCTGCCCAACGAGGCGGTGGACGGGGTGTTTTCCGCCATGCGGGCCAACCCCGCCGAGATGACGGTGTGGATGGCCGTCACAGTGCTGGCGGGCTTCCTGGTGTGCTCCCTGGGCCTCCAGGGGGGGCTGGAGCGGGTGACCAAGTGGATGATGCTGGGCCTGCTGGGCCTCATCGTGGTGCTGGCCGTCCACAGCCTCACCCTCCCCGGCGCGGGGGAGGGCGTGAAGTTCTACCTCCTGCCCGACTTCGGCCGGGCGGCGGAGCAGGGTCTGGGCAAGGTGGCCACCGCCGCCATGAACCAGGCGTTTTTCACCCTGAGCCTGGGCATTGCCGCCATGGAGATCTTCGGCAGCTACATGAGCCGGGACAACACCCTGGCCGGGGAGGCCGCCCGGATCTGCGGGCTGGATACCTTCGTGGCCCTCATGAGCGGCCTCATCATCTTCCCCGCCTGCTTCTCCTTCGGGGTGACGCCGGACGCGGGGCCCTCCCTCATCTTTATCACCCTGCCCAAGGTGTTCACCGGCATGGCCGGAGGGCGGCTGTGGGGGTCCCTGTTCTTCCTGTTCATGACCTTCGCCAGCTTCTCCACCGTCATCGCCGTGTTTGAGAACCTGCTGGCCGGGTGCATCGACAACTTCGGCTGGAGCCGGAAAAAGGCGGCGCTGGTGAACGGGGTCTTTGTGCTCCTGGCCAGCATGCCCTGTGTGCTGGGCTACAACCTTTGGTATTTTGAGGCCGCCCTGCCCAACGGCGGGGTGGGCCAGGTGCTGGACATCGAGGACTTTTTGGTGTCCAACCTGCTCCTCCCCCTGGGCTCTTTGGTGTACCTGCTGTTCTGCGTCACTAAGTGGGGCTGGGGCTTCGACAAGTACCTGGCCGAGGCCAACGCCGGAAAGGGCGTCAAAATGCCCCGGGCGCTGAAGCCCTACTTCCAGTTTGTGCTCCCGGTGCTGATCCTGGTGATTTTGATCCAGGGACTGCTGAAGTGAAAAAGACCCGCCTCCCGGGCCGCGCCCGGCGGGGTGGGTTTTTGGCGTTTTGCGCCATCTCTTGCGAATTCTTTAAATTTTGACGCGGACATTGCATTTTTTCCCCTCCTATGGTATGATGGGTGACATCTGAAAAACGGGCCGAGGGGGCGGAAAGGCCCCTGTTCCGCCCTCATATACCATAGGAAGTGACCCATGATGAATCGACGCTATTCCGGCTATACGGGACGGCGGAAGCTGGGGGGACCGGCGCTGTCCGTCCTGTTTTTCCCCGCCGCCGTCCTCTACCACGAGCTGCTCCTCCGGGCCTTTGACCGGAGCACCCCCTTCTTCGACCTGGCCCTGCTGCGCATCGCGCTGTTCTCCATCGCCGCCGGGCTGGCCGTCGGCCTGATCCTGGACCTGCTGCCCTGGAAGACTCCGGCCCGTATCGCGGGCGGGGTGCTGCTGGGGCTGGGCACGGTGCTGTTCTGCGTGGAGCGGGGGTGCCGGGCCACCTTCAACCTCTACTACGGCGTCACCTTCATGGGCGATATGGCGGGCGACGTGGCCGGGGACTTCAGTTCCACGGTGGTATCGGTGGTTTTGAGCATGATCCCCTTTATCCTGCTGTCCTTCGTGCCCCTGGCGGCGTTTATCATCCTGCGGGAGAGTGTCGTCTCCGACGAGGGCAATGAAATGCCCGTGCGGATCATCCTGGCCGCCGTGCTGGTGGCCTGCCAGCTCACCGCCTACCTGCTGTCCATCCTGGGCCCGGTGAAGAGCTACTATACCTATGAGTTTGCCGCCAACTCCGCCATCCCCCACTTCGGCCTGCTTACCTCCGTACGGCTGGAGCTGGAGTATAACCTGGCGGGCACCCCGGCCCCTCCGCTGGACGAGTTCATCGACCCGGTGGACACCCCCGCCCCCGGCGGGAGCGCCCAGCCCTCCGCGGACCCCTCCGCCGCCCCCAGCCCCGGCGCCTCCCGGCGGCCCGTCCCCACCGGACCCAACGCCCTGGACATCGACTTTGAGGGAATGGCGGAAGCGGAGACCAACGAGACGCTGAAAAGCATGCACCAGTATTTCGGCAGCCTCACCCCCTCGGAGAAAAACCAGTACACCGGCATGTTTGAGGGCAAAAACCTGATCCTCCTCACCGCCGAGGGGTTCTCCCCCTACGCCATCGACAAGGAGCTCACCCCCACCCTGTACCGCATGACCCAGGAGGAGGGCTTCGTGTTCCACAACTTCTACCAGCCCGACTGGACCCTGTCCACCACCGGGGGAGAATTTGCCGTCACCACCGGCCTCATCCCCAATTGGTATAACGGCGGCAAAACCGGGGCGCCCCTTCTCAGCGCCGAGAAATCCATGCCCATCACCCTGGCCAGGCTGTTCGCCGCCCAGGGATACGCCGTCCCCGCGTTCCACGACCACACCTACGACTACTACCACCGGGACCAGTACCTCTCCAATTTCGGCTACGACTATAAGGGCATCGGGAACGGCCTGGAGATGACGGAGAGCGTCACAAAAAAATACTGGCCCGAGTCCGACCTGGAGATGATGGAGGAGACGGTGGACGGCTATATCAATGACTGCGTCAAGAATGGAACGCTCTTCCATGCCTACTATATGACGGTGAGCGGACACGGAAAATACTCCTGGGGCGGCAACGATATGTCCGCGAAGCACCGGGAGGCGGTGGAGGCCAAGTACCCCAATCTCTCCGAGACATCCCAGGCGTATCTGGCCTGCAACATGGAGCTGGATCTGGCCCTGGAGCACCTGGTGGACAAGCTGGAGGCGGCGGGCATCGCCGGCGACACCCTCATTGTCATGGCCGCCGACCACTATCCCTACCTGATGGTGACCGACGACGGAGATTTTTACAACGAGCTGCGGGGCTTCACGGACACCGAGAGCGACACCTCCCGCTACCGCAACACCCTGCTGATGTGGTCCGGGTCCATCAAAGAGCCCATTGAGGTGGACACCCCCTGCTCCACCATCGACATTGTGCCCACCATCTGCAACCTGTTCGGGCTGGACTACGACTCCCGGCTCTACTCCGGGCGGGACATCTTCGCCGAAAACTACGAGGCGGACCAGTATTCCAACTGTATGCCTCTTGTGGTGTTCGCCAACAAGGGCCAGGGCAACGCCTGGATCACCGCCGCGGGGACCTACGAGTGCTCCACCAAGACCTTCACCCCCAACGAGGGCGTTGAGCTGGAGGATGAGGAGGATTACGTGAAACGGGTCCACCGTCTGGCGGCCGCCAAGGTGAACTACTCCAAGCTCATCATTCAGGAGGACTACTACGCCCACGTCCAGTTTCCCGAATAGACAAAACAGCCCGGCGGGGAATCCCGCCGGGCCGCTGTTTGAGGATGTTTGCCGCCGGGTGGAAATCTGTCTCCATACAACCCTGCCCATCGGCGAACGAAAAGTTCTTTTCGGTTCCTTTTGTCACGCTTCGCCTGCTCGCGACGCGCGGCTTCCCTCCGACTCGGACAAAACCCATTCGGGCCTTTGGCCCTCCTTGGGCTTTTGTCCTCGCTCTGGTCCATCCGCGCTGCTCGCAACGGCTCAGCGCTTCTCTGTTCCTTTCAAGAAACGGAACAAATCAAATGCTCTTTTCCGCTTAAATATGCTTTTCCAGCCAGGCCAGCACGTCGGCGTACACCTCGCCCTTGTTGATCTCGTTGAGCATTTCGTGCCGCCCGCCGGGGTAGAGCTTCATGGTCAAATCGGCGGTGCCGTGGTCCTTGAAAAAGCCGTACACCTTTTTGACGCCCTCTCCGTTGGAGCCCACCGGGTCCCTGTCGCCGGAGAACAGGTACACCGGGGTGGACGGGTCCATCCGGGACAGGGCCTCCTCGCTGGAGATGTACTGCAAGCCCCCCATCATGTCCCGGAACATGCCAGCGGTGGGCTTGAAGGTGCAGAAGGGGTCCTTTAAATAGGCGTCCACCACCGACTCGTCCCGGCAGATCCAGTCCGCCGTGGTGCGGTTGGGGGCGAACTGCTTGTTGTAGGCCCCCAGGGACAGCTTGTCCACCAAAGCGCTCACCGTCTCCGGCCCCTTTACGGCGCAGATGGCGGAGGCCACCGCCTTGCCCGCCGCCACCAGGGCGGGCTTTTCCTGGCCGGTGCCGGACAGAATGCAGCCGTCCGCCGTGCCGGGGTAGGCGCACAGGTAGGTCCGGGCCAGGAAGGACCCCATGGAGTGGCCCAGCAGAAAATAGGGAATCCCGGGATATTTTTCCCCCATCAGGACCCGCAGGCGGCGCACGTCGGAGGTCACCAGGGTCCAGCCGTCCTTTTTGCCGAAATAGCCGTATTTGCCGTCGTTTACCGTCTTGCCGTGGCCCAGGTGGTCCTCGCCGCACACCACAAAGCCGTGGTCCGCCAGATACCGGGCAAAGTGGTCGTACCGCCCGGCGTACTCCGCCACCCCGTGGACAATCTGCACCACCGCCCGGGGCGCGCCCTCAGGGGTCCACAGGCTCGCGCGGCACTGGTGGACGCCGTCCTTGGAGGGGAAGGAAAATTCTGAAAACTCCGTCATATTTTGTTCACCCTATTCCTGTCGTTGTGTGATATAATCAGTTTAATATGCCCCGCCCTGTTTGTCAATTTACAAAAGGCCCGGGACGCACAAAAGGAGAACCGCTATGAAAAGATATCTGTCCCGCATGGCCGCCGCGGCGCTGGCCCTGGTCCTGCTGACCGCTCCCGCCTCCGCCCTGTCGGTGTCCCAGGCCCTGGAGCTGCTGGAGGATAATTTCTATTACGATATCCCCGACGAGGCCTACCAGGCCCAGACCCTGGATGAGCTCATCAGCCTGCTGGGAGACCCCTACACCCAGTACATGACCGCCGAGCAGTACGCCCTGTTCCTGGACCTGGTGGAGGACACCGTGGACGTGGTGGGCATCGGCGTGGAGGTCAGCTACACCGAGGAGGGCTTCCTCATCCAGAAAGCGCTGCCGGGGGGTTCCGCCGAGGAGGCCGGGCTCCAGCCCGGCGACCTCATCGTGGCGGTGGACGGGACCTCCTGCGCCCCCGCCGGGCAGGAATACCGCCAGCTCCTGCTGGGGGATGAGGGCACCCGCGTCACGGTCACCGTCCTCCGGGACGGAAAAAGCCAGGACTACACCCTCACCCGCCGGGCGGTGTACATTCCCAACACCCAGATCTCCCTGCTGGAGGGGGGCGTGGGCTACGTGGACTGCAACAGCTTCGGCCAGGACACCGACGAGCTGCTGGCCGAGGGGCTGAAGCAGTACGACGGCCAGGTGGGCTGCTGGCTGGTGGACCTGCGGGACAACGGGGGCGGCTATGTGGACTCCGCCGTGGAGATGCTGGCCGCTGTCAACGGCGCGGGGCAGTACCTTTATTTTGAGGACCAGAACGGCCATGTGGTGGGCTATACCCGCCGCTCCTCCGCGCTGACCAACAAGCCCATGATCCTGCTGGTGAACGGGGAGAGCGCCTCCGCCTCCGAGCTGTTTGCCTCCGGGGTGCGGGACACCGAGCGGGGCATCATCGTGGGCAGCCGCACCTACGGCAAGGGGGTGGCCCAGGCTGTGCTGGATGAGTCCTCCGATCCGGCCTATTTCGACGGAGACTGCCTGAAGGTGACCACCGCCCGGTTCTACGCCGCCGGGGGCTCCACCACCGACAGGGTGGGGGTCATTCCCACCCTGCTGGTGGACGACGGCTACACCCAGGCGGTGGCCGAGGCCCTGGTGGGAGGCAGCCCGGAAACCTCTTATCTGTGCGTCATTCCCGGCACCGAACCCTTCTACATCGATCCGGACACCCCGGACGACGTGATGGCCCAGCTGCTGTCCGCCCTGCCGCCCCAGGTGATGGTGTTCTCCAACGGGGGCGTGGCCGGGGGCAATTTCGACCCCTGTACCCCCGCCCAGGCGGCGGAGAAGCTGGGGCTGTCCTACGAGAGCCGCTGGTTTACCGACGTGGCGGACAGCCCCTACGCCGGGGCCATCAACGCCATGGGCGTTTACCAGCTCCTCAACGGCACCGCCCCCGGCCGGTTCAGCCCCAAGGACAAGCTCACCCGGGCCCAGCTGTGCGTCATGCTGGCCCGTGTGCTCAATGTGACCTCCGCCGGGTCCTCCCGGTTCTCCGACGTGGACCCGGACGCCTGGTACGCCGACAGTGTGAATGCCATGGCGGAGCTGGGCCTGGTGGACGGGGTGGGCGGCGGCCGCTTTAGCCCGGAGGGCGCCCTCACCCAGGAGGAATTTCTCACCATTATGGGCCGGATGGCCCGGTTCCTCAACTTTGCCCTGGACGACTACGGCGAGGCGATGGAAGACCCCGCCGCCCAGCTGCCTGTGGGGATGCGGCTGGCCCTGGCCCCCTTCTCCGACTGGGCCCGCAGCAACGTGGCCGTGTTGGCCTGGGGGCTGGAGGATGCGCTGTACGGCAAGGAAACCATGCTGTATACCGATTCCGGCCTGCAAGACATTGTCCCGTCCGCTCCCGTTCTCCGGGAGGAGGCCGCCGCCCAAATGTATAAAATTCTCTCCAGCCTAGATATTCTGCCCTGAACGCCATAACAGCCAGGACTGGCCCGGTCCTGGCTGTCTCACTTCACGATAAAAGGAGGCGCTTTTATGAGCCTGCTGCTCCACATCTGCTGTGCGCCCTGTTCCGTGGTCTGCGTGAAAATGCTGCGGGAGGAGGGGACGGAGCCCACCGGCTTCTGGTATAACCCCAATATCCACCCCTTTTTGGAGTACAAGGCCCGGCGGGACACCCTGCGGCAGTATGCCCAGGACATTGGCCTGGACCTGCGGGAGGAGGACTTCTACGGCCTGCGCCAGTTCACCGCCGCCGTGGCCCAGGACTGCGAGCACCGCTGCGGCTACTGCTACGCCTGCCGGATGGAGCGCACCGCCCAATATGCCGCCGGAAACGGCTTTGAGAGCTTTTCCACCACGCTCCTGGTGTCCCCCTACCAAAACCGGGAGCTGATCTGTGCCACGGGGGCGAAAATGGGGGAAAAATACGGGGTGGAATTCGTCCCTTATGACTTCCGACCGCGCTTCAAGGAGGGCCAGGAGGAGGCCCGGGCTTTGGGGCTCTATATGCAGAAATACTGCGGCTGTGTGTACAGCGAGGAGGAGCGTTTTTCCAACCGCCGGAAAAAGGAGCTCCACAGACTGCACAAGGCAGAGGCAAGGGGGGAAACTCAGTGTTGAAAGAGGGCAGGGTATACCCCGCTGTGATTGACGGCTATGCCAGCGGCGGCGAGGGGGTGGCCCGGATTGAAGGTATGGCGGTGTTTGTCAAGGGGGCCCTCCGGGGAGAGCAGGCAGAAGTGATGATCGAGCACATCGGCCACAACGCCGCCTGGGGACATATTGAAAAGCTGCTGGAGCCCTCGCCCCGGCGGGCGGAGCCGGACTGCCCCTATTACGGGGCGTGCGGCGGCTGTCAGTTCCGGCACATGGCCTATGAGGAGGAGCTGGAGGCCAAGCGGCGGCGGGTGGAGGACGCCCTGCGGCGCATTGGCGGCGCGGACCTGGCGGTTTCTGTGATACATGGGGCGGAAAATACCCGGCGTTATCGCAACAAGGTGCAGTTTCCCGTCTCGACCGGAGCCATTGGATACTATCAGGGCCGCACCCACCGGGTGGTGGACATTGCGGACTGTTTGCTCCAGCCGGAGGCGGACACTGCCTGCCGGGCCGCCGTCAAGGAGTGGATGGAGCGGTTTTCCGTCCCCGCCTACGATGAGAAGACAGGCCGTGGGCTGGTCCGACACCTGTTTCTGCGCACCAATTCCGACGGAGAAATTTTGTGTTGTCTGGTGGCCAACGGAAGAAAGCTCCCCCACGGGGAGGAGCTGGTGGAGGCCCTCCGGCAGGCCGCGCCCAAGCTGGCGGGGGTGGTGCTGTCGGTGAACACGAAAAAGACAAACGTGATTCTGGGGGATGCTTTTCACACCCTCTGGGGCCGGGACTGGCTGGAGGAGACCCTATGCGGCCGCAGCTTCCGGCTGTCGGTGCCCTCCTTCTTCCAGGTGAACAGGGCCCAGACCGAGGTGCTCTACCGCCGGGCGCTGGATTTTGCCGCCCTCACCGGGCGGGAGACGGTGGTGGAGCTGTACTGCGGCATCGGGACCATCAGCCTGACGCTGGCGGAGTACGCGAAGCAGGTCATCGGGGTGGAGGTGGTGCCCCAGGCGGTGGCCGACGCACAGGAAAACGCCCGCCGGAACGGCCTGGAGAACAAAACCCGGTTTGAGTGCGGCGATGCCGCCAACTTGGCCGTCCAACTGGAAGAGGAGGGTGTTCGGCCTGATGTGGTGGTGGTGGACCCGCCCCGGAAGGGGCTGGCCCCGGAGGTGGTGGACGCCATCGTCCGTATGGCCCCGGACCGGGTGGTATACGTGTCCTGCGACCCGGCCACCCTGGCTCGGGACGTGAAGCGGTTTTTTGCTGGGGGATACGTCCTCCTGCACGCGGAGGCGGTGGACCTTTTCCCAAGGACGGCTCACGTGGAGACGGTTGTTTGCTTAGGTAGGGAATTTGAGAAAAGCAAGGAACATGTCTACCTGGACTATGAGCCGTCCCCGGACATGGAGGTTCCCCTTGATCCGACATATCCCGAGATCAAGGAGTGGGTGCTGGAACACCACGGCCTGAAGGTGTCGTCCCTGTACATCTCCCAGGTCAAGCGTAAGCACGGCCTGCCCGTTGGCGAGAACTTCAACAAGCCGAAGAACAAGAGCATGAAGCAGCCCCAGTGCCCTCCTGAGAAAGAGGCCGCCATCGAGGCGGCCCTGCGGCACTTCCGTATGCTTTGATGATTGGCGCCTACTGCTTCGGGGGGAATGGCACAAAGCGGGCCGCTCCAGGGTTACCAGGAGCGGCCCTTCGATTCCTCGCCTGTCCCATCGGATACAGCAACATGGCCCCACGGTACGCGCCGCCCTTTCCAGTACCAAAACAATCTATATTAGAATAGTACCCAAATTATTGACAAGTACCTGGTTCCGTGCTATCATATAAGTAGCCAATCTGAGTACACCTTATTTGGCTACGAAGGGGATATTCCATCATGAAGCTGTACGCATACGTCCGGGTGAGCACCCGGCAACAGAGCCTGAAGCGGCAGATCGAGAATATCATGTCGGCGAACGGCGGGGCTTACGCCAATGCCCAGTTTTTCAGCGACAAGTTCACCGGCAGCACCCTGGACCGGCCGGAGTGGAACCGGCTGTACAAGCGGCTGCAGCCGGGGGACACCGTCGTGTTCGATTCCGTGTCCCGCCTGAGCCGTGACGCGGAGGACGGCGCCGCCCTGTACGAGGAGCTGTACCAGAAGGGGATCAACCTGGTCTTCCTGAATGAGCCCCATTGCGACACGGAGTGCTACCGCCAGGCCGCCGCCGCCAGCATCCCGGCCACGGGCAACGAGATCGCGGATATTTACATCGAGGCGACCAACCGAGTCCTGATGCTCCTGGCCCGGAGGCAGATCGCCATCGCCTTCGAGCAGGCCGAGAAGGAGCGTCTCGACATCCAGACGAGGGTCCGGGACGGGATGCGGGCCGCGAAACTGGAGGCCGCCCAGCACGGGATCGAAAAGACCTACGGCCTCGCCCCCGGCACGAAGCTGACCACCCGGAAGAGCGTCGCCGCCAAGGCCGTCATCGTGAAGCACTCCAAGGACTTCAACGGGACGCTGGACGATCCGGAGGTGATCAAGCTCTGCGGGATCTCCCGCAACACGTATTATCGGTACAAGAGGCAGCTCAAGGCCGGACAGTGACCGGCGATGCTGCACCACGCTTTGAACAGGAGGATAGAAACCAATGTCAGCATTTCTGTACCGCGACAGCCAGATGGAACAGGAACTGCGCGGCAAAATCAAGCAGATAGCGAACAAGCGGCACGGCGGGGCGGTCCCCGCGGACGTCCAGGACCGCATCGCCACGGAGGAGCGGCATATCTTCGGCAATAGCCATGGGACGCTCCTGGCCGTCGCCGCCAAGTTGGCGGAGTTCTCTGAAAGCCGGGGCTGCCCCGTGGGGTTCCGAGGGCTCACCGGCAACCTGTATCTGTCGTACCTCCTCGGCCTCGCCGCCGTCGATCCCATGGAGCTGGGCCTCCGCTGGGAGGGCTGCCTGGGCCTGGACGGGACGCGGGCGCCGCAATTCACCCTGAACGTGGCGGGCGGGCTAATGGAGGAGATGACGGCGTACCTGGGCGAGCTTCTCCCGGGGTACGATCCCGACGCTGAATGCCCGGCCATCAGGCTGTGCCCGCACGCCCTGATGGACCGCGTATGGGAGGCGCGGCAGGCCGGGGGCGTCCCGGCTGCCGGGGACGTACTCTCCGACGGGAGTCTGGTTGCCAGGGCGTACCACGGCGACGTGGCCGGTATCCCCGTGCTGGGCGACCTGGATGGCTTCCAGGACCTTGCCCGCCGGCTGGAGCCGGAGACTTTCTCCGACCTGGTGAAGATCATGGGGCTGTGCCTCACCCCGGAGATCCGGTTCCAGGCGGACCGTCTCGTGGACCAGCCCGACCGTTTCGACCGCCTGGTCGGGACGCGGGAGGACGTGTACGACCTGTGCGTGCGGCATGGCGTCGGCGGGGACGACGCCCTTCGGATCATGCGGCAGGTATCCCACGGCAGGCTGTCACCGGAGTACAAGGACACGCTCGCCGCCCGGGGACTTCCCGGCGTGTTCCTGGAGGCGCTGGACGCCGCCAAGTATCTGTACCCGCGCGGCCAGTGCGCCGACTACCTGTATTGGGCGCTGGCGCTGTTGGCGCAAGAGCGCAACCCCTGCCAGGCGTAATTTCGCGCCGTACTGGAATCCAATATCGCCTTTGCCGGCATGGTGAAACGGGCTGGAGGAGCGTTCCTCCGGCCCGTCCCGTCTTTTTTGGGGGTGGCGGCTCTCGGATACAATGCGGGGTTTTCCTAAAATGCGCCCATAAATGAGGGGATTTTGCCGGTTGGCGTCTTGAAATCCCGCCCGGGTTGCATTACAATATCGGACAAAGAAACAGATGGAGAGAGAAATTATGAAGAATACACATAGATTGTCCATACGCCGTACCGCCCTGCTGCTGGCCCTGTCGCTCCTGTTCTCCCTTGCCGCCTGCGGCAAGGCCCCCGCGCAGGACGGGACCCAGGTGAGCGACACTCCGGCGGAGGCCACGCAGGCCGCTTCGGACACTTCCGGGACGGACGCCCCGGCCTCCATGAAGTTTTACGAGAATATGCTGGACAGGATGCCGGTATCGGACGGCGCCTCCCTGGGCCTGCTGTATTCGGAGGTCCTTGATTTCGAGGCGGACGGGAACCCGGAGCTGCTGGTGCTTTCCGTGGACGACTTCGCGAAAGCGACGCCCGGTTCATTCCTCATGTCAATATACCGGTATGAATCCCATGGGATGTGCTGCCTGATGAACTCTTACGTCACCCTGGGCACCGGGGGCGGGCTCTCGCTGATGGAGTCCGGCGGGCGGCTGTACCTGGAGACGTACGGGTGCATCCGTGAGGAGGCCCAGGGGTTGGTCAGGTACTCGGATAACAGGACATACTATGGTTCCGTCGCCCAGAAGGACGGCGTCGGCCAGTTCTGCGACGACGCTCCCAGCCCGGGCGAGAGCGATTGGGGCGCCGTTGATATGCTCCGCCGCGATTGGTCCGAGGGCCATGCCGCCTACTTCATGCAGCCCCACGACGAGCGCGGGCTCGCCAACGGCGGCGCAGGCTATGACACGGCCACCCGCGAGGAGTACCAGGCCGCGCAGGACGGATATACCGCGGGGGCCGTACTCGCCTACAGCCCGGACGGGACAAGCATCGTCATCAAGCCGGAGGACGTGCCGGAGCGGCCCGAGCCGGGGCCGGAGGAATCCCAGCCCATCCAGCCCGATCCGGTGGACTCCGGCCCCGCCG
>CATLFX010000021.1 GCA_949935795.1 uncultured Oscillospiraceae bacterium
CCTCCGCCACCGCTGTTTTTGCTGTTTCACTACTTCAATTATACTGCACTGGTGGAGGAAAGACAGATGTTTTTGTAACTCAAATGCCTTGATTTCCCTGGCCTTTTTGAGTTTTGCAAACGGCTAACTATTTTTATCTGGGGAGGAACAGAATATGAAGCAGCTCAAGCTGGGAAACGGAGCGCTGGAGGCGCCCCAGATCGGGCTGGGGTGCATGAGGATCACCGGCCTCGGAACGAAGCAGGCGGTCAGGGAGCTGATCGACACGGCTACATCAACTTTTTCGACCACGCGGACATCTACGCCGGCGGGGAGGCCGAGCGCGTCTTCAGGGAGGCTGCCGGCCCCGCTCTGCGGGAAAAAATGATGATTCAGACGAAATGCGCCATCCGGCCCGGTGTCTGCTGCGACTTTTCCAAAGAGCATATTGGGGAGTCGGTGGACGGGAGCCTGAAACGGCTGATTGATGAGCTGGCGGAAAAGTATCATGTCACCAGCAGCGCCATCGCGGTGGCCTGGATTCTCAGGCACCCGGCGAAAATGCAGGCCATCGTGGGCAGTGCCAGCAAACAGCGTATCGTAGACATCGCGCAGGCGTCCGATGTGACCCTGACGCGGGAGGAATGGTACGCGCTGTATATGGCGGCCGGAAAGCGGCTTCCATAGGAAAGGTGTTTACCAATCCCATCTTAGCCATCTCCCGCAGGTTCTTCACGGCAACGCTGACGCTGGGCTTGGAAAAACCCAGCTCCCGGACCACGTCAATAGAGCGCACCATGCCGTGGCTTTCCCGCAGCTTTAAGGAAGCTCTGAATAAATCGGCAAGAGCGATTTGCGAGAGATTTTTCGCCACAACGAGGCGGGATTTCGCAGGAATAATTGTGTTTATTTCAAGAAATCACAACGAAGGTGTGGCGGAAAAGATCCGCAAAGCGCCGCAGACGCATTTGTTCAGAGGTTCCTTAAGATCGCCCCCGGATAGTCCTCAGCGGATTCGTGGATATTCACAAAAATCCCTCCCTGTACAAGGGTTTCTGTGCATGAGTTAGCAGATTCTAACTATGAAAGCAAGTTTTTCTTTTCAGGGCCTTGACATTTGTAGTTAGGGATAGTAAACTTATGCTGACTTGAGGTTAGAAGATGCTAACCCGTTGAAAAGGGAGGCGAAGAGATGATGCCGCTGACAATGGCGAAGTCAGGGGAGACCGTCACGATCCGCAAGATTTCCGGCAAGGACGAGGTGCGCCAGCACCTGGCGGAGCTGGGCTTTGTGGTGGACAGCAATGTGACGGTAGTCAGCGAAATCGCGGGAAACCTGATCGTGCAGGTGAAGGACAGCCGGATCGCGCTGGACAAAACCATGGCAAACAGGATTATGGTTTAGAAACGCCTGAGCCGTCGCGAACAGGCGAGGCGTGACAGGAAAACATAAAGGAGGAGAGCAATGTGAAAACGCTGAAGGACGCCAAGGTGGGCGATACCGTCACCGTGGCGCGGCTCCGGGGGGAGGGTCCGGTGAAGCGCCGGATCATGGATATGGGTATCACCAAGGGTACGGAGATTTTCGTCCGCAAGGTGGCCCCCCTGGGTGATCCGATGGAATTGAACGTCCGAGGCTATGAACTGTCCGTCCGCAAAGGTGACGCGGAGATGATTGAGGTCATGTAGGACGTTCCTTTCTTTTGAAAAAAGAAAGGAACCGAAAGAAAAACTTTTGGGAAAAACTTCGTTTTTCCTCTTTTTCTGAGCCAAAGTTAGTTAAAGCTAACAACCGAAAGGAGAGAATTAAGATGGACCTAAAAATTGCCCTGGCCGGCAATCCCAACTGCGGCAAGACCACCCTGTTCAACGCCCTGACCGGCTCCAGCCAGTATGTGGGCAACTGGCCGGGGGTCACCGTGGAGAAAAAGGAGGGCCGGCTGAAAGGCCATAAGGACGTGGTCATTCAGGACCTGCCCGGCATCTATTCCCTGTCCCCCTACACTCTGGAGGAGGTGGTGGCCCGGGACTACCTGGTGAAGGAGCAGCCCGACGCCATCCTCAATATCGTGGACGGCACCAACATCGAGCGCAACCTGTACCTCACCACCCAGCTCATTGAGCTGGGCCTGCCCGTGGTGGTGGCAGTGAACATGATCGACCTGGTGCGGAAAAACGGCGACGCCATCGACCTGGGTAAGCTGGGCAAGGCCCTGGGCTGTGAGGTGGTGGAGATGAGCGCCCTCAAGGGCGAGGGCGGCACGGCCGCTGCTGAAAAGGCCGTGGCCCTGGCCCAGGAGAAGCAGGCCGGGGAGCTGCCCCACGTGTTCACCGGCAGCATGGAACACGCCATCGCCCATATTGAGGAGTCCATCCAGGGCAAGGTGGCGGACAGCTACCTGCGCTGGTACGCCATCAAGATTTTTGAGCGGGATGAGAAGGTCCTGGAGGAGCTGAGCCTCTCCCCCGACCTGAAAGCCCATCTGGAGCAGCACATCGCCGACTGCGAGAAGGAGCTGGACGACGACGCGGAGAGCATCATCACCAATCAGCGGTACTCCTACATCAATTCCGTGGTCACCAAGGCCGTGAAGAAAAAGGCGGCAAAGCACAGCCTGTCCGTCTCCGACAAGATCGACCAGATCGTCACCAACCGGATTCTGGCCCTGCCCATCTTTGCGGTGGTCATGTTCCTGATCTACTCCATCGCCATGGGCGCCTCCCCGGCGGCTCTCTTCGACGGTTCCGGCGAGGACTGGGGGATTGCCATCGGCACCTGGGGCACCGACTGGGCCAACGACGTGCTGTTCGGCGAAATCGTCCCCGGTTTCTTCGACAGCATTCTGACCTCTCTGGGCGTCAGCGGCTGGCTGTACGGCCTGATTCAGGACGGCATTGTGGCCGGTGTGGGCGCGGTGCTGGGCTTCGTACCCCAGATGCTGGTGCTCTTCCTGCTGCTGGCCATTCTGGAGGACTGCGGCTACATGGCCCGGATCGCCTTCATCATGGACCGCATCTTCCGCCGGTTCGGGCTGAGCGGCAAGAGCTTTATCCCCATGCTGGTGGCCACCGGCTGCGGCGTGCCCGGCATCATGGCCTCCCGGACCATTGAGCAGGACCGGGACCGGAAAATGACCATCATGACTACCGGCTTTATCCCCTGCGGGGCCAAAATGCCTATCATCGGCCTGTTCGCCGGCGCGGTGTTCGGCGGTTCCCCCTGGGTGGCCACTTCCGCTTTCTTCATCGGCATCGCCGCCGTGGTCGTCTCCGGCATTATGCTGAAAAAGTTCAAGGCCTTCGCCGGGGAGCCCGCCCCCTTTGTCATGGAGCTGCCCGCCTACCACGCCCCCTCCGCCGGGAACGTCCTGCGGGCCACCTGGGAGCGGGGCTGGTCCTTCATTAAGCGGGCCGGAACGGTGATTCTGCTGTCCACCATCATCCTCTGGTTCCTCCAGGGCTACGGCTTCACGGACGGGGCCTTCGGAGCGGTGGAGGACAACAACTCCTCCCTGCTGGCCGCCATCGGCAACGCCATCGCCTGGATTTTCTACCCCCTGGGCTGGACGGGCGATATGGCCTGGAAGGCCACCGTGGCCTCCTTCACCGGCCTCATTGCCAAGGAGAATGTGGTGGGGACCCTGGCGACTCTTTACCACTTCGTTGATGAAGTCAGCGAAAACGGCGAGGAGATTTGGGCCCTGGTGGGGGCCGACTTCGGCGCTATCACCGCCTACAGCTTTATGATCTTCAACCTGCTGTGCGCCCCCTGCTTCGCCGCTATGGGCGCCATCAAGCGGGAGATGAACAACGCCAAGTGGACCGCCTTTGCCATCGGCTATATGTGCGTGTTTGCGTATGCGGCCGCTCTCATCGTCTACCAGATCGGCGGACTGATCGCCGGAATCGTCAGCTTTAACCTGTGGACCATCGTGGCCTTGGCAGCCCTGGCCGGTATCCTATATCTGCTCTGCCGCAAGGGCTATCAGGGTGAGGAGCAGTCCCGGCGGCTGACCTCCGTGGCCGCCGCGCAGTAATCAGCCGAGGAGGTCTATTATGCCTGCTGTATTGGGAAATGTCATTGTGATTGCCGTGCTGGCCGCTGTTGTGATTCTGGCCGTCCGTTCCCTGCGGAAGTCCCGTAAGTCCGGCGGCTGCAATGGCGACTGCGGGAACTGCCGCGGCTGCCACTAAACGTTCAAATCAACAAAATGCGGTGAGGAGGCATGGGCAGCGGGAGCTGTTCATGCCTCCTCCCATTTGGGGCAAAAGAAAACCTGGCTATCTTTCTGCTTCCGGGAACCTGCCGCCGGCTGACTGGAGGGAACAGCGAATGAAGGTATTGGTTTACGGTGCCGGGGTTGTCAACGCCGGTGCGGCTTTGTTGTTTTTCGCCGAACAGGAAATGTCGAAAAATGGCGGGTAAAGGTGTACAGCTCTTGAATAATTATACTTGCCGTTTTCGCCCGTCAAGCCTGAAATAAGCTGATAAATCAGAGCTTAACGGGCTTCAAGCCGGCAAGTGAAGTGGTGTATGAGGGATGTATACACCGCTATGCTGACAGCCGAAAAATGACATTCCATTTCGGCGAAAATCAACATTTTCTGCTTGGCGTTGACATTCCGCAAGTTCCGCTGATACACGGTTTCCCCCCCGCTCGGCGCTGTACGCGGGGCGGAAGTTTTCGTCCAGCACCACGTCACTCGCCCCATCCGTCTCCTGTCCGCGCTTCAATTCCGCGTAGACCGTACACTGACCGATTTCCAGCTCTGCCGCAATCTTTACCGGGGAAGCATTGCGCCACCACATCAATTCGATCTTCCAGCGGTCCTCCAGCGTCAAAGTTCTCACCATAATCACCCCTTTTCCCGTTTCTGCTCCCGTTCAGGCAAAAAATAATGCAGAAAAAGGTCAAAAAACCTTCTCTGCATTTAACCTAATTATATCAGCTTCCCCCTGCAAGGACAAAAAAAGCCTTGCATTTTACCCCGTTAAAGTATATAATAGCTCAAGTTCCTATCACAACGGCGCTGCGCGCCTGTGATATGGGTCCCCAACCAAAATCAGCGAGGGATTCCTATGATCCGTTCCAACGCCCACAGCTTCACCTTTCCCTGTGGCTGGACTCGATTTACCGTGTCCGGCTATTTTGGCATGTTTAAGCGCGGCGCGTGAGTGAGGGGGCGGCAGGCCCCGCCTGAATTTGCAGCTTTGGGAGGCTCATGGACCGCGTATACGCGGACCATGGGCCTCTTTATATTTGAGAAAAAAGGAGTTTTTTATATGGTAATCGTGATGAAACCCGGCGTAAGCCAAGAGAAAATCCAGACCCTCGCCGCCCAGCTGGAGCGGGACCACGGCGTGTCCGTGGGGATCACCAACGGCGTAGGCTGCTCCATTCTGGGGCTGGTGGGTGACACCGCCCACATCGACATGGGCAAGCTGACCATGAATGACGACGTGGAACGGGTCATGCGGGTGCAGGAGCCCTACAAGAAGGCCAACCGGAAGTTCCACCCGGAGGACACGGTGGTGGATGTGTCCGGCGTGCCCATCGGCGGCGGGGACAAGTTCACCGTCATCGCCGGGCCCTGCTCGGTGGAGAGCGAGGAGCAGATTGTGGGGGTGGCCCGGGATGTGAAGGAGGCGGGGGCCGCCCTGCTGCGGGGAGGGGCCTTCAAGCCCCGGACCTCCCCCTACTCCTTCCAGGGCATGGGCACCGACGGGCTGGAGCTGCTGCTGGAGGCGAAAGCCGCCGCCGGCCTGCCCATTGTGTCCGAGATCATGGCCCCCCGGTACTGCGAGCTGTTCGAGGAGAAGGTGGACCTAGTGCAGATCGGGGCCCGGAACATGCAGAACTTCGACCTGCTCAAAGAGGTGGGGCGGCTGTCCAAGCCGGTGCTGCTCAAGCGGGGGCTGTCCAACACCTATGAGGAGTGGATCATGTCGGCGGAGTATATCATGGCCGCGGGCAATGAGAACGTGATTTTGTGCGAGCGGGGTGTGCGCACCTTTGAGACCTACACCCGCAACACCCTGGACCTGTCCGCCATCCCGGCCATCCGGCGGATGAGCCACCTGCCCATCGTGGTGGACCCCTCCCACGCCGCCGGGATGTACTGGATGGTGGCGCCCCTGGCCATGGCCGCCGTGGCGGTGGGGGCGGACGGCCTCATGGTGGAGGTTCACAACGACCCGCCCTGCGCCAAGTGCGACGGGGCCCAGTCCCTCACTCCTGAAAAATTCAGGCACCTGATGGGCAAGCTGAATCCGCTGATTGATCTTATGGGAAAGAAGCTGGTGTAACATGAAAACCCTCACCGTGGCCCTGCCGGGCCGTGAGTACGATATTTTGATCCAGCGGGGCCTGCTGGCCCAGACCGGAGAGCGGGTGCGGGCCGTCCTTCCCAGGGCCCGCCGGCTGGCTGTCGTCACCGACAGTAATGTGGCCTCCCTTTACAGCGAAGCTGTGACCGGAAGCTTGACTGCCGCCGGATTTGACTGCCGCTTTTTCATTGTCCCGGCCGGGGAGGAAAGTAAAAATCCCCGCCAGTTGGCTGAACTTTGGGAGGGCTTTATGGACTTCGGCCTCACCCGCACCGACGGCGTGATCGCCCTGGGGGGCGGCGTGGTGGGAGATCTGGCGGGCTTCGCCGCCGCCACTATCCTCCGGGGGGTGGCCTTTGTCCAGATCCCTACCACCCTGCTGGCCCAGGTGGACTCCTCCGTGGGGGGGAAGGTGGCCATAGATTTGAAGCATGGAAAAAATCTGGCCGGGGCCTTCTACCAGCCCAGGCTGGTGCTCATGGACCCGGATACCCTGGACACCCTGCGCGACAGTACGTTTGCCGACGGCATGGCGGAGGTGGTCAAGTATGGCTGTATTTGGGACGCTGGTTTCTTTGATTTCCTCACCGCCCGGCCCTCCCGTGAGGAACTGACGGCGGATATCGAACACATTTTGTATACCTGCTGTGATATTAAACGCCAGGTGGTCATGGAGGACGAGCTGGACACCGGCCTGCGGATGATTCTAAATTTTGGCCACACCCTGGGGCACGCCTATGAGCTGGCGGGGCACTATACCCGGTGGACCCACGGCCAGGCGGTGGCGGCGGGCATGTGCGCCGCCGCCAAGCTGGGGGTGCGGCTGGGGGTCACGCCCCCGGACATCCCCGGGCGTATTTCGGACACCTGCGGCGCTTTGGGACTGCCCACCCAGATTACCTGCTCTATGGAGGATTACGCCGCCGCCGTGGGCCTGGACAAGAAGGGGGCGGGGGAGGACATCACCCTGATTCTGCTGGACAAAATTGGCCATGCGGTCCCCCGCAAAATGCCCCGGAGGGACCTGCTGGCGCTGCTGGAGGTGCTGTCATGAGCGTGACTATTACCCCCTCGAGGCTGAGCGGGACCGTTACCCCGCCCCCCTCCAAGTCCCAGGCTCACCGCCTGCTCATCGCCGCCGCCCTGGCAGAGGGGGAGAGCGTCATTTCAAACGTGGCCTTTTCTCAGGATATCCAGGCCACCCTGGACTGCCTGGACAACCTGGGCGCGGAATTTGTCCGGGAGGGCTCCGCCGTCACCGTCCGGGGGATGGGGGCAAATCCTATGTCCCCCCTGCGGCGGATGGCCTATCCCCGGCTGGACTGCGGGGAAAGCGGTTCCACTTTACGCTTCCTGATCCCCGTGGCTCTGGCGGTGCGGGCGGGCGGTATTTTCACCGGCCGGGGGCGGCTGATGGAGCGGCCCCAGGGGCCCTACTTTGATCTCTTTGACGAAAAGGGAATTTTCCACGAGTCAAAGGATGGGGCGCTCACCATCACGGGAATGCTCACGCCGGGGACATACCGGCTCCCCGGCGATGTGTCCTCCCAATTTGTCACGGGCCTGCTGTATGCCCTGCCCCTGCTGGAGGGGGACAGCGAAATCGTTCTTGCCTCCCCCCTGGAGAGCCGGGGGTATGTGGACATGACGGTGGAAGCGCTGGGACAGTTCGGCGTGCGGGTGGAGGCGCGGCCAGGCGGCTGGCACATCCCCGGCGGGCAGCTGTACCAGCCCCGCTCCCTCACCGTGGAGGGGGACTGGTCCCAGGCGGCGTTCTGGTACGCGGCCCAGGCGCTGGGGAATCCGGTGACGGTGGCGGGGATGAACCAGCGCTCGACCCAGGGCGACCGGGAGATTCTGGACTGGGTTCGGATGGTGAAAAACGAGCCCATGGCCGGGGGCGTTACCATCCCCATCTGGGGGACGGCAACGGAAAAGGAGCGGCTTCCCAACCCGTCCGGGGGGTGCGCCGTCTCCATCGGCGTGTCGCAGAATCCCGACCTGGTGCCCCCCCTGGCTGCTATGGGGGCGCTGATGGCCGGCATGCTGAGAATCGAAAACGCCGCCCGCCTGCGTATGAAGGAGAGCGACCGGCTGGCCTCCGTGACGGCGGTGCTGTCCGCCCTGGGGGCGGATGTGAAGGAGGGGCCCGACTTCCTGGAGATCCGGGGAAAGGAGCGGCTGGCAGGCGGTGTAAAGGTGGACAGCTACAATGACCACCGCATCGCCATGATGGCGGCCATTGCCGCCACCCGGTGTGAAAAGCCGGTCACCATCACAGGGGCCCAGTGTGTGGCCAAGTCCTACCCCGATGTCTGGGAGGAGTATGAGCGGCTGGGAGGGCGGGTCCGCCGGGACCCGTAGGGGCGGATACCATCCGCCCACGTTATCAGGTTGCCGTATCCCATTCGGGCGGATGATATCCGCCCCTGCACAAACAACGAGGAGGCAAAACATGGACACAATCAAATTGATCCTCCCCTCGGAGGAATACTTGGACCAGGTGTGGGCCTACCGCCAGGAGTGCCATGAGGCGGACAGCTCCATGGACGGCTGCGGCACCCTGAAGCGGGTGGAGGACCCGGCGGAATGGCTGGCCGACGTGCGGGCCATCAGCAACCCTGCCACCGTCCCGGAGGGCAAGGTGCAGGGAACCCTGTTTTTGAGCGTGCGGGAGTCTGACGGGAAGCTGGTGGGCATGATCGACGTGCGCCATTCTCTCAACGAGTATCTGGAACAGTTCGGCGGGAATATCGGCTATTCCGTCCGGCCCGGCGAGCGCCGGAAGGGGTACGGCAAGGAGCAGCTTCGGCTGGCCCTGCTTTTCTGCAAGGAGACGCTGGGGCTTGACCGGGTACTCATAACCTGTAATGTAAGCAACGAGGGCAGCCGCCGCACCATCCTGTCGGCAGGCGGCGTATACGAGAACACCGTCCACGAGCCGGATCGGAACGTTGATCTGGAGCGGTACTGGATTACGATACGCTGAGACCGTTCTTTTTCTTGAAAGAAAAAGAACCAAAAAGAACTTTTAAACCGCCACGACCGTGTATTGTCAGCGAAAGGTATTCACACGACCACCAAAGAATTCGATAAAAATATTTATTAAATTTTTATATGCTCCTGTTTCGTGGCCGACGCAGCATTTTGACACACACCGCCGCAACGGAAACGAGCTAAAAGTTTCTTTTTTCGCTTCCTTTTTTCTTTTCAAAGAAAAAAGGAAGAAAAGGAGGCATTTTTTTGAGATACTCTATTTTCGGCGAGTCCCACGGCCCCGCCATCGGCGTGGTGCTGGAGGGCGTCCCTGCCGGGCTGGAGCTGGACCTGGAAGCCGTCCGCTTCGACCTCAGCCGCCGGGCCCCGGGGAAAAACGCCCTGTCCACCGCCCGGAAGGAGGCGGACAAGCCCCGCGTTCTCTCCGGCCTGTTTGAGGGGCGGACCACCGGGGCCCCCCTGTGCGCCGTCATTGAAAATACGGACGTCCGCTCCGGGGATTACGCCAGGACCAAGGACCTGGCCCGGCCCGGGCACGCCGACTACGCCGCCCACGTGCGCTACCAGGGGTTCAACGACTACCGGGGGGGCGGGCACTTCTCCGGGCGGCTCACCGCGCCGCTGGTGTTTGCCGGCGGGGTGGCCAAGCAGATTCTGGCCCGGAAGGGTGTGCATGTGGGGGCCCACATTTCCAGCGTTTACGGCGTTAACGACGACGCTTTGGAGGACTGGGACAGTTTGAGGGCCGCGGCGGACAAGGAATTTCCTGTTCTCAGCGACGAGAGGGGCGAGGAGATGCGGGCCGCCATTCTGGAGGCCAAAAATGACCAGGACTCGGTGGGCGGCTCCATCGAGTGCGGGGTGTTCGGCCTGCCTCCCGGCCTTGGGGCCCCCGACTTCGGCCAGAACGCCGAGGGCATCTTCTCCCAGTACCTGTTTGCCGTCCCGGCGGTGAAGGCGGTAGCCTTTGGGGCGGGGACGGCCTTTGCCCTCATGCGGGGCTCCGAGGCCAACGACCCGCTGTATGTGGACGACGACGGCTCGGTGAAGGGGGAGCAGAACTGCGCCGGAGGGATCAACGGAGGCATCACCAACGGCATGCCCCTGGTGTTCGAGGTCACCCTGCGGCCCACCCCCTCCATCGCCCGGACCCAGTTCACCGTGGACTTGGCCAAACACGAAAACGCCGTGCTGGAGCTCACCGGGCGGCACGACCCCTGCGTGGTCCACCGGGCGGTGCCGGTCATTGAGGCCGCGGCGGCTTTAGCGGCTTGTGAGCTGATGGGAATTTGAATATTGTGAGGTATCTGTCATGGATTTGAAAACAATGCGTCAAACAGATGGGGACGCGGTTATTCTCCCCGGCGCGGCGGTGGTGGGGGACGTGACCCTGGGCCCGGAGTGTTCCGTGTGGTTCAACGCCGTTCTCCGGGGAGACGGCCTGCCCATTGTGCTGGGCCGGGGGTGTAACGTCCAGGACTGCTGCGTGCTCCACTCGGAGAAGCACGCCACCGTGCTGGGGGACTGGGTGTCCGTGGGCCACGGGGCTGTAGTCCACGGCGCGGTGGTGGGGGACAACACCATTGTGGGCATGGGGGCCACCCTGCTGGATTTCGCCAAAATCGGCAAAAACTGCATGGTGGGGGCGGGCTCCCTGGTGACGGGGAAGATAGACGCCCCCGACGGCTCCCTGGTGCTGGGCAATCCGGCCAAGGTGGTCCGCCCCCTGACGGAGGAGGAGATCGCCGGTCTGCGCCGCAACGCGGAGCACTACGCTGAACTGAAGGAGAGGTACCGCTGATGGACGAGCTTCAAAATCTGCGCCAGGACATCGACGCCATCGACCGCCAGCTGGTAGAGCTGTTCCGCCAGCGCATGGACGTGACCCGCAAAGTGGGGGAATATAAGCGGTCCCAGGGCATTCCCGTGCTGGACCAGGAGCGGGAGCGGCAGGTGCTCCAAAACAAGGGGGCACTGGCAGGGGAGGAGCTTCGCCCCGCCGTCATCACGCTTTATCAGACCATCATGGCCCTGTCCCGGCGGCAGCAGCGGGACCTGATGGGTCAGGGGGCGGACAACCCCGGCGTCCTCCGCTGGCGGGAGGCCCAAAACAGCGCCCGCCAGCCCGTTTCAGCGCCCAAGGTGGTGTACCAGGGGGTGCCGGGGGCCTACAGCGAGCAGGCGGCGCTGGACTTCTTCGGCCTCCAGGCGGGCAGCACCGGGCTGGAGCAGTTTGAGGACTGCTTTTTAGCCCTGCGGGAGGGGCGGGCGGACTACGCCGTGCTGCCCATCGAGAACAGCTCCACCGGGGCCATCCGGCAGATTTACGATCTGCTCACCCAGTATGAGTGCTACATGGTGGGCGAGACCACGGTGAAGGTGGAGCACTGCCTCATGGCCCTGCCCGGCGCGTCGCTGGACGGGATCACCCACGTGTACTCCCACGAGCAGGGGCTGTTTCAGTGTGAGCGGTATCTGAACGCCCACCCCAATTGGAAGCAGGTGCCCCAGGCGGACACCGCCGGATCCGCCCAGATGGTGGCCCAGAGTGGGGACTTGACAAAGGCGGCCATCTGCTCGGCCCGGGCGGCGGAAATCTACGGGCTGACGATCCTGGCCCATGCCATCAACCACAACACCCAGAACACCACCCGGTTCGTGGTGGTGTCCCCCCGGCTGGAGCTGCACCCTGGCGCGGACAAGATCAGCACCCTGTTCGTCCTGCCCCACCAAGCGGGGTCCCTCCACGAGGTGCTCACCGTGTTCGCGGTTCACGGGCTGAACATGGTGAAGCTGGAGTCCCGGCCCCTGCCGGGACGGAGCTGGCAGTACATGTTTTTCCTGGAGTTCACCGGGGCCCCCGGCGACCCGGCGGTGGGCGACGCCCTCCACGAGCTGGCCCAGACAACAGGCGAGTTCCGGGTGCTGGGCTGGTTCCCCTCTAATTTGGACTGAAGGGAACAGAAAGGAGGCCCATCTCATGGGCAAAAATATCATCCTCATTGGGATGATGGGATGTGGGAAAACCACCGTGGGCAGATTGCTGGCCCAGCGCCTTGAATGCCCCATGGCAGACACCGATGCTCTCATTGAAGAGCGGACAGGCCGCACCATCCCCGACATCTTCGCCGCCGACGGCGAGGCCCGTTTCCGTGCGCTGGAGCTGGAGCTGTGCCGGGAGCTGTCCGGACGGTGGGGGCTGGTCGTCGCCTGCGGCGGGGGCCTGCCCCTCCAGGACGGGGCCATCTCCGACCTCAAGGAGAACGGCCTGGTGTTCTGGCTGGACCGGGACCCGGGGGAGACCTACGACAGCCTAGACGTGTCCGGCCGCCCCCTGGCCCAGGCGGGCCGGGCCGATTTCATCCGGCGGTATCAGGACCGTGCGCCCGTCTACCGCCGCTGGGCGGACCATACCGTCCCCTGCGGGGAGGGCCCCCAGGCTGTTTCAGACCTCATTTTTAACATTTTTTCGGAGGTGTGCCACCCATGAAATTTCTTATCATTAACGGCCCCAACCTGAACCTGCTGGGCAGGCGGGAGCCGGGCATCTACGGGGACCAGAGCTACCAGGCCCTGTGCGCCCTCATCCAGGACCACGCCGCCGCCCATGGGTCCACAGCCCACTGCTTCCAGTCCAACCACGAGGGGGCCATCATCGACCAGATCCACGCCGCCGACGGGGTGTATGACGCCATTATCATCAACCCCGGGGCCTACACCCATTACAGCTATGCCATTCTGGACGCTCTCAAGGCGGTGGACGTGCCCGCCTACGAGGTGCACATCAGCCACATCGACCAGCGGGAGACCTTCCGGGCGGTGTCCGTCACCGCCCCCGCCTGCGTAGGCCAGCTCTACGGCCACGGCTTTGACGGCTACCTGATGGCCATGGACTTCTTTTTGGAGGGTAAGGCATGAGCTTGCAGATCATTGGAGACCCGGTACTCCACTCCAAATCCCCCGTCATCCAGGGGGCCATGCTGGCGGCGCTGGGGCTGGACGTGGAATATACCTCCCATGTGGTCCGCCGGGGGGAGCTGCCCCAGTACCTGGCCTGGGCCAGGGAAAACGGCGTTACCGGCTTCAATGCCACCATGCCCCACAAGGAGGATCTGATTCCCCTGCTGGACGAGGTGGACCCCGCCGCCCGGACCATCGGGGCGGTGAACACCGTCTGCCTCCGGGACGGGAGGTGGATGGGCTTCAACACCGACGGGGCCGGGGCGGTGGCCGCGCTGAAGGACGGCCTGAGCATGGACCCCGACCGGCTGACCGTCACCCTGCTGGGGGCGGGGGGCGCGGCCAAGGCGGTGGCCCTGGCCCTGTCCGCCGCCGGGGCGGAGCGGGTGTTTGTGTGCAACCGCACCCTCAGCCGGACCCAGGCCCTGTGCGCCCAGGACCCCCTGGGGCGGCTGTCCCCCGCCGGGTTTGACGCGGATACGCTGTCCGGTTTGGCCGCAAAGTCCCAGCTTTTGGTCAACTGCACCAACCTGGGGATGGCCGGGTGCCCCTGCCAGTTTGAGGACTTCTCCTTCCTGGACGCTCTGCCCCCCAATGCGGCGGTGTTTGACGCCATCTACCACCCCGCTGAGACAGAGCTGTTGGCTCAGGCCAAGGGCCGGGGGCTGCGGGGAATGAACGGTCTGCCCATGCTGGTGAACCAGGCGGTGCTGGCCCTGGAGCACTTCCTGGACCGGCCCCTGGACCGCCCCGCCATGGCGGCGGTGGCGGCGGCCGCCCTAAATCAAATGTGAGGTGATATAAAATGTTAAAGCCCCAACGCCTTTGCCCCGGCGACAAGATCGCCATCGTCTCCCTGTCCAGCGGAATGCTGGGGGAGGAGCAGTTCCTCCACAAATACTACCTGGCCAAAGAGCGGCTGGAGCGGGACTACGGCCTCCAGGTCGTGGCCATGCCCAACGCCCTGAAGGGCAGGGACTACCTGTACCGCCACCCGGAGGCCAGGGCCCAGGATTTGATGGACGCCTTCCGGGACCCTGAGATCAAGGCGGTGTTCACCGCCATCGGCGGGGACGACACCATCCGGCTCCTGCCCCACATCGACTTCGACGTGCTGCGCCGCAACCCCAAAATCTTCACCGGCTTTTCCGACACCACCACCAACCACTTCATGATGTACAAGGCGGGGCTGGCGTCTTACTACGGCGGAGCCGTCATGACCAACTGGGCGGAGTACGGGGCCATCAACGAGTACACGGCGGAGGCCTTCGACAAAACCCTGTTCCACCCCCAGGACGCCTGGACCATTCCCGCCAGCGGCTTTTGCAGCTATGAGACGGACAAAGTGTGGTGGGACGAGGCCAATATCAACCAAACCATCCCCCGGTTCCCCAACAGCGGCTATGAAATCCTCCAGGGGGAGGGCAAGGCGTCCGGCCCCCTGTTGGGCGGCTGTGTGGAGGTATTCTTGATGTTGTTCGGCACGTCCCTGTGGCCCTCCCCCGAGGAATGGCGGGGCAAGCTGCTCCTGCTGGAGACCAGCGAATCGGACTCCTCCCCCGGTCTGCTGGCCTGGGTCCTTCGGAACCTCCAGGCCCAGGGGGTGCTCCACGCCGTCAACGGCATTGTGGTGGGTAAGCCCGCCTTTGCCGACAAGCTGGAGCCCTACAAGGAGGTCTACCGCAAGGTGGTGGGGTTCGAGGCCGGGCTGCCCGACCTGCCCATTTTGTACAACGTGAACGTGGGCCACGCCTACCCCATCGGCCTGTTCCCCCTGGGGCTGGAGTACGAGATCGACTGCGCGGCCAAAACCCTGACCCTGCTGGAGCCCGCCACCCTGTGACAAAGGAGGCCCCCTTATGGAGCTCACCGCCAACGCCAAAATCAACCTGACCCTGGACATCCTGCGCAAGCGGGAGGACGGCTACCACGATCTGCAGATGGTGATGCAGTCCGTCACCCTGGCGGACCAGCTCACCGTCGCCCCCGCCCAGGGGGAGGAGGGAACGGCGCTGTCCGACCTCCACTTCCTGCCCACCGGGGGGAAGAACCTGGCTCAGATGGCCGCCGCCGCCTTCCGCGCCGCCACCGGCCGGGGTGGCGAGGTGGATGTGTCCATCCGCAAGCGCGTCCCCGTGTGCGCCGGGCTGGCCGGGGGCAGCGCCGACGCCGCCGCCGTCCTCCGGGCCATGAACGGGCTCGCCGGGACGGGGCTGTCCCTGGAGGAACTGGCCCAAATCGGGGAGCGGGTGGGGTCGGATGTGCCCTTCTGCGTGCTGGGGGGCACCGCCCTGGCGGAGGGCCGGGGGGAGCGCCTTACCCCGCTGGCCCCTCTGCCTGCCTGTTATATCACCCTGTGCAAGCCCCCCTTTTCCATCTCCACCCCCCAGCTCTTCTCCCGGGTGAACGTGCGCAAAATCGTCCGCCGCCCGGATACCGCCGGGGTGATCGCCGCCCTGGAGGCCGGAGACCTGGCGGGAGTGGCACGGCGGATGTACAACGTGTTTGAGGACGTGCTGGAGACCCGCCGCCTGGCCGAGATCAACGAGATCAAATCCGTCCTCATCGACTGCGGAGCGCTGGGAGCCTCCATGTCGGGAAGCGGGCCGTCGGTATTCGGCCTGTTCGCGGACAGGGACCGCGCCCAGGAGGCCTGTGACTGCCTGCTGGAGAGCTACCGTGACGTATTTTTGTGCGCCCCCGCCGGGCCAAATGTATAAAAGTAAAAAACACCGTCCATACTGTACCCACAAACGTACATAGGACGGTGTTTTTTTATGAACATTACCTCTTCTTCCAAGCTGCGCATCTGGGAGGCGGCCCTGCTGCTGGCCTTTGGCATCACCCTCACCGTGGGCGTGTGGGCCAACGCCAGCGAGGCGGCCCTGGCCGACCGGGTGCTGCGCCTCCACGTGGTGGCCAACTCCGACTCGGAGGGGGACCAGGCCCGGAAGCTGCTGGTGCGGGACGCGGTGCTCTCACGGGCCTCCCAGCTGCTGGACGGCGTTCAGGACCGCCGGGGGGCGGAGGAGGCCCTGGCCCCCCACCTGGAAGAGCTGGCTCAGGCGGGGGCGGAGGCGCTGGCCCGGACGGGCAGCCGCGACCAGGTGTCCGTCGCCCTGGCCGACCAGTGGTTCCCCACCAAGGAATACGACGGCTTCTCCCTGCCCGCCGGGCAGTACCGGGCCCTCAAGGTGACCATCGGGGCGGGGGAGGGCCGCAACTGGTGGTGCGTGGTGTTCCCGCCCCTGTGCCTAGCCTCGGTGGCGGAGGAGTCCGTGGAGACGGCGGCGGAGGGCGTTTTGTCCCAGGACCAGGTGGCCCTCATCACCGGCCAGGACGGGGGCTATGTGCTGAAATTCCGGCTTATCGAGTGGTGGCAGGAGCTGACGGGCAATATCTGATTCAAAACAGCGGAGGGCTTGGCCCTCCGCTGTTTCGCGTTCGTCACTTGTGATAGAGCTGGCTCCCCTGATACCGGGGGGCGCAGGTGAGGCGCAGGCCCAGCTTGGCGTAGGTCCCGCTGTCGGCGGCGGTAAGGATGACGGAGGAGTGGGCCTCGCAGTCCCGGAGCTTGTCCAGGCTGTCCAGGGCCTGGGCGGCCAGGGGGACGGTGGCGGTGGAGATGGCCAGGGCGATGAGCACCTCGTCGCTGTGGAGGCGGGGGTTGCGGCTGCCCAGGTGGCCCACCTTCAGCGCCTGGATGGGCTCGATGGCCTCCCGGGAGATCAGGTGGGTCTTGCGGTGGACGCCCGCCAGCGCCTTCAAAGCGTTGAGCAGGGCGGAGGCCGCCGCCCCCATCAGCTCAGAGGTCTTGCCCACCGCCACCCGGCCGTCGGGGAGCTGGATGGCTGCGGCGGGCTCCCCCGTCTCCTCCGCCTTGTCCTCCGCCGCCTCAATGACCGGCCGCAGCTCGGGCCCGGCGTGGGCCTGCTTCATCAGCAGCTCCAGCTTGTACACAATCTCGTCGCTGCCCTGGCCCCGGCGGCGGTCGCACAGGGCGGCGTAATACCGCCGGATGATCTCCTGTTTGGCGGCGGCGCACACCGCCTCGTCATCCACAATGCAGCTGCCCACCATGTTCACCCCCATATCGGTGGGGGACTTGTAGGGGCTCTCCCCCATGATCTCCTCAAACATGGCCTGGAGCACCGGGAACACCTCCACGTCCCGGTTGTAGTTCACCGTGGTCTCCCCGTAGGCCTGGAGGTGGAAGGGGTCGATCATGTTCACGTCGTTCAGGTCGGCGGTGGCCGCCTCGTAGGCCAGATTCACCGGGTGCTTGAGGGGCAGGTTCCAAATAGGGAAGGTCTCGAACTTGGCGTACCCGGCCCGCACCCCCCGGATGTGGTGGTGGTAGAGCTGGGACAGGCAGGTGGCCATCTTCCCCGACCCGGGGCCGGGGGCGGTGACCACCACCAGGGGCCTTGTGGTCTCGATGTAATCATTTTTGCCAAAGCCCTGGTCGGACATGATCCGGCCCACGTCGTGGGGGTATCCCGGAATGGGATAGTGGAGATACACCTTCACCCCCAGGTCCTCCAGGCGGCGCTTGAACAGGTCCGCCGCGGTCTGGCCCGCGTACTGGGTGATGGCTACGCTGCCCACGTACAGCCCCTCTCCCCGGAAGGTGTCGATGAGCCGCAGCACGTCCTCGTCATAGGTGATGCCCAGGTCTCCCCGGACCTTGTTCTGCTCGATGGCGGAGGCGTTGATGACCACCACCACCTCCACGCTGTCCTTCAGCGCCAGCAGCATCCGAATTTTGCTGTCCGGGGCGAAGCCGGGCAGCACCCGGGCGGCGTGGTAGTCGTCAAACAGCTTGCCGCCGAACTCCAGGTACAGCTTGCCGCCGAACTGGGCGATCCGCTCCCGGATGCGGGCGGACTGGGTGTCCACATACCGCTGGTTGTCAAATCCAATTTTATTCCCCATAGTTGTCTGGGCCGCGCCGTCAGGCCGCGGTCCATTCCCCCTCTCTGCGCATTCCAACAAATTCTAGCACAAATCCCTCCGTCTCACAAGGGGGAATTCCCGCGGGCCGCGCTAGCCGGGCTCCTCCGTCCGGCACAGCAGGCGGGTCACAGATCGAGCATCACCCGCTCGATATTATTGACGGCCTCGTTTACGAGTCCATCAATGTCCAGCGCTTTCTCGGCCTCCTCCAGCTCCTCCGGCTTGGGCTTGGTCCGGGGATGCTTGGGAGTAAACACCGTGCAGCAGTCCTCGTAGGGCAGGATGGAGGTCTCAAAGGTACCGATCTTCCGGGAAACGCGCACAATCTCCTCCTTGTCCATCCCCACCAGAGGACGCAGAACGGGCACGGTGCACACCGCGTCGGTGCACACCATGGCGTCCAGGGTCTGGCTGGCCACCTGGCCCACCGACTCCCCCGTCACCAGGGCCTGAATGCCGTTTTTCTCCGCCACCCGGCAGGCAATGCGCATCATAAACCGCCGCATGAGTATGGTGAACAGCTCCTCGGGGCAGGAGCGGCGCAGCTCCTCCTGAATCTTGGTAAAGGGCACCACGTGGACGCACTGCTTGCCCGTGTAGGGCACCAGCAGCCGGGCCAGGTCCAGCACCTTCTCCTTGGCCTCCGGGGAGGTGTAGGGATAGGAGTAGTAGTGGATCATGTCCACGATGACCCCCCGCTTGGCGATCATCCAGGAGGCCACCGGGGAGTCGATGCCCCCGGACAGCAGGGACAGGGCCCGGCCCCCCATGCCCACGGGGAGGCCCCCCGCCCCCGGCTCCGGGTCGGCGTGGATGTATGCGTCGAAATCCCGCACCTCCACATGGACCGTCAGCTCCGGGTGGCGCATGTCCGCCGTCAGATGAGGGTAGCGGTCGTGGAGCTCTCCCCCAACGTACTGGGACAGCTGGATGGAGGTCATGGGGAAGGTTTTGTCCGCCCGCTTGGACTCCACCTTAAAAGATTTGGCGGCCTGGAGCTTGTCCCCCAGGTACTCCACCGCGCACTTGACGATCTCGTCCTTGTCCTTGGGGCAGGCCTTGGCCCGGCACACTCCCACCGCCCCGAACACCTTGCCCATGGCCTCCCAGGCGCCCTCAAAGTCGGCGTTTTCGTCCAGGGGCTCCACGTAGGTGGTGGACTGGCGGGTATACACCTTAAAGGAACCGTATTTTTTCAGCCGCCGCTTGGCGTTGCCCATCAATTTCTCCTCAAAGCCCCGGCGGTTCAGGCCCTTGAGCACCATTTCTCCCTGCTTGAGCAGGATGATCTCTGCCATAATATCCCTTGCTTTCCTCTTTAGTCCCCCTATTTTACAGGGCGGGACGGCCTGTGTCAAGATTTAGAACCTGTATTCACAGCCTCAAGCGCTGTCTGGACGGGTCTTTTCCCGTCATGCTTCGTTGTGATTTCTTGAAATAAACACAATGATTCCTGCGAAATCCCGCCTCGCCTGATGGGAAAATCCCTCGCCCATCCAGCGCAATCGGCTATGAATACAGGTTCTTAGCTGAACAGCGCCCCGTTCTCCTGGAACAGCTCCCGCACCCGTTTTTTCAACAGCCGGTGGGAGGGCTTTTTCAGCTCGGGATCGGCGGCGATCAGCGCCTCCGCCGCCTCCCGGGCCTCCTTCAGAAGCTCCATGTCGGCGGCGAAGTCCGCCACCTTTAACTGGGGCAGGCCGTGCTGGCGCTTGCCGAAGAAGTCGCCGGGCCCCCGCAGGCGCAGGTCCTCCTCGGCAATCTGAAAGCCGTCATTGGTGGCGCACAGGGCCCGCAGCCGCTCCCGGGCCGTCTCGCTGCGGCTGGCGGTGACCAGCACGCACCAGCTCTGGTGCTTCCCGCGGCCCACCCGGCCCCGGAGCTGGTGGAGCTGGCTCAGGCCGAACCGCTCCGCGTTCTCAATAATCATCAGCGAGGCGTTGGGCACGTCCACCCCCACCTCAATGACGGTGGTGGACACCAGCACGTCCAGCTCCCCGCGGGTGAAGGCGGCCATGGCCTCCTCCTTCTCCTTTGATTTCAGCCTGCCGTGGACAAAGCCCACCCGCAGGTCGGGAAACACCCGCTCCTGGAGCTCGTGGGCGTAGGCGGTGACTGCTTTCAGGTCCATGGCGGGGCCGTCCTCCCAGCCTCCGCCGTTCTCCTCCACCGAGGGGCACACGATATAGACCTGCCGGCCCTCCCCCACCTGCTTGCGCACAAAGCCGTACATCCGCGCCCGTTTGTCCTCCCCTACCAGCAGGGTGGTCACCGGGGTGCGGCCCGGGGGCAGCTCGTCCATGACGGACACGTCCAGGTCGCCGTAGATGATGAGGGCCAGGGTGCGGGGGATGGGGGTGGCGGACATGACCAGCACATGGGGCGGGGCAGCTCCTCCCTTTTCCGCCAGGGCGGAGCGCTGGGCCACCCCGAAGCGGTGCTGCTCGTCGGCGATGACCAGCCCCAGGTCCCGGTACTCCACCCCCTGGGAGAACAGGGCGTGGGTGCCCACCAGCAGGTCGATCTCTCCCGCCGCCAGCGCCGCCAGCAGGACCTTTTTCTCCTTCCCCTTCACCGACCCGGTGAGCAGGGCCACCCGCACCCCGGCGGGGGCCAGCAGGGCCTCCATAGTCCGGGCGTGCTGCTCCGCCAGCAGCTCGGTGGGGGCCATCAGGGCGCACTGCACCCCGTTTTTCGCCGCCGCCCAGGCCCCGAAGGCGGCCACCGCCGTTTTGCCAGAGCCCACGTCGCCCTGTACCAGGCGGTTCATGGCCCTGCCCGATTTCAAATCGGCGGCAATGTCCTCCATGGCCCGCCGCTGGGCGCCGGTGGGGGCAAAGGGCAGCAGGTCGGCGAAGTCCTCCGGGGCCCCCTCCATCACCCGGCCCTCCCCGGCGGACCGCCGGTCCTTCAGCTGGGCCAGGCCGCAGGTGAGGACGAACAGCTCCTCGAACACCAGCCGCCGCCGGGCGATGGCCAGGGCCTCAAAATCCGTAGGGTAGTGGATGTTTTTCCGGGCAAACTGGGTCTGGCACAGCTGGTGCTCCCGGCGCAGCCGGGCGGGGAGGATCTCGGGCAGGCCGTCCAGGCAGCCGTCCACCGCCCGGCGGGTGAGCCCCGCCAGCAGGTTGTTGGAGATGCCCGCCGTCAGGGGGTACACCGGCATGATGAGCCCGGTGAACCGGGCGGTCCCCTCCCGCTCAAACACCGGATTGGTCATGGCCAGCTGGCTTCCCTGCCGCTCCACCAGGCCGTAGAAGATGAAGCTGTCCCCCCGGCCCATCACCTCCCGGATGTAGTCCTGGTTGAAAAAGGTGATGTGCACCGTGTCCGTGTCGTCCACCGCCTTCACCTTCACCAGGGTCAGGCCCCGGCGGACGAAGCTCACCCGGGGGGTCTCCGCCACCATGGCGGACACACAGCAGGGCCGGTCCTGGGGGGCGTCCCTGAGGGCGTGGCACTCCCGCCGGTCCTCGTACCGCTGGGGCAGGTGGTCCAGGGTGTCCCCCAGGGTGCGCAGGCCCAGCTTCTCCAGCTTTTTTCCCCTGGCGGGGCCCACCCCCGGCAGGTCGGTCAGGGGGGTCTCCCGGGTCAGCATGGTATCACCTCCTCGCCGCAAGCTTCATATCCCTCGCCTTCACCTGGGGTGAAGGCTCGCTCATTGCGCTGCGGCTCGTCTCCCCACAAAGCCAAAGGGCGGCTTCGCGGGGCCCCGGCTCTTGCGGACAGCCGTAACTTTTCATTAGTTTACCACATCTTCCCCGTCGAAAACAATCCCCAGGGGGATTTTTCCACCACATCGGATTTTTCCGGCGGGACTGGTATAAATTGTAACGCCTCCGTCCACAATAGGGCCGGAGGTGTTGTTATGAACAACAAACGAACATGGATCGAAAAGCTGAGCGATTTCATCTCGGGAAAGGGTTTCTATCTTGTGGTACTCATCTGCGTGGCCGCCATCGCCCTGTCGGGCTGGTATCTGGTGCAGGGGGTCCGGGGAGGGCTGGACGAGACGCTGGACCAGCCTGTGTCCGGCTCCGCCGCCATCGTGGACAAGCCCTCCGCCGCCCCCACGCCCAGGCCCACGGCAAAGCCCTCCGACCCGCCCGCCGCAGGCTCCGCCCGCATCGACGTGCCCGCGTCCGCCGCGCCCGCCCCCTCTGTCCAGCCCGCCCCCTCCGCCGCCCCCGCGCCCTCGGCCGCCCCGGCTCCGCTGGTCTTTACATGGCCGGTGAAGGGGGAGATCGTCGCCGGGTTCTCGGTGGAGGCGCTGGCCTATAACGAGACCATGGGGGATTGGCGCACCCACAACGGCCTGGACATTGCCGCCGAGCGGGGCACCCAGGTGCTGGCCGCCGCCAACGGGCAGGTGTCCGCCCTGTACCAGGACGACCTCATGGGCACGGTGGTGGAGATCGACCACGGTCAGGGCCTTGTCAGCCAGTACGCCAATCTGGCGGCCACCCCCACCGTCAAGGTCGGAGACGAGGTGACCACCGGGACCGTCATCGGCTCCGTGGGGGACACCGCCAACCTGGAGAGCGGCAGTCAGGCCCATCTGCACTATGCCCTGCTGAAAGAGGGCAGTCCCGTGGACCCCGCCGACTATCTGCCCGAGCGGTAAAAAACAACCCGGCCCTGTTGGGGTGCTGAGATAAGAATATCTTTGTAGGGGCGCATATTATGCGCCCGCAGGCGGCTGATAGCCGCCCCTACAGGATTTCTTAAAGCAACACCCCATCAAGGGCCGGGCTGTTTTGTCATTCAGACAGTGCTTAGAGCTTCAAAGACGGCGCGGAGTAGGTCCGGCCCGCCAGCTCGCTGTTGAGCATGTACAGAGCCTTGGCGTCCCCGCCGAACAGCTCCATTTTGGTAATCATGCCGGAGGAGTTGACCTCCTCCTCGCCCTGCTCCTTGACGAACCAGTCCAGGAACTGCACCGTGCGGTGGTCCCTGGCCTCCAGGGCGGCGTCATAGATGCCGTTGATCAGGCTGGTGACGTACTGCTCATGGGCGTGAGCGGCCTTCAAGGGGTCCATCAGCTCCTTGAACTCCTTGTCGGGCTTGGCGATGGCGCCCAGGGTCACGGTTTGGTCGTTGTTGTGCAGGTACTTGTAGATGAGCATGGCGTGGTCCTGCTCCTCCTTGGCCTGGATCTCGTACCAGTTGGCGAAGCCGTCCAGTCCCTTGGCGGCGTAGAAATTGGCCATATCCAGGTACAGATAGGCGGAGTACAGCTCCTTGTTGATCTGATCGTTCAGCAGCTCGGCCACTCTTTTATCCATAATAGCAACACTCCTTTTATCTATTTGCGTCCCGCGGCGCATTCTATGGAGAGTATATCACGTTTTCCTCCGCTGTCAACCATTTTCCACCGCTTTTGACAAGGCCTGTCTCACATCGGCGGCGATGCCCAGCATAGCCTCCTTGTCCACCTTGCGCACCGCCCGGTCGTAGGTGTACAGGCCGTTGGTCTCCCCCTCCACGTCGCTGAGCTGGGTGTAGACGCACCCGCACAGGCCGTTGGGGATGGAGGGCAGCACCATGTCGTCGTACATTTCCCGGATGCGGGCGGTGAGCTCCTCCTCCGAGCGGCACCGCTCCCCGTAGCCGTAGTTTTTCCGGTCCTGGGCCGCGTGGCCCTCCACCCGCCGGGAGAAGCCGCCGCACTCGCTGAGCAGCAGAAACTGCCCCGGCCGGTCCCCCTCCAGCACCCGGCTGTTGAAGTAGACGTGCTCGCTCTGTACGTCGCTCTCCCGCTGGGCGAACCAGCCGGAGGCGCTGATGAAGAACCGGGTGGGGTCGGCGGCCTTCAGCAGGCGGTAGACGCGGTCGGAGTCGTACTGGCCCCAGCCCTCGTTGAAGATGGTCCAGCCCACGACGCAGGGGTGGTTTTTCAAATGGATGACGGTGTCCAGGCAGTGGCGCTCAAAAAACGCCTTGCGCTGCTCGCCGCCCCCCGCCCCCAGGTCGGCCCGCTTTTTGCTCAGAAAGGTGGGGATCACCGTGTCCCGCAGGTAGCGGTACTCCCCCGAGTTCACCATGTCCTGGATCACCAGCATCCCCAGCCGGTCGCAGGCGTAGTAAAACGCCTCGGGCTCCACCTTGATGTGCTTGCGCAGGGTGTTGAAGCCCAGCTCCTTCATGCGCAGGATGTCCCGCTCGTATTCCTCCGGGTCCTGGGGCAGGAACAGGCCGTCCTGGAAATAGCCCTGATCCAGCACACCGTGGAGGAAGATGGGCTCCCCGTTGAGGCACAGGCGGGTGCGGCCATCAATCTCTTTTGTGCCCACCGTGCGCAGGGCAAAGTAGCTCTCCGCCTGGTCCGTGGCGGTGGCAATGGTCATGGGGTACAGATAGGGGTCGTCAGGGGTCCACAGGCGGGGGTCGGGTATCTCCAGGCGGACGGGGGCGTTCCGTCCGGCGGCGGTGAGCACCTTCCCGTTCCCCAGGGGGACGGCCAGATTGTATTCCGCACCCCCGGCGTCCACCTCCACCGTCACCCCGGTGAGGTCGGGGGTGAAGCGCGCCGACGCGATAGCCCCCCGAGCGGGCGCCGCCTCCAGCCACACCGTCTGCCAGATGCCGGACACCGGGGTGTACCACATCCCGTGGGGCCGCCGGTGCTGCTTGCCGTAGGGGTAGGCGTGGGACAGGGTGTCCACCGCCTTCACCTCCAGGAGGTTTTCCCCGGGGCGCAGGGCGGCGGTGATATCCGCGGAAAAAGGCAGGTACCCCCCCTCGTGGCGGACCACGCTGACGCCGTTGACGAAGGCCTCCGCCACCTGGTCCACCGCGCCGAAGTGGAGCAGCAGCCGGCGGCCCTTGGGGGCGAAGCCCTCCGGAAGGGTGAAGGAATTCTCATACCACAGCACATCCCCCACCGCCCCGCCGTAGCCGGACAGGGGGGCCTGAGGGGGCCAGGGCGCCCGGACCGGCCGCCCGTTCAAGGTCCAGCCTTGGTCCAGCGGGAAAAAGCTGTCCCGCCGGAGCTGGGGGCGGGGATACGCACAGCTCCAACCACTTTTTTCCATGTCTGCCGCTTCCTTCCCTGAAATTTGAAGTTGCTTCCATTATACCATTTCCTGGGGAAAAACACAATGACGAAAAGGCCGTGTGCGCTCTTTTCCGTTTCCGGGAGAAAATTTAAACCGCGTCTTTCTATTTTCCGCCGGGTGTGGTAAAATACCTGAGATACGGAAAAATATGCCGGGAGGTATGCGACATGGAATTGATGGAGAAAACGCTGGCCAGCCAGAAGATTTTTGACGGACGGCTGCTGAAAGTGTACCGGGACGAGGTGGAGCTGACCAATGGGGACACCTCCGTCCGGGAGTTCGTCCACCACCCCGGCGGGGCGGCGGTGGCGGCGCTGGACGCGGATGGGAACGTCTATCTGGAGCGGCAGTTCCGCTACCCCTACCACAAGGTGGTGCTGGAGATCCCGGCGGGCAAGCTGGAGCCGGGAGAGGACCCCTTTGACGCCATCAAGCGGGAATTGAAGGAGGAGATCGGCGCGGAGGCCGGACGCTGGGACGCGCTGGGCTACATCATGCCCAGCGTGGGGTACACCGACGAGATGCTCTACCTGTTTCTGGCCCGGGACCTCACCTTCGGAGAGCGGCACCTGGACCGGGACGAGTTTTTGGAGCCCTTCAAAATGCCCTTTGGCGAGGCGCTGGCACAGGCCGCCGATGGACGGATCAACGACGCCAAAACCCTGGCCGCCCTGTTCCGGGCGGACCGGCTGATGCGGGAGGAGACGGATGGGTAAGAAAATCCTGGTGGTAGAGGACGAGCGCAATATTGTGGACATCCTCACCTTTAACCTCCAGCGGGAGGGGTACGACACGCTGGAGGCCCTGGACGGGGCCGCGGGGCTGCGGCTGGCCCTGGAGCGGGACCCGGACCTGATTCTGCTGGATCTGATGCTGCCCAAGATGGACGGCTTTCAGGTGTGCCGCACCCTGCGGGAACAGGGCCGGGCCACCCCCATCATCATGCTCACCGCCCGTGAGGAAGAGACCGACAAGGTGCTGGGGCTGGAGCTGGGGGCGGACGACTATATCACCAAGCCCTTCTCCATGCGGGAGCTGCTGGCCCGGGTGAAGAGCAACATCCGCCGCACCGAGATGCTAGCCAGGGCCAACCCCCAGGCCAACCCCAACCGGCTGGAGCTGGGGCGGGTCCAGGTGGACCTGGACGCCATGCTGGTGTACAAGGACGGGGAGGCCCTGGACCTGACCCAGCGGGAGTACGAGCTGGTGAAAACGCTGGCCTCCGCCCGGGGGCAGGCGGTGAGCCGGGAGTCCCTCATGGAGCAGGTATGGAACTACGAGGGCTATGTGGGCGACGTCCGGGCGGTGGACGTGGCCATCCGCCGTTTGCGGGAAAAGCTGGAGGACGACCCCGCCGACCCCAAATTTATCGTCACCCGCCGGGGGCTGGGCTACGCCTTTGGGGTATAGCGTACTCACACGGCGCACGGCCTGGGCACGGTCCGTAAACTGTCCGGGGCTCGGACGGCCCACGGCTTAGACGCGGTCCACAGACTGCCCAGGAGCCGCACGGCCCACGACCCAGGCACGGTCTGTGGACCCAGGTCGTTCCCAATGACCGGACACAAGCGGCAGCGCCAATAGGGGGGGATCAGTCCCGGCCCTGTGCGCCGGAAATTTGGCACCCATGCCCCGTATAGGGCGTCCCCCGGGGTACATAGGGGCCGCGCCCCTATGCGCGCTCTTTGGTTACTTTCTCTCGCGTGAGAGAAAGTAACCCCCCGGAGGGGTCCCCTCCGCTGAGGACGGAGAGAAAGGAGGCGCCGCCATGCGCCGCAGCCTGCACATCAAGCTGGTGCTCATCATGGTATTGCTCATCGTGTCGCTGATGGTGGTGGTGGGCGCGTTCCTGATGAACTCGGTCACCGGCTACTATATCGACGAGTTCTACCAGCAGATCACCGACGCCTTCGGCCAGTCCAACGTGGACTTCGTCCGGGACCTCCAGACGGCCACCAAGGAGGACGAGGACGGCGCGGCCATGGTGGGCCAGGTGCTGTCCGCCTATACGGGCGTGCTGGGGGTGGACCGCCGCAGCCGCAACTATTTTGTGCTGGACGGCGCCACCGGCCGATGCCTGAACGGGTCCGTCCCCGCCCCGGAGGGGGGGATCGCCGTCACCCCCAACATCTCCAAGGCCCTGCTGGGGGAGCCGGGGCTGGACAGCAGCGTTACCGCCGACTACATGGACGCCGCCATCCCCATCACCAGAGGGGGGCAGTCCTACGTCGTCTATATCCTGGACAACCGGGAGACCGCCCGCCAGCTCAACGCCGAGATGTTCTCCCTCATCATGGAGGCGCTGGTGCTGGGCCTGGTGATCTCGGTGCTGCTGTCCTTCCTGCTGGCCAAAACCATGGTCAACCCGCTCCAGCGGCTCACCGGCGGCATCGAGCGGGTGGCCCGGGGGGACTTCTCCCGCAAGCTGGAGGTCACCTCGGAGGACGAGATCGGCCAGCTCACCGAGCGGTTCAACAGCATGGCCCAGCAGCTGGAGGCCAACATCGCCGAGCTGGAGCGGGCGGAGCAGCAGCGCAAGGATTTTGTGGCCAACGTGTCCCACGAGCTGCGCACCCCTCTGACCAACATCAAGAGCTACGCCGAGACCCTGGACGACGGGGTGGGCGGCCTGCCCCCGGAGACGGAGCACAGATTCCTGGGGGTCATTCTGAACGAGTCCGACCGCATGGCCCATATTTTGCAGGACCTGCTCACCCTGTCCCGGTTCGACTCCGGGCGCAGTGAGCTGCGCCTGGCCTGGTTCCCCTTCGCCAAGGCGGTGGACGACACCTACCAGGCCATTTTGATGGACGCCCAGAACCACGCCCATACCGTGGAGCTGGTCCTGCCGGAGGACCTGCCCCAGGTGCGGGCGGACCGGGAGCGGATCATGCAGGTGATGATGAACATCGTGTCCAACGCCATCAAATACACCCCCGACGGGGGGCGCATCGTCCTGTCCGCCGGATGGGAAAAGGACAAGGTCTGGATGGAGGTGGACGACAACGGCATCGGCATACCCCCGGCGGACCGGGACCGCATCTTTGAGCGGTTCTACCGGGTGGACAAGGCCCGGTCCCGGCAGTCCGGCGGCACGGGCCTGGGCCTGTCCATCGCCCAGGAGATCATGAAGCGCCACGAGGGCGGGCTGTACCTGGTGGACAAGGCCGAGCCGGGGCTCACCATCCGGATGGAGCTGCCGGTGGCGGGCCCCAGGGAGGAGGCCCGCCATGAAGGATAAGCGCCGGCTCATCGAGTGGGGCAAGAACGTTCTCATTGTCCTGCTCACGGCGTCCGCCGTCTGGCTGCTCACCATGACGCCCCTGGTCCAGGACAGCGGCCTGCTGGACCTGTTTGCCCCCCAGGAGAGCCCCGGCGTGGGCGCGGGCGGCGTTAGGCAGGGGACGGCTATGCTCCCCGTCCGGCTGGCCATCACCGGGGAGGGGGGCCGCTGCGGCGTGCAGTACGACGAGGCCCGGCTGGAGGAGCTGTTCTCCCCCCTGGGGGCCCTGCTGGGGGACGCCCTGGCCTCGGCGGGAACACCCCAGACCCTGAGCGAGGGGGACTGGCAGCGGTATCTCCGGGGGACGGGGATCTACTTTGATTTTGGCGGCGGCGTGCCCCTGTCCGCCCTGGAGCGGTGGCTCCAGGGGCCGGGGAACGGGGCGCTCACCGGGTCCGCCCGCCGGGTGCTCCTGTGCGCCGGGACGGATGACCAGGTGCTTTTGTGCTGGCAGGAGGCGGACGGCGGAGGGTTCTTCACCTGCCGGACCGGCCTGACCCAGGCCCTCCACCTGGAGCCCGCGGCGGAGGGGGCGGCCTCCAACGGGGCCTATTTCGCCTTTGAGGATCAGGAGCTCTCCCAGCGGCTGGCCCCCTACACCCTCATCACCGAGGGCGGGGAGGGAGGAACGGAGTATACGGTGTCCGCTCCCCTGGCCGCGGAGGGAAGCTCGGCGGCGGTCTTGTCCGCCCTGTCCTTCAGCAGCCAGGACCACGCCCCGGTGAGCGGCGGCGAGGTGTATGTGGACGGCGGCGACCGGCTGGTGGTGAACGTCAACGGCACCGTGACTTACCGGGCGGCTCAGGGGGAGAAGTACCCCGCGGGGCCCGCCCTGGCCGACGGGGTGGACGCGGCCCGGACGCTGGCGGAGGCGGCCCTGGGGCCCATGTGCGGCGAGGCCCGGCTGTACCTCATGTCCGCTCAGGAGATGGATGGCGCGGTGCGGGTGCGGTTCGGCTACCTGCTGGACGGCTGTCCGGTGTACCTGGGCAGCGAGGGCTGGGCGGCGGAATTCTGGATCTGGGACGGCTGCGTCACTCAGTTCACCCTGCGCTTCCGGAGCTACGCCGCCAGCGGGGGAGAGACCCTGCTGCTGCCTGTGGACAAGGCGGCGGCCATGCTTCCCGACCTGACCTGGGAGCGGCGGGAGCTGGTGATCCAGTACCGGGACGGAGGCGGTACAGAGGTGGTCCCCGGCTGGGTGGCGGTGTGAATACAGGCGCGGAAGGGGGAACTGCGGGCCCATGGAATGGCGGAAGCTGAAAAATATCATGATCCTCATCCTGCTGGTGGTCAACGGCTTTCTGCTGGTGCTGGTGTGGTCCCGCCGGGAGGAGTCCGCCAGCTACCAGCGGGCGGCGCTGGAGCAGACGGTGCGCGTGCTCAACAAGAGCGGGATCGAGGTGGATCTGGACGCCGCCAGCCCGGCGGACAGCCTGCCGCCCCTGACGGTGGAGCGGGACCTGGACCGGGAGCTCCAGCTGGCCCGGGGCCTGCTGGGCCAGGACGCCCAGGCGGATAACCGGGGGGGCGGGCTGTACCTCTACCAAAACGGCGCGGGCCAGCTGAGCGTCCGGCCGGGGGGAGAGCTGTCCGCCGAGCTCCAGGAGGACAGCCGCTGGAGCACCGGACATCCGGCGCGCCATGCCGCCGGGCTGCTGCGGGACATGGGGCTGGAGGCGGAGGAGCTGGAGACGGTTCAGGAGGATGGTCAGACGCGGGTGCGGTTCCGGCAGGTGTGGAACGGTGCGGCGGTGTTCTCCTGCGAGGTGGAGTTCGTGTATGAGAACGACGCCCTCGGCGCCATCCGCGGGACGCTGGTAGCCGCCGGGCAGGGGACGGCGGAGGGAGGCCAGGCCCTCACCCTCCCCACGGCGCTGATGCGCTTTTCCGAGGAAATTACCGCCGCCGGCGACGTGTGCACCGCCATCCGCTCCATGGAGCCGGGCTACCGGGGGACGGTGCAGCCCCTGTCCGGCGGGGTGCGGCTGGCCCCGGTGTGGCTGGTGGCCACCGACACCGGCAAATACTATCTGGACTGTGTCACCGGGGCGCTGACCCGGGTGACATAGCGTACATGTCAGACAAGCCCTCCTTCATAAGATGGACGAGAACGCATCTTGTGAAGGGGGGCGGGCTTTTGTCCACAATTCTGGCCGGGACTCTGCTGCTCACCGCCACCGGCCTGTTTTCCCAGGTGGTGGGTTTTTTATACCGTATGATGGTCTCCCGGCTCATCGGCGCGGAGACCATGGGACTGTACCAGCTGGTGATGCCGGTGTACTCCATGCTCATGTCGGTGACGGCCGTGGGGCTGACGGTGGCCGTGTCCACCCTGTCCGCCCGCTACCACGCCCTGGGGGACAGCGGCACGGTGCGGCTGGTGCTGCGCCGTGCGGTGAGGAATTTCCTGCTCATCGCCCTCCCCCTGGGGCTGGCGGTGGCGGCCCTGTCCGACCCCATCTCCGTCTACCTGCTGGGGGACGCCCGGACCCGCCTGGGCGTGGTGGTGATGGTGCCCTGTATGCTGCTCACTGGGGTGGAAAACCTCCACAAGCACTGCTTTTACGGCATTGGCCGGGTGCGGCCCCCCGCCGCCGTGGAGACCGCCGAGCAGCTGATCCGGGCCGGGGCGGTGCTGGGGCTGCTCATCGTCCTGCTGCCCCGGTCCGCCGAGGAGACGGTGGGGATCATCGCCCTGGGCATGGTGCTGTGCGAGGTGTTCTCCGCCTGCACCCTCACCCTGCTGTTCCGGCGGCACTGGCGGCGTTTTCCGCCGGGGGAGCCCGGGGCGGATGTCAGCGGAAAACGCCTCATGTCCATCGCTGTGCCGGTGGGGGCCACCTCCCTGCTGGGCACGCTGCTGGGGTCGGCCAACGCGGTGCTCATCCCGGCCAAGCTGGTGGAGGGGGGCATGACCCTGTCCGAGGCCATGGCGGAGTTCGGAGTGCTCAGCGGCATGACCCTGCCCCTGCTGGGCCTGCCCACGGGCTTCATCGGCGCTCTGTGCCTGGTGATGGTGCCCGATCTGTCCCGGCGGACGGCCAAGGGGGACAGACGGGCGGCGGGGGGCTTTCTGGACCGGGTGATGTCCGCCACCTCCCTGCTGATGGCCCCGGCCATGGCCCTGCTGACAGTAATTGGACCCTCGGTGGGCCGGGCCATGTTCAAGGACCCCAGAGTGGGGGAGCTGATGCTGCCCCTGGCTGTGGGCACCCTGCTGGGGTGCTGGCAGTCGGTGCTGTCCGGGGCGCTGAACGGCCTGGGCCTCCAGAGCAGGGCGGCGCGCAACGCCATTATCAGCGACGCGGTCCAGCTGGCTTTCACCTTTTTCGCCGTGTCCCGGTTTGGGTTGGCGGGGTTCGCGGCGGGATACGTGGCCTCCGGGCTGGCGGGGGCGGGGCTGAACCTGGCCTCTGTGCTCCGGGCGGCGGAGCTGCGGGTGAAGTGGTTCCGGTGGTTTGTCCGGCCCCTGCTGTCGGCGGCGCTCATGGGGCTGTGGTGCAATCTGCTGTTCCGGGTGATGCTGGACGCCGGGTGCGGCCAGGGCTGGTCGGTGCTGGCCTGCTCCCTGCTGGGACTGGTGGTGTATGCCGCCGCCCTGCTGGCCCAGGGGGTTACTTTTTCCCGCCCTGCTTTTTCTCGCCCTACTTTTTCTCGAGAGAAAAAGTAGGCAAAAAGAGCTTTAGTTCGCTGCCTAAATGGTGCAAACCGTTAGATAGCCGGACGGCAACGGGCCGATGCGCTCTGGGACTGGTGATGTACGCCGCCGCGAAATGGTGAGGACCTTTTGATTTTCGGATGGCAGCGGGACAAGGCGGTTGACTTAACGAATCGGAGGAGGAACATATATGAGCCCGAAAATCCTGATTTCCACCGGCGGGGGGAACGCCGCCAATTACCTGGCCGCCGTTCAGGCCGCCGGGGGCGCGGGAGAGGCCCGGTATCTCCCCGCCCCGGACCTGAGCTATGATGGCCTGCTGCTGGCAGGCGGGGAGGACGTGGACCCCGCCCTGTTTGGCCAGGAGGACCAGGGCTCCCGGGGCGTCGACCGGGCCAGGGACGAGGCGGAGCTGGCCCTGCTGGACGCCTTCTGCGGGGCGGGAAAGCCGGTGCTGGCCATCTGCCGGGGACATCAGGTGGTCAACGTGTGGCTGGAGGGCGGGCTCATTCAGGATCTGGGCCCCCAGCTGGTCCCCTTCCACCAAAGGAAGGAGGGGGACCAGGTCCACCTCATCCGGGCGGAGCGGGGAACTTTGCTCCACCGGCTGTACGGCCCGGTGTTCCCGGTGAATTCCAGCCACCACCAGGGTCTGGGGAAGCTGGGCCGGGGCCTGTGGGCCGCCGCCTGGTCCGAGGACGGGGTGGTGGAGGCGGTGGAGCACGACACCCTGCCCCTGATCTCCGTCCAGTTCCACCCGGAGCGGATGACGGGAGCGCTGGCCCGGCTGGATACGGTGGACGGCGGGGCGCTGTTCCAGGTGTTTCTGGAGCTGTGCCGGAGAAAAGGAAGCGGAAAAAGAAACCTTTAGGCAGTCCCTAACGATATATGCGTGAGATTGGCACTCTCTCGGTGAGAGTGCTAATTGTTTACAGGCAGTTCATGATTTTTGGGCGGGGCGGGGTATACTACAAGATGAAACTACAGATTGGAGCGTAGGAATAATGCCTGCGTCTCCTGAAAAGGAGTGAATTTCACCATGAATATGAACCAATTTACCCAAAAATCCCTGGAGGCCATCCAGAGCGCCCAGAATATCGCCACCCAGCACGGCAACCAGCAGATCGAACAGCCTCACCTGCTCCTGGCCCTGGTGGACCAGGAGGGGGGCTTCATCCCCCAGCTGCTCACCAATATGGGGCTGACGGTGGAGTCCTTCCGGGCCGCTGTCCGCCACGAGGTGGAGATTCTGCCCAAGGTGTCCGGCTCAGGCCGGGAAGCGGATAAGGTCTACATCTCCGCCGGGGTGGACAAGGCCATGAACCAGGCCTTGTCCATCGCGGGGAGCATGAAGGACGAATTCGTCTCCGTGGAGCACCTTCTGCTGGCCCTCATCGACACGGCGGACGGCAATTTGAAAGAGCTGTTCCGCACCTACAATGTGGACCGGGAAAAGGTCATGCAGGCCCTGGCAGCCCTGCGGGGCAGCCAGCGGGTGACCTCCGACAATCCCGAGGACACCTACGAGGCGCTGAAAAAGTACGGCGCGGACCTGGTGGAGCGGGCCCGTCAGAACAAGCTGGACCCGGTGATCGGCCGGGACGACGAGATCCGCAACGTCATCCGCATCCTGAGCCGCAAGAGCAAAAACAACCCCGTCCTTATCGGCGAGCCCGGCGTTGGCAAAACCGCCATTGCCGAGGGCCTGGCCCAGCGCATCGTCAAGGGCGACGTGCCCGCCGGATTGAAGGACAAAACCATCTTCGCCCTGGACATGGGCGCACTTATCGCAGGGGCCAAGTACCGCGGCGAGTTCGAGGAGCGCCTGAAGGCCGTTCTGAACGAGGTGAAGCAGTCCGAGGGCCGCATCCTGCTGTTCATCGACGAGCTGCACACCATCGTGGGCGCGGGCAAGACCGAGGGGGCCATGGACGCGGGCAACCTGCTCAAGCCCATGCTGGCCCGGGGCGAGCTGCACTGCATCGGCGCCACCACCCTCAACGAGTACCGCCAGTATATTGAGAAGGACGCCGCTTTGGAGCGCCGTTTCCAGCCCGTCATGGTCAGCGAACCCACGGTGGAGGACGCGGTGGCCATTCTGCGCGGGCTGAAGGAGCGCTACGAGGTGTTCCACGGGGTCAAAATCACCGACGGGGCCATCGTGGCCGCCGCCACCCTGTCCAACCGCTATATCACCGACCGCTTCCTGCCCGACAAGGCCATCGACCTGATCGACGAGGCCTGCGCCCTCATCCGCACCGAGATGGACTCCATGCCCACCGAGCTGGACGTCATTTCCCGGAAAATAATTCAGTGTGAAATCGAGGAAGCCGCCCTGAAAAAGGAGGACGACCAGCTGTCCCAGGCCCGTCTGGCGGACATTCAGAAGGAGCTGGCGGAGCTGCGGGACCAATTCAACGCGGGCAAGGCCAAGTGGGAGAATGAGAAAAACGCCATCGGCAAGGTCCAGAAGCTGCGGGAGGACCTGGAGGCCGCCAACGCCCAGCTGGAGAAAGCCCAGCGGGAATACGACCTGGAAAAGGCCGCTCAGCTCCAGTACGGAACCATCCCCGAGCTGAAAAAGCAGCTGGAAGAGCAGGAGGCGTTTGCGGCCCAGTCCAAGGAGGATAACCTGCTCCGGGACAAGGTCACCGAGGAGGAGATCGCCCGCATTGTGGAGCGCTGGACGGGCATCCCCGTGTCCAAGCTGATGGAGGGCGAACGGGAGAAGCTGCTCCACCTGGAGGACATCCTGCACCAGCGTGTGGTGGGCCAGGACGAGGCCGTCCGGCTGGTCAGCGAGGCTATTTTGAGAAGCCGGGCGGGCATCGCCGACCCCGACAAGCCCATCGGCTCCTTCCTGTTCCTGGGCCCCACCGGCGTGGGCAAGACCGAGCTGGCAAAAGCCCTGTCCGAGGCCCTGTTCGACAGCGAGAAGAACCTGGTGCGCATCGACATGAGCGAGTATATGGAGAAGTTCTCCGTCTCCCGGCTCATCGGGGCCCCTCCGGGGTACGTGGGCTACGAGGAGGGGGGCCAGCTCACCGAGGCGGTACGCCGCCATCCCTACAGCGTGATTTTGTTCGACGAGGTGGAGAAGGCCCACCCGGACGTGTTCAACGTATTACTGCAGGTTTTGGACGACGGCCGGATTACCGACAGTCAAGGCCGTACGGTGGACTTCAAGAACACCGTCATCATCCTCACCTCCAACCTGGGCAGCCAGTTCCTGCTGGACGGCATCGGGGCGGACGGCGAGGTGTCCGCAGAGGCCCGGGCCCAGGTGGACGAGCGTTTGAAGCACTCCTTCCGGCCCGAGTTCCTGAACCGGCTGGACGAGATCGTCTTCTACAAGCCGCTGACAAGGGAAAACATTTACCACATCATTGACCTGCTGCTGGCGGGGCTCAACCGCCGCCTGGAGGACAAGCGCCTCAAGGTGGAACTGACGGACGGGGCCAAGGCCCTCATCCTGGACGCCGCCTACGACCCCATGTACGGGGCCCGGCCCCTGCGCCGGTATCTCCAGCACACGGTGGAGAACCTGGTGGGCCGCAGGATCATCGCCGGGGAGGCCGCGCCGGACTCCACGCTGACTGTGGACGCCCAAAACGGCGAACTGGTGGTGCTGTAACACAAAAAAGTCCCGCCCGGTTTTCCGGGCGGGATTTTTATCCCCAGTCATGGCGGAACGTGTACAGCCCTGAGCTGTAAAATTCCTCAACGATGGCCTCAATCCGCCCATAGCAGTCTGAGTCATCCAACGTCTGATCGTCCAGAATTGTTTTGATCTTGGAGATTGTTTCCAGAGCGCGGGTTTCCACTGTGTGTGGGAACGGGGGAAAACCCTGGGTCTCCAGATAGGAAAGAACTAAATCGCCCAGGGCCTTTGCATAGATTTGCTTGACGTTTGGATCATTCATGTGCTCACCTCAGCCTGATTATACCCGCTATTTCGGGAATATTCAAGTGGTATTGCGCAAAATATAATAGAAATCACAAGGAGGTGCTCTTGTGATTTCTTATGACCCGCTGTGGGACACCATGCGCAGGAAAAATATCACCACATATACGCTGATTAAGGAGCACGGCTTCAGCCGGGGAACGCTGGACTCCTTGAAGCAAAATCGGAACATCTCCACGGCTACCCTGGACGATATCTGCGAGATGTTGGACTGCCGCGTGGAAGATGTGCTGGTGTATATCCCCAATGAGCATAAAGACTGAACGCCTTCCTGCATGCGGCGCAGGAAGGCGTTTTCAGTATTATATTCTAGTCGGATCAGCTTGTCAGGTATCCGGGCTGGAACCGGCGCTCCCCCCGCCCTCGGACGCCCCGGCGGCCTCCACGGACGGGGCCTCCCCGCCGCCGGTCTCCTCTGTCTTACCGCCGTTTCGATCCTCCTCATCCAGCACGCTCTCCACCTTCTTGGGGTCCTTCTTCTCCCGGCGCAGGGCCACGGCCAGCTTGTAACCCTCCTTGTCGTGCTCCATCAGATACCGCAGGTCCTCCGGCGGCACCCGGTCCCCCCGCATGATGGCGGCGGCGATCTTCTGGCACTTGTTCATCATGTCCAGCTTGTCCTCCATGGAGTCCAGCTGCTTTTTCTGGGTTTCCATGGCGTCCAGATAACCCTGGATCACGCTGTGCTTTTTGTCCTGGCCCTCCTCCGGGTTCCAGGCCTGACGGCTCTGCTCCTCCACATAGGCCAGCGCCTGCCTGGACAGGGACAGCTTGTCGGCGGGCTCCCTGGGCTGGGAGGTCTGGGCCTTGGCGGGGGCCTCCGGGACATCCGCCTTTTTGCCCGTCATTTTGTCAAGCTGGGCATTGCGCCGCAGTTCCCTGGTACTGCGCAGTTCCATCTCCGCCGCTCCTTTCCGTTTGATTGCTCTATGGAATATATCGGCAAATGCTCCGCCTTTGTTAACCGGCTGAAAAAAATAACCCGTCCCCAAGGCCGTCCCCCATTTCGGGGGCTTTTCTTTTTCGCTTTAGCGTGGTATAATGGCTCAACCAAGGGAGAAGGAGGAGAGGGCTGTGAAGATTGTGATAAAAGTTGGCACCTCCACCCTGGCCCATCCCACCGGGCGGCTGAACATCCGCCGGGTGGAGGAGCTGGTGAAGGTGCTGTCGGATTTGAAAAACGAGGGGCACCAGCTGGTGCTGGTGTCCTCCGGGGCCATCGGCATGGGGGTGGGGAAGCTGAACCTCCCCGGCCGTCCGGCGGATATGCCCACAAAACAGGCCGCCGCCGCCGTGGGCCAGTGCGAGCTGATGTACACCTACGACAAGCTGTTCGGGGCGTACAGCCACACCGTGGCCCAGCTGCTGCTGACGGCGGAGGACGTGAACTATCCCCAGCGGCGGCAGAATTTTGAGAACGCCGTCAACCGCCTGCTGGAGCTGGGAGTCCTGCCCGTGGTCAACGAGAACGACGCGGTAGCCACCGACGAGGTGGGGGTGGCCACCACCATCGGGGAGAACGACACCCTGTCCGCCATCGTGGCCCGGTGCGTGGGGGCGGACCTGCTGATTTTGCTCAGCGACATCGACGGGCTGTACACCGCCGACCCCCGCAGGGACGCCCGCGCCGCCCTCATCCCCGAGGTGCGGGAGATCACCCCCGAGCTGCGGGCGCTGGCGGGGGCTCCCGGCTCCGCTTTGGGCACCGGCGGGATGGCCACCAAATTGAAAGCGGCGGAGATCGCCATGGGCTGCGGCTGCGACATGGTCATCGCCAACGGCCAGCGGCCTGAGCTGCTCTACGACGCGGCGGCGGGCCGGCACACCGGCACCCGGTTTATTGGAAGGAGAGAGGACGCATGACCACATTGGAACTGTTACAGAGGGCCAAAGGCGCTAAGGGGGCCATGGCCCTGGCCGGACCGGACGTGAAAAACCGGGCGCTGGCCGCCATGGCGGACGCGCTGGAGGCCCGTGCCTCAGCCATTTTGGAGGCCAACGCCCTGGATCTGGCGGCGGCAAAGGGGACGGTATCCGACGTGATGCTGGACCGGCTGGCCCTGGACCAGGGCCGCGTCAAGGGTATGGCGGACGGCGTGCGGGAGGTGGCCGCCCTCCCCGACCCGGTGGGCCTGGTGCTCCGCCGGGAGGAGCGGCCCAACGGGCTGGTCATCGAAAAGACCGCCGTCCCTATGGGTGTTGTGGCCATCATCTACGAGAGCCGCCCCAACGTCACCTCCGACGCGGCGGCGCTGGCGCTGAAGGCGGGCTCCGCCTGCGTTCTGCGCTGCGGCAAGGAGGCCCACCGCTCCGCCGCCGCCATCGTGGACGCCCTCCGGGAGGGCCTGTCCGCCGCCGGACTGCCCCAGAACGCTCTGGGGCTGGTGGAGGACACCACCCGGCAGTCCGCCAACGAGCTGATGACCGCCTCCGGGCTGGTGGACCTGCTCATCCCCAGGGGCGGGGCGGGGCTCATCCGGGCCTGTGTGGACAACGCCACCGTCCCCGTCATCGAGACGGGCACCGGCATCTGCCACGTCTACGTGGACAGGGACGCGGACCTGGACATGGCGCTCCAGATCATGGAGAACGCCAAGTGCTCCCGGCCCAGCGTGTGCAACGCCGCTGAGGTCTGTCTGGTCCATGAGGATGTGGCCAAGGCCTTCCTGCCCCGGCTGAAAGAGCTGCTGGCGGACGCCCAAGCCGCCCAAGGCCTGCCCCCGGTGGAGCTGCGGCTGGACGAAAAAGCCGCGGCAGTCATCCCCGGAACGCCCGCCGGTCCCAGCGACTTTGACACCGAGTTCCTGGACTATATCCTTGCGGTCAAGGTGGTGGACGGCGTGGACTCCGCCGCCGCCCACATCGCCGCCCACTCCACCGGCCACTCCGAGGCCATCGTCACCGCCAATGAGGAGACCGCCCGCCGGTTTACCGCCCTGGTGGACTCCGCCGCCGTGTACTGGAACGCCTCCACCCGGTTCACCGACGGGGGCGTGTTTGGGCTGGGGTGCGAGATGGGCATTTCCACCCAGCGGCTCCACGCCCGGGGGCCCATGGGGCTGGCCGAACTGTGCACCTACAAATATGTCGTCAAGGGGACGGGGCAGGTGCGCTAAACCGGAATGGTCAAAAACGTCCGCACCGCGCCGCTCAGATCGGCGAACAGCGCCGTGTCCGGCGGGAAGAAGGTAAACCACACGATGAGCGCCCCCAGCAGGGCGGTGAGGAGAAGGGCGGCCTTGTCCGTCCCCGGCCACTCGCACAGCGGCCACAGCACCCGGGGCAGCAGAAATCCCACCGCCAGCAGAAGGAAGTACAGCGCCAGATCCACATACAGGCTCTCCCCCCGGAGGACGATGTGGTAGAGCCAGCCCGCCCCCACCAGGATGGCGCAGACGGCCAGCAGGCTCAGCAGCCAGGGGGTGCGCCCCGCGCCCTTCCCGCCCCGGCCCAGCAGCAGCGCCGCCCCCAGCATGGGAAAGTAGAGCAGCTTGACATGCTCCCAGACGCTCTCCCGCACCGGGGAGACCAGGGCCGTCGCCGGGCTGGGAAGCCAGGTGAAGAGAAAGTGGAGGACCGTCCCCAGAGCGGCGGCGGCCAGGTAGAGAAACAGCATTTTTTTGGTCGATTTTTCCATAGTCGCACCTCGCTTTTTTCTATAAGGTATGCGCGGTGCTGGGCAGACTATGTTTGTCCCCATCGGAATTTTTTCGCGCGTTTTGCCAAATTTGAGCCAATCTTTGCCGCTCGCGCTGGGTTTTTCCAGCATAGATGGAGAAACGCCGCCGTTTTCAGGCCGGCCCGGTTTCTCCCTGTCAAACCCGCCTGACTTTCCCACGGTGAAAAACCGTCCCCGCCGCCATATTAAAAAGGCGGGCGTTGGGGCGCTTGCGGAGATTTTTCCGCGGACGCCCGGATTCCCGCCAGTTTCAAAAAGGCGGTGAATGGATTTGAATGAAGAAGAAAGACCAGGTATGGGGGCGGCGGTCCAGAAAGCGCTGGGGCTGCTGCTGGGGCTGGTGCTGACCATGTGGCCCACCTTGACGGCGGCCCGCGCCAGCGCGCCTACGGTGATCCCCGTGGGCAAAGCGGTGGGCATTAAGCTCTTTTCCGACGGCGTGGTGGTGGTGGGCACCTCGGACATCGCCACCGACGCGGGCAATGTGAACCCAGCCAAGGCCTGCGGCCTGAAGGAGGGGGATATCATCACCCACATCAACTCCACCGAGGTGGACACCATTGAGGAGGTGTCCGCCCTGCTCCAGGAGCTGGAGGACCAGCCCATGAGCATCCGGGCCATCCGGGACGACAAGCAGATGCAGTTTACCGCCACGGCGGCGCTGTGCTCGGCGGACGGGGCCTACAAGCTGGGGGCCTGGATCCGGGACTCCATGGCGGGCATCGGCACGGTGACCTTTTACTGCCCGGACACCGGGGCCTTCGGGGCTCTGGGCCACGGCATCAACGACGTGGACACCGCCCTGCTCATGCCGCTGGACAGCGGCTCCATCCTGCCCGCCACCGTGGCGGGGGTGGAGAAGGGCAGGGCGGGCGACCCGGGCCAGCTCCAGGGGGTGTTTGACACCGACTCCACCCTGGGCCTGCTCCACGCCAACACCAGCGGCGGCGTGTTCGGCGTGATGGCGGACAGCGGCTGGGCGGAGGGCGTCCCGGTGGAGGCGGCGGCCAGGGATGAGGTAGAGCCAGGTCAGGCCACCATTTTGTGCAATGTGTCGGGGGAACGGGTGGAAGAGTACGGCATTGAGATCGCCAAGGTGTTTCCCGAGAACCCCGACGACTGCCGGGACTATCTCATCAAAATCACCGACCAGCGGCTGCTGGACGCCACCGGCGGCATCGTCCAGGGGATGAGCGGAAGCCCCATTTTGCAAAACGGAAAGATTGTGGGAGCTGTGACTCATGTGTGTGTCTGTATATGATGCCCACGGCTCCGCCTCCCCGCTGCGGCGGTTTTGGCGCAGCTTCCGGCTTGACTGCTTGTGCGCAAAATGATATGATGATGGCGCTTACCGGCACATAAAGCGCGGGCGGGAATATCAGCGGCCGCGGACGCCCGGCGGCGTTTCGGCCCGAAAGGAGAACAATATGAAGCCATACACGGAAATGACCAAAGAAGAGCTGAGAAGCTTGAAGGCTCAGCTGAGAGCCGAATATAAAGAGTACCAGGGGAGAGGCCTGAACCTGAACATGGCGAGAGGAAAGCCCTGTACCGAGCAGCTGGACCTGTCCATGGGCATGATGGACGTGCTGAGCAGCAATGACGACCTGACCTGCGAGGACGGCACCGACTGCCGGAACTACGGCGTTCTGGACGGGATCAAGGAGGCCAAGGAGCTCATCGGGGACATGATGGAAAACCCCATTGACAGCATTATCATCTATGGAAATTCCAGCCTGAATGTGATGTACGACACCATCTCCCGCTCCATGACCCACGGCGTGATGGGCAGCGTGCCCTGGTGCAGGCTGGACAAGGTCAAATTTCTCTGCCCCGTGCCGGGATACGACCGCCACTTTGCCATCACCCAGTATTTTGGCATTGAGATGATCAATGTGCCCATGACGCCCACCGGCCCGGATATGGACATGGTGGAGGAGCTGGTGGCCTCCGACGAGGCCATCAAGGGCATCTGGTGCGTCCCCAAATACTCCAACCCCCAGGGGATCTCCTACTCGGACGAGACGGTCCGCCGCTTTGCCCGGCTCAAGCCGGCCGCGAAGGACTTCCGCATTTACTGGGACAACGCCTACGGTGTACATCATCTGTATGACCGGGACCAGGACCACTTGATTGAGATTCTGGCGGAGTGCAAACGGGCGGGAAATCCGGACATGGTGTATAAATTTGCCTCCACCTCTAAGATCAGCTTCCCCGGTTCCGGACTGGCGGCCATCGCCACCTCCCCCAATAACATGGAGGACATCAAGATGCAGCTGTCCATCCAGACCATCGGACACGACAAGGTGAATCAGCTGCGCCATGTGCGGTTCTTTGGCGACATCCACGGCCTGGTGGAGCATATGCGCCTTCACGCGGACATTCTGCGCCCCAAATTTGAGATGGTGATCGGCACTCTGGAAAGCGAGCTGGGCGGCCTGGGGATCGGAACTTGGACCACCCCCAAGGGAGGCTACTTTATCTCCTTCGACTCCCTGGACGGCTGCGCCAAGGAGATCGTGGCCAAGGCCAAAAAGGCCGGCGTGGTGATGACCGGGGCGGGCGCGACCTATCCCTACGGCAGGGACCCCCACGACAGCAATATCCGGATCGCCCCCACCTATCCGTCCCTGGAGGACCTGCGGGTGGCCATGGAAATCTTCACCCTCTGTGTCAAGC
>CATLFX010000022.1 GCA_949935795.1 uncultured Oscillospiraceae bacterium
GGATCTTTTCCGCCACACCTTCGTTGTGATTTCTTGAAATAAACACAATTATTCCTGCGAAATCCCGCCTCGTTGTGGCGAAAAATCTCTCGCAAATCGCTCTTGCCGATTTATTCAGAGCTTCCTTTATATGGACTCCCCGCAAAGCCTCTTAACATCGGGGCCCCCGCAAAGCCGCCCTTCAGGCTTTGCGGGGAGAGGAGGGGCAAGGGAGCGCCGTGCGGAATGTCCAAAGGACGTTCCGCACAGAGCGGACTTTGCCCCGACGTCAGCCTCCGCTGATCCGGCCGCCGCCGGGGGAGGTGAAGGTCATGCCGGGGTAGAGCTTCAGCACGTCGTTGCGCACACCGTTCACCCGCAGCTCGAAATGGAGGTGGTTGCCGGTGGACCGGCCCGTGGTGCCCACATATCCGATGACCTGGCCCTTCTTCACCGTCTGCCCCTCCCGAACGATGGGCACCTGGTTCTGGTGGGCGTACAGGGTGGCGTAGCCGCTGCCGTGGTTGATGATGCAGTAGTAGCCGTAGGAGGACGCGTTCTTGTTGGCGTTCACCGTGGTCACCACCCCGTCCTTGGCGGCGTAGATGGGGGTGCCGCCGGGGGCGGGTATGTCGGTGCCGGTATGGTTGTCCCGCCTGCCGTTGATGGGGTCGATGCGCCCGCCGAACAGGGAGGAGATCTTATACCGTCCCGGCAGGGGCCAGTACCAGTCCCCGCTGGTCATATTGACGGCGGCGTTCTGCTGGGCCTCCAGGGCGGCGATCTGGGCGGCGTACTTGCGCTCCGCCTCCTTCAGCTCCTTGTTGATCTTGGCCTCGCTGTCCGCCAGCTCCTTGGCCTCCTTGGCGTACTCGCTCTCCGAAGCGGCGATCTGGTTGAGCAGCTGCTGGGCCTCTGAGCGCTTGGCCTCCAGCTCGTCCTTTTTGGCCTCCAGCTCCTGCTGGACCAGGGCCTGGGCGTCCCGGTCGGTCTGGAGGGCCTCGCGGGCCATATCCAGATCCCGCTGGGTGGCCTTCAGCTTCTCAATGATGCCGTTGGAGTATTCCATGATGTCGCCGATGAGCATGGCCTGATCCAGCATGTCGGCAAAGCTGTTGGCCTCAAAAAGGATGGACAGGTAGTTCACGCCCCCCGTCTCCTCCATCCAGCGCACCTGCTGGTAAAACTCCTGGTACTGCTCCTCCTCCTGCCGCTCCAGTTCGGCGATCTCCGCCTCCTTCACGGCAATCTGGTTGTCGTACTCATCCAGCATGGCCTGGCTGGCGTTGATCTCCTGCTCGGTGAGCAGCACCTGGTTCTGGATCAGCTCCACCTGCTCCTTGGCCTTAGACAGGTCGTTCCGAATGGCCTTCAGCCGGGCCTCCGCCTCCTTTTTCTGAGACTGGATGTCGCTCAGCTCGTCCTTGATGTTCTGGATATCGCTCTTGGTGACGCCGGCCTGGGCGAACACACTGAGCACAGGGAGCATCACGGACAGCAGCAGCGCCGCCGCCACGATGATGACAATGATACGCTGGGTCTTTTTGTTCATGTACCGTTCCTCCTGTCTCAGCTTCTGTCAATAAAATTTAAATTGGGGTATAGCTTGAGCACGTCGTCCCGCACCCCGTTCACCCGCAGCTCAAAATGCAGGTGGGCCCCAAAGCTGTTGCCTGTATTGCCCACGTAACCGATGACCTGACCCTTTTCCACCGTATCCCCCGCCTTCACCAGGGGAAGCTGGCTCTGGTGGGCGTACAGGGTGGCGCGGCCATTGCCATGGCTGATGATGCAGTAGTTGCCGTAGGACGAATTATACCGGGACAGGGTGACCACCCCGCTCTGGGCGGCGTGGATCTCCACCCCCTGGGGCACGCCGATGTCGGTGCCGGTGTGGTTGTCCCATCTTCCGTTTAAGTACCGTCCGCCAAAATAAGAAGTGATGCCGTAATAGCCGGGGACGGGCCAGTACCAGTCGCCGGAGGCGCCTCCCGCCGCGATCTGCTGGGCCCACTTGGCCTCCGCCTCTTTCAGCTCCCGTTCCATCTCCGCCTCGTCGGCGGCCAGCTGGGCGGCCCTTTGCACATATTCATTTTCCGACGCGGCAAGCTGGGCCAGCAGGGCCTCCGCCTGCGCCTTTTTGTCCCTCAGCTCCGCCAGGCTGGCCTCCAGTTCGCTCTGGACCTGGGCCTGCTGGTCCCGGCTGGCCTGCAAGTCCTCCCGGGCGCTGTTCAGCTCCTCCTGGGTGGCCTGGAGCCGCTCCACAATGCGGTCGCTGTACTCCATCACGTCGGTGACCAGCAGGGCGTAGTCCAGCAGGTCGGCAAAGCTGTTGGCCTCGAACAGCACCGACAGGAAGGACGCCTCTCCTGTCTCCTCCAGCCACCGCACCTGCCGGTAGAATTCCTCCAGCTGGGCCGCCTCCTGGGCCTCCAGCTCCGACACACGGCGCTGGTTCTCCTCGATCCGCCCATCCAGCTGGGCCAGCAGCTCCCGGCCCGCGTTCACCTGCTGCTCACACAAGAGCACCTGGGTCTGAATCAGTCCCGCCTGTTCCTCCGCCTGGGCCATGTCTCCCTGGATGGCGGCCAGACGCTCCTCCGCCTCCTCCTTCTGGGCGACAGCGGCGTCCAGCCGGTCCCGGATGGCCTGGATATCGCTCTGAGTCACCGCTCCGGCGGGCAGCAACGCCGTCACCAGCATCGCCGCCGCCAAACAGGCGGACAATATTCTCTTTCGCAGTTTCATCGTTGACCTCGGTCTCCCGTCATACCTGGAGGAACTTCCGGATGGCGAAGCTGGAGCCCAGCGCGCCGATGACGGAGCCGGACAGCATGAACACCGCCAGCACCCGCTTCCACAAATCGCTGAAATTCATCAAGCCGAACAAATCCGCCGCGCCGCCCTCCACCAGGGCGCGGCTCACCGCCGCATACACCGCCCATTGCAGGAAAAAGGCCACCAGCGCCCCCATGACGCCCAGGATCAACCCCTCCACAATAAAGGGCCAGCGGACAAAGCCGTCGGTGGCGCCGCACATCTTCATGATCGCGATCTCCTCCCGGCGGGCAAAAGCGGCCAGCCGGGTGGTGTTGGAGATGATAAACAAGGACACCGCCGCCAGGATGCCAATCAACACGTAGGCCAGCGCCGTGACGGCGTTGCGCACCGCCACAAAACCCTCGGCCACCTCACCTGCGGCCCGGTGGTTGACCACGCCGGGCAGGCCGTCCACCGCGTCCACCGTCTCGGTGAACCGCTCCAAATCCTTCACGTGGATGGACAGCCGGTCCCGGAACACCTCGTCGGGGATATTGGCGTACAGGCCGTCCGACTCATGGCCCTTCAGGTAGTCCCGCTTGGCCTGCTCCCGGCTGACGAAGGTGACGGAGCCCGGATCGGAGCCCACGTTGTCCAGCGCCCGCACCTGATCCATGAGGGCGCGGATCTGGTCGTCCGTGTAATCCTCGTCCACAAAGGCCAGAAACTCGTTCTCCTCCTCCAGCTGGCTGAGCATATTGTCCACGTTCACCGCCAGCAGGGAAAAGGACCCCATGATAATCAGGCAGGCCACAATCATGCACACGGCGGCAAAGGACATCAGACCGTGGGAAAATATGCTGGAAAAGCCCTCTTTGATGAAATAACCTATATTCAATCGTCTCATGCTCTGTAGTAGCCTCCCTGACCGTCCCGTATCATTTCTCCGTCCTTGATGGCCACCACCCGCTTGGAGAAACGGTTGACCAGGTCCCGCTCATGGGTGACCACCAGCATGGTGGTGCCCATGGCGTTGATGCGCTCCAGCAGCGTCATGATCTCCAGCGACCGCTTGGGGTCCAAATTGCCGGTGGGCTCGTCGGCAATAATCATCCGCGGGTTGTTCACCAGCGCCCGGGCGATGGCCACCCGCTGCTGCTCGCCGCCGCTCATCTCGTTGGGGTAGGCGTCCGCCTTGTCGTTCAGCCCCACCAGGTCCAGCACGTAGGGGATGCGCTTGCGCATTTCCCGGCCGCTGGCCCCCACGGTGCGCATGGCGAACTCCAGATTGCCCTGCACCGTCTTTTTCTCAATGAGCCGGAAATCCTGGAAGATGATGCCCAGGGTGCGGCGCATATGGGGAATCTGCCAGCGGCGGATGTTGTTCAGGTTATAGCCGTTGACGATGACCCGGCCCTGGCTGGCCACGATCTCCCCGGTGAGCAGCTTGATGATGGTGGACTTGCCCGACCCGGACGGCCCCACCAGAAACACAAACTCCCCGTCCTCAATGCGCAGGTTGATCCCCTTCAGGGCCTTGGTGCCGTTGTCGTATTCTTTATGTACGTCGATCAATCGTATCATGGGCCCGCATCTCCACAGTTCTCTGAGTCTTTTGATCTTGCCGCGTTGTTACCGTTTTGTAATCTTTATGCGCGGACGGAATCGACTATCATTATATCCGCTGAATTCGCCCCTGTCAACGGCTGTCGGCCGATTCCCAGCATTCCCCTGGAAGAGATTATGTAAACTTTTTGGAAACACCCGCCGCTGACCGCATAAGGAAAGCCGCCCGCCGGGCGGCTTTCGGAGGTCAGGATTCGATGCCACGGGAGACCAGATATTTCTTCACCATCAGCGCTACCTTGAAGGTGATGGCGTCGTCAAACTCCCGCAGGTCCAGGCCGGTGAGCTTTTTGATCTTCTCCAGCCGGTACACCAGGGTGTTCCGGTGGACAAACAGCTTCCGGGCCGTCTCGGACACGTTCAGGTTGTTCTCAAAGAACTTGTTGATGGTGAACAGGGTCTCCTGGTCCAGGGCGTCGATGGGGTTCTTCTTGAACACCTCCCGCAGGAACATCTCACACAGGGTGGTGGGCAGCTGGTAGATCAAGCGCCCGATGCCCAGATTCTCATAGTTGATGATGGACCGCTCCGTCTCAAACACCCGGCCCACGTCGATGGCCACCTGGGCCTCCTTGTAGGTGCGGGCCAGGTCCCGGATGTGCCCCACGATGGTGCCGATGCCCACCACCGTCTTGATGCCCAGGTCCCGGGTCAGCGCCTCCTGGACGTTCTGGGCGATCTTGTGCAGGTCACGGGCATCGGCGTTCTCCCCCAGGTGCTTCACCAGGGCCACGTCGGTCTCGCTGACGGACAGCACAAAGTCGGTCTGCTTGTCGGGGTACAGCCCGGACACCACGTCCACGGCGGACACGTCGGGCGCGCCCAGCTGGCGCACCAGAATCACCGCCCTGGGGGCCTCGGACACAAAGTGGAGCTCCTTGGCCCGGACGTAAATGTCCCCCAGCAGGATGTTGTCGCACAAAATATTCTTCACAAAGGCGGCCTTGTCGTTTTTCTCCTCGTAGTAGGTCTTAGCCCCGTTGAGGGCGATGACCGCCATGGAGCAGATCAGAGCGGCGCGCTCGTCCTCCCCCTTGACGAAGGCGGCGTAGTCGTACTGTCCGCTCCAGCCGGGGAGCGCCTTGAAGGTGAAGCCGCCGCTGACCACCTGAGCGTCCTGCTCAGCCGCCAGCAGCGCCGCCGCGCTGGCCCACTTCTCCCCAATGCAGGCCAGCTCGTTACAGGCCACCACTGTGCCCTGTTCATCAATGACGCCGACCGCCCGGTCGGAACAATCCTTCATCTGAAGAACGACGCTTTGGAAAATCCTGCTGGACATTGCGTTTTCTCCTTTCTACGCGGCCGGCCATGGGGCTCTCTGCCACTTTGTTGATTTTTCATACAGACGCTTTTCTATTATACCGATTTCCTTAGCGGATTTCAATAGTTTTCTGAAATTTTTTTGTTGAAATTGCCAAAATTTTCGTTTCATTGACTGAAAATTCCTTTCAGCTCCCGGTCATTCAGCTGACGGTACGCCCCTTTGGGCAGGCTCTCATCCAGCTCCAGAGGGCCGAACCGCACCCGTTTGAGATAGGTCACCGGCTTGCCCCGGGCGGCCAGCATCCGCTTTATCTGGTGGTATTTTCCCTCATGGATGGTAATACGAGCGCTTTGGCTGGATAAAAGTTCCAGCTCTCCGGGGAGGCAGGTATAGCCGTCCCCCAGGACCACTCCGGCCCGCACCGCCTCCACGTCGTCCTGGTCCAGCGCGCCGTCCACCTCCAGGTAGTACACCTTGTCCACATGGCGTTTGGGGGACAGCAGCCGGTGGGCCAGGGGGCCGTCGTTGGTGAGCAGCAGCAGCCCCTCCGTGTCCTTGTCCAGACGCCCGGCGGGGAAGATGCCCAGATTTTGGTACTCCTCCCCCAGCAGGTCCAGCACCGTCCGCTCCCCCGGCTCTGCGGTGGAGGACACCACCCCCGCCGGCTTGTTCAGCATCAGATACACCGGCCCCTGGGGACCGATGGGGACGCCGTCCACCGTGACGGCGTCCTCCTCCCCCACCTTTTGCTCCGGGGTACGGCACACCTGGCCGTCCACAGCCGCCCTGCCCGCCCGGATCAGTTCCCGGGCCTCCTTCCGGCTCCACTTTCCCGTGGCCGCCAGACGCTTATCCAAACGCTCCATGCCATCCGCCCTCTCCCGCCCGCGGCGTTTTGCCGGCGCAAACTCACATTGACCGGCCTTTGACCGCCAGTATATCATATTTCCCGTCCCAAGTACATATTCTCTCCCTGAGAAATCAGGAAAGGTCGTGCTGCTATGATCATCTTCACCGCGCGCGTACCAAAGAGACAGCTGATGGCCGCCGGGGCCGCCGCCCTGTGCTGTGTGTTCGCGGTCCTGGCCTTCACCCTCACCCTGGGCGGGCGGGCGGTGGCCGCTTCGGCGGAGGTGAAACACGTCAAAACCAATGACGACCGTCTGGCCTACCTCAACGGCCTGGGCTGGCAGGTGTCCCCCCAGCCCATCGCCACCGAGGAGCTGCTCATCCCGGAGCAGTTCGACGACAGCTACCAGGGCTATCTCCAGCTCCAGTCGGACCAGGGCTTTGACCTCAACCAGTACAGGGGCAAGCGGGTGAAACGGTACACCTATCAGCTCACCAACTACCCTGCCCAGGCCGAGCCGGTGCAGATCGCCCTGCTGGTCTACAAGAACAAGGTGGTGGGCGGTCAGATTCAGTCCTCCTCCGGCAGCTTTCTCCACGGGCTCACCCTTCCGGCTCCGGACTCGGGCGGTCCGGCTTCCCCCGCCCCCTCCCCCGCTCCCTCGGCGGCGGCAAGCGGGCTGACCCTCTGACAAAACAATGGAGACGCGCTTTGACGCGTCTCCATTGTTTTGTTTAAACGACCTGCCGTCCTTTGAAAAACACGGCCTTCACACCCAGATCCCGGTCAAGCACCACCACATTGGCCCGCTTGCCCGGCTCCAGGCTGCCCACCCGGTCAAAGACGCCGACGGCCTGGGCGGGGTTCACCGCCGCCGCCCGCACTGCGTCCGCCAGGGGAATGCCGAAGGAGACGGCGTTCCTCATGCAGGCCATCAGGTCGGTGACCGATCCGGCGATGGTGCCGTCCGCCAGGGTGGCCAAGGGGCCCTTTACCGTGACCTCCTGCCCCCCCAAATCGTACTTGCCGTCGGTCATCCCCGCCGCCCGCATGGTGTCGGAGATGAGCACCACCCGGTCCGGGCCGAACATTTTGAAGGTGGCCCGCACCACTGCGGGGTGGATGTGGACGCCGTCGGAGATGAGCTCCACCCGGCTCCAGGGGGAGTCCAGCGCCGCCCCCACCACGCCGGGGGCCCGGTGGGTGAAGCCGGGCATGGCGTTGAACAGGTGGGTGACCTGCCGCGCCCCCGCCCGAAATGCCTCCACCGCTGTATCGTAGTCAGCGGTGGTGTGGGCCACCGACACGCCCACCTCCTCGGACGCCTCCCGGATAAAGTCCAGCGCCCCTGGCTCCTCCGGGGCCACCGACACCAGCTTCACCAGCCCCTCGGCGGCCTCCATCAGGCGGCGAAGCATGGCCGCGTCCGGCGCGTGAAGCCAGTCGCCGTTCTGCGCCCCCTTTTTCGCCAAGGACAGGAAGGGCCCCTCCAGGTTGACGCCCACCAGGTCCGCGCCAGGGCGGTTTTTCCTCCGGTGGGCGGCGGCTGTGCGGCACACCTCCATCAGCCGGTCCTCCAGCAGGGTCATCCCCGCCGGACAGATCTGGGTCACCCCACGGCTGAGCTCGTACTCCGCCATGGTCTGGAGGCCCTCCGGGTCCGCGTCGGACAGGTCCGCCCCCCGGCAGCCGTGAAAGTGCACGTCGGTGAGGCCGGGGATCACCCAGCAGCCCGAGGCGTCATAGGTTTTTTCGTCCCGGCTGTCCGGGGTGAGCAGGGCGCCGTCAAAGCACACGTCCCGCTCCACAAAGCCCTTTGCCAGGTCAAATACCTTCCCGCCGGAAATTTTCATCCCTTGGCCCCCGTCAGCTTGGACAGAGCGCTCTCATCTCCCACCAGGGTCACATCGGGGTGGAGCTGGAGGATGGAGGCGGGCACCTCCGGGGTGATGGGCCCGGCAAAAGCTTTCAACACCGCGTCGGCCTTGTCCGCGCCGCTGACCACCACCAGAATCTTCCGGGCCTTCATGATGGTGCCGATCCCCATGGTGAGGGCCTGGCGGGGCACATCATCGGCGCTGGCGAAAAACCGGGCGTTGGCCTCGATGGTGCTCTCGGTGAGGTCCACCAGGTGGGTGGCCAAGGGGAACTCGGCGCAGGGCTCGTTGAAGCCAATGTGGCCGTTGCGGCCCATGCCCAGCAGCTGGAGGTCGGCGTAGCCTAGGTCCGCCGCCACCTGCTCATACCGGGCGCACTCCGCCGCCGGGTCCTTGGCCAGGCCGTCGGGCACGTTGGTATTCTCAGGCACGATGTCCACGTGGTCGAACAGGTTGGCCTGCATAAAATAGCGGTAGCTCTGGTCGTGGTCGGGAGCCAGCCCGTAATACTCGTCCAGGTTCACGGAGCGGACCTCACGGAAGCTCAGGTCCCCCTGCTTGTGCCACTGGATGAGCTGCTTGTAGGTCCCCACGGGGGAGGACCCGGTGGCCAGCCCCAGCACACAGTCCGGCTTGGACACCACCTGAGCGGCGATGACGCAGGCCGCCCGGCGGCTCATGGCATCGTAATCTTTTTCACAATAAATTCTCATATCAAAACACCTCTTATCCATCATATACCTGTTGGCCCCGTCCGTCAACAATACTTTTTCACCGCGGCGGCGATCATGTCCGCCGCCTCCCTCACCACGGGGGCGTCGCCGGGCTCCAGCTCCAGCAGCGGGGCGCGGACGCTCCCCACGTCGGGCCCGCCCTGGAGGCGGATGATCTCCTTGATGACGGCGTACATATTGCCCTGGGCGGAGCACATCTTGTAGATGATCCGGCAGCACTCGTTCTGGATCTCCCGGCCCTTCTCCAGATTCCCCTCATGGAACAGGCGGAAAATGGCCAGATACAGCTCGGGCATAGCGGCGTAGGTGCCGCCGATGCCGCCCACGGCTCCGGCCGCCAGGCCGGACAGCAGCTGCTCGTCGGGCCCGTTGAACACCACGGCCCCCTCGTCCCGCCACATCTGGATGTCCTGGACGGGCATGGAGGAGTTCTTCACACCGATGACCCGGGGATTTTTCAGCATCTCCTGGAGCAGGGGCACAGACAGGGCCACTCCCGCCAGCTGGGGGATGTTATAGATGACAAAATCCGTATCCGGCGCGGCGTCGGAGATGTCGTTCCAATACTTGGCGATGCCCTTGGGGGGCAGGTGGAAGTAGATGGGCGGGATGGCGGCCACGGCGTCCACCCCAAGAAACTGGGCGTGGGCGGCCAGCTCCCGGCTGTCCGCGGTGTTGTTGCAGGCCACGTGGGCAATGACAGTGAGCTTGTCCCCCACCTCCGCCATCACGTTCTCCAGCACCAGCTTGCGCTCCGCCACGCTCTGATAGATGCACTCGCCGGAGGACCCGCCCACATACAGGCCCTTGACCCCCTTATCCAGCAGGTACCGGGCCAGGGCCCGCACCGCCTCCGGGCTGATCTGCCCATCCCTGCCGTAGCAGGCGTAAAACGCGGGGATCACGCCCGCGTACTTGGAAAAGTCTCTCATGTTGTCAACTCCTTTTCAATATCACATTCGCGCCCCGCCGGTGCCTCCGGCGGGGCGCTGGGGTTTCCAGGATGGTCCGATTCCTTGACCGCGCCCCAGGTTATCCCTTGACGGCGCCCATGGTGATGCCCTGGGTGAAGAACTTCTGGAAGATGAGGAAGATGGCCACGATGGGCACCGCACCCAGGGCCGCTCCCGCCATCATCAGGCCATAGTTGGTGGCGAACTCCGCCTGGAGGGTGGCGATACCCAGGGAGATGGTCAGGTTCGCCCGGGACTGGAGCATAATCAATTGCAGGAAGTAGTCGTTCCAGGTGTTGATGAAGGTGAAGATGGCCAGGGCCCCGAAGCCCGGCTTGATGATGGGGCACACCACCGTCAGGAAGGTGTTCAGCTCCCCGGCGCCGTCGATGCGGGCGGCCTCCAAAATCTCGTTGGGGATGGTCTCGGAGAACTGCTTCATCAGGAACACGCCGAAGGGCCAGCCCACGGTGGGCAGAATCACCGCCCACAGGGTGTCGGTCATGGGGGTGTTTTCCTTGGTCTTGACGATCAGGCCGCCGGGCATAAACAGCACAACCAGGTAGACTACCGCCAGCACGGCGATGGCCGCCACAAGCAAATGGAACAGGTAGTCCTTGACCTTCCAGTCCCGCCGGGCCTCCGCCGGGAGCCAGTTATAGCTGTTTTTGACGGCGGTCACCACAATCATCACCAGGGCGATGACCGCCACCACCCCGATGGCATAGTACAGCCAGCGCAGGCGCAGGTTGGCCATCATGCGCACCAGGGGGACCAGCACCACCTGCTTGGGCAGGGCCATGGCGCAGATGATGAGGCCGAAGACGATGGACTGGCCGTAAAACCGCTTTTTCGCCAGGGCATAGCCGCACAGCGACGCGGTGCCGCACACCAGCAGCATGCTGCCCAGGGCCATGAGCACCGTGTTGAGCATCCACTGCAGGGCCGGGTTTTTGAACAGCCGCTCAAAATTGGCCAGCGTGGGCTCGGTGGGGAACCACTCCGGGGGCAGGGCGATGGCCACGCTCTGGCTCTTGAACGCGCCGGTGATGATCCAGTAGAAGGGGAACACAAAGGTGAAGGCCACCACGCACAGAATGATGACCGATATCACCTTATAGGGAGTGATCTTGTTCTTTTTCATGGCGTTGTCCTCCCCTCCTTAATACGAGACGTCCTTGCTCATCACCTTGAACTGGATGGCGCTGAGAATGGCGATGATGATGGCCAGAACCACGCCCATGGAGTTGGCGTAGCCGTACTTGTACAGGCTGAAGGCGTTGGTGTAGAGGTAATACATCACCGTGTTGGTGGTGCCCTCCGGCCCGCCGGAGGTGAGCAGCTGGATCAGCGAGAAGCACTGGAAGGTGTTGATGGTGGTGATGACCACGATGTACAGGGTGGTGGGCATCACCTGGGGCCACTTGATCTTCCAGAACACCTGGAGGTCGGTGGCGCCGTCCACCTGGGCGGCCTCCACCAGGGACTGGTCCACGTTGCCCAGGGCCGCCACATACAGCACGATGGGCTGGCCCACATAGGTGGTGAACATGATGAGGATGATGCACCAGATGGCAAAGCGGGTGTCCCCCAGCCACATGATGTTCTTGTCAATAAGCCCCAGGGCGCTGAGGACGTAGTTCAGGATGCCGCTGTAGCCGTCGAACATCCACTTCCACACCACCACCACGGCCACGGTGCCGGTGACCACGGGGAGATAGAACACGCAGCGGAAGAAGGAGCGCACCCCCTCCTTCATCTGGTAGATGGCGGAGCTCACCCACAGGGAGAACAGGGTGACGGCGGGGACGGTGACCACCACCAGGATCAGCGTGTTGAGCATGGCCCGCAGGAAGGTCTTGTCCTGGAACAGGTCGATGTAGTTTTTCAGGCCGATGAAGGTCTCCGCGGAGACCGGGTTCTTCATGGTGTAGTTGAACAGGCTGGTGACCACACCCATCACCATGGGCAGGATGACGAAGGCCGCGAAGAAAAACAGCGCGGGCAGCATGAACAGGTAGGCCACCACAGTCTCATGCCGCTTGAGCGCGTGGCTGTTGAGCCGGGCAGGCGTCTTTGCCATAGGATACCCCTCCCTAAATTATGGCAGAAAAGGAATCCGTCCCGCCCCCCGCCCATGCGGGAAGGCGGGACGGATGTTCATTCACAGGTCTCGTTCCGGATTTCAGTCAAGCCCTCGTCAGCCAGCCATACCGGCGTTGGAGGCCTCCACAGCGGCGTTGGCCAGCTCGGTGACATCGCCGCCGCCCGTGATCTTCTGGAGCATGTCGAACCACTGGGCGCGCATGTTGGCGAAGCCGTCCATGGTGTTGTAGTAGGGGCCGTACATCTTGGTGAACTCCACCAGCAGCTCCTTCTCGGCGTCGCCGGGATAGAGGTTGCCCATGGACTGGAGCACGGGGAACGCGCCGGTGCGGGTGACATTCTCCGTATTGTCGCACAGCCACTTGATGAAGGTCTTGGAGGCCTCGGCCTTGGCGGCGTCGCCGTTGTCAAACACGCAGAAGCCGTTCACCAGGTACTCCAGGACGGGCTTGCCGTCGGCAGAGGGGAAGGGCAGGGAGATGGGAGTCACGCCGTTGGACTCCATGGTGGCGGCGTTGTTGCCCGCCGCGGAGGTGCCCCAGCAGAACTCGAAAGCGGTGGTGCCGGCCGCGAACAGCTCAATGGAGCCGCCGCCGTTGTACTGCACGCCGTTGCCCAGCCAGCCCTTGTTGATCCACTCCTGAGCCTTGGTCAGGCCCTGGATCATGGCGTCGCTGTTAAAGGTGTACTTCTCGCCGTCGGCCACGGAGCCGTCATACAGGTTGGCGATGAAGGCGCGGGTGCCCTGGTCGCCGCCCTGGCCGGAGCAGAACAGCACGCCGGGGTTGTAGCCCGCCGCGGCCAGCTTCTCGATGGCCTTCTCGAAGTCGTCGGTGGTCCAGGCCCGGTTGCCCTCCAGGTTCACGTGCTCGATGGCGCCGGAGTCGGTCCACATCTTCTCATTGATGGCCATGTAGAAGGGGGAGGCGGAGATGGGGTACATGTAGTAGGTGCCGTTGCCCTGGCAGGAGGTGAGCAGGTCGTCGTTGCCCACGTCCTTCTTGAACTCGTCGGTGAACATGTCGTCCAGGGAGACCAGCTTGCCGTTCTTGCCGTACTCGATGATGCGGCCCGGGGCGTCGAACAGGACGTCGGCGGCGGTGCCGGACTCGATGGCGGTGGTGATCTTGTCGCTGGCAGTGGTGAAGTCGATGGTCTCGACCCTCACGGTGATGCCGGGATGGCTGGCGTTGAACTCCTCCACCAGCTTCTGCTCATAGGTGCCGGCGGGGTCGTCCGCGTCCTGGATGAACGTGGGAGGAGCCCACCACAGCAGCTCCACGTCGTCGGCGGGCTCTCCGCCCTGCTCGGTGGGGGTGGTGTCGGGCGCCTTGGACGCCTCGGGAGCCTTGGACTCCGCGGGCGTGTCGCCGCCGCAGGCGGACAGAGCCAGCACCATACACAGAGCCAGCATCAGCGCGAGGGCCTTCTGAATTTTTTTCATTCTTTGCGTCCTCCTCATAATTTCAATAATCTGACCCCAAATTACAACGCGGGCCGTTGTATAGATTTTACAATTCCGGCCCGCGTTTGTCAATATGATATTGAAAATAATTTTTACATTTTTCAGGATTTGAAATGATTTTACGCCCAGATTTTTACATGTGCTTGTCGGCCAGGGCGTCCGCCACCTGTCTGCGCCGCTCCCGGCAGGCCTCCATGTCCCGGCGGCACACCTCGTTGAACAGCACGTCGGTCAGGTAGAGCTGGCCCATCCGGGCGGCCACCGAGCCCATCTGGAGGGGGCTCTCCCGGGCGCCGCACTCCAATACCACATCGGCGCAGGCCGCGCCGGGGGACTTGGGGAAACGGGTGACCAGGATGGTCTTGGCCCCCCGCTCCTGGGCGATCTTCATCACGTCCACCAGATCCTTGGTGGAGCCGGAGTAGGAGTAGTACAGCACCACGTCCCGGGGGGTGAGCATGGAGCAGCGGATGGCCTGGAAGTGGGCGTCCGACACGGCGTAAAAGTTGGGCATGGCGGTGGAGAACAGGTGGGCCGCCTCCTGCGCCAGCACCATGGACCCTCCCAGCCCCATGCACAGCACCCGCTCCGCCGCCGTCAGCAGGTCCGCCGCCGCAGACACGCTGGCCGGGTCCAGCATGGCCATGGTCTGGGTGATGGCCTCCACGTTGGCGGCGCACAGCTTGCGGCACATCTCCGCCACGTCGTCCTCCGCGGCGATCTCGCCGTACAGAGGGTTCACCGGCTTGGTCCCGGCGGCGGCCCCGGCCACCGCCAGCTTGAACGCGCTGTATCCCTTGTACCCCAGCCGCCGGCAGAACCGGGACACGGTGGCCTCCGCCACCTCCGCCACCTCCGCCAGCTCGGAGATAGACATGTACTGGCAGTCCTGACGCTGGAGCATGATATAATCGGCGATCTTCCGCTCCGCCCCGGTGAGCTGGTAATACTCCCGGTTAATCCTGGTGAAAACGTCGCCGTAGGACATACGCCCCTCCTTACTGCCCGTCCAGGAGCCCATCCAGCATCCGCTCGCACATGGTCAGCATCCGGGGCAGATGGAAGGGACCCTTGAACGTGCTCCCCTTGCACGGGGGTTCAGTCGGCTTTCCGTCCCGGCGCAGATATCCGTACCACTCGCCATAAGCCGGGTCGGAGAAGTGCTCCTTGCAATAGTCCAGCGTCTTTTCAAACCAATCCAGATATTTTTCCTCCCCGGTGTCCCGGTAGAGCATGAGGCTGGAGATGAGGATCTCATCGTGGGGCCACCACAGCTTCATGTCGTGCTCATAGGCCTCGGGGGGCCTGCCAAGGCAGTCGATGAAATACAGCAGCCCGCCGTACTCCTTGTCCCAGCCCGCCTCGATGGCCCAGTCAAAGATCTGGGCCGCCTGTTTCACCAGCTCCTGGTCGCCGGTGCGCCGGGCGTGCTCCAGCAGGAACCACACCCCCTCGATATCGTGGCCGGGGTTGACCACCCGGCCCTCGGTGTAGTCCAGCCGCGCCTCACCGTCCGGGCCCACGTTCTCCAGCACGCACTTCAGCTCGGGCTTCACGTGGTACTTGAAAATTTCCTCCACGCACTGGCGGGCCCGGTCCTCGTACAGCTCCCTGCGGGCCGGGTCCACCCGCAGCAGCACCCCGGTGACGTTGAGAATAATCATGGGGATGCCGAAGGCCCGGCCGGTGCGGGTCTCGGGGATGGTCTTGGGCCCCAGCCCCGTGGGGTCGGCCATGCCGTGGTTCAGGTCCCAGTAGAGGTCGTATCCCCGGCGGGCCCGCTCCAGGCAGGCCTCGTCCCCGGTGACGCCGTAGTACTCGCCGTTGGCCATGGCGTAAAACGCCTCGGAGAAGCAGTACCGCCGCTGGCGCAGGGGCCTGCCGTCCTCGGTGACGGTGAAGTACAGCCGCCCCCCGGCCTCATGGTTGATGCAGTGCGCCTCCAGGAAGTCCAGGCAGCTCTTGCTGGCGGCCAGCCACTCCTCCTTCCTGCCGTAGAGGTGGCACAGCCAGGCAAAGATCCAGCCGCACCGCCCCTGCATCCACACGCTCTTGTCGGTGGAGAACACCCTGCCCTCCCGGTCCAGACAGGTGTACACCCCGCCGTGCACCGGGTCCATGCCGTTTTTCAGCCAGAACTCCACACAGCGGTCCAGCTCCTCGCGAAGCCACTGCTGATGGCCCCGCATACGGGTCGTATCCATCAAACATTCCACCTTTCCCTGTAAAATTGATCCATTTTTTCGATGTCTTGACACCCTTCTTGCTTCTTTTTCTATCATAACCTGTTCCATAGGAACCCGTCAAGAGATAAAGAAAATAATTTTCATTTTTCGTGCAAAATGCTTGACAAAATCCAAAACCCTGTATAGTCTTATACTGTTAGTTTGATATGTTTTTGTGCGTATCCGCCAAAAATCCCGGAAGGAAATTCCAGCCCCGGCGGGCGGGGCCTTTATGAAAGAGAGGGACATTCCATGAAAAAGCATATTCTCTGCCTGGGGGACTCCAACACCTTCGGCTACTGCGCCGACCCCTCCGACTGCGCCGACGGCGGCTGCCGCTTCAACGAGGACGAGCGGTGGACCTGCCGCCTGCAAGCCGCCCTGGGGCCGGACTACCTGGTCACTGAGGAGGGGCTGGGGGGGCGCACCACCGTGTTTCCCGACCCCCTCCACGAGTCCATGGACGCGCTGAGCGTGCTCTACGCGCTGCTGAAAAGCCACGAGCCGGTGGACCTGCTCATCATCATGCTAGGCACCAACGACACCAAGGAGCGGCTGGGGATGAACGCCGCCTGCATCGCCCTGGGCATGGACCGGCTGGTGCGCAAGGCTCAGGCCACCGACTGCTGGGGGGACCGCGCCCCCAACATCCTCATCGTCTGCCCGCCCCCTATCCTGCCGCTGATGGAGCAGGCGGAGTGCGGCGTTCCCATGGGCCGGGGCTGTGTGGAAAAGTCCAGGGAGCTGCCCAAATACCTCAGCGCCACCGCGCGGCAGCTGGGCTGCCACTACCTGGATGCGGCCCCCTGCCAGTTCAACCCGGTGGACGGGATGCACCTGACCCGGCAGGGCCACGCGCAGCTGGCCCAGATGCTGGCGGAGCTGACCCCCACTCTTCTGTAGAGATCAAAAGGGACCGTGACGCCCCAGGCGTCACGGTCCTCTTCTATCCGCTGATGATCCGGTGGATCTCCCCCTCCGCCTGCTTGAGCTCGAACTCCAGCTCGGCGGCGGGCATACGCACCGCCCCGTGGCCCAGAATGATCATCTGCTCCAGGCCGTCGGAGGTGGCCACCCGCACCCGGTGCTCCCGGCGCTCCTTCGCCAAAGCGTAGGTGGTCTTCTCAATATACATATCCGCCGTCTCCGCCTCTTTTGTGTACACCACCCACAGGTCCCCCATCCGCTCGATGCTGCCGGGGTTTCCCTTCACCTTGTAGGCGTCGAACACCACGATGACCTTGCACCGCTTCCACCCCTGGTAGTTGCGCAGCCGGTGGATCAGCCGCTCCCGGGCGCTGTCCAGGTCCTCCCGGCCCAGTGAGCGCAGCTCGTCTAAAGCGTGGATGATGTTATAGCCGTCCACCAGCAGGAAATCGTCGCCGTCCCGGACCTTCAGCCCCTTCCAGGGCTTGGGCTTGGGGGCGGCGCTTTTCTGCACCGGCCGGAAGGCGTGGGGCTGCTTCACCGGGCCGTAGGCCCGCTCAAAGATGGCCTCCAGCTCCTTGTCCAGCGCCGCCCGGGACTCGTAGCTCATGGCCTCCCGGCGGACGGGGGCGGACTCGGCCTGGACGGGGCGATCCTCAGGCGGCCTCCAGCCGCTGTCCAGGTGCATGTGCTCCCGCACCTGGTCCCAGGGCACGTTGAACCCCGCCCCGTGGGCGCAGAACACCGACCCGGAGGGGTTGTCCACATCCCGGTCCGGGTCATAGCCCGCCGCCTCCACGACGGCCTCCCCGTTGTGGCAGGGCCGGTAACCCTCCACCACGCAGGAAAACCGCCCTCTCCCCCCGGTGTAAGCCGCCACCTCGGACCAGTACCCCCCCGCCTCCGACACCGGGACCGCGCCGGTGAGGACGGACAGCTCCCCGTCTCCCTCCGGGGGCTGGAACTCCGCCCCCATCCGCTGGAGGTCGGTCATGGCCCGGCCCACGCTCCCCGTGGGCACCTCCAGCCGGAAGGCGTACCAGGGCTCCAGCAGAACGCTTTTGGCGCTCATCAGCCCCTGGCGCACCGCCCGGTAGGTGGCCTGGCGGAAATCCCCGCCCTCGGTGTGCTTGAGATGGGCCCGGCCCGTCAAAAGCGTGATTTTCATGTCCGTGATGGGCGAACCGGTGAGAACGCCCAGATGGGTCTTTTCCATCAGGTGGGTCAAAATGAGCCTCTGCCAGTTCCGGTCCAGCTCGTTTTCCGGGCAGGCGGTGTCCAGTACCAGCCCCGCCCCCCGCTCCAGGGGCTCCAGCAGCAGGTGGACCTCGGCGTAATGCCGCAGGGGCTCGAAGTGGCCCACCCCCTCCGTCGGGGCGGCGATGGTCTCCAGATACACAATGCGGCCGGGGCCGAAAGCCACCTCCGCCCCGAACCGGCGCTCCATCAGCCGGGAGAGCACCTCCAGCTGCACCTCTCCCATGAGATGGACCCGGATCTCCCCCGGCAGCTCGTTCCACTCCACCTGGAGCTGGGGGTCCTCCTCCTCTAAAATCCGCAGCTGGGCCAGCAGGGTGTGGACGTCCCCCCCGGCGGGGGGCAGCACCTGATAGGCCAGCACCGGCTCCAGCTCCGGGCCCGCCCAGTCCTCCTCCGCCCCCAGGCCCTGGCCCGCATGGGTGCGGCTCAGTCCAGCGACGGCGCACACCGCCCCCGCCGGGACCTCCTCCGCCGGGGTGTATTTGGCCCCGGAGTACAGCCGGAGCTGGGTAGCTTTTTCCTCCCAGTCCGGGCCCTTCACCAGGTCCCGGACCTTTAAAACGCCACCGGTCACCTTCAGCCAGCTGAGCCGCTCCCCCTTGTCGTCCCGGGAGATTTTGTACACCCGGGCGGCGAACTCCTCCGGCCAGTCCGGCTCAAGGGTGAACCGATCTAGCCCGTCCAGCAGCTCCTCCACCCCCTCCGCCCGGAGGGCGGACCCAAAATAACAGGGAAACAGCCTGCGCTCCACGATGAGGGCGGACAGGTCCCCGTCGTCCAGCGTCCCCGTCTCCAGATAGCGCTCCATCAGCTCCTCATCGCACAGGGCGGCCTGCTCCAGCAGCTCCTCCCAGCCGCCGGAGAAATCGGCGCAGCCGTCGCTCAGCCGCGCCCGCAGCTGGGCCAGCAGCTTGTCCCGGTCCGTGTCCGGCTGGTCCATCTTATTGATGAACAGGAAGGTAGGCACCTGGTGGCGCTCCAGCAGCTTCCAAAGCGTCTCCGTATGCCCCTGCACCCCGTCCGACCCGCTGATGAGCAGCACGGCGTAGTCCATCACCTGCACCGCCCGCTCCATCTCGGCGGAAAAATCCACGTGGCCGGGGGTGTCCAGCAAGGTGATCTCGCAGCTCTTCCAGGTCATCCGGGCCTGCTTGGAGAAAATGGTGATGCCCCGCTCCCGCTCCTGCTGGTCGGTATCCAGGAAAGCGTCGCCGTGGTCCACCCGGCCCAGCCTGCGCACCCCGCCGGACAGGTACAGCATGGCCTCGGACAGAGTGGTCTTTCCCGAGTCCACATGGGCCAACAGGCCCGTACAAAGGCGCTTGATATGTTTATTTTCAAGGCTTCCAGCCACTTTTTCACCCCCTAATCAGGGAAGCTCCGAACACATATTAGAAGGATTATAGCACAAGGCAGGCCGTTAGTCGATAGGTATTTCTTTCGGGCCGCTTTTTCGCAGGTTGTAATATTAAACGCGAAAGAACACGAAGCCCTGTGAACGGGGCGGTTCGGTTCTTTCGCGTTTATTTTTTATATCATAGCAGGCCGGTTCTGGACCGGAACCGGCGGCGGGCTTATAGACCGGTTATCGCCCAGCGCCCATTTGTCAAACCCCCATCTGCCCGCCTGGAGGCTGAGTCCGCAGGCATTCAAAAGGGACGGGGCCGGCGGCGCACACAGCGGCCCCATCCCGCTCCAAACTGGTTACCGCTCCTCCTGGGCGCGGATGAGGTTCTTGTAGAAGTCCACCGCGCCGGGCAGGCAGTCCACACCCATGGTCTCGTTGAGGCCGTGCATCCCCCTCATCTGCTCCGGCCCGGCCACCACCGGGGCAAAGCGGATGCAGTTGTCGCAGATGGCCTGATAGAAGCTTGCGTCGGTGGCCCCGGTCATCACGTAGGGGCACACGGGCAGCTCGGGGAAGGTGTCGCTGATGACACGCTCCACCTGTCGGAAGGCCGCGCCGCGGATATCCACCGGCTTGGTATAATCGCTGGAGTGCATGATCTCCATCTCCAGGCCGTACTTGGCAGCCACCGCCCGGATCACCTCCAGGCTCTCCCGCTCGCCCTGGTGGGGGATGAAGCGCATATTGGCGCTGACGCTGGCCTCCTGGGGCAGGACGTTGCAGGCGTCCGACCCGGACTGCATGGTAAAGGCGATGGTGGTCTGGAGCATGGCCGCCGCCTGGGCGGAGATGGCGGGCATGACCTTTTTCATCACCGGGCCGAACAGCCACAGGTTGCCCATCACCAGCCGCAGGTGGAAGGGCGCGTAGGGCGACAGCCGCCGGAACATGGCTTTGACCTCCGGCAGGAATTTACGCCGGAAGGGGGGCCTGGTCTCCACCTCATGGACGAAGGCGGACAGCCGGGCGATGGGGGTGTTTTTCCCCGGGGCGCTGGCGTGGCCGCCGGAGCTGCGGGCGGTAAAGCGCACGTCGGCCTTGCCCTTCTCAAACACGCCCACCATGGCGAAGTTGCCCTTCACGCCGCCGATGGGGTCGGTGATGACGCCGCCCCCCTCGTCGATGACCAGGAAGGGGCGCACGTTCCGGCGCTGGAGCTCGGCCACCAGCTTGGGGGCCCCGTCCCCCGCCCACTCCTCGGTGCAGGAGGAGGCCAGGAAGACGTCGCACTCCGGCACATAGCCCTCGGCCAGCAGCTCCTCCACCCCCTGGAAGAAGGCCATGAGGGAGGCTTTCGTGTCGAAGGCGCCCCGGCCCCAGACCTTACCGTCCACAATGGCCCCGGAGAAGGGCGGGTGGAGCCATTCGCCCTCGGCGGGCACCACGTCCTGATGACTCATAAGGACGATGGGGGCGGCGCTGGTGCGGCCCTTCCAATAGAACAGCAGGTTGCCGTCAATGACGGTCTTTTCCAGGTTTTGATGCACCAGGGGGAACAGCTTTTCCAGCTCCCTGTGGAAGGCCAGGAACTTCTCCGTCTCCTCCACCCCGGCGTGGGAGGTGGTGTCGCACTGGACCATGGCGGACAGCTTCCGGGCGTAATCCATGGCCCTGTCGTCGGGGACGGGGACGTACTGGGATTTTTTCTTCGGGGTCAGGGCGGTATGGAGCACCGCCGCCCCCAGAGCGGTTCCCAACCCGATGCCCACTCCCGCCAGGGCCGTTTTGGCGGCTTTCGCGCAGGGGCACTGCTTCGGCGGCTCCGGCTGGCGGCGTTTGGGCACGTTTCGGGCCGCCGCCTTGTCCAGGAACAGCTCCCCGGCCTTTTTCGCGGCCATCAGGGCCAGCGCGCGCTTGTGACGTTTCTTCATTTGTCGCTCGACTTCCTTTCATGGCGGTATAGGATCCAGGTGATGGCAATGGCCATAGCTCCGCTGGGAATAATCATGAAGCTGGTGGAGCCGGTAAGACTGGGTACCAGGATAAACAGCAGACTCATGACCACCAGCGGCGTCACAGCAATCTTCATGTTGCCCCGGAAATATTTGTAGGCCATGGCCCCGAACAGCGCCGGGACCACGTTGGCAAAGGCGGGCTGGAGCACCTCGCTTTGCAGAATGGGCTGGAGGGGTACCAGCAGGAGCACCCCCAGGGCCAGCACCAGGATGGTCACCAGGGAGGACGCCGCGATGGACAGGGTGGAAATCACCTCGTTCTCCGCCGTCCCGGTCTTGGCCCCCACCATGTCCCGGGCACTGATGGCACAGGGGATCTTCATGTTGATGAGATTGCCGGTGATAAAGGCCAGGTAACCGCCCCCGGCCCCCAGCATAGGGGTGTAGATCAGGTATTCTGCCACGCCGCTGACCATCCACACCAGGCCCACGGAGACGAAGCCTTTGGCCACCGCGCCCACGTCGGGCATGGCCCCCAGGATGACACCCAGCACAAAGGGCGCGCCAACGAGTAAGACGAGGGTGATAACGCTCACCACCCGGCCGATGATGTGGGTGCGCTCGTTGTAGCGCTCAAAGACCGCCCGTTTTTCCTGTTCATTCATGTGACGGCCCCCTTCCTAGACGGCCAGCCGCAGCAGCACCGCCGCGGCCATGCCCACCAGCATACTGCCCGCGATAGAGAAGCTCTCCAGCCAGGCCATGCCCTTTTTCTCCGACAGGTAGACGCACCCGGCCATAGTCAGGGCGGACACCCCCGCCACCGCCAGGGGCGTCCAGTCCCCGGAAAAGGTAAACAGCCCCTCCCCGGACACGAATCCGCCAATGTAGCTTCCCACATAGGCGCAGATCAGGCCGATGAACATGGCGGTCATGGCCTTATCGCCAAAGCCAGCCGCCCCGCCTCCGCCGGAGGAGCCCGACCCGCCCAGCTTTTTCAGATACCGCTTGCTGAACAGGGTGGACAGCAGCATCCCCCATATAATGCACACGCTCATCAGCAGGGCGATGGTGGTGAAGGCCCGGGGCGTCATCTCGGCGGCGGACAGGGAGGACATGCCCACCTGCTCGGCGGCGGCCTGGGCCACCTGGGTCTCGTAGTGGAGGGCTCCCACCACCGACAGCCTCAGCCAGGGCCAGGGGGTGCCCAGACTGCCGGACAGGGCGATGACCCCCAGCAGGATGCCTATGCTGGGCAGGATGGTAAAGGTGACGCTGGAGGTGATGACCCGGCGCATTTTGGTTTTGTCCATGCCCAGGGCCACCCCGGCCCGCCAGGCCCGGATCATAAACACGACGCAGATCACGGCCACAAAGGCGACGATGCCGCCGCACACGGCGTAGATCGCGGGGCCGTTCAGTTGGGATAATATCGTCATAGGCTCCTCCGTCAGATGATCTGGACCCTGCCGTCGGGCAGCACGTTGATGGTCATACCGTCCTGGACATAATTCAGAAACTCCTCCCCCAGGCTGTCCACCACCGGCATGGAGGTATGGTCCCCCTCCAGCCACACATCGGCCAGCACCGCCCCGGCGGCGGCCAGGGAGTCGATGGGCTCGGAGAACAGCAGGCAGGCGGGCTGACGGCCCATGGAGCAGGCGCAGTACAGCACCAGACCCCCGGTGGTGGAGCCGATGGTCCGGGGCAGGCACAGGGCTTTGCCCGCCATCTCCTTGCCATAGAGGTCGGGGTTGTTCTGGTCGCCGCAGGTGGCCTTTTTGTCGCCAAACTGCAAAGCCTTTTGGAAAGAGGCCAGGGTATTCAGCCCTCCGTGGGATACCAGGGCTTTTGCTGTGAGTTTTCCCGGAGATACCACCCGTCCTTGAAACTCGCGCATCTCAATTGCCCCCTTTCGTGATTTGGACCAGAATCTCGTCGTCGGTGTAATAGCGGGCCGTGGTGTAGGTGCGCAGCTTGTTGCTGGAGGTGATGACGGGCATTTTGCCGCTGAGGGGGTTGTTCATGTACATCAGCGGGCAGATATAGCTGAGGATGACGCCGGTTTGTTTCAGCCGTTCCGCATAAGGCGTGGCCTCAAACTCCTTAATGACCGCCGGAGCGGCGGTAAACACAGTGGGGATGACCACCTTTTTCTTCCCGGATTCCTTCAAACCCCGCTCCACCCGCTGGGTCCAGGTGGTGAGCTGCTCCAAACTCATGTGGGGACAGCCCATGAAGCACAGCTTGGGTTTGGCGTTCTTGTTCTTCCACACCAGCGGGTAGCTGTCGTACACCCGCTGGAGCTCCGCGTCGTCCACCACGTAGACCTGGGCGTCCTCCGCCACCAGCTCCCGGCCCAGCCGGACCGCCTCGGGGGTAATGCCCTCCACGTGGTACAGCCCCACCGCGCCATTGGAGGCCGTGGCCGCGCCAAAATCCTTGAGGTAGGTTTTCGCCCCGTCGTCCAGAGTGCCCAGCCACTGGTCCAGCCCCACGATATAGGGCACGTCCTCCATGACCTTCATGCCGATGGCGGAGCCCAGCAGCTGGGCCTCCGGCTTTTTGGTGGTCTTGATCTCCACCACCCACGTCGCCTTTCGGCCCTCGTCGGTGAGCAGTCCGAAATTCGGCACATAGCCCACCACCGAGCCCATCAGATCAATGATGCCCGAATTGCGGTTGCACCGGGCCCCTAAAACGGAATTGGCGTAGACCACGGCAGAGGACTCCGACCAGGACAGGATATCCCCCTCTTTGGGGGTGTTGCCCACCTGGTCCATGTAGCAGGCGCAGGTAAAGGCGTCCTTGTCCATCAGTCCCAGCTTTTGGAGCTGTTCCTCATAAAAATCCTGCTTGGTGTACATGAAGTTCTGAAACACGAAGTTTTGCAGGAAGGAGCTGGGGACGTTTTTATCCAGCGGCCGGGGGTCGGCGGAGAATTTCTGCTGAGACGCCGCGCCCTCAGCGATGAGTTTGTCCATCAGGTCATATACCGGCCCCAGGGCCTTCAACCCGAAGGAGGTGACCAGGTGGTTGTACTGGCTGGTGACGGGAACCATGGAGTCCGCGCCGAACAGCTCACCGTAGCGCACCAGGGTCTCCATCACCTTGGCCAGAGTCTCGCCCTTTTCGCCATCTAAGATGGCCTGTTGTTCGGCGGTCAGCTTCATTTTTTCGCTCATATGCCCTCCTTATATCCTCATGGCCGCCTCATAGGCGCCCCAGACCACGGTCTTGACGTTGCCCACCTGCTTGCAGTCGCCCACGAAATGGATGTTTCGCCCCTTGCCCTCCAGCGGCCGGGGCAGGTAGCCCACGGAGCTGATGACACTGTCACAGGGAATTTCAATCGTTTTGCCGTCCTTGTCCTGGCAGAGGACCTTGTCCTCATGGACGGCGGTGAGGATGGTCTCCAGGTGGACGGGCACCCCGTGGAGGGCAAACCACTCCCGGAGATAGGAGCTGTTGGCCAGGCACACGCCCTTTTGCGCCACCAGGTCGTTCTTCATCTCAATGATGACGGCCTCCTTGCCCTGGAGGGCCAGCTCATAGGCGATTTCGCATCCGGTGAGCCCGCCGCCGACGACGGCTACCCGCCGCCCCACGGCCTTCTCCCCGTTCAGGAATTCGATGGCTTCCACCATCCGCTCGTGGCCGTGGATGCCCCGCAGGACAATGGGGGACGCGCCGGTGGCCACGATGACCTGGTCGGTGCCGAACCGGGTCACGTCTTTGATCTCTGTGTCATAGTGGACCTCCACTTTCAGTAGCTGCATCTGCCGCTCATACCAGGCCAGCAGGTCCCGGAGCTTCCCCTTGTAGGATTCCGCCCCGGCGGCAATGAAGGCCCCGCCCAGGCGGTCGCTCTTTTCGTAAATGATAGGCTCGTGTCCCCGGAGCTTGAGCACCCGGGCCGCCTCCATGCCGCCCAGCCCGCCTCCGATGATATGTACCCGCTTTGGGGAGACGGCCTTTTTGATGTAGTGCCTGTCCCACTGCATGGTTTCCGCATTGACGGCGCACCGGGCCAGATTCAGGCTGTCCCCCAGGTCCTGGTCGTTGGGGACGCCCTCGTAGTGGCACATATTGAAGCAGCCGTTGTGACACAGGATGCAGGGCCGGATGTCCTCCTCCCTGCCCTCCATCAGCTTGGTCACCCACTGCTGGTCGGCCAGGAACTGACGGGCAAAGCCCGCGCCGTCCAGCTTCCCCGCCGCGATGGAGTCCGCCGCCGTCCCGGGGTCCAGCCGCCCGGCGCACACCACCGGGATGTCCACGAACTGCTTGATGTGCTCCACGTCGGCCAGGTTGCAGTTTTCCGGCATATAGATGGGCGGGTGGGCCCAGTACCAGGCGTCATAGGTGCCGTTGTCGCAGTTGAGCATGTCGTACCCGGCGTCCTGGAGGTACTTGGCGGCGCGCTCCGATTCCTCCATATCCCGGCCCGCCTCCACGAAGTCCTCCCCGGGAAGGGCGCCTTGGCGGAAGCCCTTGGTCTTGGACACCACGCTGTAACGCAGAGAGACAGGGAAATCCTTTCCGCAGGCCGCCTTGATGGCTTGGACGATCTCCACTGGGAAGCGGTAGCGGTTCTCGAAGGAGCCGCCGTATTGGTCGGCGCGCTTGTTCACGTATTTCAGCGTGAACTGGTCCAGCAGATAGCCCTCGTGGACGGCGTGGACCTCCACCCCGTCCACCCCCGCCTCCTGGAGGAGCTTGGCGGTCCGGGCGAAGGCGTCCACAAACTCCTGGATCTCCGCCACCGTCATCTCCCGGGAGGGCACCTTGTCCGACCAGCGGTTGGGAGAGGGGCTGGCGGAGGCGGTGATTTTATCCAGATCCATAAAGGGCTTGGAGACGGCCCGCAAGGCCGGGTTGGTATACAGCGCCTCCATCATGGAGCTGATGGTGAAGGAGCGGCCAAAGCCCGCCGTCAGCTGGACGAACAGCTTGGCCCCCGTCTTGTGGAACTCGGGCATCCAGGCGGCCAGATCCCGGTACATCTTCTTGTTCTTGTGGAGCCACTGGCCAAACATGGGATTGTACACTGGCTGACAGCCGGGGAGCACCAGCCCCACATTGTTTTTCGCCGCCTCCATGATGAACCGGGCCCCGGCCTTGTCGAAGTGGTTTTTCTCCATCCAGCCGAACAGGTCGGTGCCCCCCATGGAGGTGAGCACCACGCGGTTCTTGATCTCACAGCTTCCGATGCGCCACGGGGTAAACAACGGGTTTAATCTTTCGTCCATCGTCAGTCTCCTTTCTCATATCAGCAATACACACAAACACTGGATATTATAGTATACCAGAAGCTGGCAAAAATAGCAATCATTCTTCTTGTGTTATCTTCGCCGGGTGCTGTATGAGTGAATTTACTATGGACAGATTGAGGGAAAACCCGGATGCCCTTAAAAACGCCTCTCCCCATCATCCGCGTTTGCTCCATGATGGGGAGAGGCGTTTTTTCAGTTTGATTGGCTGTTACAGCGCGGCATAACCGTATTTGTCGATCACGGCATCCAGAGGCTGTCCCAGCTTGCAGCAGGGGCACTCGTCGGGGCGGTGGCTGACATACCCGGGAAGGTCGTTGGTATTGAACAGGGACACCACCGGCATTCCATCTACCTCCTTCACATGGCTGTAGATAGAGGCGACTCCCACTACGTTTCCCTTATAGTACTGAACACAGCGCATTCCCTTGCGGACTGTGCCGCCAGTCGTGACAGAGGCCAGCAGAAGCAGTACGTTTTTCCCATCCAGCATAAAACGGGCGTTGTCCCGGAAAATGAACTTTCCATCGCGGCTCAAATTTTCTCGGAGCAAATAAATCTTTTTTCCGGCGTTGATCGAGCGGTTGCCGCTCTGGGTGAGCTCCTGGGCCAGACAGGTGCCGATCACCCGGGTTCCGTCCAAGCATAGGATGGTATCCACCATTGTGCTGCGGGTCAAATCCTGCTGGGCCAACTGCCGGGCCACCGCCTCCGCCTCCATAAGGCAGGATTGCTGCTCGGTCACGTCGATAAAATAGTTGGTGTGGCTGTTTCTAGTCGCAAAGTGGCCCTTGGCCACCCGCAGAGAGACATTGCCGACACTGACGGGAATTTTAAAAAACTTGGGTTCCATCGTCTTTCCTCCTTTTTCTCCACAGCGGGGAATAGTTTCCTTCTAAACATACCATATTTTCCAGCTGTTGTCCAGATGTTTTTATGCAGATTCACAAAAAAGAAAATGTCACGGTATAAACGAAGAAAAATCCAGACTTCTTTTTTGTGTATTATTTATAAAGGCAGTGTCAAATGGAGGGCAGAAAGCATCTCCCCAGCCTTCTTTTGAACCACTCGCCCAGCGAGTGGTTTTCTATACGGCAAAAAGAGCCCCCGCTTGGGCGGGGGCTCCGGCGGCAATCAGCACTCCAGCTTTTCCAGGGTGCAGGTCTTGGCGATGGACTTGCGGATCTCCGCCCGGAGGGGCAGGACGGAGGAGGGAGACACGGACAGCTCGTCAATGCCGATGGCCAGGAAGGTCTCCAGCAGGGACAGGTCCGCCCCCAGCTCGCCGCAGATGCCAATCCAGATGCCCGCCTTGTGGGCGGCATCTGCGGCGATTTTCAGCGCCCGGAGGACGGCGGGGTGGTGGGGGTCGAAGAACTTGCCCAGATCGTTGGCCTGGCGGTCGCAGGCCAGGGTGTACTGAGTCAGGTCGTTGGTGCCCACGGAGAAGAAATCCACCTCACGGGCCAGCTCCTCCGCCACAAAGACGGAGGCCGGGGTCTCGATCATGATGCCCAGCTCGGTGTCCTTGTTGTAGGGGAGGCCCTCCTTGTCCAGCTCGGCCATCACCTTCTGGCAGGCCCGCTTGCACTCCTTCACCTCCCACACAGAGGTAATCATGGGGAACATGATGGCGATCTTCCCGTAAGCGGAGGCCCGGTACAGCGCCCGCAGCTGGGTGCGGAACACCTCGGGACGGTTCAGGCAGATGCGGATGGCCCGGACGCCCAGGGCGGGGTTTTCCTCCTTTTGCAGGTTGAAATAGCCCACCTGCTTGTCCGCGCCGATGTCCAGGGTGCGGATCACCACCCGTTTGCCGCCCATGGCCGCAGCCACTTCTTTATATGCCTGGAACTGCTCCTCCTCGGTGGGATAGTCGCTGGAGGCCAGGTACAAAAACTCGGAGCGGAACAGGCCGATGCCCTGGCCGTCGTTGGACAGCACCGCCGCCACATCCCCGGGAGAGCCGATGTTGCAGTACACCATCATGGGCCGCCCGTCCAGGGTCACGTCCTCCTGACCCTTCATGGTCTCCATGAGGGTCTTCATCTCCTGCTGCTTCTCGTATTTTGCCTGGAATGCGGTGAGCGTGATCTCATCCGGGTCGATTGCCGCTTGGCCCGTCTCGCCGTCGATGTAGGCCATCCGGCCGTTCAGCTCCTGCTTGAGGGCGTCCCCCAGGCCGCAGATGGCCGGGATACCCATGGTCCGGGCCAGGATGGCGGTGTGGCTGTTGCTGGAGCCCCCCTGGGTGATGAAGCCCAGGATCTTGCTCTTGTCCAGCTGGAGGGTCTCGGAGGGCGCCAGATCATCGGCGGCCAGAATCACCGGCTTCTCGGAGTCGATGCCGCCCTCCACCACGCCCATCAGGTTGTTCAGAATGCGCCGGGCCACGTCCTTGATGTCCGCCGCGCGGGCCTGCATGTAGGCGTCGTCCATAGCGGCCAGCATGGCGGCGAACTGCTCCCCGGCGATCTCCACCGCCCGCTCGGCGGTGCAGTGTTCCTCCTCCAGGGCGGCGTTCATGCAGTCCACAAAATCCTCGTCCTCCACAAACATGGCATGGGTCTCGAAAAGCATGGCGGATTCGTCTCCCGCCTCCTCCCGGGCCTTGTCCGCCAGGGCGTTGAGCTGTTCCACGGATTTCTCCTTGGCCTCCTCCAGGCGGCGCTTCTCCTCCTCCACATCGGCCGCCGCGGCGGTGGATACCGCCGCCGTTCCCCGCTGATAGAAGTAGATGGGGCCCTGGACCACGCCTTTGGATACGCCTTGTCCCTGCATCAGAATCATAGTAACTCCTCCCATGACGTTTCATTTTCGGCTTGTCTTTCTTCTCTTTACAATAAGAGCGGCTTTCTATTTTTTCCTATCATATCAGATTGGGACAGTCGATGTAAATTGAACACATTGGCCAAGGATGACAGGCATTTTTTATACAGTATGACGGAACGATGGGGCGTCTTTTCCTTCGCTGGGACTGGGGCGCTTGCGCTTTTTGGAAGTCCATAGTATAATGGCAAAAAAGAGAGGAGCAAACGGGATGGAATACCGCGTCATCGACTGGGAGCAATACCCCCGCCGGGCACATTTTGAATACTTTAACGCCATGCCCGACCCCTACGCCGGAGTGACGGTCCCGGTGGATGTCACCCAATTTCTGGCCGCCTGCAAAGGGGCGGGCCTGCCCTTTTTCCTCAGCTTCCTGTACTGCGCCGGACGGGCGGCCAACACCGTCCCCCAGCTGCGCCAGCGCATTCTGGAGGGCAGGCCGGTGGAGTTCCGCTCCTGCGACACCTCCCACACGGTCCTGCGGGAGGACGGGACCTACAGCTACTGCCGCCTGGACTGTATGCGTCCCTTCGAAGAATTTTTCCCCGCCGCCCAGGCCGCCCAGGAGGAGGCCCGGGCCCACGGGGACCTGGATGACGGGGAGGATGGGCTGAGCCTGCTGTTTGTGTCCACCCTGCCCTGGGTGGGATATGCCGCCCTGCGCCAGCCCACCCCTGTGCCGGCGGACAGCAATCCCCGCCTCACCTGGGGGAAATACGGGCGGGAAGGCGGGCGGACCATCCTGCCCGTCACCCTGCTGGTCAACCACGCCCTGGTGGACGGGGTGCACATAGGGCAGTTCTACGCCGCCCTGGAGGAGGAGCTGAACCGCTTCGTCCAGGAGCGGTCGGAAGCGGAGTCGCAAAATAATCTGTGAAAAAATTTGGAAGGGCTGTGACCATCTGGCATAAAACGCGTCTTTATAGGTAGACCTGTTGACCTCTCAGCCCGGAGCTCTGTCGGCGGGGTATTACCTCATTTTTTGTGAAAGGGGAAGAAAAACATGAAAAAGCGCATCTTATCTCTTGTGCTGGCTCCCATTCTGCTGCTTTCCATGGCCGTTCCCGGAAGCGCGGCGGACAGCGGCGACAGCGCGGCCCGCCTGGCCGCCGTCACCGAAAAGGTGAAGACCGCCCTCGCGCTGGACACGGCCCAGTACAAGGAGTTCAACGGACAGCTCACCGAGGGGGAGCTGGCGCCCACCTGGCGGCTGAGCTGGAGCGGCGTGGACGGTTCTCTTGAGATCACGGCCTCCGAGTCGGGCAAGATTCTGAGCTATTACAGCTACAGCGCGGACGAAAACCGGGATGATGTGCCGCTCTCCCTGCCCAAGAGCGACCCGGCCAAGGCAAAGCAGGCGGCGGCCGCGTTTTTAAAGCGGGTCCTGGACTCCACGGAGACGGTGGACCTGGACGCCGCCGCTGGAAACACGGGCTCTCTGCGGGAGACCCGGTATTATTTCCGGGGGACCGTGCTGCTCAACGGCCAGCCCTCGCCCCTGAACTTTTTCCTGTCGGTCCGCACCTCGGACTACGCAGTCACCCAGTTCCACCGGGACAGCGTGGAGACAGGCTATATCGGCACAGTCCCCGCCGCTGTCTTCCACACGGAGCAGAGCGCGGCGGAGTCCCTGCTCCAGGGCACCATATCCCTGCGGCTGGAGTATGTGCTGGACGAGGGCAAGGATACCGCCGTTCTCCGCTACCTGCCCAACCAGATTCACAGCTTCTATGTGGACGACGCCACCGGCAAGCTGGTGGACCTGACCCAGCTGTATGAGGACCTGGACAAGCGGTACAATGGCAGTGCGGACGAGGACGCGGGGGCCGCCGACGCCCCCTCGGCGGACGTCAGCGGCGGCGGCCTGACCCAGGCGGAACAGCTTGGGGCGGATAAGCTGAAGGGCACGCTGAGCAAGGAAGCGTTGGACCAGAAGGCTCGGGCCGTGTCCCAGCTGGGCCTGGGCAGCTATACGCTGGCCTCCGCCTCCTACCGGGAGGAGCAGATCAACGGCGCTTCCGTGATCGTGGCCCGGCTGACCTACGCCAAGCGGGTGGAGCAGGAGACCCAGCGCCGCTGGGTGACCCTGGACGCCAAGACCGGGACGCTGATCGCCGTGTCCAGCTCCGGGCGCTGGAACGACGATGAGGCCAAAAAGGTGGACGAGGATACCGCCCGCAAGACGGCGGAGGCCTTCCTGGAAGCCCAGCAGAAGGCGCGTTTCGCCCAGTGCGAGGCCTATACCGACTTCTCCGCCTTCCAGCGGGAGAACGGCCGCTATGGGACCTGGAGCTTCCAATACGCCCGGAAGGAAAAGGGCTACTTCTTTGCCAGCGACCAGCTGTCGGTGGGCATTGACACCATTGACGGGTCTGTCTCCGCCTACTCCCAGTCCTGGACCGAAAAGGTGAAGTTTGACTCTGCCAACGGGATCATCTCCGAGGGAGAGGCGGTCAGCGCCTACTTCAAAACCTTCCAAGTCGCCAAAGGATATGTGGCGGTCCCCCAGAAGCTGGACCTCTCAGACCCGGATTACGCCCCTCTGGGCGAGATGGGGTACACCGCCCTGAACAGCCTGAAACTGGGCTGGCAGCTCGCCGCGCCGGAGAAAAACGTCACCGCCATCGACGCCAAAACCGGCCAGCCGGTCTTTTGGACCGCGGAGGAGAAGGGCTCCCTGCAATACAGCGACCTGGCGGGGTCCCAGGCCAAGGACGCTGCCGAGGCGCTGGCCAAGTATAGCATTGGCTATGCCGGTGGCAAGTTCCGTCCGGCCAAGGAGCTGACCCAGCTGGACCTGGTGGCCCTGCTGGCCAGCACCCAGGGCACTCTGATCGACCCAGACAACCTGGCCGACGGCGACGCGGACCGGGCCTACCGGACGGTCTACAGCATGGGAGCGCTCCGGCGCGCCGAGCGCAAGGACAGCCAGGTCCTGTCCCGGATGGACGCCGTCAAGCTCCTGCTGGACGCGGGAGGCTACCGGCCCGCCGCCCAGCTCCAGGGCATCTACCGGACAGATTTCTCCGATCAGAAGGACATTCCGGAGAATATGCTGGGATACGCCGCGCTGGCCCAGGCCATGAAGGTGGTCCAGGGCGATGGCGAGGGGCGCTTGAACCCCAGCCAGTCCGCCACCCGAGGAGACGCCGCCATGATGCTGCTGGCCTTTATGCAGAGATAAGCCGTTTGTCAGAACTCATGACGGACTGCTGGCGCTTGCGTAGAGACGCCGTCCAGATCTTGCCGTGTCAGGCTTAACAATTTTAGAGAGATTATCTATAACAGACACATGAAAACCGCTGGGCAGCCAGCGGTTTTCATGTTGGAGAACGGCGGAGATAACAAATCCAAACCCATGTCCCATTTGGGGAACGGCGTGCCCGTGCAGAGCGGCCATGTGGCCATCCCCGGCTCCAAAAATCCCGACCACATCCGGGACAACTTCGACATATTCGATTTTGCCCTGACGGACGAGGAGATGGCGGAAATCGCCAAGCTGGACAAGGGCGTGCGCTGCTACACCGCCGCTTCGGAACTGCTGGCGGCCTACGCCGTTATGGTGCTCCAGCCGAACCTGTAACATCAAAGAGGGATTGCCCATGCCGGGCGTTGGGCACGCCGCCGAAAGGAACGCATCATGTCAAAAAAGAAAAAGGTTATCATCGGGATTGCCGCCGGAGCCCTTGCGGTCATACTAATTGCGGACGCAGTCCTCCTCGCGCTGTCCAAATGATCTCTATTCGGTAAAAAGTTCTTTTCTAAAATCAGGAGTTGTCATTTCTTTCTGAATCGTGTAGAATACATGAATACGCAGACTAATATATTGTTCCGGCGCTGACCGCCCAAATATACCAATTGAGAGGGGAACTTGACATGAATGAGATCCTGGCCGCGCTCCATGCGCGGAAGTCCATGCGTGCTTACACGGGAGAACCTGTCTCAGCGGAGAAAAAGGAAATGATCCTGAAAGCCGCCTGTGCGGCGCCCACTGCCGGCAACCAGCAGCTCTACACCATTTTGGATATTACAGATCAGAGCATCAAGGATAAACTGGCCGTCTCCTGCGACAACCAGCCATTCATCGCAAAGGCGGAGATCGTACTGATTTTCTGCGCAGACTGCCAAAAGTGGTATGACGCATTTGCCGCCGGCGGCTGTGAACCGCGTCCCCCAAGGGCGGGAGATTTGATGCTCGCGGTGACGGACTGCGCGATTGCCGCTCAAAACGCGGTAACCGCCGCGGATAGCCTTGGGCTGGGCTCCTGCTACATCGGAGACATTATGGAGCAATGTGAGTTTCACCGGGAGCTGCTCAGCCTTCCAAGTTATGTATTTCCAGCTGTCATGCTCGTGATTGGGGTGCCGACCCAACAGCAGCTGGAACGGCCAAAGCCGGAGCGGTGCGGTTTGAAACACATTGTCCATGAAAACACGTACCGCCGCATGGGCGCAGAGGAGCTGCAAGAAATGCTTGCTCCGCAGGCCGGGCAGCGGCCATACGGAGAGTGGCTGGCGGCCTTTTGCAGCCGAAAATACCAGTCCGATTTTTCCCGGGAAATGTCTCGTTCCGTAGAGGAATATCTGAAAGCGTTTCAGCAGGGCTGTTGAGATCCTTCAATATGATAGACTGGTTGCCGGACCCCTTTCCGGCAGGAAAAGAGCGCGATGTGTATCATCGCGCTCTTTTTGAAATGTCACGCCAAGCTCGCTCGTACCGCATTCATATGGGTTCCTCATCGGCCATTGCGCTCTTTCAGCTGGGCCGCGAAGATATTTTGGCTGATCCGATCCTGATCCGCCTCAGTGAGCTCCAAAAATTGACTCCCATATTCAAATTTTCCATCTTTTGCCTCAATCACCCGAAGCACCTCGCAGTACATCACAGAGGTGTCCCGGTCCTCTAACAGTTTCACTTTAAGCAGAAATTTGTCTCCGGTGTGGAGCTTGCTGTCTAAGCTGATACGGGCCCCGCCCACACTGATGTTCAGCAGACGGCACTCCCGCTCCCCACCCCCGAAGCCGCTCCCAAAGACGGTGATGCTGGCGGGCAGATCAGTCTCCAAGCGGAAAAAAGCCCGGTCATTGCCCGCCCGGACTACGTGAAGGTCCTCCACTTTCCAGATATGCTTGGGCAGAGGAGAGATACTCCCCTCCATGTACACCGCCTTGCGCTTGCGGTCATTGTAGCCCCGGATGCGCACCGGCAGCGGTTCCTCACTCTCCGTGGCCGTTCCCTCGGTGTATTGGTAGAGTTCTGCGCGCCCTCCATTGGGACCCATCAGCTTCCCGGCGAACAGAGGCTGTCCCTCCATGCTGGTGACCTCCACCCGCATGCCAGAGTAGACCTCCGGCTCCTCATATTCTTCCTCCAGGACGTTCTGACCGGCCTCTTTTTCTTTTTTGCGGAATAGATCCAACAGGCTCATGCCGCTGCCTCCCTCTGCGGGCCGCGCCCGCGTGCAAATAGATGTTCTCCATTGAGGATAGCACTTCCCTCCAACCCTGTCAAGTGGGGGCGCAAAAGGCCGGACCCGGTAAACCCGGGTCCGGCCCTGTGCTGTTTTGTTCCGTTACGCCCTTATGGCTTCCGCTCAGGCGCGGGTGCCGGTGGCGTTGCGGTACATAAAGGTCACGATCTGCTCACGCAGGCAGTAGCCGTTGGGGCTGAACTTGACGGTGCTGCCGTCGCCGTTGGTGATGCCCTTGCCGACCGCCCAGGACACGGCCTTGGCGTAATACTCGCTGCTGGGCACATCATAGAAGCCGCTGTTGGTGCTGGCGGCGGGCTCACCCGCGGCGCGGTACAGGAAGGTCACGGCCTCGCCGCGGGTCACGGCGCGGCCCACGCCGAACTGGTTGGCGCTCACGCCCTTGGTGATGCCGTTCTTAACGGCCCACATCACGGCGTTGTAGTAGTAGCTGCCGACCTGCACATCCCAGAAGGGATTGCTCACGCCGGTGACGATGGGGGAACCGGCGTTGCGCCACAGGAAGGTCACCATATCCTCGCGGGTGCAGCTCTTGCCGGTGCCGAAGCGGTAGACGCTGCCGTCGCCGTTGGTGATGCCGCGGCCGACGGCCCAGCCCACCGCGTTGGAGAAGTAGTCAGTGGACCAGACATCCTCAAAGAGGGTGCCGTTGTTGCGGTCGAACCTGGGGGTGACCACCACGTTGGTGACGCCGGAGGGCACGATGAAGCTAAAGGTGTTGGCCCCGGTGCGGGTGGCGGTAGCGTTGGTGACGTAAATACCCATGGTGCGGTAGCCGGTGGCGGGGCTGACGGTCACGGAGACCGGCGTGCCGGGAGCCACCTGGCTGTTGCCCGCGCTGGTGACGGCGGTGCCGCCGACGGCCGGGTTGGACACGGTGACGGTGGCGTTGGTGTTCACCTTGACAAAGGACGGGGTGACGGTGACGCTGGTAGCGCCGGTGGGCACCACGAAACGCCAGCTGTTGGCGGAGGCCGCCGTGGTGCTGACAGTGGTGTTGGTGGTAACGCCGGTGGTGCTGTTCTTCACCGCCGCGGTGACGGTGACGCCGCCCACGCGGTAATTGGCCGCCGGGGTCAGGGTGACGGTGATGGTTTCGCCCTCGTCGGCGCGGGAGGCGCTGAGGCTGGCGGAGCCGCCCGTGACGCTGGCCACGCTGATGGCAATGGGCTTCTGGGTGGGAGTGGTGGGCTTGACGGTATCCCTTGTCAGCTGGATGGTATAATAGATACCAGCCGTCTTCTCCGCGAACACCACATTGCTGCTGGTGGCGTTGCTAATGGTAGCGTTGCCGTGGGTGTCGACATAAATGGTACGGGCGTCGCCGCTCATGGTGATGGGGAAGTTCTGGTTCATCGGGGACAGCACTTCCACCTGCTCGCCGTTCTTCGCGTCGTCTACGGCAGCCTGGATAGTGTCATACAGCTTCGGTCCACCCTCCGCCGCCGTAAAGGAAATGAATTTCTTACTTGCATCGTCGTACTTTTTCAGCTCCACCGGAGCGGACACCGCGTTGAGGACGATGGTGCCGAAGCCGTTGCCGTTAGCGGCGGCGTGGGTGATGGTAAAGTCCGCAGTCTTTGGCGTTTGTGTCGGCGTCACTTTATAAACATACGTACCATTCTGGTGAGCCACATTGCCGCCCACCATATAGCTGCTGCCTACCGGGAGCTTGACATCGACCTCGCCCACCTCGCTGTTGAGGGCCCGCAGGGGCTGGCCGGTACGTACCACGATGGGGGTCTCATTTTTCGTGGTGGAGGTGCCGTACGCGTCATTATTGTGCCACACCTCTACCTTCATGTAGGGGGCCATCACGGCGGTGAGGGAGCCCGGTCTTGCCGAATCGCTCCACTGGCTCACCCGGACATCCATGTACAGGATGGCTACTACCTTGGAGTAGCCGGTACCCTCCCGCTGGGTCTGGGTCGTGGGGTTCTGCTTATGCACTGCGTAGTACGCCTGATTCTGGGCCTGGGTGCGCCAGGAGTCCACTTGAGCTTTGTCAATACCGGCGATAGCCGAGCCAAAAGCCTCCAGCACGGCGGGGCTGTCGGAGAAGTCCACTTCGCCGCCGCTCATGGCCTTAGCCAGGTTCTCATTGTTCGTCTGAGCGTTGGTCCCGGTGTAAACCGTGGAGGTGGTCACAATCTTGGCCTTAGAGGGGTTCGTGCCTGTCCCGTCGCCGTTACCGGCAAAGTTCAGGCCCACGGCCTCCACCTTCAGCCCCGCGTTTTGCAGGGTGTACTTGACGTTGTTCACCGTCAGCTGGACGGACTTGCCCTCGTCAGCCAGACGCATAGCGCCCTTAGTGGCCTTGGTGGGGTCGGTGGAGAAGGTGAGGGAATTGGTGCTGGGCACCCAAGCCGCTTTCAGGTCCACGTCGCCCGCGTCGGTCTTCAGCCGCAGGTCGATGGTGGCGGTGTTCTTACCGGCTGTGATGCCGGACACAGAGCCCTTCAGCTGGATGGTGTTGCCCACCAGCTTGACTTCCACACCGGGGTTACTGCCGTTCAGCGGCACCACCACATTGTTCACCTTGGTGATGGTGTAGCCCACAACGTCCGTAAAGAACTCCACCTTATCGCCGGTCGGATTGACAGGCAGGGTATAGGACTGCTTTCCGGCCCAGGTGGTGGTGGAAGAAGCCCCCTGATTCCACTCCACGATGGACAGACCGCCCACCTTGCTGGGCATCTGGATACTAATGTCCGTGGCGGTCTTGGTGTAGGTGAACTCAAAGGCCTTCTCACTTGTCGTCCCACCCTTGTACATGGTCACAGTGGCTGCGGCACCACTGTCGGTACCAATGATCTTAGTGGTATGGGTTTTGCCGGGAGTCTCCCAATAGGCCACCAGCTCGTCAGTCCGTGCGCTGGGCCAGTAGGTGGTTGCATTGTCAACCCTATCTTCATAGAGCAGATCGCCGTTGAGCAATTCGATATTGGCATTCGTAATGGCTGTTGAGAACTTGCCGCCCGCAATGGTGTACTTGGTCCACTTGGCCATATTCGTGGCAACCACGCTGGTAATCGTGTTGTTATCCAGAGAGGGGTTGGAGGAATGGGCGGGGATGGTCACGGTGATGTTGTTCACATTGTCCGCCGCCTCCGTGACCGCACCCAGGCTGGAGTTCCCCTGCTGGTACATGGTCACCGTCACGGAGCCGGGGAACGTCTTGCTGCCCAGCGTCGTAGTACCCACGCTGGAGCGGTTGGTGGCGTTGGCCTGACCCAGGGCCACACTGCCCGAGGCCAGCGACAGGGTGCCAATCGCGCCATTGTTCACCTTGATATCCGCATTGAGCAGGTCCACAGCGGTCACCGTGCCGTTCCCTGTCACGTCGAGGGACACGCCCTTGGTAAGCACATCGGTGTTCGCGGCGGGAGTGGTAGTATTCTTGACAGAATCCACCACACAGCCATAGCCGTTGACATTGATGTCGGCGGCGGCCTGTTCCTTCTGGGTGGTGTCAGTGGTGCCGAACACGGTGACATCGCCCACCTTGCTGGAGACGATATCCAGGTGGGTGCCGTAGCCCGTGAGCTCAATGGAGGTGACCTTGGTGGCGACATTTGTCACGTCAACATCGCCGCCGTTGGTGCTGTTTACCTTAACAGCACCGGCCTTCGCCAGAGAGCCGCTCAGAGCGACCGTACCGCCGGAGGTGGCCACAGTGCCCGTAGAGGTGGCGGGGACGCTCTTAACAGTGATGTCATTGGCCTCGGCATTGGTCACGTTCACGACGCCGGTGCCAACATGATAAATCGAGATATTCTTGCTGGCCGCCATCTTGACATTGGTCAGATTGAGCGTGAAGTTTTTGCCGTTTCCGGCGCCGATCCCGCCCACCGTGATGTCGCCGTCGACTACAGAGCCAGCCTTGATTGCGCCAGTATCATCCAGTCTGTCCGTGATGGTCAGGCTGGTGAGGGGGGTTGTGCTCAAGATGTTAGCGTTCCATGTCAAGGTTCTGCCATTCAAGTCAACGGTCAGGGAGGTCAGCGCTTTCAGGTCGCTGATCGAACCGTCCGCAACCAGTTCAAAAGCGCTGACGCCGCTCGCAATCGCCAAATCGGCCGATGCGTACCATTTGGCGTTCTGGCCGTTGGTCCAGGCCCCGGTAGCCGCCACAACGCCGCCGACCGCGTACAGTTTCTGGGTGCTGGTGATATAATACCAGCCGTCCGCCGGTATCTCAATATCGCCGACTTTTGCGTCCTTGGTATAGTAGATCATGTCCACGATTCCATTGCTCTCCACTGTCGCAGTGAAGCCGCTGGGAGCCGTGGGAGCCGTTGTCGCCGCGAACGCGGAAACCGGCAGCAATGTCAGCACCATGGCCAGGGCCAGGGCCGCCGACAAAAGTCGTTTCTTCATGTACTTCTTCCTCCTTGTTTCTGGTTTAAGCAGCTGATTTCGCCGGTCTGGCCGGCAGTGTTTGTCCCGTTCCGGGGCGTGGCCGGGCATACGGCCCTCCTTCCATCGGAATGATTGGCTGACGCCTCCGACGCCACAGTTATACGGCTACTATTATACTCTATCGGCAAAATTTTGCAAGCCTTAACAGAAATTTTCTGGAAAAATAAATGGAAGGCCCGGCAGAATCTGCCAGCCCTTGCGTTTCTTATTATAATGTGGTATACTGTTTTTGCACCCTATGCGAAAGGAGGCCAGGAAAATGCCCACCGAAAATGAGCGTAAGGACGTGCAAAAGGCCATGGCGTATGATTTGCTCCGCATTTTTGAAGCCAACCCCGACAAGACCTACACAGCCAAGGAGCTGAAAGAGCTGATCGACGCCTATATCCGGGGGACCGCTCCGTAACAGCGCGAAGGGGCCGGTTTCCGGCCCTTTTCTTTTCAGGAGGCCCATTCATGGACTACGACACATTATTATCCGGCTGCTGCGAGGTGGGCCGGCGGCTTTTGGAATACGGCGCGGAGATCCAGCGCTCGGAGGACACGGTGCGGCGGCTGCTGGCGGCCTACGGCCTGGAGGGCCAGGTGTTCGCCATCCCCAACTGCGTCATCGTCAGCGCCCCCTGCCCCGACGGGCCGGTGCGGACGGTGATGCGCCGTGTAGCCCCCGCCTCCGTGGACATCGAGGGCATTGAGCGGTTTAACGATCTGTCCCGGCGGCTGTGCGCCGCCCCGCCCGACGACCCCGCCGAGCTGCCCCGCCTGTGCCGCGAAACGGCCGAAAACCTGCGGCGGTATCCGGCGGCGCTGTGCCTGCTGGGGTACTTTGTGGGCGCGTTTTTTTTCGCGCTGTTTTTCTCCGGCGGCTGGGCCGAGGCCGCCGCCGCGGGACTGGCGGGACTGGCCTGCGGGGCCTGCCTGACCCTCTTGAACCGGGCGGGCGTCAACCCCTTCCTGGCCACGGTGGCGGCGGCCTTTGTGCTGGGCGGGCTGGCCTGCGGCCTGTCGGCGCTGGGGGCCCCCATCAGCCTGGAGATCACCGTCGCCGGGGCCATCATGGTGCTGGTGCCGGGGCTGGTGTTCACCAATTTCATGAGCGACCTGCTCACGGGGGACATGGTGGCGGGGCTGGCCACCTTTGCCCGGGCGGTGCTGTCGGCGGGGGCCATCGCCCTGGGGGCGGGCGCGGCCATGGCCCTCTTCCGGGAGGCGGTGCCCGCCCAGGCCGGGCCGGTGCAGGCCTACGGCCCGGCGCTGTACTGCGCGTTCGCCTTTGTGGCCTGCCTGGGGTTCTGCATCCCCTTCAACGCCCAGGGGGTAGGGGTGCTGCTGTGCTGCCTGGGCGGAGCCCTGGGCTGGGCGGTGTACCTGGGGGCCATGGGGCTGTGGAACAACCCCTTCGCCGCCAGCCTTGTGGCGGCGATATCGGTCTCAGCCTATTCTGAGTGGATGGCCCGGCGGCGGCGGTGCCCGGCCACCTCCTATCTGGTCATCGCCATGTTCCCGCTGGTGCCGGGGCTGACCATCTACCAGGCCATGGACCACGGCCTGCGGGGAGACACGGAGCTGTTTCTGGAGACCTTTTTCCGCACCATGGGCATTGCCGGATGCCTGGCCCTGGGCCTGCTGGTGGTGGCGTCGGCCCTGGCGCTGAAAGGCCGGCCCCGGCGCTGAGCTCCTGTTACTAATTCGACACCACTTCGTAACCCTTCGTATCTTGACCCTTTTCGGCAGGTGTGTTAACATAACATGGACATCAAGAAAAGGAGTATGGATCGAAATGCACCGCAATCAGTTATTCCTCCCCCTGTGCGCCCTGGCTCTGGCCCTGCTGGCGGGCTGCGGGACCACCTCCGGGCACTATGGTCCCCCCTCCCCTTCCCCGGACGCCGCCCCGCCCGCAGCCTCTGAGCCGCCGGCCGCCTCAGAACCCGCCCCCTCTCCCACCCCGGAACCCACCCCCACCCCGATCACGGCGGAGCTCTATGAGTTCGGCAAACCGCT
>CATLFX010000023.1 GCA_949935795.1 uncultured Oscillospiraceae bacterium
CCCTTACCATGGGCAGAAAAAGCCCCCGTGCCCAAAAACCGGGCACGGGGGAAACACTGTCTGAAATTCAGACACGGGACGGGCCCGTGCCTAAAAACTGGGCACAGGCCCGTCCCGTGTTGGGAACAGGTTCTCAATGGACCAGCTGCTCTACGCCCCGCTTTTGCAGGGCGCACACACGGCGGAAATAGTCCGCAATGTCGTCCTTCATTCCGCCGTTGAGCCAGTCGATCACCGAGCCGAAGCAGGCGCACTTGTGGAGCCGGATCAGGGCGTCCAAGTCCTGGGAATCTATGGACTTCCCCGCGAACTCTGCCCGCAAATAGGTGGACACAATGTACTGGCAGGCTTCCATGAGATACCGCTCAAACACGTCCCGGCTCAGGGAGTTGTAGATGTGGTAGACGGCCCGCTTGTTCTCCATCACCAGCTCGATGACGGCGTCGGCGCACTCCTCCACAGACGAGACGGTGGGGTGCTTCTGGATCAGGCTCTGCACCTGCTCCCCGATGATCTCCTCCACCAGGGCGGGCAGGTCCTCAAAATGGTAGTAGAAGGAGTTGCGGTTGATGCCGCAGTCCTCCACGATGTCCTTTACGGTGATCTGGTTCAGGGGCCGCTGGTTCAGCAGCTTCCAAAAGCTCTCCTTGATGGCCCTGCGGGTGAAATTCGCCATGACACACCTCCGGCAAACGATACTGCCTTTAGGCTACAATCTGGAGCGGAAAATGTCAAGGGGAGATTTGCCCAAAAGGGCCTGGCCGCACCGCCGAAAAAAGTACCGTCAGCCTCTTGACAAACCAAGTTAGCAATGCTAAATTCAGTTCGTCCCAAGCGAGCGGGGCTCGTACATGCGGCCGGCGTTTTCCGTCCCGGCGGCGTTTGGGCGTGTACACAATTCCTCAAAGGAGGCTGTCATATGCTGTTAAAGGACATACCCGCCGGGCAGTCCTGCGTGGTGGAGCGCATTGACCTGCCCTTCCAGATGGAGCGCCGCCTCCAGACCCTGGGCATGACCCGGCAGACCGAGCTGGCCGTGGTCAACCGCAAGGGCAGGGGCATCCTCATCGTCAAGCTCCGGGGGACCCGGTTCGCCCTGGGATATCAGATCACCAGGCATATCACCGTACGGGCGGCGGGGGGTGCGGCATGAATCAGAAAGAGGATCTGACCATCGGCTTCATCGGCAACCCCAACTGCGGCAAGACCACCCTGTTCAACGCCTACACCGGCGCCAACCTGAAGGTGGCCAACTGGCCCGGCGTCACCGTGGAAAAGGTGGAGGGGGCCATCCGGGACCACAATCTGAACATACGGCTGGTGGACCTGCCCGGCACCTACAGCCTCACCTCCTACACCATGGAGGAAACCGTGTCCCGGCAGTTCATTTTGAGCGACGAGGTGGACGTGATCATCAACGTGGTGGACGCCTCCACCCTGGAGCGCAACCTGTACCTCACCCTCCAGCTGCTGGAGCTGGGCAAGCCGGTGGTGGTGGCGCTGAACATGATGGACATCGTCGCCAAGCGGGGAATGGAGATCGACCTCCACCGCCTGCCCGAGATGCTGGGGGCGCCGGTGATCCCGGTGTCCGCCCGGAAGCGGTCGGGGCTGGACTCCCTGCTCCACGCCGCCGCCCACCACAAGGACCACACCGGCCCGGACAGCCTGGTCCACCAGCACAAACAGACCGGGGCCCACCCCCACGACCACCACCAGGAGTTCGCCATGGTGTACTCCGACGAGATCGAGGATAGGATCGACCAGCTCATCCCCGCCCTGGAGGAGAAGTACCCCGGCCTGACCAACCCCCGCTGGCACGCCCTCAAGCTGCTGGAGGGGGACCGGGAGGTGACCGGGCAGTACCCCGTGGACCTGCCCGGCCTGTCGGAAAAGGACTACGAGTCCCAGATCATCAACGAGAAGTACGCCTTCATCGACGAGATCGTGGAGGAGGTGCTCCTCCACAAGCAGCGCCAGGACCAGCTGACGGAAAAGCTGGACCGCGCCCTCACCCACCGCGTGTGGGGCATCCCCATCTTTCTGGGCATTATGGCCCTGGTGTTCTTCCTCACCTTCACCGTGGGCGACTGGATCAAGGGCTATTTCGAGCACACCATCGACGCGCTGTCCCTGCTGGCCCAGCAGGGGATGGACGCCATGGGGGTGGCGGACATCGTCCAGTCCCTGGTCGTCGAGGGGGTCATCGGCGGCGTGGGCACCATCATCACCTTCCTGCCCAACATCTTCATTCTGTTCCTGGCCCTGGCCTTTCTGGAGGACAGCGGCTACATGGCCCGGGTTGCCTACGTGATGGAGGGCCTTATGAGCCGCCTAGGCCTGTCGGGCAAGGCCTTCATCCCCATGCTGCTGGGCTTCGGGTGCACCGTCCCGGCGCTGATGGCCTCCCGGGCGCTGGAGAACAAGCGGGACCGCTACAAGGTGATGCTGGTCACCCCCTTCATGAGCTGCAACGCCCGGCTGACCATTTACATCCTGTTCTCCCAGATGTTCTTCGGCAAGTACGCCATGCTGGCCGCCTGGTCCATGTACCTCATCGGCATCCTAGTGGCCATAGCGGTGTCTGCGGTCCTCCACCTGCTGGACCGGAAAAAGAGCGCCAACTACCTGATTATCGAGCTGCCGGAGTACAAAATGCCCGACGCCCGGACGGTGGCCATCTACGTGTGGGACAAGGTCAAGGACTACCTGGGCAAGGCGGGGTCCACCATCTTCCTGGCCACCCTGCTGATCTGGCTGCTGCTGAACTTCGGCCCTCAGGGCTACGACCCCACCATGTCCGGCGGCTTCGGGGCCATCATCGGCAGGTGGCTGGTCCCCCTGTTCGCCCCCATCGGGCTGGGCTTCTGGCAGATCACCGTGGCCCTCATCGCCGGCATCTCCGCCAAGGAGGTGGTGGTGTCCAGCTGCGCCGTGCTCTTCGGGGTGGTCAACGCCAACTCCCCGGCGGGGATGGCCCAGTTCTCCCAGGTGCTGGCCGGCATCGGCTTCGGCCCCCTCAACGCCTTCTGCCTGATGGTGTTCTGCCTGCTCTACGTCCCCTGCGCCGCCGCCCTGGCCACCATCCGCAGGGAGTCGGGGAGCTGGGGCTGGACCGCCTTCGTGGCCCTGTTCCAGGTGGCCGTGGCCTGGGTGGTCACCCTCCTGGTGTACCGGGTGGGCCTTTTGCTCCTCTAATCCAAAACAGCGCCCCGGAAAATTTCCGGGACGCTGTTTTTTCAAATGGTCCGGCCCTCCGCGCCCGGACGCCCGCCCAGCCACAGAGCCAGCGCCGCCGCGGCCAAGGCTCCGCTCAGCTTGCCCGCCGCCACCGCCCCCAGCAGCTCCGGCTCCGTGCTCAGCACAAAGCCCATGTGGGCGGCCATCAGGCTGGCCCCGCTGACCAGAAAGGCCCCAGCCGCCGTCTTGCCCCGGCGGTCCATCTCCCCAAACATGGCCAGGGTGGGCAGGGGGCTTACCAGCCCCACCAGCATCCCGGTGAGGCTCCGGGGGCTCACCCCCAGCCGCCGCCCCAGCAGGGCGAAGGGCCGCTCCAGCCCCCGGCGCAGCAGCTCCGCCACGGGCAGACTGCCCAGCATCACCACCCCGATGGAGGCCACCACCTCCATGGCCTCCCCCAGGGGGGCCATGCCGGGCAGAATCGCCCAGCCGGTGAGCGTTTCCACCGCCCCCAGCACCAGCCCCAGGGTGACCAGCGCCTTTATGGCCTCCGACAGCAGGCAGAAACCCTTTACCATCCTGTCCGGGGCCAGGCGCAGCCCCAGGAGCAGCGCCAGGGCCAGGGCAAAGACGGGCAGGTTCTGGCGGAGGCAGGCGGGCAGGGTCAGCCCGCACAGCAGGCCCCCCGCCACCAGCCCCACCGGCATGGCGGCCAGCCCCAGCATGATCCCCCGGGCCAGCAGGGGGCGGTCCTCCGGGGCAACCATCCCCATGCCCACGGGGATGGTGAACACCAGGGTGACGCCGAAAATGGCCGACACCACCAGCCCGGCGTAGCTGCCCACCACAGGGTCCTCCGCCAGCTCCTTCGCCAACTGATAGCCCCCCATGTCGATGGCCAGCACACTGCCGAACATGGCCGGGTCCACCCCCATGAGCCGGTACAGGGGCACAATCACCCGGCCCAGCCAGTCCGCCAGCACCGGGACCAGGCAGATCATCCCCGCCATGGACAGGGCCATGGGGCCCAGCAGCATGAACCCCTTCTCAAACTGCTCCCCCAGCCCCAGCCGGTTGCCCAGGACCCGGTCCGCGCCCCCCAGCGCCGCCCCGGCGGCCATCACCGCCATCAATACCCCGTTCATCACGAAAAGGCCACGAAGCTTTGGCGCATGGTGTCCTCAATGGCCTCGATGGTCCGGGGGGTGGCGGCGGACAGGTTCTCGCACCCCGTCTCAGTGACCAGGCAGTTGTCCTCCAGCCGGAAGCCAATGCCCCACTCCTCGTGGTAGATGCCCACGTCCACGCAGAACACCATGCCGGGGGCCACCACTTCCGGCGCCTCCACCACGTCGTGGACGTCGAAGCCCACGTGGTGGGCCCCGCCGTGCCACATGTATCTGCCGATGTTTTTCACGTCGTCCAGCACTCCGGCATCCTTCAAGAGCTGGGCATTGTACCGGCGGATCTCCCCGTCCACCGACCCCATGGGCATACCGGGCCTGATGGTCTCAAACATGTGGTTGGAGGTGGCCAGGGCGCACTGGTACAGCAGGCGCTGGCGCTCATTGTATTTCCCGTTGCAGGGCCAGCCCCGGGACACGTCGGTCATCAGATTGTCGTACCACGCCCCCACGTCGTTGAGCACCATGTCCCCGTCCAGGGCCTGGCCCGTGTAGGAATTGTAGTGGATGCAGAAATTGTTCCGCCCCGCCGAGATGATGGAGGGAAAACCGGGGCCCTGGGGGCCGTACTGGCCCAGGGCGTAGTCGAACACCGCCTTGTACTGGTATTCGTACATGCCCGGTTTGGACGCCTTCATCATGGCGGTGATGCCCGCGCAGGTGATCTCCTCCGCACGGCGCATGGCCTCCAGCTCGCAGGGCTGCTTGATGGTGCGCAGGCGGCGGATGAGGGCGTTGGCGTTCTCAATTTTCAAAAAGGGGTAGTCCGACGCCGCCCGCTTCAGCAGGCGGTGGGCGGGCTCGTCCCGGTCGGCGGGCGAGGCCCGGTAGAGGTCCAGGTACAGGTGCTCATAATTGCCCGACGCGGCCAATTTGTGGAGCTCCCCCTCAAAATCCGCCCCAAAGCCGATGTCCGTCACCCCGGACCGCTCCGCCGCCTCGTCCGGCTTGATCCGCCGCCCCGTCCAGCGCTCCGCCATGGGGTCCGGCGGCAGGAGGTACGCCTTCTCCGCCACCCTGCCCTGGCCGTCCTTCCGGGCCAGCAGGGCCAGCTCCTTCCCGTCCAGCCCGGTGAGATACAAAAAGTCCCGGTTGGTGTAGAACGGGTAAAACTCGTCGTTGGTCTTGCGGACCTCCACGCCGGAAAACAGAACCAGCAGGGAGTTCTCCTTCATCCCGGCGTACAGCCGCTCCCGGTTCCCCTGAAAAAATTCTTTTGTCATGCTATCCCCTCTTCCGCCGGACGATCCGGCCTTGATGTGTTCCCGGCCCCCGGAGGGCCAAGGCTGATTATACCCCCTGCCGCCCCGTTTGGGAAGGGTGAAATTGCCCCTTTCCCACAAAAAAAGCGGCGGCGCTCACGCGCCGCCGCCCTTTTTTCACCATGGGGCCTCGCTCCGCTGCTTCCGCGCCGCCTGGACCATCAGGCCGATCAGTTCGTCCCTGCCGTCCCACCGCTGGCCCTCCTCGGACATCGGATAGTATATCAGCGCCCTTACCTGGTTCTTCTTCGAATCATACTCAAGGTACGCGAGATGCCCTGGCGTCTCGCCCGCTATCACGCCTACCGATCTCGAGTCCGGCAGCCAGCAGCCATCTTCCCCGAAAAAGGCCCGGATGCCCTCGAGCAGGGTCACCCCGTCCGCGATTTCAAACGCCAGAGCCTCTTTATACGCCTCCGCCGCCCGCTTTTCCTCCAGGCGCTCGCTGATCGGTATGTATATCCAGCCCGCGATTACGATCATGAAAAATCCTAGGATAATCCAATCCCCTAAGAGCACCTCGACCTCCCTTCCCGTCCGGTGATCCCTTCCGCCACAGCCTCCCCCGGGGGCTTCCGCCCCCGGGGGCCGTCAGACCGGGGGAAGCAAAAACGCTGTGCAGGTTTGACCCCACACAGCGTGAAAGAGCAAACGCCTCTCATGCATTCCCGCCCCGCTAAAAAGGACCGCGGCAAGCAAAGGGCAAAATCCCCCTTGCACAGGAGGACTGCTTGTCGTATAATAGGAGAGCGGTGCGGCCGGATGGCCGCTGTGTAGGTGCCTGTACACCTGCGCAGGCTCTCGGGTGCTCGCTACACCCGGGAGCTGCCGCATTTTTGTTTCCATGTCGATTATACCAGAATCGAAACGATATTGCAAGAGGGAATGCAGGGCCGCATCGTACCAGCCCTGATGGATAACCCTCCTATTCATTGAACCGTGATCCTATCAGGGATTATAGCCCGAATACGGGTTATTGTCAATAGACGGGGTATCCTATACGATGAGGACAGCTGAATGAAAAGGCGGTGCGGCTGTGATCGTATATGACAGGCTGTGGGTTACAATGAAGCGCAGAGGCATCTCCCAGTACCGTCTGCTCAAAAAATACAAATTCAGCGCGGGCCAGCTGGACCGCCTGCGGAAAAATGAAAATATCAGCACCTACACCCTCAACCAGCTTTGTAAAATCCTCCGCTGTCCCGTGGAGGACATTATGGAGTATATTGAAGAAGAACCCCCGCCCCCTCCGGCGTGACGCCGGACAGGGCGGGGGTTTGATTCGTCAAAGGGCCTCCGTGCCCCAGGCCTCAAACTGGCTCAGCGCCGGGAAGGGTGACGGGCCCTCCGCCTGGATCAGCTCGCCCAGCTTCAGCCATTCCACCGTCCGGGGCCGGATGGGGAAGGACTGGGGCCGCGCGGTCTTGACCAGGGACAGCGTCTCGGCGCTGCCGTCGGAGAAGGTGACTTTGGCGCTGGTCCAATAGTTGTCGTGGGGGAAGTCCGCCCGGAGGACCAGCCGCAGCTCATCGATGGTGACGGGGCGGCCAAAGCTGAGCGTCCACTCCGCCTTGGGGTCCCGGTTGATGCCCCAGCTCTGGTAGGGCCACTCGCCGTGGCTGGCGTTTTCGCACACGCCGTCGATGGCGTTGTAGGCCGCGAAAACCGCCTCGCCCCGGGTCTCCACATTGGCCTTGCTGTGGGGGAAGAACCCGTTGTCCCCGTGCTGGTCGTAGGGGTTGAAGGCCAGGTTGCGGCGGGCGGCGGTCTCGTGGGGCTCCGCCAGGCGGGCGCGGATCAGATGCCGCCCGCCGGTGAAGCACTTGGGCGAGAACACGATCCGGTCGGCCCCGAAGGGGATGTGATACCAGAGCTCCCGGCCCGCGGCGTAAACGAGGGCCGGCGGCAGGCTGTCCTCAAACTGCACCACGCAGAAGCAGGGATAATCGCAGTCCAGCACAATGCTGTCGCCCTCCTGGTACTCGTTGGTGTAGACCAGGCTGACGCTTTCCGCATCGGCCCCGGTCAGCATGGTGCGGCCCTGGCCGCTGACGACTTTCAGCTTCAATGTATTTTCCATGGCGGTCCTCCCAGTGATTAAAGGTTCCAGCCGGAGTTCAGGGTAAAGCCGTCGTAGAGGCCGGTCACCGCCGGCGGCGGGCCGACGGTCCATATGGACCGGCCCTGGCAGAGGACGGCGCCGATCCCCTCCGCCGGCAGGCGCTCCAGGGCCTCCCGGTCCAGCGTTTCGGCGATAAAGACGGGGGCGGCCTCCATGGCCAGCCGGGCGCAGCTCCAGTCCCCGGCGTACACCGCCAGGAAATCCGCCGCGCCCCTGCACAGCCCGTCGGCGGGGTCCAGGTACATGGTGCGGGTTTCGCCGTTTTTCAGCCGGTAACAGCGGGTCTCGTCCCCCGCCGCCGCGGGAAAGGCCCGCAGGCTCACCAGGCTCATGGGCCCCTGGTACTCCATGGTCCCCGCCTGGACGGCGCGGCCGTCCGCCAGTCCCATCAGATTCAGCCCGTAGCGGCCCTCCCTGCCGTCCAGGCAGCGGGCGAAGCCGTCCACGCTGGAGACGGCGCCGTTCGTAAACCCGTTTTCCGCCAGGGTATCCGCCAGATAGTCGGCGATAAAGGCGTTTTCCATCCAGCCGAAGTCCAAAAAGCGCTGGACGCCGTTCTCCCGGGCGTAGGCCAGATAGTCCTCCGACACCCGCAGGCGGATTTGACTGCCGCCCAGCAGCTCCACGTCGATGGAGGCCGGGTCCCGGGCGTAGGCGGCGACGGCGGCGTATTCCTCCGCCACCGACCGGCTGAGCCGGGGGTCGAAGTCCGCCAATTGGCTGTCGTCCTCGCAGTCAAACAGGTCGCCGTACCGGGCGTACACCGGGCCCAGGTAGACGTTTCGGTCCCCCGCCTCCCGGACGGCCTCAAAGGCCCGGTACAGGGCCGGGTCCACCTCCAGCGCCTCGTTGGGGCGGTCATTGATCTCCTTCAGGTTGACCACGCCCTCGAAGCTCATCTCGGTGTGAAAGAGCTGGAAGGCGGTGCGGCAGGCCTGGGTGTACAGCTCATTCAGGTCCTGGCCCTCCTTCCGGGCGGACCGTCCCGACGCCCCCACCTCGTACAGGAGCACAAATTCGTCTCCGCAGGTGGGGCCGCCGGAGGTCCCGGCCTGGATGGTCTGCCAGCCCGGTTCCGTGGAGAAGAACTGGCTGACGGCGTAGGTCAGCGCCCCCACGCCGATCAGCAGGAATATCACCGCAGCCACCGCCCGCAGGGCGGTTTTCTCCTTGGACAGCTCGATTTTTTCCACGGGTTTTTCCTGGGGCCGCTTGTCTCTCGCGCCGCGCCCCAAGGTCAGATCACCGCCAACACAATCAGCAGCAGGAAGATCACCAGAATAGCGGCCAGGAAGATCAGCCCGGCGATGGCGCCCTTCTTACAGGCCCTGGCGTTGCGGAAATGGTGGAAGTGGTGGAACACCGCCATGGCGATGAGGCCCAGCAGGGGCAGGATAAAGGAAAAGACCTTGTACCAGACGCTGCCCGTGTCCCGGGTGGGATGGACCATGATCTCTTCCTCCCGGACGGTGGCGGCCAGGTCCTCGGGCTTTTCCCGCTTCTCCGCCACCTCGCCGGGGGCCAGAATCTTGATGGGTTTCAGGGGTACGCCCGCCTCCCGGACGGCCTTGTACTCCTCGATCTCCTTTTTGTTGCCGTAGACGTAGTGGTCGTGGCCGATGCAGACGAACTCCGGCTTATCCACAGAGTAGTCGTGGACGGAGGGATCGTAGGTATACAATGCCTTGTTTTTCTCCAGCTCCGGGTCGGGGATGGGGATGGCGGAGATCAGGGAGTGGGTGTAAGGGTGCAGGGGGAAGTTGAACAGCTCCTCCGCCTCGGCCACCTCCACGATGCGCCCCTTGTAGATGACGCCGATGCGGTCCGAGATGAAGCGGACCACCGACAGGTCGTGGGCGATGAACAGGTAGGTGATGCCCTTTTCCGCCTGGAACTTTTTCATCAGGTTGAGCACCTGGGCGCGGATGGACACATCCAGGGCGGAGATGGGCTCGTCGGCCACCACCAGCTCCGGCTCCATGACCATGGCCCGGGCGATGCCGATGCGCTGGCGCTGGCCGCCGGAGAACTCATGGGGATAGCGGGTGAGGTGCTCGGGGAGCAGGCCCACCTCCTCGATCATGGTCTCCACCTTGCGCACGCGGTCGGCCTCGTTTTTGAACAGGTGGAAGTTATACAGGCCCTCGGAGATGATGTAGTCCACCGTGGCGCGCTCGTTCAGCGACGCCGCCGGGTCCTGGAACACCATCTGGACGTTGCGGATGACCTCCCGGTCCAGGGACCGGGGAATTTTGCCCGAGATGCGCACGCCCTTGTAGCGGATCTCGCCGGCGGCCAGGGGGTTCACCCGGATCACGGCCCTGCCCACGGTGGTCTTGCCCGAGCCGGACTCGCCCACCAGGGAGAAGGTCTCCCCCTTGTAGATGTCAAAGCTGGCGTCCTGAACGGCCCGGACCGCGTCCTCCCCCTTGCCGAAGGTGATGTCCACATTTTTCAGCGACAGCAGGATTTCCCGGCCGTTCTCATCCAGCGGCCCGTGCTCCGGCAGGCTGGAGGCCCGGACCTCATTCACGTTCTCTTTGCTCACAGTCCGACCCTCCTCAAATATTGAAGGCTTCCATCAGCTTCTGATGGATATCCTGAATGCCCTCCGGCTTCTCGATCTTGGGGGCCCGGGGGTCCAGCAGCCAGGTCTTGGCGAAATGGGTGTCGCTGACCTGGAACATGGGGGGCTCCAGCTTGGTGTCGATCTCCAGGCAGTAGGGGTTGCGGGGGGCGAAGGCGTCGCCCACGATCTGGTTGTACAGGGAGGGCGGGGTGCCGGTGATGGAGTACAGCTTGGCGTCCTTCTGGGCCAGCTGGGGCAGAGAGGACAGCAGGGCCCAGGTGTAGGGGTGCCGGGGGTCGTAGAACACGTCCCGCACGGTGCCCAGCTCGACAATCTGGCCGGCGTACAGCACCGCCACGCGGTCGGCGATGTTGGCCACCACACCCAGGTCGTGGGTGATGAACACGATGGTATAGCCAAATTCCTTTTGAAGGTCCTTGATGAGCTGCAAAATCTGGGCCTGAATGGTCACGTCCAGAGCAGTGGTGGGCTCGTCGCAGATCAGGATCTTGGGCTGGCAGGACAGGGCGATGGCGATGACGATGCGCTGGCGCATGCCGCCGGAGTACTGGAAGGGATAGTCGTCAAACCGGGCGGCGGCGTTGGGTATGCCCACCTTGTGCATCATCTCCAGGGCCCGGCGGCGGGCCTCCCCCTCGGAGCACTGCTGGTGCTTGAGGATGACAGAGGTGATCTGCTTGCCGATGGTGATGATGGGGTTCAGGGAGGTCATGGGGTCCTGAAACACGGTGGCGATGCGGCGGCCCCGGATCTGGGTCCAGTCCTTGGGGTCCTTCACGTTGGCCAGATTCAAAATGCAGGTGCCGTGGAGCTGTTCGGCGGTCTCGTCCAGGTAGCGCACCCGGAAGGCCACGTTGTCGAACACGGCGCTGCGCTGCCCCTCGTCGTCCAGGTCCACGCCCAGCTGCATGGCCTTTTTCAGCGCCTCCAGCAGCTGGTTGGCCAGCTTTGTCCGCTTTCTCATGTTGAAACGGCCCACGGACAGATAGATCTCCTTGGCCAAAACCTCGTTGCGCTTCAGCGCCTTTTCGCCGACCTGGCCCGCGGTCTCCTTCTTGTACTGCTCCTGGAGCTTGTTCATCCGGTCCTGCCAGCTCTTCTGGTAGGCGGCGTCGCTGTCCACCTTGTGCTTCTTTTCCCGGGCCAGCTGCTCGTTCTTCTTTTTCAGGGCCTTGATCTGCTCGTCGTACTTCTTAATGTCCTGGTTGGCCTTGCGGATTTTGTCCTTTTCCTTGGCGGGGTCCAGGGTCTGCTTCATGTTGAACACGTCGGTGCGCAGGTGCTCCAGCTCCTTGACCTCCGACTCCTGGGCCTCCAGTTCCGCGCCGCTCAGGCCGCTCTTCTCCTTCTTCTCCCGCTCCAGCTCCAAAATCTTCTGGTAGGTGGAGGCGCCCAGCTCCAGGCGGGCATACTCGTCCAGCTTCCGCTTGGCCCTGTCCATCATGGACTGGGCGGAGCCGTCCAGCTTCACCACGGTGTCCGCCAGCTCGTCGTCGCTGAAGACGATGGAGCCGTTGTCAATATAGCCGTTGGAGTCCAGCATACCCGCGAAGGTCTTGGTGAACACCGACTTGCCGGAGCCCGACTCGCCCACAATGGCGATGGACTCGTTTTCATAGATGTCCAGAGAGATGCCCCGGATGGCGGTGAGGGTCCTGCCGCGGACCTTGAACTTCACGTCCAAGTCCTTGACGGACAGCAATACTTTGTTCTCTTCCATGCCGCGGTCCCCCTTACATATGCGTTCTCGGGTCGGAGGCGTCGCCCAGGTTCAGGCCCACCACGTACAGCACCACGGTGATGATGACGGAGATGGCCACCGGGCTCCAGAATTCGAACTGCCAGCCCGGGGTGACCATGGAGCTCTCTGCCTCGAAGATCAGGCGGCCCAGGGTCATCTCAGGGATGCCGCGGCCGATATAGGCCAAGAACACCTCATAGGAGATGTAGGACGGGATCTCCGTAGCCAGCAGGGTCACAATGACGGAGGTCATAAAGGGCAGGATGTTTTTGATGGCGATCTTTGGCGTGGATGTGCCCAGGCATTTTGACGCCAGATTGTATTCGCGGTCGCGGATAATGACAACCTGTATTCGGATGGCGTAGGCGATGTACAGCCAGCCGGTGACTGTCAGGGCAAACACCATGGTCCAGAAGCTGGGGGTGAACAGCATCAGCAGCACGGAGATCAGCAGCACGTAGGGGATGTTGCCCAGAATGTTGTAGACCTCCATCATGAAGGCGTCCACCTTTTTGGAGAAGCCCCAGACGGCCCCCACCAGCACGCCGACGGTCATGTTGATGGCGCCGCAGATAAAGGCCAGGGAAATGGAGATCCGGGATCCGTTCCAGATGGCGTCAAAGGTGGACTGGCCAGCCGCGCCGGTGCCCAGGATATACTTGAGGTGGAAGCCGTAGTACTCAATGGCCGCCGAGGGGGACAGGTGCTTCACCTCAGGATTCAGCAGCTCCCCGTACTTGTCATAGTCCGTCAGCGCAGGATAGATATAGGCAAACAAAACCAGCACAGCCAGCACACTCAGTATGACGATATTGATCTTTTTGCGGAAAAACACGCGGAATACCGATTGCCAATAGGAGTACCGGGGCGCGGTGATCTTCTCCGACTCCAGGTCGCTGTGCGCGTGGAAGGAGAACAGCTGCTCCTCCGTCATGCCCAATTCCTTCAAATCAAAATCATGATCCATAGCTCTCACCTATCCTTCGTCGTGAACGAGATGCGCGGGTCCACCGTGGCCATGAGGATATCGCCCAGAATGACGGACACCACGGACAGCACCGCATAGAACAGCGTGACGCCCACGATGACGCCGTTGTCGTATTTGTTGATGGCCTCGGTCAGCAGGTTGCCGGCGCCGGGGACCACATACACGCGCTCGGTGATGATGGCGCCGATCATGGCGCCCAGCACCTGCCCCGGGATACCGTGGACAATGGGGATGGCCGCGTTCTTCATGATGTGCTTGGTGAAGATCTCCCTCTCCGACAGGCCGCCGGACCGGGCAAATTTCACATAGTCGGAGGTCGCCTGGTCCACCATATACCGGCGCATCCACTTCATCAGGTCGGCAATGGACCGCATGGACAGGGATATGATGGGCAGCACATAGATCAGCTTGGTGCCCAGCCCCATGTCAAAGGTGGTGGGCAGTCCCAGCTTGCCTCCGATGGCCTTGACTGCGAAGATGTAGGCCAGGGAGGGCATGGCAATGATGAGGACGGTGTAGACAGTGCCCAGCTTGTCGATGAGCTTATCCTTGTTCAGCGCCATCGCCACGCCCAGGGACAGGCCCACAATATAGGACAGAATAACTGACAGGACGCCGATGACGAAGGAGAAGCCCAGCTTGGAGAAGCCGCCGCGCACCGCGCCCACCACGGTGTAGTCGTCGGTGAAGCGCTCCAGATTGAGCTGGTTGGCCTCCCGGCTGCCCAGCATATAGGTGGCGGTGTGCAGGTCGTCCGCGCTCTGCTCCGTATGGCCGGTGGGGAAGGTGACGGTGGACATCATATAGGTGCCCTGGCTGCGGCTCATGGTGTCCGCCACGTCCACGTCCTTGTTCACCGTGTAGGAGGTGCCCAGCCGGATGGTGGCCAGGTTCTGGTGGATATAGGGGAACTGGCCGTCAAAATACAGCAGGTATTTGTGCTCGGTGCCGTTGCCCATAATGGCCGGGGAGAATTTGTCCCCGCCGTACACCGGGTCATAGAGGGTGAAGGACAGTCCCCGCTCTCCCTCCACCTCCTCCGCCTTGTGGATGTTGTCGATGTCCACCAGGCCGGTGAAGTAGTTCCACAGCCGGGTGGCCAGGGGCAGGTCCTTGGCGGCAAACAACAGCTGCGCGCCGCCGGTGACCAGCTTCCGGCCGTTCACCTTGGCGTTCAGCCGGGTCACCGTATAGCCCTGTGACTCATAGTAGTCGGTGAACTTCTCCACGTACTGCGCCGCCACCTTGGAGTCGTTCTCCGGCTTGCGGCCGAAGGCCACCGCCTCGGCGCGGGTCGCCTCGTCGATCTCCCCGTCCCGGGCCAGCCCGTTCAGCCACTCGGAGTAGGTCACATAGTCCAGATAGCCGTACTGCTCCCACTTGGTGTACATGTAGGCCGTCTTGGAGTTGGACACCTGCCGGGTGTAGGTGTTGTCGGCGGTGAAGACCAGCTCCCGGTCCAGCATGGAGTAGATCAGCACCATGACGATGGCCACCACGATGATGATGGACACCACACCGTGCAGGATACGCTTGAGCAAGTATTTTCCCATGATATCACGCACCTAATTTCTGTTCTGTCTCCCCCGCGCGGGGGAGGAAACGGCTTTTCAATTCCGCCGTTCCCTCCCCTGTAAGGGGGAGAGAGCGCCTTTTCCTGTTAAATATGCGTGCAGGAGAATGGCACGCACCATTCTCCTGCACGCGCGGTCTGATCGATCTTGGACCTCTATTCCAAAGATGTCTTTAGAGCCTGCTTCTTACCACACACCCAGGTTCTTGGTCTGATAGCCGTTGCCGTAGGGCAGGAACAGGGTCAGGTAGGAGGCGGGGTCGGCGTAGTCGGCGGACCAGCCGGTGCCGATACCGATGTCAATGCAGTTCTCCCAGCCCTCGCTGATCAGGTAGTTGGTGGAGTTGTTCTGCTGGTTGTCCTGAACAGGGAGCAGGTTGACCTGGATCAGGCCGCCGGAGGCGTTCTCCACGCTCTGCTTGTAGGCCTTGGCGCGGTTCGTGCCGCCCTCGGAGAACACGGGATCGGCGTACTCGATCTGGATGGGGTTCTCCTTGGAGACCTCCACGCCCACAGCCGCCAGCTCCTCAGCGGCCTTGGCCAGATACTCCTGGCAGTTGGCAACGCTGTAGTAGCCGTCGAAGCCGTCGCTGGAGCCCAGGCCGCCGTTGGCCTCGGGGTCCCAAGCCTTGATGGGATAGCCGTCGGCGTCGATCTGAGCCTGGACGATGGCGCCGTAGTAGGTGCCCTTCTCAAAGGTGGTGGAGGTGCCGTTGATGTCGGTGGTCACGTCCTTGCCCAGGGTCACGAAGTTGCCGGGGGTGTAGGTGTTGCGCACGCCCAGCTCCTTGACCTCCTCGCCCGCAAACATGGCGTTGTAGGAGACGCGGTCCCAGGCCATGGACAGGGCCAGGCGGAAGTTGTGGTTGTTCATAGCCACATGGGTGCGGGCGGCGTCGTCCACGATGCTGGCGTCGGCCACATACACCTCATTGTCACGGTCGATGGTGTCCACGCTGCCGTGCTCCATCTGGGAGACGCAGCCGGTGGGGTCGTTGAACAGGGCGAAGGACTGGCGGTTCAGGTTCAGGTAGCCCACGCGGGTGGTGGCCTCCAGCTCGGAGACGATGGCGTACTTGTCGAAGTTGCCGTCCTCCTGGCACTTCTTGATGGTGGAGGGGCCAAGGCCGCAACGGCTCAGGGTGCCAGCCATGAAGTCGTCATAGGGCTTCAGGGGGTCGTTGCCGTCCTGATAGTACCAGGTGATCTTGGTGACGTTCATGGCGTCGCGGTTCCAGTAGCTGTCGTTGGCCTCGAACACGATGGAGTTGGTGGGGGTGTAGCTGGTGATGCGGTAGGGGCCGCAGTAGGCGATGTTCTCGGGGCTGGTGCCGTAGTTGCCGTTGACGTGGTCGTCCACGCCGAAGGTGCCGCCCTGAGAGGTGAAGTACTCGCGGCACAGGGGGGCGAAGAAGCCGCAGTAGGTCAGCATGGACTCAAAGGCGGGAACGGGAGCGTTCAGGTGGTACTCCAGGGTCAGGTCGTCCACGGCCTTCACGCCCACCTCGGTGAAGTCGGTAACCTCGCCGTTGACATAGGCGTCGCCGTTGACAATGATGGGAGTCAGCACCTCGGCGCCGCTGGAGCCGTAGTTATCGAAGAAATGCTGCATGGAGGCCACCCAGTCGTCGGCCTTGATGTCGGCGATCTTACGGCCCTGAGAGTCGGTCCAGATCTGGCCGGGACGGATGTGGAAGGTCCAGGTCAGGCCGTCCTCAGAGCACTCCCAGCTCTCCGCCAGGGCGGGCTGGAGCACGTTCTCCATGTCGTACTTGGCCAGGTTCTCCACGGTGCCGCACACGGGGTCGCCCACGGAGTTGGTCCACACGGACAGCACGTCCCAGGTCTCGGGGTCCAGGGTGAAGTCCCAGTAGCCCAGCTCGCTCTTCAGGGTGTAGCCCTTCTCGGCCAGGAAGTCCTTGGCGGCCTGCTCATAGGTGCCGGTTCCGGCCAGCTCAGCCCACATGGAGATGAGCTCCTCGCGGTCCTCGGCGGTCAGGATCTCCTCGGTGACCAGAGCGGTCTCATAGCGGTCAGAGTCGGTGCCCCACAGCACGGTGGGGACGGACTTGTCCACGTAGCGGCTCAGGCGGTAGCCGCCGCCGTCGCCGCGCCAGATCTGCAGCACGCCGCTGGTCAGAGCCTTGGCCTCGGCCTTGGCCATCTCAACGTACATCTCGTCCACGTCGGTCAGCTCCTGAGCCGCCGTGAGCAGATCATAATACTCTTTCATAGCGCCCATATAGACGGCCTCGTCCTCGTAGGTATAGGGGACGAACGCCGCCTCTTCGGGAGCGCTGCTGCCCTCCGCGGGGGCCTTGCTCTCCTCGGTGGGTGTGCCGCCGTTGCCGCAGGCCGCGAGGCTGAGAACCATAACCAGCGCCAGCAGCAGGCTTACAAGCTTCTTCATACTTATCCTCCTATTTTTGTGTTATATTTAACCGAACGGGGCGAAACTATACGGTCCAAAACGCGCCATTCAGGCTAAACCGAAGAAAAGGCGGGCAGACGGGCCGTTGTCCCCCCGCCCTTGGGGGGACAACGGAAACGGGACGCGTCCCGTTCGCCGCTGAAAAGCGTTAACCCGTTAAAACAACAGACGCAAAAACACGGCGCGGCACCCCACGCCCCACAACAACGGCGGTGCGCCGCGCTTTGCAAGTCGCGGGCCGGCCCGATTCATTTCCCAGAACAGGGCATAGACCGACCATTCATGATTTGTTAAATATTATAGCGAATTACTGGAGCTGTGTCAATAAGGGATTTGTATTTCTCTGGATGTTCCTGCAATTTTGGCTGTCAAAGCTTGCTCTGTGTCAACAAAGTGTCAATAAAGCCGCCGGGGCGGACGCCCCGGCGGCCATCGTTCACTTCACGTCAAATTCCGCGTGATAGGCCTGTTCATCGTAGCCCCCGGCGGCTCGGAAGTCCATGATCTTCTTGCCGATGCGGTAGCGCCCCGGGGAGAGCTGGCCGTAGAGCCAGGACCAGTCCACCTCCCAAGAGGTCTGACCGTTCATGGGGATCATGTACACCTCATCGGTCCAGTCCAAGTTCACGCCGGGCTCCAGTATATCGGGCCGCCGGGTCCAGCCCTCCCCGTCCTTTTGCTCCAGCCAGTATAGCGAACCGTAAAACAGCTCCCCGGTGGGCTGTCCGCCGGACTGGGTGAAGGTCAGGGTCAGGCCGGTGGGGGTCACGTCGCTGGCGGTGAGGGTGACCCCCCAGTCCGCCCTCTCGTCCTCCCACTGCTCCTCCATGGCCGTCTGGAACGCCCGCAGCTCGTCCTCCAGGGACTTGCTCCCGTCCCGGACGAAGACCGGCTCCCAGCCGTCCAGCCAGCCCAGGCTGTCGTACAGCCGCCCTTCCTTCTTGAATGTGTCCAGCAGGTCCCCGTCGGTGTTCAGCAGCTGGACGCTGTCCGCCAGCATCCCGTTCACGTCCTCCATAAATTCGGCGATGGCCTTCGGGTCAAACTTTTCGTGGAAAAGGGGGTGGAAATTGATGTCGAACTCCACGTAACCCTCCCGGGCCGTGACCTCTTCCCCGGCGGAGGACAGGGTGAACAGCTCATAGCTGTAGGAGGCCATTCCCTGGCCCATATAGGGGCGGTAGCGCAGCAGGTACTGCCGCCCGCCGTGCTCCCGGTAGAGGAACAGGGCGTTGTAGCCCGCGTGGGCGAAATACCCCTCCTCGGAGAAGATCAGCTCCCCCTCCTCCCAGAGCTCCAGCCGCTGGCCCTCGTTCCCGCCGATGAGGACCAGCCGGGGGGTCTCCGGCACGCCGTTGCGGTTCAGGTCGGTCTGGGGGTAGCCCTCCGGGCCCGCCAGCCGCCCGCCCAGCCGCTCCAAAAGATCATGGAATTCCGGGTCCCCCGGCCCGCAGTCCGTCGACGTGATGTCGGTCAGGTAGGTCCGCACGCCGTTTTCCACCGTAAACAGCAGGTAGAGGCTGTCCGGCCGGAGGGGCCTGAACCAGCCGTCCGGGTACAGCGACATCCCGTCCACCACCTTCACCCGGTCCGGGGTGGTGGTGTGGATCTCGTAGCCCAGCCGCCAGACCTCGAACCGCGCCGACTCCGTGTCCTCCTCCCAAGGGCCCGTCAGGTCGTAGATCCGCCAGTCGTCGTACTGGGGCGTGCCTTTCAAGCTGGTATCCCCCCGCCAGTTGTCGTAGGCGGCCTGGACCTTGCCCTCCGCGGCCTGGACCACGTCCTCCGGCACGCCGCTGAGCTCCGGGCCGGAGTGGAAGTCCGCCAGCCCTTTGCGGCCCAGCGCCGCCGCCACCGTCTCAAAGAACATATCAGACGCACCGTCGGGGCTGCAATCGTTGATCATCTCGGCGGTGAGGAAGCCCAGCTTCCCCCCGTCGTTCACCCGGAAGATCACATAGGTGCAGTTGGGATAGGTGGGGCACAGCCAATCGTCCTCGGTGAGGTAGTTGCCCCCCACGATGAGGTTTTCCGCCTCCTTGGGGGTGGTGGTGTGGAACAGGTAGTTGATGCTCCACACCTCCAGGTCCATATCGCGGACCGTACCCCGCCAGGGGCCGTTCAGCGCGTCCACCCGCCAGCCGTCGAACTGGATGGGCTCATCCGATACGGGGTTTTCCCGCAGATAGTCCAAATATTCGGTATACCGCTCCTGGACCACCCTCCCCGCAAAGTGGACCACGTCCTCCGGCGCGTCCGCCGCCTCCGCCGGGAACTTGGCCAGCAGCTCAGAGATGTCCGCCCACTGGCCCGACGTTCCGGCATGGCTGTCGTAGTACGCCTCGGCCTCTGTCAGCAGCTTGGCGGCGTAGCGGGCGGCCTGGATGGCCTCCTCGTCAGGGAGGGAAGCGGGGTACAGCTTCAGCTCGCCCGTGCCAAATCTCCCATCGGAGTGTTCCTTGAAAACCACCTCGCCGCCGCCTCTGGAAAGCTCCACCGTGAACACCCAGTAGCCGCTGTTGCCATAGCTGCTGAGCGAGGCCGACATCCAGGTGGACAGTGTGACCGATGTACGCTCCTCATCCGCCCATTTGGCGGTCAGCTCTGCCCAGTCGGCGGAAAACTCGTATCCTGTACTCAGTTCCGGCTCTTGCGTTTGCTCCTCCTCAGTCCTCTGATCGTCCACCGTGTAGAGGGGGGCATAGCTCTCTGTGTGCCAAGTAGTGCGCTTCACCGCCCGATCCTCCACCTGGCCCTCGATCCGCACAAAGGGTTTCCCGTCCTCGGAGGTTTCCAGGGTAAAGGCCAGGTCAGCCGTGGGCAGCTCCACCGGCTCCCTGGCGGCGGGTTGTTCCTCCGCCTGCCCGAAGGCGCACAGGCAGGCCAGCGCCGTGGCCATCACCACGGCCACCGCCGCCCACAGCCACCGCTTGGGGGCCTGGGCAATGCGGGTGATCCGCTCCTTGAGGCTCTTTTTGTCCCCCGCCATGGTGGTGGCGCACCGGAACAGGTCCTCCGGGCCGGGCTTGGCGGTGACCAGGGACAGCAGGGTGCCGCCGTAGGCGGCCCGCTCCCCGTCCCCCAGCCGCTTGAGGGCCCCCTCGTCACAGGCCAGCTCGCCGTCCCGGCGGCTCAGCCCCGCCGCCGCCCACACCAGGGGATTCCACCAGTGGACCGCCAGGGCGGCGCACCGCAGGAGGCTCCAGATGTGGTCTCCGTGGCGGAAATGGGTGTACTCGTGGGCCAGCACGTGGCGGAGCATGGCCGGGTCCGCCGCCGTCTCAGGGGTAACGTAGACGGCGGGCCGGAACAGCCCAAACAGGCAGGGGGAGGGCACTCCCGGGGCGGCGTACACCGCCAGCGGGCAGTCCGCGCCCTCCAGCCGGGTCCGCACCCGCCGCAGCCTCCCATAGAACCGCAGGTTGGACAGCAGGAGGACCAGCGCCACCACGCCCGTGCCCGCCAGCCACGCCCAGCCCAGCCAGATGGGAAGCTTGGTCAGATCGGGGGCGGCGGGGGGCTCCGGGGCGGCGGGCATCGAGGGCGGGTCGGGGAAGTTGGGCGCGGCGCCCTGCCCCACCTCCAGCGCGGGCACGTACTGCCCGCTCAGGGAGGGAGCGTCCCCCAGTCCGGCGGGGGCGGAGGGCGCTTCCGCCATGCTGTGCTCCACCCGCTTCTCCGTCACCACCCAGGTCCCGGCGATGGGGGAGGTGAACAGCTGCACCGGCACCAGCAGCCGCAGCAGCACCACCGCCCACAGGGCGTAGCGCAGTCCGGCGCTGATCCGCCGCCCCAGGGCGGCCCGCAGGGCCAGCACCACGAGAATCAAAAAGGTGGCGGTGCACACCCACTCCAACAGCATGACGGTCATTGCTTCCCTCCCCCTTCCATCTGGTCCAAAATGGCCCGCAGTTCGGCCACCTCACCGGCGGACAGCTCCCGGCGCTGGGCCATGGCGCTCATCATCAGCCCCACGCTGCCCTGGTACACCCGGTCTAAAAAGCTTCGGGTCTCGGCGGTCACGGCCTGCTCCCGCTCCACCGCCGGGAAATACAGCTTGCCCTTCCCCGTGTGCTCCACCCGGACCAGCTCCTTCTCCTCCATCCGGCGCAGGGTGGTGATGGTGGTGCTCTTGGCCCAGCCCACCCGGTCTCCCAGGTCGGCCACCAGCTGCATCACCGTGCGGGGGCTGTCCTCCCACAGGCAGGTGAGCACGCTCCACTCGCTGGCAGTGAGCTTCACGCCGTCCGTCTCCCGTCTGGCATCCATAACTGACCCCTCCTGTCAGGTTTACTTTGTAGTCCTATCATAGCACAGCAGGTTTACATTGTCAACCAAAAAAAGAGGTTACAGTGTGGTTACAGGCGCCCGCGGAAAAAACCGCGGGAAATTTTTGATTTCCTCTTGACAAGCGGGCTCAATCCTGTTACAATCCGTTTTGGTCGTTGCGAGTGTAGCTCATCTGGTAGAGCGCCACCTTGCCAAGGTGGAGGTAGCGAGTTCGAGCCTCGTCACTCGCTCCATTTTCTGAAAAGCATCCCGGCCAGCCAGCGCTGGCGGGGATGTTTTTTTGCGAACTCGCTGCCTTCACCTGTGCGCGCACCGCGCGCACGTGAAATCAGAGGTGCGGGGTCCCCGCGAATTCCATTCGCGGGGTGCGATAGCGAGTTCGAGCCTCGTCACTCGCTCCACGTCGGGGCAAAGTCCGCCCCGTTCAAGGCTCCCACCCAAAGGGTGGGAGCCTTTCACTTCGCTCCCTTGCCCCTCCTCTCCCCACGAAAACTGAAGGGCGTTTTCGCGGGGGCCCCATCTGTCAAATTCGGCCCGTCCCAGAAGGGCCGCATAGCGCTCCCGGAACAACGCAAAAACCGGCAGGGCTCCCCGCCCCGCCGGTTTTTCATTCCTGTTTTTATGCCGTTCACATCATTTTGACGGTGAAAAACACCGCCTGGACAAACATCCAGCCCACCAGCACGTACATCAGGTACTGGCTCATGTTGATGCCCAGGATCAGCCCCAGCACCATGGCCACGGCGGTCACGGCGCAGGTGAGAAAGGTCATCAGATAGTTGGACTCCACGGGCACCACCCGGATGGAGCCCAGCCTGCCGTCGGTCTTGCGCAGCTGGAGGGCCACCACCGCCGCCAGCGCCAGCACCACCACCCCGCCGATGATGCAGGCGGTGGTCAGCCGGGGATGGGTCATATAGTACTGCCTGTAGAGCCACAGGGCCAGCAGCCCGCCGCCAGTGAGGATGGCGTTGAAAAAGAAAGGCCGCTGGTAGAGGAAGAAGATGATGATGAGCACAGCCGCCGCCGCAGGGAGCATCATCAAAATGCGGATGCCCTCCGCGTACATGAAATAGCTCAGCAGGGAGACCACCCACAGCCCCGCCGCCACAGCGGCGATGACGACGGGCAGAGTGGCAGGCTTTCCGCCGCGGCGGCTGACCACCGCCCACACGGCGCAGCCCGCCACCGCCACCGCTCCCGCGATGGAAAACACATGGAAGAACGACTGGAGCGCCTTGGCCACCATGGCGTCGAAAATGATGTCCACATAGGCCTTCTGAAGCAGCAGGAGCAGCAGCTCCACCACCACGGCCCCGGCCAGCCACAGCAGCATCCGGTTGAAGACCTTATCGTCTTCGCTCTGGCGGCGTTCGCGTTTACCCTTCTCAAACATTATTTGATCATTCCTTTATTTCAATATCTATCGCAGCCGGCCCGACCAGGAAACGCCTGGTGACCCCTCTCTTTTCTGTGTGCCATACGATGCGGAACAGCCGTCCTGACATCGAACAGCTCGTATTATACCAGAAACTTTCCGGCATTGCAACAACAAAAATCGCCGTAAGCCGTGTTTTTCCCCTTTCAACCGGCGGAGAAACCTGCTATACTATATAATAAGGAGCGGATTCAGCTCCTCTCCCCAAAAAAGGCTCAATCTGGAAAGGAGTTTTAAACATGACCGACCAAGCTCTGGTGGACCTGGCCTTCTCCATGCTGGAGCGCTCCTATGTGCCATACTCCCACTTCCCCGTGGGGGCGGCCCTGCTGTGCGCCGACGGCACGGTGTTCACCGGCTGCAACATCGAGAACGCCGCCTACGGGCCCACCATCTGCGCCGAGCGCACCGCCCTGGTGAAGGGCGTCAGCGAGGGATACCGGGCATTCACCGCCATCGCCATCGCGGGCAGAAGCCGGGACTACTGCTGGCCCTGCGGGGTGTGCCGCCAGGTGCTGTACGAGTTCGCGCCGGACCTCACCGTGCTGGTGGCCCGGGGGGACGGGGATTATGTGAAGCTGCCCTTGAAGGAGCTCCTCCCCCACGGCTTCGGGCCCGACTCGCTGAATGGATGACCTGTAAAAGGGAAGGGCCTCCGCCTTTGCGGGGGCCCTCCGTTTTTCCCGTCAGAGGAACCGCTTCATCTCCTCGATGTTGGCCTGCTCGGTCTTAAGCAGCCTGTCCGCCAGGCGGCGCACCCCCTCGTCCCGCAGGTCGCAGTCCCGGATGGTGCGCAGGCTCTTGGTCACCCCCATGGTGGACCCCTGGATCATCATCTCCGCGATATTTGCGGCGGAGCGGTCGGTCATGGCCTTCACGGTGCTCATCACCTCGGAGGACGCCTTGGCCACGGGGCCCAGGCCCTTGGGGGGCTCGCCCCGGGCCTGGAGCAGGGACCCGGCGGCGTTTTGCAGCTTTTCGTATTCGGTATACTGGCTGTTCAAAGCGCCGGCCAGCTTGGGGTCCTCCGTGTACTTCAATACCGACTGGATGCCCTCCCGCCCCATCTCGGCGGTCTGGTAGATGTGGTTAAGCAGCTGGTTTTCGCTGAGCATTGTCATCACCTCGGGGCTAGTATGCCCGAAATGAGCCGGGAAAACCCAACCTCACTTGTCCAGCCGCACCTCCGCCTTGCCGGCGTTCTTTTTCCGGGCGCTGGTCCGGCCCTCCTCGTGGATCTCGCCGGCTGCCAGCAGGGAGCGCTTGGTCAATGCCGGACCCACCAGCTCGTACACCAGCACGGAGAACAGCACCACGCTGCGCACCACCGCCCCGTCGGCCAGCTGTTGGGCGGTGAGCGCCATGCCCAGGGCCACGCCGGCCTGGGGCAGCAGGGTGATGCCCAGGTGCTTTTTGATGTTGTCGCTGCACCCGGTCATGGCGCAGCTGCCGTAGGCCCCCAGATATTTGCCCAGGGAGCGGGACACGATATACACCAGCCCGATGAGCAGCACCATGGGGTTGGAGAGGATCTTCAGGTTGAGCTCCGCGCCGGACAGCACGAAGAACAGCACGAACAGCGGGGCGGTCCAGCCGTCCACACGGCCCATCAGCTCCTCGGAGAAGTCGCAGATGTTGCAGAAGACGGTGCCCGTCATCATGCACACCAGCAGCAGGCTGAAGCCGAAGTGGATGCCGCCCCACTCGAACTCCACCATGGACAGCCCCACGGTGAGCAGGACGAAGCCGATGGAGATGGACAGGCGCTTGCTCCGGGAGTGGAAGAACTGCTCCACCCAGTACAGCACCCAGCCCGCCAGGGCGCCCAGCCCCAGGGACAGCACGATCTCGATCACCGGCTCCACCAGCACGGTGACCAGGCTGATGGACCCGCTCTCCAGAGCCGTGGCCACCCCGAAGGAGGCGGAGAACAGAACCAACCCCACCGCGTCGTCGATGGCCACCACCAGCAGCAGCAGCCGGGTCAGCGGGCCGTCCGCCTTGTACTGCCGCACCACCATCAGGGTGGCGGCGGGGGCGGTGGCGGCGGCGATGGCGCCCAGGGTGATGGCGGAGGAGATGGAGATCAGCTCCGGGTTGATGAGGTGGAGAACCACCAGGGCCAGGTCCACCAGCGCGGTGGTGACCACCGCCTGCAAAATGCCCACGGTGATGGCCTGCTTTCCCATACTCTTGAGCTGCTCCAGCCGGAACTCGTTGCCGATGGTGAAGGCGATGAAGCCCAGGGCCACCTGTGAGATGATGTCCAGCCGGGCCACCGCCTCCGCCGTGCCAAAGCCGAGGCCGGTCACGTCCAGCGCCCCCAGCAGGTAGGGGCCCAGCAGAAGGCCGGTGACCAGATAGGCGGTGACGGCGGGCAGATTCAGAAGCTTGGCCAGGCGGGACATGAGCAGCCCGCCCACCAGAGAAAAGGACAATTGGATCAGGATTTCCATAGAGACACCTCAATTTTTCATTCCACAAAGAAACGGGCCCCTTCTGCGCGAACGGGCCCGCATGTCTTTTGAGCGGAACAAATCATAGCATTTCAAATGGGAAAGCGCAAGGAACAAAACAACGAAAATCCGGCTGTTTCCCTGTGCGCTTTTGGAGAGGTGCACCGTGGAGGCGGCGAAGGTCCGGCCTGTTTTGCCGGTTTTCAGTGGTGTCCGTGGCTGAAAATCAGCAGCACCCCCAGGGCAAAGCCCACCACCGTGGCCAGGATGGACCAGCGGGACTTCCACTGGAGGGACGCCTCGGGCAGAAGCTCAAAAAACACCACGTACAGCATGGCCCCTCCGGCCAGAGCCAGGGCGGCGGCCAGCGCCGCCGGGGCCTGGCTGCCCACAAAATATCCGAGCAGCGCACCCAGCACGGTGGGCAGGCCGGACAGCGCCGCCACGCCGATGGCGCTCCAAGTCTTGGAGCCGTCGTGGAGCAGGGGGACGGCGATGCTCATGCCCTCGGGCAGGTTGTGGAGGCCGATGGTCACCGCCGCCAGCACGCTGGCCAGGCAGATGCCTTGGACCGCCACCGAGGCGCCCACCGCCATGCCCACCGGCACGTTGTGCAGGGCCACCGCCGCCGCCAGCACAATGCCCGCCGTGTGCAGGTCGTGGTGGCCGCAGGCGCAGTGGTGGGGGTTGTTTTTGTCCTCGTGGTGGGCGCTCTTGTCGATCCAGCAGTTGAGCAGGTAGGTCACCACAAAGCCCGCCACCAGCACCAAGGGGGTCATGGGCAGCCAGGGGGCGGCCTCCATGGCCTCGGGCACCATGTCCAGGGCCACGATGGCCAGCATCAGCCCGGCGGTAAAGCTGAGCAGCAGGCTGGTCCCCCGGGGGGACTCCCGCTTGACCAGGGCGGCCAGCACACCCCCCAGGGCCAGACCGCCCACGCCGGTGGCGGCGGTGAGAAGAATCACAAACAGGATGGGCTCCATCATAATAATACGCTCCTAAACAAGAGGTTCGCCGGACCGGCAGAAGGCCGGTCCGGCACAGAGCATATTATCACAGCTCATCCGGAAAGGCAAGCAAAATCATCCTTTTTTGAACAGCTCCCGCAGTCCGATGAGGATGAGGAAGCCGCCGAAGCATTTGCGCAGGATCTCCACGTCCAGCGCCGTGGCCGCCCAGGCGGTGAGGGCGGAGCACGCCAGCCCCGCGGCGATGGCGGGGAGCAGCGCCTTTTTCTCCACAAAGCCGTTTTTAAAGTGGGCGGGGAGGGCGGTGGCGGCGGCGGGGAGAAAATAGAGCAGATTCACCCCCTGGGCCAGGGTCTGGGGCACCCCGGCAAAGCTGGTCATGTAGATGAGCAGCAGGGAGCCGCCCCCCACCCCGAAGCCGGACAGCACCCCGGTGACCGCCCCGGCCAGGGCGGCGATGAGCCAGTCCTTCATAGCAGCGCCTTCACCCCGCCATACAGAATGAGCAGGGCGAACCCCCGGCGCAGCCAGGTCATGGACAGCTTTTGGAACACCTTACCGCCCACGAAGCCCCCGACGAGCCCCCCGGCCAGGTAGGGCAGGGCCAGCGCCAGGTCCAGCTGCCCCCGGAACCAGTAGACGGCGGCGGACAGGGCACACAGCGGCGCGATCACCGCCACCGAGGTGGCGAAGGCCCTCCGCTGGTCCAGGCCGCATTTTCCCGCCAGCAGGGGCACCAGCACCTGGCCCCCTCCCCCGCCGAAAAAGCCGTTGACCACCCCGGCGGCGGCTCCCGCCAGGGCATACCACAGGGACTTTGATTTTTTCTCCGACACCGAATATCACCCCATGTCAGTGTGCCGCAGGCGGGAAAAATTATTCTTTGACAGAATCGTCTCAGTGTAAAAATTTGTTTCTTGCTTCTCCCGCCAAAACCCGGTATAATGTTTCAAAATTTTCGGAAAGGAAACATGATATGCCAAAATCTACCAAAAATCAAATCATGAACGCCCTGATGGAGCTGCTCCAGGCAAAGCGGCTGGACGACATCACCGTCACCGAGCTGGTGGAGAAATGCGGCATCTCCCGGCAGGCCTTTTACTACCACTTCTCCGACCTGTACGGCGTGGTGGATTATGGCGTGCAGCAGCTGCTGGACCAGCTGGGGGTCGGCCGGCCGGAGGAGTGGCGGGCGTCCCTGGAGCGCACCCTCACCCTGCTGCGGGAAAACCGGACCCTGGTGCTCAACGTGTACCGGGCCTATGAGCGCAGCTACGTGGAACACGACCTGCGCCGCTGGGCCATGCCCCTGGTGGACGCCCGCACCCGGCTGGCCGCCCGGAAGTACCGGGTGACGGAGGACCAGGTCAATTTCATGACCGAAGTGCTCACCCAGGCGCTGGTCAGCACCGTGCTCAGCTGGGTGGAGCGGGGAATGCCCTCCAGCGTCATCGAGCGGATGGACGACTTCGACATCCTGGTGGAGGGCTGCCTGGACTACACCATGGAGCGGCTGGCCCAGAAAAACAAAACGTGAGTTTGAGAAAAATTCCATGATTCGACAATATTTTACAGCCGGTCGGGCCTTGTCAAAACTTTGACAAGGCCCCGTTTTTTGTCTATGGAACAATATTTTTCAGGAGAGTATCATGGCGGCAGACAGGCAAATCAGCTGGACTTTCATAAAATTCAAACGCTACGGCAACACAAAAAACACACCCGGCGGGTATCATTTAGCCCGCAATGGGACAGTTTCCAAAAGACAGAAAGGAATGTGTGAATCATGACCATGATGAACAGTGTAAAGCGGGCGGGCTTCCGGGCCCTCTACGGCTATCTGGACAAGGACCCCGACGCCAACATCCCCAAGCTGATGGACTGGGTGGACCGGTTCGCCGGAAACGGCCCCAACAGCTTCCCCACCCAGCGGGCGGCCTTCCGCAAGGTGATCGAGAACCCGGACAACAACTGGTACCGGCTCATCCGGTCCATGTGGACGGACATCGACGGCGAGGTGCGCAAGACCTTTTTTGAGAACTTCATGCTCAACGGCAACCTCATCGGCTGGACCATTCAGGAGGAGGCCCGGGAACGCTACGGCTGCAACATCCCCTGGGCCATCCTGCTGGACCCCACCTCCGCCTGCAACCTCCACTGCACCGGCTGCTGGGCGGCGGAGTACGGCAACAAGCTGAATCTGACCTTCGACGAGATCGACGACATCATCACCCAGGGGAAAAAGCTGGGGGTGTACATCTACATCTACACCGGCGGGGAGCCCATGGTGCGCAAGGACGACCTCATCGCCCTGTGCAACAAGCACAGCGACTGCGAGTTTTTGTGCTTCACCAACGCCACCCTCATCGACGAGGACTTCGCCGACCAGATGCTGCGGGTGAAGAACTTCGTCCCCGCCATCAGCGTGGAGGGCGACCAGGAGGCCACCGACGGCAGGCGGGGAGCGGGCGTGTTCCAGAAGGTCCGCCGGGCCATGGAGATTTTGAAGGCGAAAAAACTGCCCTTCGGCGCCTCCTGCTGCTACACCAGCGCCAACCTGGACTCCATCAGCTCCGAGGAATTCGTGGACCAGCTGGTGGAATGGGGGGCCAAATTCACCTGGTATTTCCACTACATGCCGGTGGGCAACGACGCGGTGCCCGAGCTGATGCCCAATCCGGAGCAGCGGGAGCAGATGTACGACCGCATCCGGGCCTACCGCAGGAGCAAGCCCCTGTTTGTCATCGACTTCCAGAACGACGGGGAGTACGTGGGCGGCTGCATCGCCGGGGGGCGGCGCTACCTCCATATCAACGCCAACGGGGACGTGGACCCCTGCGTGTTCGTCCACTACTCCGACTCCAACATCCGGGAGAAGTCCCTGCTGGACTGCCTGCGCTCCCCCATGTTCATGGCCTACCACGACGGCCAGCCCTTCAATGAGAACCACCTGAAGCCCTGCCCCATGCTGGAAAACCCGGAGAAGCTGCGGGAGATGGTGGCAAAAACGGGAGCCAAGTCCACCGACCTGCAATCCCCGGAGACGGCGGAGCATCTGTGCGCCAAGTGCGACGGCTACGCCGAAGCGTGGGACGAAACGGCGGCGCGGCTCTGGGCCTGCGGCCACAGCTGCGCCGGCTGTGCCGTCCATAAGCAGGCGGGATAAACCAAACACCGGGCCGAAATTGCCTCTTGCAATTTCGGCCCAATGTGTTACAATAGGCCCCGACAACTGAATAGGACAGTTGCGAGAAATGCAGTAGAAAGGAAGAAGCAAAATGCCCAAGTTTTTGAAACGGGCCCTTTTGCTGCTGGCCGCACTTGCCATGCTGGCGGTTTCACTGTACGGATGCAGTACGGGAGACACGCAGCCCACGCCCGACGAGAGTCAGGCCGTGAGCGACAGCGGGAGCGAGGCGTCCGCTGCACAATCGGGCGAGTTACCCGAAGGGAACTCAGTCACGGTAGGTATCGCACAGGATTTGAGCAACCTGGACCCTCAGTTGGCCGCCACGGCCGGCGTGCGGGAGGTGTTGTTCAACATCTTCGAGGGACTGGTGAAGGCCAGCCCCGACGGCTCGGTGACCCCGGCCGTCGCCAGTGACTATGAGATCTCTGAGGATGGCAAAACGTACACCTTCACCCTGCGGGAAGGCGTGACGTTCCACAACGGAGAGACCGTCACCGTCGAGGATGTGGTCTATTCCCTGGAACGCTGCGCCGGATCGGAGAACGATGGAACGCCTCTGGTCTCGGCGTTTTCTAATGTCTCCAGCATTGAGGCCGTTGGTGACAATCAGGTGGTTATCACCCTGGCCGAGCCCAGCACCGAGTTCATCAACGCCCTCACCGCCGCCATCATCCCCAAAGACTCCGGCCCCGCCATCGCCGCCGACCTGATTGGCACCGGCCCCTTTAAATTTGTCTCCTACGCCCCCCAGGACAACCTGGTGATGGAGAAGTACGACGGCTACTGGGACGCGGCCAAGGCCGCCAAGCTGGACCGGGTGACCTTTAAGATCATCCCCGACGTGAACTCCCTGGTCATCGGCCTGAAGGGGGGCGCCCTGGACATGGTGGTCCACCTGCCCAATACCCTGCTGAAAGAGGTGGAGGACGGCTTCACCGTCCACCAGAACACCATGAACATCGTTCAGGCCCTGTACCTGAACAACGCCGTGGAACCCTTTGACAACGAGCTGGTCCGCCAGGCCATGTATTACGCCATCGACGTGGACCAGATCATCGAGTTCGTGTGCTCCGGCGCGGGGGTGGCCACCGGCACCAGCATGTACCCCGCCCAGACCAAATACTTCATGCCCGAGCTGGCGGAGAACTACAAGCAGGACGTGGAAAAGGCCAAGGAGCTGCTGGCCCAGGCGGGCTATCCCGACGGCTTTGCCATGACCATCACCGCGCCCTCCAACTACACCCAGCACATGGACACCGCCCAGGTGCTCATCGAGCAGCTCAAGGCCGTGGGCATCACCGCCGAGCTGGTGCCGGTGGAGTGGCAGACCTGGGTGGACGACGTGTACCGGGGCCGGAACTATCAGTCCACGGTGTGCGGCATCGCCGCCGACGACATGACCGCCCGGGAGATGCTGGTGCGTTACATGAGCGACAACCGCAAGAACTTCATCGCCTTTGACGACCCGGAGTACGACGACGTGATGACCCGGGCCATGACCTCCACCGACGACGGGGAGCAGACCCAGCTGTACAAGCGGGCTCAGGAGATCCTCAACGAGAAGGCGGCCAGCCTGTGGATTCAGGACGCCTGTGAGCTGACGGTCACCGACCCGGCCCTGGAGGGGTTCACCTTCTACCGCACCTACGTCATCGACATGGCGGCCATCAGCCGCAAATAACGGATTTCCACCATAAACGGTATGGGCGGGGCCGTCCAAGCGGCGGCCCCGCCCTTTTTCTTAGAAAGGGGGCTTATCCCCGTGGGAAAAGCCTTGCTGAAACGGCTGGCCCTGCTCCTGGGCACCCTGCTGCTGGTGAGCGCGCTGGCCTTCGCAGCCTTCTCCGTCATCCCCGGCGACCCCACCACCGCCGTATTGGGGAGCGAGGCCACCGAGGAACAGATTGCCACCTTCCGGGCCCGGCAGGGGCTGGACCTGCCCGTCTGGCAGCGGTACTGGAACTGGCTCACCGCCTTCGTCACCGGCGATTTCGGCCAGTCCTACAAATATGACATGACGGTGAACCAGCTGCTGGCGGACAAGATCGGCGTCACGCTGGTGCTGGCGGCGGTGTCCTTTACCCTCATCCTCCTCATCTCCCTGCCCCTGGGGCTCATTGCCGCCCGCAGGCCGGGGGGAACTGTAGACCGCATCGTGACGGTGCTCACCCAGGTCACCATGTCCATCCCCAATTTTGTGCTGGGCATCGGGCTGATGTACCTCTTCGCTCTGGTGCTCCACTGGTTTGACCCGAAGTACATCCCCCTCCGGGACGAGCAGGGCCTCCACCTGGCGGCCCATCTGCGCTTTATGGTGTTTCCCGCCCTGGCCATCGCCCTGCCCAAGAGCGCCATGACGGTGAAGCTCCTCCGGGGCTCCATCCTGGGGGAGCTGGGCCAGGATTACATCCGCACCGCCTACAGCAAGGGGAACAGCCGGGGCTCCGCCCTGCGCCGCCACGTGCTGCGCAACGCCATGATCCCGGTGGTCACCTTTCTGGCTATGGCTATCGGCGATATCATGGCGGGCTCCATCGTGGTGGAGCAGGTCTTCGGCATACCCGGCCTGGGCCGCATCCTGATCTCCTCCATCGGCAACCGGGATTACCCGGTGGTCCAGGCCGTCGTGGTGCTGCTGGCGGCGGCGGTGGTGGGCTGTAATTTCCTGGCCGACCTGCTCTACCGGGCCATGGACCCCCGAATTGAGGGAACATAACCATGAAACAAAGAAACTGGTATTTGACAATCGGCGTGATATTGACCGCCTGTATGCTGGCCTTTATCACCGTGGGCTTTTTCTGGACTCCTTTCGAGCCCTCCGCCATGGACGGGGCGGCCCGGAACGCCGCCCCATCCGCCGCCCACCCCTTCGGCTGCGACGCCTACGGGCGGGACATCTTCTCCCGCACCCTGGAGGGGGCCGGGTCCACCCTGACCATCGCCCTGGCGGTGCTGGCGGTGGGGGCGGTGTGCGGCCTCGTCATCGGGGCGCTGTGCGGCTACTTCGGCGGGCCCATTGACGCCCTGGTCATGCGCCTGTGCGACGCGGTGGCGGCCTTCCCCAGCTTTTTGCTGGCCCTGGTGGTGCTGGCGGTCACCGGGCCGGGAAAGTATAACGTGATCGGGGCCTTGGGGGTGCTGTTCATCCCCAGCTTCGCCCGGCTGGTCCGGGGGGAGTTCCTGAAATACCGGGACCGGGACTTCGTCCGGGCCGCCCGGCTCATGGGGGTTTCAGATGGGCGGATCATCTTCGTCCATATCCTGCCCAACACCTGGCCCACCCTGCTGTCCGGGCTGGCCATCGGGTTCAACAACGCGGTGCTGGCGGAGGCCTCCATGAGCTATCTGGGCATCGGCGTCAACGCCCAGGAACCCAGCCTGGGCTACATGCTCAAGGACGCCCAGGGGTCCTTTTTCACCCTGCCCTGGTGCACCGCCTTTCCGGCGGCGGTGGTCATCCTGCTGATTCTGGGCGTGGGCCTGGTGGGCGAGGGCATTCGGGAACGGATGGGGGTGGCCTCATGATGCTGGATATTCGGGACCTGTCGGTGGTGTTCACCGACAGGGGGGAAGAAAAACCTTTCACGGCGGTGGACAAATTCTCCCTCCGGATGGACCGGGGAGAGATCGTGGGCATTGTGGGCGAGTCCGGCTCGGGCAAGTCCATGACCGCCCATGCCCTCATGGGCCTCATCCGCCGCTCCCAGGTGTCGGTCACCGGCAGCGCCCTTTTTGAGGGCACCGACCTGCTCTCCCTGTCCCGGGAGGAGCTGCGGCAGTATCAGGGCCGGGACCTGTCCATCATCTTCCAGGAGCCCATGACCAGCCTGAACCCCACCATGCGCATCGGAAAGCAGGTGGAGGAGTCCCTGCGCATCCATGAGAGGCTGTCCCCGGCGGAGCGGAAAGCCCGGGCCCTGGAGGCCATGGCGCTGGCGGGCCTGCCCCACCCCGAGGGGCTGTACCGGCAGTACCCCCACCAGCTGTCCGGCGGTATGCGGCAGCGGGTGATGATCGCGTCGGCTCTGGTGCTGCGGCCCCGTCTGCTCATCGCCGACGAACCCACCACGGCGCTGGACGTGACCATCCAGGCCCAGATTTTGGAGACGTTAAAGGACATTAACCGCCGGGAAGGGACCGCCATCCTGTTTATCTCCCACGATCTGGGGGTGGTGCGGGCCCTGTGCGGCCGGGTGGTGGTGATGAAGCAGGGAAAAATTGTGGAGTCCGGCCCGGCGGATCAGGTGTTCCGCCATCCCAGGGAGGACTACACCAAGCTGCTCATCGCCTCCCGGCCCACCCGGAAAAAGCTGAAAGGGGGCCGATCAGATGGCTGAGCCCATTGTGCATATCAGCCGCCTCAGCAGCTGGTACGGCCGGGGGAAAGCCCGCAAGCAGGTGCTCCGGGACGTGTCCCTGGACCTGGCTCCCGGCGAGGCCCTGGGCGTCGTGGGGGAGTCCGGGTCGGGCAAGTCCACCCTGGCCAAGTGCGTGCTGGGGATGGTCACCGACATCACCGGCACCCTGGAGGTAAACAGCCCCCGGCCCCAGATGGTGTTCCAGGACCCCTACGGGTCGCTGAACCCGGCCAAGACAGTGGGGTGGATTCTGGAGGAGCCCCTCCGGGCCGCCGGGGTGGCGGACAAAGAAGCGCGCCGCCGCAGGGTGCGGGACTTCCTCCCCCTAGTGGGGCTGGAGGAGGAGCACCTGACGCGGAAGCCCGCCCAGCTGTCCGGCGGCCAGCGCCAGCGGGTGGCCATCGCCGCCGCCCTCATCCAGGGGAGCAGGCTCATCGTGCTGGACGAGCCGGTGTCCGCCCTGGACGTGACCCTTCAGGCCCAGATTCTGCGCCTGCTGGCCGATTTGAAGGAGAAGCTGGGGCTGTCCTACCTGTTCATCTCCCACGACCTGGCGGTGGTGTACCAGCTGTGCGGCCGGGTGGCGGTGATGACCGACGGGGAGATCGTGGAGGCGGGGGATGTGGATGAGATCTACGACCACCCCAGGCACCCCTATACGAAAAAGCTGCTGGCGGCCTCCCTGGCGCTGGACTAAATTGAAGAAAACCGCTGATGAAGCCTGGGCCGGGGATTGGCCGCACACGGGGTTTCATCAGCGGTTTTACATTTATGCCAGCCCCAGCAGACGAGCCGCCCCGGCCATCACAAAGCACAGCCCCAGCCCCAGGGCCGTGGGCAGGACCACGGCCAGCGCCGTCCACTTCACGCTGCCCGTCTCCCGGTAGATGGTGAGGCAGGTGGTGGAGCAGGGCCAGTGGAACAGGGAGAACAGCATGGTGCACACCGCCGTCAGCCAGGTCCAGCCCTGCTGGGCGAGGAGCTGACCCAAGGCGGCCAGGTCGTCGAACTCCACCAGGCTTCCGGTGGACAGATAGGCCATGAGCATCACCGGCAGGACGATCTCGTTGGCGGGCCAGCCCAGGATAAAGGCCATGAGAATCACCCCGTCCAGCCCGAACCAGCGGGCAAAGGGGTCCAGAAATCCGGTGCAGTGAGCCAGCAGGGAGGCGTCACCCAAAGTGACGTTTGCCATCAGCCAAATGACGGCTCCGGCGGGGGCCGCCACCGCCACTGCCCGGCCCAGCACAAACAGGGTGCGGTCCAGCACCGAGCGGACCACCACCTCTCCCACCCTGGGCTTGCGGAAGGGAGGCAGCTCCAGGGCGAAGGAGGAGGGCATCCCCTTGAGCACCGTGGCGGACAGCAGGCGGGAGCAGGCCAGCGTCCCCGCCACCCCCAGCACCAGGGTGGCCAGCAGCAGAGCCGCACCCTCCAGGGAGGCCAGCAGACCGCCCCGCCCGCCCACGAAAAAGATGGTGATGAGGGCGATGAGGGTGGGGAATTTCCCGTTGCAGGGTACCAGGGAGGAGGTCAGAATGGCGATGAGCCGCTCCCTGGGGCTGTCGATGATGCGGCATCCGGTGACTCCGCAGGCGTTACAGCCCAAGGACATACATATGGTATATATAATTATGCAAAAACTTATTTGCGTGTTTAGAGGCTAAAGCTAGCCCAAAACCATAAAAATGAGGACGCCTGATTGCTTAGGCGTCCTCATTGTTTCACCATGCCGGAGTTCCTGCGGAGAGATATTGATCCACCCGCTTCTCGAACCAGTGGCGCAATGTGGTGTCATAAAAGATGGCCAACAGCACAGAGCAGTCGGTAAGCTGGTGCTCCTCCAGCGCCTTGAGCCGGACCTCGCTGAGGATCACACCCTCGTCCTCCTCCAGCTCCCGGTACAGGGCGTGGAGCACGGAGCTGCTTGGAATACCGCACTTGTCCGCCAGGGCATTCAGCTTTTCGCTGGCCGTGCGCATCCACTGCCGCCGCATCTTGTTGGACGGCGGCTTGATGGGCACAGGGCAGTCATCAAAGGGATTGTCTTCATCCAGCGTACGGGGCGGCGGGAGGGCCTTCCGGCGGTCCTGTTCCTGCTGGTCCATGCGCTGGGTCAGGGTCTGGACGGCGGAGGTCAGCGTTTCCAGGGCGGCGGCGAAGGTCTCCAGCTCCTGGGGCTGGGCCTGGGGCGCTATGTAGGCCCCGTGTTTGCGGATGGAGGGCAGCACCACCGATGTAACCCACCGCTTGAATTCCCGGGCCTTCTCCAGCCTGCTGGAGAAGATCAGGCTGTATACGCCGCTCTCGTTGATGATGGTCATTTCCTGTTCGCCGGAGGGGGTCGTGATTCGCGACGCCCTCTTGTCCTCGGCATCAACGTGCTTTGCCAGAGCGTCCCTCGGGTTGCTGTACCCCAGCGCCTCGGCCATGTCCTTTCCCACAAACCAGGGCTCTCCATCCACCTCCACCACCCGGATATCCCCAAATTCGGGGTTGTTAAAGATTTGGAGTTCGTTCATGCCCCTGCCTCCGTTCCTTTTCCCTTGGGCGCGATCCGATGTGACACAAAGTACCACACGTTGTTAAGCTCTTCGTCGGTGGCTGTTTCTAAAAGCTCAATGACCTGCGTTTTCATCCAACTTTTTTTGTTCTCCATTCAAAAAACCTCCTTGAAATTCCCCGGAGGTTCGACTATAATGGATTTAGCCTCCTTCGGGTGGTGATGTAAGAGTTCCGGTGTTTGACTTCCCACGGTCGCCGGAGCTCTTATTTTCTGTCCAAATCCGCTTTGAGCAAATCAATCCCGGCCATAATTGCATCTGTTCTAGTCGAATCCAACCTATCGGCACACTCTTGAATTTTTTGCGCCTCCTGGTCGGAAATTCGGATTGTAATTTTATTGGTCCTGGATTGTTCACCTTTTGGCGGACGACCTGTCCTTGGAGACACCTTTCATCACCTCACTTTTGGTCGTGCTTATATAATAACTTATGTACGACCAAAAATCAAGAGGGTTTTCAAAAAAAGTTTTGCCTCCGCCAAAATCAGCGGAGGCAAAACTCGTTTATTTTGCTTTCACAACAATAGATTCAGTATCTTCGATTGTTTCCCAATCATCTGTCCCAAAAATATGGAAGGAACATTCTATTTCCTCAATGCTTTCGATCCCGCTTTCCTCAATGGAACTATTCATAAACGTTATCCCGTCTATTGCATATTTCCCGTCACAAATCTCCGAAGAAAAAATGGTGTCCATCATGAACCCGTTTACAGATGTGTCTCTTGTTTGAATCGTTACATTTTTCCCACTTTTATTTTCGATAAATACCACAAGAGACGGTCCAAAAATAGAATCCCCGTCAGAAACTCCTTTTGAAACAATGCGGATTCCATTTCCACTATATAATTCCTCTCCAGAGTCATCAAAAGAATAGACGTAAGAATCCGAAGCAGATGTTTTTATTTGAACAGTGTTTGTGTCAAGATATGTTTCCAACGATTCATCAAAAACATGAAAAGAAAATTCCATATCTGCCAGCGTTTCGATTCCGCAGGCTTGGAGAGACGAAGAAGAAAACGTAATCGAATCGTTTGCCTTTTTCCCTGGCGCAACGTCAGAAGAAAACATGGTTTCAACCATGTAGCCGTTGACAGATGCATTTCTTGATTGGAAAGTAAGCTTTTTTTCTGTGTTGTTTTCAATTTGAACTTTTAATTCAGGACCAAATAACCCTTCCTTATCAAGGCCGGTTGCGGTTATTTTTACATCACTTTCGTCACAAAGAACCTGATTTTCCACAGTCTCACCAGAAAGCTGCTCTGGCTCTTTCGTTTCCACTTTATCGCCGCCTGCGTTGCTTACAACTGGAGCTTCACTGAGCGCTGGGGCCTCGCTGGGCGTGGAGCCAGATTCTTCTGCACTACACGCGCAGAATGAAGCAAAGAGCGCAAGCGATAGAATTAAACCAACTATTTTCTTCATTGTCCAATCCCCTTAAAAAATTTAGGCAGTATGCCTATGTTCAGCATAATACCACATCATATTATAAAATTCAACAAAATATTTACATTTTATGAACGGCATGATAGTTTATATTGTGACGGGGATTTTACGGTAATAATTATTTGTTCGAGAAATTTTTGAAAAACCATCCCCGCCTTGCCGGTTGACAAAGCGGAGGACATTGGCTATAATAATCACGAAAGGGCCACTGCTACAGCGGTCAGCCCTGGACATTCAGTACAATGGTTCTATACTGACTGCCTGAGCCACCAGGCAGTCAGTACGCTTTTGGGGCCGTGGCAATCATCAAGAACAGCACAATGATGAACCACACCAGGATACGCAGGGCTTTCGCCCCGCGCCCGTCTCCCATCCGCATCACCTCCCTTCTCAGGGAAGTGGCTGACCGCCTTTATGTAACAGCGGACCCTTTCTCCCTCAATCGGGCAAGACCCGGTCGAGGTTTTTTTATTATATCCGCCGCACTGCACTTTGTCAAATCATGCCGTAAAGGAACGAGGCCGGGGATCACTCCCCGGCCTCGCTCCTTTTTAGCCCAGCACCTCCAGCCGGTCCAGCGTAGTCATGACCCGGCAGTAGTCCTCCGAGAGATTGAGCACGTTGTCCTCCAGGCTGTTGGGGTCGGGGTCGCTCTCGCCCCGGAGGGCCCCGAGCTCCATGAGCTTGCGGATGGTGGGCCGGTAGCTGTCCGGTACGTCCTTCAGCGTTCTGTACTTGGGCATATTCTCGTCCTCCTTTTCATGCTCCTGGGCGGCGTAATCCACCCAGGGCAGCTTGCCGTGCTTGGTCCACCTGCGGCTCCCGGCGGTGCCGGAGATCAGCTTGGCGGAGACGTTGGCCAGTGTGGACCGCTGCACCCCGCCCTTCCACTTGGGTGTGGCCTCCACCACCACGCCGCCGCCCACATACACCCCGATGTGGCCATCCATCCAGACGGCCTCGCCGGGGACGATGGTGGAGAAATCGGTGGATACGTCCCGGCAGCAGTCGATCATCTTTTTTGCATCATAGTCGGGTACGCCATTACAAGCGTACCCCGCCCCGCCGTAGGTGCGGGACAGGTCGCCGTCCCAGCCCCACAGAATGCCCTTGATGAGGCCCACACAGTCGAACAGGAAACCCTTATCCTTGATGGCGGTGGCCTGGGGCAGCCACTGCCGGTTGGTCTTGGCGTTGCTGCCCTGAGTGGTGGCCCG
>CATLFX010000024.1 GCA_949935795.1 uncultured Oscillospiraceae bacterium
CTGTGGGGAGAGGAGGCACAGCGGAGCGGAGGAGCTTTCTCCGCAGGAGGAAGCGACTGAGCGAAGCTTGTGCCGACGAAGGCGGGATTTCGCAGGAATAATTGTGTTTATTTCAAGAAATCACAACAAAGTTGTGGCGGAAAAGATCCGCAAAGCGCCGCAGGCGCATTTGTTCAGAGGTTCCTAAAGAAAAGATGTGGCTTGCCGGTTTCCCACGCCAGAGCATATTTCCTGTGCCGGGAGAGCGGGCCCCCTGGACTGTGGTCCAGAGGGCCCGTTTTTTTTGATTCATGCGCAGGGCCTCAGAACAGGCCGGAGATGACCCCGTTTTCGTCCACGTCGATTTTTTCCGCGGCGGGGGCCTTCGGGAGTCCCGGCATGGTCATGATATCCCCCGTCTGCACCACTACGAAGCCCGCTCCGGCGGAGACCTTCACTTTGGACACAGTGACGGTGAAGCCCTCCGGGCGGCCCAGCTTGGACGGGTCGTCGGACAGGGAGTACTGGGTTTTGGCCATACACACCGGCAGGCTGCCGAACCCCATGGACTCCAGCCGGTCCAGCTCCTTGGCGGCGGCGCTGGAATAGCTGACGCCCGCCCCGCCGTAGATCCGCTTGACGATGGTCTCGATTTTCTCCCGCAGGGGCCGGTCCAGCTCATAGGCGAAACGGAACTGGTGGGGCTGTCCGCACAGGCGCAGGACTTCCTCCGCCAGCTCCAAGCCGCCCTGGCCTCCTTTGCCCCACACCTCGGACAGGGCCACGTTGACGCCCAGCTCCCGGCACTTGTCCCGGATGAGGGCCAGCTCCGCGTCGGTGTCGTTGACGAAGCGGTTGATGGCCACCACGCAGGGCAGGCCGTACACCTGGGTGATGTTCTCCACGTGCTTCAGCAGGTTGGGCAGGCCCCGCTCCAGGGCCTCCAGGTTCTCCGCCCCCAGGTCGGCTTTGGCCGCGCCGCCGTTGTATTTCAGGGCCTTCACCGTGGCCACGATGACCACCGCGCTGGGGTCCATCCCCGCCGCCCGGCACTTGATGTCCAGGAACTTCTCCGCCCCCAGGTCCGCGCCGAAGCCCGCCTCGGTGACCACATAGTCCGCCAGCTTCAGAGCGGTGTCGGTGGCGGAGACGGAGTTGCAGCCGTGGGCGATGTTGGCGAAGGGCCCGCCGTGGACCAGGGCGGGGGTGTTCTCCAGGGTCTGGACCAGGTTGGGCTTGATGGCGTCCTTCAGCAGGGCGGCCATGGCCCCCTGGGCCTTCAGGTGGTTGGCGGTGACGGGCTTATCGTCGTAGGTGTAGCCCACGATGATCCGGGCCAGCCGCTCCTTCAAATCCTTCAAATCAGAGGCCAGGCACAGCACCGCCATGATCTCGGAGGCCACGGTGATGTCAAAGCCGTCCTCCCGGGGCACTCCCTGCATCCGGCCGCCCAGGCCGTCCACGATGTTCCGCAGCTGCCGGTCGTTCATGTCCACGCACCGCCGCCAGGTGATCTTCTTCACGTCGAAGCCCAGGGCGTTGCCCTGCTGGATGTGGTTGTCCAGCATAGCGGCCAGCAGGTTGTTGGCCGCGCCGATGGCATGGAAGTCGCCGGTGAAGTGGAGGTTGATGTCCTCCATGGGCACCACCTGGGCGTATCCACCCCCGGCCGCGCCCCCCTTCACCCCGAACACCGGGCCCAGGGAGGGCTCCCGCAGGCACAGAAGCACGTTTTTGTCCAGCTTCTTCAACGCGTCCGCCAGCCCCACGCTGGTGGTGGTCTTGCCCTCCCCGCCGGGGGTGGGGTTGATGGCGGTGACCAGGATCAGCTTCCCCTTCCGGGGACGGGCGCGCAGGGGCCCGGTGTCGATCTTGGCCTTGACCCGGCCATAGTGCTCCAGCAGGTCCTCACCAATGCCCGCCTGGGCGGCCACCTGACCGATGGGCAGCATGTTTGCGCTCTGGGCGATCTCAATGTCAGTCTTCACAGCGTATCCTCCTCATTTTCGGTTTCCATAATGGCGGTCATAACTCCTGATACGGAGAGTTATCCACAACTTCCACAAGGTTTTCAACAGCTTCAACACTTAGGGCCCCAAGGGATTCGGGAGAATCCACACAGTTATCCACAGGCCGAAAACCTAGTTTTATCGCAGGCTAAAGCGCGAAAAATGGTTGACATAACGGATTTGATTACCCTTTGGAAATGTCCAGGCTGGCTTTGGCGTTCAGTTCCCATCCGGCGGTATGGCCCGCCAGGTACTCGTAATAGCCCTGACTGCCGATCATGGCGGCGTTGTCGCCGCACAGGGACAGGGGAGGGAGCCACAGCTTGGCCCCGGCCTGGGCGCAGGCTGCCTCCAGGTCGGCCCGGATGCGGCTGTTGGCGGCTACCCCTCCGGCCACGGCGATCTTGCGGTAGCCCGTCATGCGGTCCGCCTCCATCACCCGGGGGACCAGGGAGTCGGACACCGCCGCCGCGAAGGAGGCCGCCAGGTCGTGGAGGTCCAGCGCCTCCCCCTTCTGTCGGGCGTTGTGGATGGTGTTCAGCACCGCCGTTTTCAGGCCGGAGAAGGACATGTCCAGGGGGTGGTCGGCCACGTGGGCCCGGGGGAAGGAGTACGCCTTGTCATTGCCCCCCTGGGCCATTTTGTCCATGGGCCCGCCGCCGGGGTAGCCCAGCCCCAGCACCCGGGCTGTCTTGTCGAAGCACTCTCCCGCCGCGTCGTCCCGGGTGCCCCCCAGCACCTCAAAATGGGTGTAGTCCTTCACGTCCACCAGGGCGGTGGTGCCGCCGGACACACACAGGCACAGGAAGGGGGGCTCCAGATCGGGGTGGGCGATGTAGTTGGCGGCGATGTGGCCCCGGACGTGGTGGACGGGGATGAGGGGCACCCCCAGCCCGAAGGCGGCGGACTTGGCGAAGGACACCCCCACCAGCAGGGCCCCGATGAGGCCGGGGGCGTAAGTCACCGCCACCGCATCGATGTCCGGTTTGGACAGCCGTGCCTGCCGCAGGGCCTCATCCGCCAGCCCTGAAATTGCTTCCACGTGCTTCCGGGAGGCGATCTCCGGCACCACGCCGCCGTAAATGGCGTGCATGTCCGCCGAGGAGGCGATCACCGAGGACAGCACCGTCCGGCCGTCCCGGACCACGGCGGCGGCGGTCTCGTCGCAGGAGGATTCAAAGGCCAGAATATTCATACGATCACGCTTTCTCTCAAAGTAAGTCGAGCTGATAATATTGGGAGGAAACCCCGTCCTCCACGAACTCCTCCGCCAGCCGGAAGCCGTTTTTCTCCAGCACCCGGATGGAGGGGAGATTGCTGGAATAGGTGAACGCGCCCACGGTTTTCAGACCGTATTTCCCCGCGATTTCGGAGAGGAACATGTTCAGGGCTTTGGAGGCGATGCCCTGCCCCCAGAGCGATGGCTCGAACACACAGTAGCTCACCATGGCGCTGGGCGCGCCGCCTGGGTCAATACAATAGCACCACACGTCGCCCGCATACTGCCCGTCCGCCAAAATGGTCCGGCCATAGCTGGACGCGCCGGGGCGCTGGGCGGCGTAAAAGTCCGCCACCGCCTCCTCCGCCGTCCGCGCCTTCTGGGGCAGGACCTTCCGGATGGCCGCATTACTGGTTTTCTCAAAGTAGACGGCGGCGGTTTCGGCGGTGCGGCGCCCTAAAGTGACGTCCATGTCAGTCCGCCGGGGAGGGATACGCCTCCTCCACCCACTCAGGGGCGGGTTTGACGGCCTCGTCCGGTTTCAGGGGGAGCTGAATATACCGCTCCATGTGGGCGGGGGAGAAATACCCTGCGTATACCCCCCGGTGGAGGGCCTCCACCTTCCGGTCGTCCGTCTCCGGGCCCCGGTAGAGGCAGTTGAAGCGCACCCCGAACAGGGCGCACTGGTAGTCCAGCACACGAAAGCCGTTGCGCTCATAGAAAGCGATCCGGCGCTGGCGCAGCTCGTTGATATCCGGGTCGTGGGAGCAGGGGGCCTCCGCCTCGCCGAAGAGCTGGCCGTAGCGCTGGAACAGCAGCTCCACAATTTTCGTACCCTGCCCGGCGTTGCGCAGCCCCCGCAGCACCCCGAAATACTCCAGCAACGCGCCGGAGCGGTTTTTTGCCAGCCACATCATGGCGTAGCCCACCGGCTGCCCGCCCTCCGTGATGAGCAGGGGGTCATACCGGCCCAAGTCCATCAGCCGGAGCATGGCTTTTAAGGGCTTCAGCTCCGAGTGGGGGAAATCCTCCATGATCTCGTTTTGGTAGAGGGCGGTGAGCTCCTCCTTGTTCAACAGCTTCAGTTCCATTTTTAAACTCTCCTAAAATGTCAATGTCATTAAAATCGCGTCCTCCCGGGGCGCGTCGTAATAGTTTTTCCGCTGCCCCACCGCCGCGAATCCGTGCTTTTTGTACAGCGCAATGGCGGCGACGTTGGAGGCCCGGACCTCCAGCATGAGGGTGGACAGGTGTTCCCGCCCGAAGCCGGTGAGGACGTCCAGCAAGGCGTCCGCCACCCCCCGGCGGCGGGCCTCCGGGGCCACGGCGATGTTGTCCAGATTGCCCTCGTCCAGAATGACGGACAGGACCGCGTAGCCCAGAAGTGCACCGTCCTCCCCTTCCGCCAGCAGGATGGAGGTGTTGGGATTGTCCAGCGCGGCCCGGAACAGCTCCTCACTCCAGGGGTCGGCGGGGAAACAGATTTTTTCCAACGCGGCCACCTGGGGCAGGCGGCCCCCCGTCATAGGTAATATTTGATAGTTCACTGCTTCCTCCATGATGGTTGCCGTGCGGAACCGTACAGGACTCTGCTTCCGGTCCGTCAGCGGATCAAAAGTTCTTTTTCGGTGCCTTTTTCTTTCAAGAAAAAGGCACGCCCTTGCCCTTACAGCCGTGCCGCCACCTCCAGGGCAATGCGCAGATATTTCTCGTAATCCGATGCGGGCACCGCCCCCATGGTGCGCCTGTCCCAGGCGGCCCCGTCCAGGCTGTCCTCGGCGTAGAGAAACTGGTACACCTCCGCGCCCCGGAACTTGGCCACCGCCATGGCGGAGGCGCACTCCATATCCACGGCGATACAGCCGTCCGCTTTGCGCTTTTCCATGTTGTTCCGGGTCTCCCGGTAAAAAGCGTCGGTGGTCCACACCCGGCCCTTCACATAGGGCAGGTGAAGTTCGTCGAATATCTCCCCCAGCCGTTCCACCGTGGGGATGTCCACATAGTCGCTGACAGGCATATAGTGGTAGCTGGTGCCCTCGTCCCGGTAGGCCTGGGTGGGCAGGATGAAGTGCCCCGCGGTGAGCGCGGAGTCCAGCACGCCACAGGCGCCGTAGAGCAGCACCTTTTTCGCGCCCATGGCTAAAGTCTCCTCCAGCAGTCCCGCCGTCCCCGCGCCGCCGATGAGGGTTTGGAAAATGCCGATGCTCCGCCCGTTCCAGTCCAGCTTGTAGACCGGGATGTCCCGGCCCTCCCGCAGGGTGGCGATGACCTCCGTGGGGCAGACGTGATCCAGCGCCTGGAAGGTTTTATCCTGGAAAGTCATGATGATCGTCTCGGGGAACTCCTCCGTGGGGCGGAAAAAACGCTGGTATTCAAATTTTACGATTTCCTCGGAATCGGGGTCAAAGGTATCGAATAGGCTCATGATAAAACACCTCCCAAATAATAGCGGCCGCAGGCCGCCCCAACCATGAGCCCAGCGCAGCGGGTCACGGTTGGATGCGAGGAGCAAGGGAGCGGCATGAGGAATACCCGGCAGGGTGTTCCGAATGAAGCGGACTTTGCGACGAGCTAATGGCACTCCGCCCAGGTGCGGCCCGCCTTGGCGTCCGCCACCAGCGGCACCGACAGCGCCGCCACCCCCTCCATCTCCTCCTGAAGCAGGGCCTTCACCTGTTCCGCTTCCCCCTCGGGGCACTCCACAATGAGCTCGTCGTGGACCTGGAGCACCAGCCGGGCCTCCAGCCCCTCGGCCCGCAGGCGGTTATCCACTTTAATCATGGCAAGCTTGATGATGTCCGCCGCCGTGCCCTGGATGGGCATATTCAGCGCCACCCGCTCGCCAAAGGAGCGCGTGTTGAAGTTGGAGCTTTTCAGCTCCGGCAGCCAGCGCCGCCGCCCGTATAGGGTGGACACATAGCCGTCCTCCCGGCCCTGTTCCACCACCCGGTCCATATAGGCCCGGACGCCGGAATAGTGCTCGAAATACTTCTCCATATACTCCTTGGCCTGGGCCACGGTGACGTGGATGTCGTCGGACAGGGAAAAGGCCGAAATGCCGTACACGATGCCGAAATTCACCGCTTTCGCCGCCCGGCGCAGTTCGGGGGGCACCTCATCCTGAGGCAGGCCGAACACTTGGGACGCGGTGACGGTGTGGATATCCACCCCGGAGTTGAAGCCGCCGATCATGGCCTGGTCCCCGGACATATGGGCCAGCAGCCGCAGCTCGATCTGGGAGTAGTCCGCGTCCACCAGCACCCTGCCCGCCGGGGCCACGAACATTTTCCGCATCTCCGCGCCTAAAGGGGTGCGCACGGGGATGTTCTGCAAATTGGGTTCGGTGGAGGACAGCCGCCCGGTGGCGGTGACGGTGTTCTGGAAGCTGGTGTGGATGCGCCCGTCGGCGGCGATGACCTTGCCCAGGCCCTCCACATAGGTGGAGTTCAGCTTGGTGAGCTGGCGGTAGTCCAGCACCTTGCCCACGATCTCATGCCTGGGCCGCAGCTTTTCCAGCACGTCGGCGTTGGTGGAGTAGCCCGTTTTCGTCTTTTTAATGGGGGGCAGGCCCAGCTTGTCAAAGAGAATGTGTCCCAGCTGCTTGGGAGAGAGGATGTTGAACTCCTCCCCGGCCAGGGAATAGATCTCCTGTGTGAGGACGTCGATGCCCAGCTGGAGCTGCTTGCCGAAGTCGGATAGGGCCTGGCCGTCCACCAGCACCCCGGCCTTTTCCATCCGGGCCAGCACCGGACACAGGGGGAGCTCGATATCCGTCAGCAGGTCCATCAGTCCCAGCTCCTCCAGCTTGGGCTTGAACAGCTGGTAAAACGCCTCAATCCAGGCCACATCCTCATACCAGGCGGTCTGGGCCTTGAGCCCGTCGTCCAGCAGGGAAAAGGCGGTCTCGTCTTTGTAAGCTGCGCTCTGCTCCACCTCTTTTTTGAAATAGGACACAGCGAGCTTCCGCAGCTCGTAACTGCCCGCCGTGGGGTCCAGCAGGTAGGCGGCCAGCTCGGTGTCAAAGAGGAAGCCCTCCGGCTCAATGCCCTCGTCCAGCAGGGCGCGGCAAAGCTCCTTGACCCCGTGGGCCGCCTTTTTTACGGTGGGGCCGAACAGCGCCGCCAAAAGGGCGCGGTAGTCCCCCTCATAGGAGGCAGCGCGGATGTCGTAGAGATACGCCCGTTTCCCGTCCTCCTCGCTGACGGACACCGCCGCCCCGGCCAGCGCGGGCAGGGGCAGGACGGCCACGCAGTCCGCCCCCTCCCATTTGGGCAGGGCGGCGGCGAAGTCCGCCTCGGTGAGGACAGGCGCTATGGTGACCTGGACCTCCGACCGCTCCTGGGCGGACTCCGCCCCGGCGGGGCCGGGGGTGAGCTTCAGCTTGTCAATGAGCTTGTTGAACTCCAATTGGAGCAGCTTTTCGTATAAAACCGGCCCATTGAAAGGCTGCCGGACCGTGTCCGCCGGGTCGAAGTCCATGGGGGCGTCGCAGCGGATGACGGCCAGGTCATAGCTCATCCGGGCGTCCGGCTCCCCCTCGGTGAGCTTTTTGATGACGCCCGGCTTGGCGTCGATATCGGGGAGCTTTTCATAGATGGCGTCCACCGTCTGGTACTGCTGAATGAGGGCCATGGCGGTTTTCTCCCCCACCCCCTTCACGCCGGGGTAGTTGTCGGAGGAGTCCCCCATCAGCGCCTTCAGGTCGATCATGTGGATGGGGTCGAAGCCGTACTCGGCCCGGAACTCCTCGGGGGTCACGTTCCGGGTGGTGGTCTGGCCCATGCGGGTGGTCACCAGCTTTACGGTGGTGTGTTCGCCGATGAGCTGGAGCGAGTCCTTGTCCCCGGTGACGATGACGGTATCCCCGCCCTGGGCGGCGTTCACCCGGGCCATGGTGCCCAGCAGGTCGTCTGCCTCCCAGCCCTCCAGCTCGTAGCGGCGGATGTTCATGGCGTCCAGCACCTCTTTGAGCACCGGCATCTGGACGGCCAGCTCCTCCGGCATCCCTTTGCGCTGGGCCTTGTACTCGGCGTAGGCCTTGTGGCGGAAGGTGGGGGCCCGCATATCGAAGGCCACCGCCAGCCCCTGGGGCTGCTCCTCGTCCAGCAGCTTGAGCAGAATATTCATAAAGCCGAAAATGGCGTTGGTGGGCAGGCCCTCCCGGGTGGTCAGGTTCTGGCTGACGCCGTAAAAGGCCCGGTTGACGATGGAATTGCCGTCGATGACCATGAGCTTCATAAGGGGACACCTCGCATTGTGATGAGAATGATATAGTATACCACTTTTCGGGCCCGGAAGCAAGCGGCGCGGAGCCTTCCCGTTTTCCCTGGGACATATCCCCCGAAACGGACGGTGTATCAGTTCGGCGGGGAGGCCGGATTCGACGGAGAACAGGTCACAGTCCCTCCCTGCCCGGCAGGTTTTTACACGCTTGCTTGAGGCAAAAAAGGACCAGGGCGTCCAGCCGGACGCCCTGGTCTTTTAAACATCAGCTGCGGAGGAGCTTTTCACGTTTTTAGGCCCCGTTAAAATGGAAGCCACTGGGGTCCCGCCGTGTCGTCCAGATAATAGCGGAGGAGCGGCGAACAGCGCTCATTGCTTATACAAGGGTAGTCCCGGAGATTCCATTTGTTGGAAGAGGACTCCAGGATCAGCCTGCGCGTATCCGATACGCCGCCGGCAAATTGAGCCGGAATCAGAAGCGGCACGGCGGAAAGGCGAATCAGGGGGCGGAGCGGGAGCTGTTTTGTAAAAACATTATAGTAATAGGGCCGCAGGGCTTTGATGCGCTCCACATCGTCAGAGTTAAACAAGTAAAACCCGGAAAATTGTAATGGAGCATTTAAAAAAGTATCGTCAGGGAGATCTTCAGCAGCCATTGGATTATCATAGGCGGCGTCGATCCTGGAAACTCCACTCATGAACGGCCGGAAGGGAACGGTAATGTGTACCCACTCGGCGGGGTCGAAGCTGTCCTGAAGGCTGGAGTTCCAGTCAGACATACCGGGACGGAGGTTGTTCTTTGAATTGTTCAAGGCCGAGAGCAGCAGATTCGCCTCTTTTGCGGCTTGTTCAAAATCCTCATAGTTCCCGGGATCGGAAAGAAGCTGGATCTTTTCCCATGCCACTTGCTGGAACTTGTCCTCAAACTCCCCTGTGGAATTCCTCGTCACTGCCAGCCAAATGGCACTCATGATTTGCGCGAACTGCTCAGGCAGATACGTCCCTGAGTGAAGGCCGTTGACCATTTGTACCACAGCGTTCTCAATCGACTTGTAGCTGATGCTGTGGCAGCGCACCAGATAGGGCGGCAGCGGTATCGCTTGCGTAATGTAACTGTCGAACTTGGGGCGTCCCGGCCCCGACTCCAATACCGATTCGCCGGGTTCGCCGGGTTTGACGGTCTGGGGCGGCAGACGCTCCAGCCAGAGCCAGGAAACCGTCAGGGTCACCTCGCAGGTGCTCCCCGGCTGGCAGAGCAGGGTGCGGTACTGCCCATTGTCCGGGCCGGAGATCATGTCCATGTTCTGGTTTGGCGCGGAAAAAGCCATGCCGGAAATGGCGGCCGGCTTCCCCTCGGAGGACCGCAGGGTGAGAAAGCCGTCCCAGATGTCCGGGGGGGCCTTCTCATGCGGAATGCCGCATACGTGGTAGTTGTCAAGGAAAACGAATTCATCGTCCTCCGCCGCGCCGGTCCGCCGCGCCGGGCGCAGGTACAGGGAGGCGCCCTCCCGCATGGAGCCAAGGCGGAACAGGCGGAGCTTTTCAAGGCCCTCCAGCCTGGTGAACGCGTAGTGGAGGCTGGCACAGTCCAGCGCGCCCACCTGGGCCTTGCCGTTTTGCAGGGCCGTGACACAGCCCTTGATGTCAAAGGCCAGCACCCGCTGCTCATCCATCCCCCAGGCCGCGTATTTTGAGCCGCCGGCCCAGGGCAGGGCCTCCAGCTTCCCGCCGCCATGGCTCCAGGAGACGAACTGCCCCGCAAACCGCCGGTCCGGGTCTTTCTCGGAGCTGTTTTCCCCCGCAATGAGATGGCACAGGGAAATGGCCGGGTAGACCGGTGGGTATTTGGAATCGCGCTCCGTGGTCCAGGGGGACAGCGGTTTTGCGGCCAGCACATGGATGGTGTGGTCTGTTTTGCCCACCAGCTTTTCGCCGGCGCCGGGGGAGGAGACCTGCCATTGCCAGCGGATTTTGAAGGCGCCCAGGCCGGCCGTCTTCAGCTTGTGTTCCGGCAGCGGAAGGGTGACGGAGTAATCGCCTGTGGCGGCAATCGTGACGCTGCCGGAAGACGGCGCCCCCAGTACGCTGTCCAGGCCGCTGCCCTCCATGCAGAAGGCCTGGAAGGAAAGGGTCAGCGGGTCCTTGCATTTTTTGTCGCAGTAGAAAGACAGAATCACCGAAGGCGTCTGATCCGACGGAATGTCCCGGTGGTAAAGCACCGGGGCGGAGTTGACGCGACTTTCTGTTTTGCTCCACTCCGGCAGCACGGGGGCGGCCCCAAAATCCGGGACGCCAAACAGGGCTCCGGCCTTCAGGCTTTCCTCATGATAGAAGCTCAGGCTTTTGAAGGTCACGGCATAGTCCCCGCTGGTGCAGGTGCCGGGGTCGGGGGCGGGCTTTTCTTCCACGCGCTTGGCCGCTGCCGCCGCTCCGCCGGCCAGGACGCCGCCAATTACGGGCCAATTGGAAGCCCGCCAGGACATCCGGAAAAAGCGGAGAAAGCGCCGGACCCACATAATGCGGCGCAGGCCGCCATTTTGTGCGGACATATAAAATCCGTAGCAGACGGCGCCGGCAAAAGCGCCAAACATAATGGCCTCTAAAAGTTCTCCCATATCCTCGCCGGAAATTTTTCCGCTGGACGCGAGGCCGCTGACCCGGGGGTCGGATGAGACATACTGCGCGACCATCACGGCCATAGACCCGTTGAGCTGGTCGTTCCCGGGATCTGAGAAGCCGCTGCTCGGCTCCATGCCCGTCAGCGATTCAATGCCCTGGAGGACGGCCTCCGCCGCCACCCGGGTCTCCCACGTCTCCGTCTCGTCCATTCCGGTGAGGGAGTCCGGCATATAAAAGGCGAGCGCGGGAGGCTCCCGGTCCAGCACCGTGTTTTCCTGCGGAGCGCTCCCCATCATGCCGCCGGAATAGGTGAGCCCGGCGCCGCTGACCACCTCCATCGGATACTGGTCGGAGAACAGCCACAGCGCGGCCAGGTGCTCTTCAAAGCGGTAGGGAGGCACACCGGCATAGGCTTTCAGCTTTGGGGCGGGCAGGGCCGCGTCAAAGACGGCCACCATGTCAATGCAGCCCCGGAATCCCCGGGCCATCTGCCCGTTCTCATCCTGATTGCCGATCATCAGCGCCGGGGCCTCCGTGCGGGCAAAGGGCTGGGCCAGCGTCCCCGTCCCGGCGGGCTCGCCGTCCACGTAGAGGGAGACGTCCGTCCCCTTGACCACGGCGGCGATCTGATACCAGCTGTAATTGTTCAGCGCCGTGGAAAAGGGGAACCGGGTTTCGCCCAGGGTGAGGAAGGGCTTGCCCGTATCCCCCGTCAGCCCCAGGGCCACCGTCTGCTTCCCGCCGTGTGCGCCGTTGGTGAAAATGACGGTGTCCGAATCACTGGGCGAGGCGTTGGCCGCGGCCTGCCGGTCCTCCGCAGACAGCTCTTTGGGGAACACGGCGGCCAGCAGCGTGAGCCCGCCGGAGGCCAGCGCGCCGGGATTTACCTGTCCGGACCCATAGGGCAGGGCAAAGCCGTTCCGGCCCGGGGCAAAGCTGTACACCAGGTTCACGGCGGCGCAGCCGCCCTTGAGCTGCAAGGGGAGGGCGTGGCGGCCCCGGTCTGTCGGGCTGAAGGCGTCAAAGTCGGCCCACAGCTCGGTCTGCTCGGCGGGGACCTCGTGGGTGAATTGCAGATGGAGGACCTCTTCCGCCGTCAGCGCCCTGCTGTACAGGACCGCCTCCTGAAGGTAGCCGTCCATGGCCCCCAGGCGCCAGCGGGTCTCCTGGTCGATGTGCTCCGCGCCTGCGGCCCCGGCCTCCAGGGCCAGCAGCCCCTGTACATAGACGCGCACCGCGGCCCCGTCGTAGACCACGTCGGCCCGGCACCACTCGTCCTCCAGCAGCTTGGGCTCCATGCCGGGGTCCGTGCGGAAGCTGCCCAGGTTTTTGGCCTCAAAGTAGACGCTGCCATTATTCACGCCGAAGGAGAAAACGCCCTCCTGCTGGATCAGGATATTGTCGTCCCCCTTGTGGGGGTACAGGAACGAGGCCCCCAGGGTAAAGGGCATTCCCCCGCAGAGGGAGATCCCGGGGACGGGGGGGGATCTCGGCCCAGTAGCCGTGCTGGCATTTCAGGGCGAAAAAGCTGCGGTTTTGAACGCTCATGTCAAAATTTCCTCCCACAGCGCACGCTTTTGCGCGGTCTCCTCCCGGTGGGGATTGACCGCGAAGGGCTCCTCCTGGACGATGCCCAGGGCGCCCTGCATCCCATTGTCGCCCACCAGAACGCGCTCCGCAAACATGGTGCAGCCCCCCTCCGGCGGCCGCTGGGCCCCCTCCGGCCTGAGCACCAGGTTATAGATCTCGCCGCCCGGGGTGTCCCAAATGCCGATGACCGTCACGTGCCCGCCATCCGGCGTGCACAGGCGGCAGTTGCCGTGGACGTCCACGGCCTTCATCGTCCCCCGGTCCGTCACAATGGGGTGGTCCTGGGTGCAGACCAGCGTGCGGCCCCCCAGCATCTGAATGTTGACCATGCTGCGCGGCTCGTTTCCTCCGACGGCCTTGTCCACAACGGCCCGGTTCCCCTGGGCGTCCATGCGGACCACGTCCCCCGCCTTGATCTGCTCAATGGGCCGCTCCGTGCCGTCCGCCATCAGGATGCGGGTCCCGGGGGCGAGGCATCCCCAGACCAAATTCAGCCATCCGGCGACAGCGCTCCCGGAGTCCTTTTTCGCGGCCTCCGACAGGTCGCTGCCGATCTGGATGGTTCCCTCCCTGCCGCTTTTGAGCTTAAAATTCACGGCAAAGAAGAAATCCACGCGGTCCCGGATGGGCCAGCGGCGGGAGGGGACGTCGTCCATCCACTCGGGATTCAGGCTGAAGCTGAACCCGTTGGGGTGGGTCCCTTCCGCATCCGGCTGCGCGACGAAATGCTTCTCAATGGGCTTCTCCCGCCCCGTCTTGGTATATGTGGACAATCCATGCTTGCAGTCCATTTTCAAAACGAACGTGGTGATGTCGATGTGGTCAAACTGCTCCTCCGTGCCCTCCTGGAACTCCACCCATGCGGAGAGCGGGGCGAAGAGCCGCTGCTTCCCGGTGCTGGGGTTGAAGGAGCTCTGGTAGCGGTAATCCACCTCTTCACTGGGCAGGAAGTCCCGGTTGTACGCGATGTTGATGGGATATTCCGTCCCTGCACGCTTCACCGGCGCCTCGAGGTGGACCTCCTTGACGGCGCTGTTGAGGTAGACCTGGCGGTGTACGTCCCGGCTGCTCATCAGCGCCCGGAGCCGTCCGGTATTCGCCTCGCACCAGGTGGCCGTGTAGTCGATCTCCAGGATGTCGGATTTGAACTTGGCGGGGTCAAATTCGGTGTCCAGCGTCAGCACCGTATGGTGGGAATCGGAGGCGGACTGGGCGCAGCCGTCTACGGACTCTCCGGCGGAGGTTCGTATTTCCAGGTATTCGTCAATAAAGAGGGCCGTTTCCGGCAGAGAGGTGACGGCCCGCACGGAGAGCTGATTTCCGTTTCTCTGCCAGTGCACGCCCTCCACTTCCGCGCCCGAGACGAAATCGCCGCCCCTGGCAAGGGGAGGGGGCGGGTCCTGGAGGGTCGCCGCATAGGTTTGATGGAGGGCGGGAAGCCGCTGCCGGATCATTTCTTCGCCGCCGTAGAGGGAGAGCAGCCATTCCCGCTGCTGTGGATTTTGAAGGTCCAGTTCTAAAGCTTTGCGCCTGAAATCATTGTACGGCAGCTCTCCGGGCCGCGCAAGTGGTTATTAAACTCATTTCGGAATTTTTAATTATTTTCCGAAATTTCCACTTGAGCGGAACACAAAAAGGATATTCGCCGTTGCAATTCTGAGCGGGTACGGCGCGGCCTTGGCCGAGGCCGCGTAAAAACGGACAGCAGGCTTTCATCTGCTGTCCGAGAAACATTTGATATTTTTCTGTCCTCTTGGCGGGGCGCGGGATAATACCACATCGTCAGCCGGATTGAATCGAATATAGCCGAACCCTGCACCCGCCGCCTGCATATCGCTTGCGGCGGCTTTTTCAAAGTAACGCGCCCGGGTGTCCGCTCACTCGATATCTTCCAGATAGCCGTCGTTCTCGATGGCCAGCCCGTACCAGCTCAGTCCGGTGTCCGCCGCGTCTCCGAAGGTGGGGTGGCGGCTGGCTACCATGGCCCAGGTGTTGTACCAGAACACATAGGTGATGTCCAGGTGGCTGGGCAGGATTTCCTCAATGATGATCCGCAGCTGGTCAAAGCCCTCGGGGATACCGGCCACGTCGGGGAAATAGACCTTCACATATCCCGGCTGGCCGGTCTCCTCGGCCCGTGCGTTGAGGCCGCACCCCCGCAGGGTGTCGTTAATGGCCTCGGGAGTAAAGCTGTCGCCGCTGATGCGCAGCAGGGCGGCCAGGGCCTTCCGTCGCTGCTGTATGGTGGCGCACACCGGCCGGTAGGGCAGCAGGGCCTCCACCCGCTCCAGGCCGAAATCGCTGGCGGTGGTCAGATTCATCTCCCGGGCGGTGTGGTCCAGCTCCTCCATGGCCCCGTCCAGCGCCCCGCCGTAAGCGGCCAGCTCGCCCCTGTTGATGGTTCCTGGGCGCAGGTCGTACACCCCCAGGGGGCGCAGCAGGGAGACCAGATAGTCCTCAAATTTCAGTGTCATCCGCCGTCACCGCCGCTCTGCGCAGTTCCGCCCGCAGCCTCCGCCTCCTGGGAATTCTCCGGGAGGGGAGCCGCGCCGTTTTCAATGGTCAGCGCCCCCAGCACCGGCAGGGTGACATTGCTGAGGGGCAGATCGGCCGCGGGACTGACCAGCTGGCAGTTGGCCACCCCGTCCACGGCGTAGATCAGCGAGATGAGCTGAGCCCGGGGCAGGGGCTGGCCCAGCCGCTCCCCGTTGAACCAATCCTCCAGCCTGTCCCGCACCGCCCCGGCCGCCGCGTCAAAGCTCCAACCCTCCCTGGCCCACAGCTTGACGGACACATCCACCGCCGTCACCGTGGGGGAGAGCACCTTCACGTCGCAGGCGATCTCCCGCACCCGGTTGAAGTGGTCCTGGAGGGCGTTCAGCAGCTCCTGGCTGGGGATGCCTCCCTGGGCGGCGGGGACCACGTCCACCGTGCCCACCCCCCGGTTCCGGGGGAGCACCGTCACCGCGGCCACCCCGTCGAAGGACATGGTGGCCTGGCGGTAGAAGGCGTTGTTGGCCCCGTTGGCCAGCCGCTGGAAGGTGGCCAGCACCCGCTGGCGCAGCGCCTCGTCCCCCTCCTGGTCCTGGCCGTTGGAGAGGGCCTCCGGATTGGCGCAGGCCGCCACCCCCAAGGGGGGGAGGGCCATGTACACAATGGCGCCCTGTCCCACGTTGCCCGCCGCCCCGGCCTCCGCCGCGATGACTGGAACCTCGCAGTACGCTTCTCCCGCCGGGATGACCCCGGCCGCGGCGGTGAGGAACCGCACCCCGCCGGCGGTCATGCACACGGTGTCCTTGGGCACCTCCGTATCGGTATCCCTGGCCTCGCCCACATAGAACCGCACCGTGCCGTTTGCTTTTATGGCGTTTCTTCGGGTCAGCCCCCGCAGCTTGGCGTGTTTGTCCAGGTCCTCGCCCTGGGCGGTCTGGGGGAAGCACTGCCGCCGGGTCCACTCCGCCTGGACATACAGGCTGTAAATCTGAGCGGCCACGGCGTAAAACCGCACGGCCAGCTCGCTGCTTCCTCCGGCGGACTGGCCGGTCTGGGCCTGGAATTCCGAGGCCAGGCCCTGATAAATTTCCTCCAATGTAATCAAACGCTCACTCCTCCCAGCGGGCGGTCACCGACAGCGCCTCGCCCTGCCACAGCAGGTCCGCCGTGACCAGCAGTGCGTCCCGGTCCCGGCGGACGCTGGCCCCGGTGACGGTGACGTCCTCCAGATCATCCAGCGCCTCCACCGCGAATTGGCGGGCCAGCGCGTCCCAGCCGGAGGGTTTTTCCCGCCGCAGCTCCCCCATCCGGCTGCCCAGCCGGGGCAGGAAGGGGAAGCTTCCCCGGCGGGCGGTGAGGCGGAACAGCGCCTCGTTCAGCAGGGCCTCGCCCCCCGACGCCACAGCTACTCCGCCGTTTCCGTCCCGCACATAGTCTCTGTTCTTCAACAGCAGGCTCATCTCATCCTCCTTAGCCCAGGCCGCCCAGAATCATCAGCACGATTCTGATAATCAGCTCTTCCAGCGTCTCCTCTTTCACATACACCTGTCCCATCAGGCGGATGTTTTCCCCCTCTGCGGTGACATCGCCCGGGGACTTGACCGTCACAGTTTCCCCCTCCAGGGTGAGCTCCTTGGCCTTGATACCCACCTGGTCGGGGACCTGGCTTCCCTGGAGGGCCCCCGCCACGCAGGGGATCTCCCCCCGGCCCTGGATGACCAGCACCTTGCTGTCCACCTTGGGGGTCCAGGTGTAGCCTCCGGGGCTGTAAATTTGCAGCCCCCGGCGCTCACAGTCCAGCAGGGCGGCGGTCTCCTTACCGCTCATGGTGATGACGCCCACCTGGCCCTCGCCCTGGTCGGCGGGCCGTTTGTGCTGTCCGCTCAGCCACATGATTAAAACCTCCCACTAAATCATCGCATCTGTCTCACCCAGCACCAAAGTGGTGGTCAGCCCTCCGGCCCCGCAGGCCACCTCGGTCTGGGCGGCCCGGTAGCGCCCGTTGGCCCCGCAGCCTTTCAGATCCACCGACACCAGGTCTCCCGGCCAGGCCAGGAATCCCCCGGCCACAGTGAGGCGCATCCGCACCCGTTCCCGGCGGGCGGCCCGGAGCTGGTAGTCTGCGGTGTAACGCATGGCGGCGGAGCCGGTGGTGTTGGGCACGGTGATGACCCGCCGGGCGCAGCCCCCCTGGGCCACAAACGCGGGGTCGGACACCCACTGGGTCCCCCGGGCGGTCCGCCGCCGCACCGCCGCCTGGCTCAGCACCCCATGGCGCTCCTCCCGGTACTCCCAGCCGGTGACGGGGTCCGCGCTTCCCACCAGCACCTCCCGGCTGTCGTTGGGCGGGTTCAGTACCAGCCGCCCCATCCGGTCGAACCGGGGCACCACCCCGCCGTAGTAGCAGGCGAACCGCCGCACCACGCTCCACTCGCTCTCCCCGCTGGACACGGTAAACCCGGCCACAGCGGGCAGTGTGCCGCCGCCCACCGCCTCCACGCCGTAGGGTGCCACATGGCCGGACACGATGTCGGCGCGGGTGGCCCGCTGGTACTCGGCGGGCAGGGCCTCGTTGTCCAGCAGCAGGGCGGCCATCCCCCGGCCGGACATCTCCAAATACAGCCCGTCTTTTCCGCAGATGACGGCGTACTCGTCCACCACTCCGGTGAACACCCGCTCCCCCTCCCACTCCGCGAAGAACCGGCAGGCGGCGGAGAGGGTTTTTTCCTGCCCCCGCTCCCACAGGCACCGCAGGAAGAAGCTGTCGCAGGGGGTGTCGGTGCCGTAGCAGAATTTCCAGCTGACGGCGGTGGGCAGATTCAGCTCCCCGCCGCCCCCCAGCCTGACCCAGCACCGCATCATCTGAGCCTCACCTTCTGTCCCGGATAGATGAGGTTTGGGTTGCGGATGGAGGGGTTGAGCTCCACGATCCGGTTCAGCGCCACTCCGTACCGCCGGGCCAGCTCCCACAGGGTGTCTCCCCGGACCACGGTGTGGTACAAGGCCTGTTCCTCTTTTGCCGCGGGGGCCTCGCCCCCTGTATCGGGCTGGTCCAGGGGCCGGGTGGACAGCGTGGGCTGGCCCGCGCCCCACTCCACCTCCCAGAACTCGAAGGAGTAGGCCACATAGTCCCGCCGGGGGGCCTGCCGCAGTTCCAGGGCGGCGAACCAGGCGTTGGTGGTCATCCAGACCGGGTGGACCAGCATTCCCGGCGTCTCCTCATAGAACACGTTGGCCAGCTGCTTGAAGATGTCGTAGGCCCGCTGGCCCACGAACTCCCCCTCTCCCCGGAGCACCCGCCGGGTCTGTCCCAGGCTCTGCAAATAGTGCAGGCCGAAGGGGATTTTATGCACCGCCAGTTTCCGTTCAAAGGCGATGGTATACACCCTGGGGTTGTGGGGCCACACGAAGCCCTTGAACCGCATGGGTGAAAGGATAGCCATATCGCACCCCTCCTCAAAAGATGTCCAGCCCGCCGTCGTATCTGCGGCTGTCCCGGCGGACGGCCCGGTCCAGCTCGTCCACGGTGAGCTGCCGGGGCGTTTCCGGCTCTCCCAGCCGGACGGCCTGTCCCTGCCGGGGGGCGGCGGGGGCCTGGGCGGCGGGCCGCGCGGCCCGAACGGCCTGCCGGTACAGCCCTTCCAGCCCCCGTTCCGCCGGCTGTAGGGAGGCAGTCACGATGTCCGCCGCCGGAGGACCGTCTTCCGCCCTGGCATTGGGCAGTTCCGCCAGCTCCAAATCTCCGTCCCCCGGTCTTCTCAGCAGAGGGGTCCCGTTGGACCCCGTCACGATTATTTCCAGCCCATCCCGCCCAATTTTCGCCGGAGCAGGCTCCGCCGGGGCTGTCTCGGGCATTGCGCTGTCTGCCGGACCGCCTCCGCTGGGAATTTCTCCCCAATACTCCGGCGGGGGGACAGCCTCCGCCGCCCATTCTTGTATTTCCACATCTGGCGGGCGGTTTCCCGTTTCTGCCGGGACCGGGGTTTCCGCCGTCTCCTCCTTTTGAGGCCCGCCCTCCGGTTCCGCCCCGGGCGGGGGAGGGGCGGGGACCTGGGTTCCCGGCCTCAGCTCCAGCGCGTCTCTCTGCTCATCCCCGTCCTGCTGGTCCTCCACCAGCTCCAGCAATTCCTCCACACGGTCAACCAGCGTCCCCGCCCCCCTTCAGCGCCTGGTATCTGGCCCAGTCAAATCCCCCGTTGACGGCCCAGCTCTCTCTGGGCGCGCCGCACACGGGGCAGGGCTCCTCCTCCGCCCGCCGGCGGCAGTCGGGGCACAGCCTGGAAAGCTCCTCCTCCTGGTCCAGGGCCAGGTTGAGGGCGCACCACAGGTAATCCCGGTCGGTCATGTTTTTCGCCCGCTCCTCGGTGGGCAGAGCGCCGAACAGGCGGAGCACGCGCCATTGAAGGCGCTCATAAGGCGCGTGCTCCAAGCTTTTTTTCGCCGTTGGATCTCCTCTTCCCCATCCAGGGCGGAGGGGTTGCAGTCCCGGTTGAAGGCGGCCCAGGCGTTGGCCAGCCGGGCGATGTCCTCCACCCGCATAGCGTCCAAAACGGCCTGTCCGTTCTCAAAGGCGGGCCTGCCCTTCCGCTCCAGGGCCCTGGCGATGAGGCAGGCGTTGCGGCACAGGGCCCGCTCCCGGCCGTCCTGGGCCAGGGCGTCCCCCTCCCGCCGGGCCTCCAGCACCTCCCGGGCGGACAGCAGCCGCAGCTCGCCCCCGCCCACCTTGATGCGGTCCGGGCCGGTCCAAAATCCCAGGTCCATTTACACCGCCATCTCCATCCGGCGTCCGGCCACCAGCGTGAGCTTTTCCACCACCATTTTTCCCAGCTGGGCGTCCTCCTGGATGTCGCTCCACTGGCAGTCGGAGTAAATGACCTTGCGGTCGGGCTTGCAGATGACCAGGGAGAAATTGCGCATTTTGTAGAAGTCCAGCCCGTCGGCGATGGCCTGGTCGGTGGCGTAGAGCCTGGTGAGCTGGATGACGTAGCTCTGGGGTCCCTGGACGGTGGCCACGGGCTCCTCCTCGCCGAAAGCCTCCACGGAGTAGGAGCTGCGGGTGGCCTTACAGTTATAGCTCTGCACCACGGCCACCTTCTGCCCGTCCAGCTCCAGCCAGATATCGGAGCTGGTGGGGAACCCTGCGGCCCGCAGCCCCGCGTTGATCGTTGTATTCAAAAAATCCCTCCTAAACTCTTTTCACTTCCATCCGCATTCCGCTTACAAGAAAAAGAACACCACAAGAACTATACCGTGATATGGGCGGACAGCCACACCTGGTTGAGGCCGTGGGCCACGGTAAAGGCGAACTCCACCAGGCACACGGTGGGGTCGCTTTCCAGGGCGGACACAGTCACGTCCTCGTAGCCGTCGATGATCTCCCGGCTGACCCGTTTTTCCAGCTCCATCACCACCAGGGAGCGGATAGCGCCCCGGCTCTGGACGGTGTTTTTGGCCCGGCCGAACTTGGCCCGCAGGGCGTTGCGGATGCCGGGAATGACCTCATCCACCACCAGGATGGTGGTGAGCTCCCGCCAGGTGGGGTCCACCGCGCCGCCGGTTTTGGTTCGAGTAGTGACGCCCCGCACCACGTAGCAGGACCCGGCCAGGGTCTCCAGGGGGGTGACGCCGCCCTGGACCAGCAGGTCGATGTCGCCGTCGTCGTAATTGGCCTCCAGCCCCTCCAGTCCGTAGAGCTGCGCGCCGCCCAGGGGGAGGGCGGGGTCGGAGCTTCCGGCGATGGCCCCGGCCACGGCGGCGGCGCACAGGGCTCCGCCGGAGCCGTCCCCGGCGCCGGGGGCTGTCAGCACCATCCGTTCGCTGCCGAGCCCCGACGCCCGCTGGACGAGCTGGGCGACGGTCTCTTCGGCCCCGCCGCCCACCACGGCGATGCGCTCCCGCCGGGCGGCGGAGCACTCCTGCACCGCCGTTTTCAGCGCCTGCTGGACGGACAGCTCGGTGCTGTCGCACACCACCACGTCCACATCCTCCAGCGCCGCCATCACGGCGAAAGCGCCGTCATAGTCCTCTCCGGCGGGGATGCCGTACACCACTCCCGCGCCGTTGCGGATGGCCAGCTGGGCCATCCGGCTGAGGAGGCAGTCGCCCACATCGGCCGCGGCTCTGCTGAAGCTGGTCCACTGGTAGTATTTTTCCAGCCCGGTTTTTTCCAGTTTCGCCACCACCGCCACATTGCCGCCTCCGGCAGCGGCGGCGGTGAGGCTGGATGCCTCGTAGGAGGAATACACCCCCGGTCTCTCATGCCTGGTCACCGCGTTCATGTCACTCTTCCTTTCACTTCAAAGTCTGTAAAGAAGCCTGTCTCGCTGTCCACCCGGGCGGTGAGCCAGGCCCCGCACCTGCATAGGAGCTCCTGCCGGTACAGCCCGTCCTTCTCCAGAAATTGGACCCTGTCCGCCCGGACCTCCAAGGCGGTCAATCCCGCCGCACCTTGGCAGACCAGGGCCTCCAAAATAGCGTCGGCCGCCTGCTGGCAGGCCTCGCCGCCCCCGTCCCTGGGGGCAAAGACGTCCAGCGCCAGGGTAAGCTCCGCCTCCTGGCCGTAGACCTCCCGTTCCGCACCGTCCGGCCCCTTCTGTACGCCCAAATAGTTCTGGAACCCGCCGGGGGCGCATGTTACCTTACTGAGGGCCACGGCGGCCACGGCCTCCCGCCACCGGGGGGCCCGCTGGCAGTCCATGGCGGTGACGGCGTTGAGGCCGTTTTTCCGCAGCTGGTCGGCCACCCCGTCCCGCCACGCGCTCAGTGCCCCGGTCAAGGCGTGTTCTCCCCGCAGGGCCGCAGGGCCAGCCACAGGTGGGTGACCTGACCGCCCACCCAGATGGGCCGCACGGTCATCACCTCGTATTTTTGACCGCCCCATTCCAGCCAGCCTCCCGGTCCGATTTTGTCCAGGGGCAGCGCCGGATCGGCCAGCCCCAGAAAGCGGTCCTGGGAGTAGCTGCCCAGGGCCCCGGCAGTGTACTGCCAGTCCGCACGGGTCATGGGCTGGACGATGGCCATGCCCCGGCCTGTCTCCTGGCCGTCCTCCCGGCGGCACACCATCTCCTGCCCATAGGTCCGAATGACCCACTCAAACGCCTGAATCAACCTTCCACCCCCCGAAATACAAATCCCTCATCCTTAAAATAGGGGACCATCAGCTCCATCGCCTTCCGCGCCAGTCTGCCGCCCTCTCCGCCGCCAGCCTCCCGGCGCACCGAGATATCCCCCGCCGACAGGGCGGTGACGCCTTCCAGTCCCTGGCTTTCCCGCAGCCAGTCCATCACCAGCCACGCCGCCGCCAGGGGGTATGCCCCCTGGCAGTCCTCCGCCGTCAGCCCGTCCTTGAGCCGCCGGTCCAGGGTCCGGCAGGCAACGGCGCACAGGGTGTTCAGCAGTTCCTCATCCTGGCCCGCGCCCCCCAGGGCCTGTACCAGCTCCATCACCTGTTCCGTCATGGCTGTCCTCCTAGATGAGGAAGGCCCCGTCCGCGATTTCCCGCGGCAGGCTGTCCTCCCCGTAGCTGAGCTGCACCCTGGGGGCGGTCAGCGCGCCCGCCTTTTCCCGGTACAGCTTGATGAGCCCCAGCAGCTCCTCCTCGTCCAGCTTGGCGGACACCTTTTCCAGCAGGGCGTGACCGGCCTGGGGCTCGGTGATGGCGGCCAGCCGCACCACCTCGGCCCGCAGGGCTTTGAGGTACTTCCGGCCCAGCCGGGCCTCGTCCTCCAGCCTTCTCCCGGCGCTTTTGATGACCCCGGCCTTTCTCTGGGCGGGGACGGCCACGAAGGACCACTCGTACACGTCGGAGGCCCCGGTGAGCACTCCGCAGCACAGCTGGCCGCCGTACTCCTCCCCCTTCTCATGGAGGCAGGCGTCCAGCTCCTGGCCGCAGATGGAGCATACCACCTGTTCCACGGCGCAGCCCACGCTGACCTCCCGCTTGATGCCGCCGTCGATTTCGGCGATGAGGGCGGCGTTCTCCTGGGTGCGCATCATGTAGGCCCACCCCTTGAGGTAGCGGCAGGGCCTCCCGTCGGCGGTGAGGGACCCGTCTCCGTCCACCACCTCGGTCCGATAAATCCGCGCCGTCTGACCCCGGGCGGACCACTGGTGGTCGAATACCCCGGACACCCCCACGAACATGGGGGCCAGCTGGTCCAGCGTGGCGTCGTCGAACCGCTCGAAGTCCCGGTCGATGTCGTTGTCGCACAGCCGCAGGGTGAAGGTGTACACCTCACCGGCCTCCAGCTCCCGCCGGGCCAGGGCGTTGATGAGGGCCAGCTCCTCGGGCTCCGGCGCGCCGACGGCCTTGACCGCCGCTTCTTTCGAGATTTCCATTTAGTTTTCCTCCTCCACAGCCCTGGCCTGGGCCCGGTACAGGGCGGCCCTGGCCTCGGACTCCTCGTCCTGCAAATTTACGTCCAGCCAGTCCACATCCACCCGGTCGTCATACCCCTTGAGCCGCAGCCAGAGCTCGCAGACCCGTTCCACCACCGGCTCCAGGCTCCGGCGGATGGCAGCGATCTCGCTGGTGAGGATGTCGGCCTGCTGGGAGCTCATCCGTTCGGTGGAGGACCAGCTCAGCCCCAGCAGGAAGGGTGGTATGCCGGTTTTGGCCACCAGCTGCTCCAAAATCTGGCGCACGGGGACCTCGCTGTCCAGGATCTGGTTGTCCGCACCGATGGCCCGGATATCCACGTCTCCGGCGCAGATAAAGTCCCGGACGGCGCCGTCCCGTCCCGCCTGCATGGCGGCGGACCACTCCCGGGCCACCACGCCGCACCGCTCCTGGGTATTGGTCCCGTCCTCGCCCTTGCACACCACGGCGAAGCGGACGTTGCCCATCCGCTCCCAGTTTTTTCCCGTAGCGTCGAAGATTTTCATCAGGATCTCCGCCATAAAGGGCATGGACCGCAGCATGGACACCCCGTAAGGGGCGCAGGTCTCGGGTTGGAAGGGGGTGAACAGCAGCAGCTCCTGCCGCTCCGGCACCCGTACCGTCCCGTCGGAATCCCGGACGCACAGGGTGAAGTCCAGGGGGCTGTTCCCCTCGCGAATCTCGATGCGGTCCACGTCGGCGCACAGCAGGGCGGCGATGCCGCGCCCATCCGGGGCGGGGACGATCTCGCCCACCGCCCGGCCGCACACCAGCATGGAGTTCAGGTACTGGTCCAGGAAGGCCTGAATTCCCCGCTGGCCCCGGCCCACGCTGACGGTGCGCAGGAAGCGGTCCAAACCGTCCTGGGCCCGCCCGTCCCGGCAGGCGGCGGTCAGGCCGCCGCACAGCCGCACCAGCTTGCAGATGGCGGCGTCCACCACGGGGACCGCCTCCCGGATGGCCCGGTACAGGGTGGTCTCACCCCGGCCCAGGGGGACGTAGCCGTCCAGCTGGACAAAGGGGTGGCGGCCGGCGTCCCGGAGCTGTGCGGCGGCAGCGGGGGCGCCGGTGGATTTTTTCCGCCTGCCGCCCATCAGACGCTCAGCACCCGGCTGGCGTCCTCAAAGATCTTGGCGTAGCCGGAAATGGTGGTGATGGCGGCCCGCTCCAGCTGGCGGTCAATGAGCTTGTCGTACTCCACCATCACGTCTCCGGCCTTGACCATCTCCAGGGCGTAGTTTTTGTCCAGGCCGATGATCTTGCCCTCGGGCACGGCGGAGGTGCGCAGCACCTTGGCGCCCATGGGGGTGATGAGCTTGCCGGTGCCGTGGAAATCCAGCCCGGCGGCGGCGTCCTGCATCTGGCTGAGGCCCAGCAGCATGGGCATGGTGTCGGTGCCCACCAGCAGGGTGTTGAGCTGGTAGGGCTCAAAGCTGTTCCAGAAGGCCAGCAGGTCGCCGTAGGTGAGCTTTCCAGCGGTCTCCACGCTGCTGACCTTGGCGGCGTTGTTGTTGCCGTCGCCGTTGACGATGACGTCGATGGCGTCCTCCAGATGCATCCGCCCGATCTGAGCGCCGATCTGCCGCAGGGTGACGGAGAACAGGTCCAGCTTCTGGAATCGGATGGCCTCGTAAGAAGCCACCAGCATCCGGCCCCGCTTGTGGAGCTTGACCAGGCTGTCGCGGGTGCGCACGGTGGTCTGGGGGATGGCGGCGCCCTCGGCCACCTGCTTGAGCTGTTTTTCGTCCTCGGGGACGGAGGTGATGGAGCGGTAGTCCATGCCCTCGATGAGGGTTTCGGTGGCGGTGATGTCGGGGAGGATGTTGGCCTCCTCCATACCCACCTTGACGGCCCTGGCGATGTACTCGGGGAAGAGCACCGCCGACTGGGAGGTGGAGAAGAACTTATCCACCAGGTCGGACCCGGCCCCTTTGACCCGGATGTCGAACCGTTTGAGCTGTCTCTGGTAGGCATCCAGCCCCTCCAGGGCAGTGCCCCGGTACTGTTCACTGGGGTCCAGCTTTTCCAGCACCTGGGTAAAGGACTTGCCCGCCTCGTGGTACATGCCCTTTTCCAGCTTCACGTTGTCAAATCTCTGTGCCATCAATAGCTCCTCCTTTGTATGTCCGTTTTGTTGTCACGCTGCGCCTGTTCGCGACGCGCGGTTTCCCTCCGCCTCGGCCTGGTCTCCGGCCCGCTGCGCGGGCCTGCGCTCGGCCTCGCTCCGGTCCATCCGCGCTGCTCACGACGGCTCCGCGCTTCTTTACAGCTTAATGACGGCGGTCTTTGCCGTGGTGTCCACCGCCAGCACCAGGCACTTCAGCCCGCCGGTGGCGACGGCCGTCACGCCGCCCTCGCCGTCACAGGCCAGGGCTTGCCAGCCTGCCGCCGGGGCGGTGTCGCCGCTGTAGCTCACCTTGGCCGCGCCGCCGATCTGGACGGCGGCCGCGCCTTTCCGCACGCCGCCCAGCACCATGCCGCAGGGCAGGGCGTTGGCCGCGCCCTTGCTCACAGTGCCGCTGGCGGTGAGGGTCACCACCATGCCGGGCTGGACCTGGCCGCTCACCTGGAAGGTGGCGGTAGTCTGACCGATTCCCTCGAAACAGATGTCCATGTTCATGCTCCTCTCTGAGTGAAAATTTATAGAAATCCCCGTTTGGGGTATTTCCCTTCAGGAACCTACTTTCTGCTTGTGCAGAAAGTAGGCAAAGACACACTTAGGGGGCGTCCCGCCCCCGTCGCGCTTCGCGCTCCAGGCGGGCCTCCCCCTAAGGACCCCCTTTACGGGGGACGCCCTATACGGGAGTCCGGGGAAAGCTTACGGCGCGCAGGGCCTGGACTGACGTTCCCCTATTTGTGCTTCCGCTCATATGGGGGTACTGTTTTGCGTTTCGGCCCGCCGCCAGCGCCTAAAGGGTACGCCCTCCGCTCCTGGGCCGGAGGGGCTAAAACACCGCCCGCTCCACGAACCGGGCGGTATATCCGTTCCCGCGCTCCATCGCCATGACGAAGTAGCGGATATCGTCCATGGCGTGGTCGTGTTCCTTGTGTACCCGGTCCTCGCCGCCGTCCTCCCAGCGGTACAGTCCGAATTCCCTGGCCGCCGCCTGGCATTCCCTGCAAATGACGATTTTCCCGGATTTCAGCGCCTGAGCGGTCCTGCGGATACCCTCCAGCACTCGGTTGTCCGCCTTTTGCACTCTCCAGCCCTCCCGCCGCAGGGCCTCGATAAAGCTGGCGGCAGAGGGGTCCACGATGACCATTTCGATACAACGCTTTTCGGCCAATTTTTTCAAATCGTCCACGTACTCCCCGTCGGTTTTTTGCCGTCCCCGCTCCCGGGCGTCGTAGTAAAACTCTTTGACGCGGTACCAAATCCCATCTTTTTCTCCCCAAAGTCCGAAGGAAGCCGGGTTTCTGGTGCCGTAATCGCAGGAGATGCGCCACCGGGAACAGGGCTCCTCAGGCGGGCCGGGCATGGCGGACCGGTCGAAGAAGTCGTACACCAGCCCCTCCGCCGCGGTCCATTCTCCCAGCACATACCGCCGGTAGAACGCGCCCTGGAACATCCGCGCGTACCGTTCCCGCACCTGTGGGGACAGTCCTGGGTTGTCCTCCATGGTAAAGCGCAGGTAGAGCGCCCGCTTCTGTTCGGATTTGCAGATCCACTCTTTGTAAAACCAGTGTTCGGGCCCTGCGGGATTGCAGGAGAACCACAGCTTTCCGCCCGCCACGGAGCACCGGGCGGCGGCCTGTTCCACAAAGGAGCGGGGCATAAGGGCGGCCTCGTCCAGCAGCACTCCGGCCAGCGTCACTCCCTGGATGGAGGCATAGCTGCCCTCGTCGCCTCCGCCGTAGAGGTAGAAGGTGTTTTCCCGCCCGCCGCCCCGGAGGGTCACCTCGTTCCGGCTGATTTTCTCCTCCCACCGGAAGCCCAGCCCCTCCAGCACAGGCCGGGCCTGGCCCAGCAGGTTTCGCCGCACTCCGTTGATGGAGGCGGCGCACAGTCCGAAGCGCTGCCGGTGGAACCTTGCCATAGCCCACAGGAAGAAGGACACGCCGAGGGCAAAGGTTTTGCCGGACCGAACGGCCCCGTCGCAGATGACGGCGTCGAAGCGGTCCTCTCTCCACCAGTCCAGCACCTGCCGCTGTTTGGGGGAGAACTGCAGCTTTTTCACCCTTCACCGCCGTCCTGAGACGGGCACAGCCCATCCAGAAAGTCGCCCAGGGCCCCATCCCGGCGCTCGTCCAGCAGTTCCCGCAGCATGGTCAGCACCCGCACCCGGTCCACAAACTTCGCCTCGAAGGTGCCGTTGGCGTTGCGTTTGAGCTCGGACACCCCGGTAAGGTCCAGACTGTCGACTCGTTCGGCCTCCTCGCCCTCCAGGAAGGCCAGTTTCACCACATCGTTGTTTTTCCACTCCGCCAGCTGCCGCAGGTATTCCAGCAGCTCGTCCCGGCCCAGTTCCTCCAGCTTTTTTTCTTCATGCTCCAAACAAACCACCTCGCGCCGCCGGTGGGAACATACGTTTTGTTGACCATTCCGGTGCAAGGGGCAGGATGTTCAACCTTCAAAGTCTTGCTGTCCAACTGCTCCTGAGATATGCTTTTCCAGGTTACGGCAAGGCCCCTGGCGGCGCCCACATCATTGTCACCCATCATCTCCTTCAGAAGATTTTCGGCCTTCTGCTTCTGTCCCATGATGATTTCCAACTGAGTACAGGCTTCAGCGCCATCCAGATTCGCCGGCATGAAGGGGTGTTTCTCGCTCTGGAGGAGCTGCATAGTGTGGCCGACCTCAATCCCAGTACATACGAACTCCAGCTTACGCAGCTCCGGGCAGTCTGCGTAGGGCATATTCCCGGTGGACACTAAAACTCTTGCTGACATATTCCAAGCAAAGAGAACAATTAAATCCCCGTGCCGCCCACAGCACGGGGATGTTTGTATTTTATGTGTATGCGCCTATTAGACCCTGCCGCAAAATAACATCACCCCAGGCGGCGTCGAAGCTGATAGACAGCACCTTGTAGTCTTTCTGTACGCAGTAGATGGGCAGCTGCCGGGTGGAGGCGGAGGCCCCCACCACCGCCGGGTGGTTCACCACCCAGAACATCATCACGGCGGCCAGGGCGAAGGCCCCGGCCGCGATGAGCTTTCTCCGCAGGTAAATGACTTTTGTCTCGTTCATGGTTGACCCCTCCAAACTCGGTGTTGGTACAACTTATGCGGAGGGGGCCTTTTTCATGTTTTAGAAGCAAACAGGCCCCGCATCCGAAGATACGGGGCCTGTGGGTCTGCAAAACACTCTTGCAATTCTCGACTGAATACGCTACAATAAAGCCGTGAGACACAGAAGCAAAAGGCAGGGCGCGAAGTGTTGGCGCACTTCACGCCCCTATGCAGGAGACAGCCCCTCCCACACAGCAGAATTACTGCGCCCAAAAGCCATTATAACGGTTCCCGCTTGATTTCGCAAGGGGGAACGTCTTGGCGCGTGTGCAGCTTCTTCCGGCGGTGTAGGGAAACACTCCCTGCGCCGCTTTTGTCGTCTCGCTGGGAACGCGCCCGGGGTGGGGGCCGCCCGCCCCGGGGCAAGTACCAACGAGAATGATTTGAAGGAGGAAGCTGAAACGTGAAAAAATGGAATAGGGCGTTTGCATTATTACTGGCGGCGGGATCACTTTTCCTGTCCGCGTGTCATCAGCACACGTGGATAGAGGCTGACTGTGTCAGCCCGAAAACCTGCGAGAGCTGCGGGGAAACGGAAGGAAAGCCGTTGGGACACAGCTGGCAGGAGGCATCCTGTACCGAACCCAGGACCTGTACACGCTGCGGCCAAACGGAAGGGGAACCGTTGGGACACAGCTTTTCCTGGAATACGGTGGAGCAGGCGTCGTGCAGCAAAGCAGGAGTTCAGGAGGGGGTCTGCTCTGTCTGCGGCGAAACGGAGCGCAAAGAGCTGGAAAAACTCCCACACACCCCAGACGGCGACTGGGTGGTTACCAAAAAGGCTGTGGGCTCCGCTTCGGGAACCCGCGTGCGGTACTGTGCCGTCTGCGGCGAGATTGTTGAGGAGGAAACCTATGAACTGAGCCCCGAGGAACAGGAGGCTTACTTCAAACAGCAATGCAAGACCTATACGTATGACCAGATTGCCAGAAATCCCGATGACTATAAATTCCAGAACGCAAAATTTCAAGGGAAAGTCATTCAGGTCATAGAGAGCGGGAACAATATTACCATGCGGCTCAATGTTACAAGGGGCCGGTACTCCTGGTCTGATACCATCTATGTGCAGTATTCCCGCAAAGACTCCTCGGAGAGCCGTATCCTGGAGGATGATATCATCACTGTTTATGGCATTTTGACGGGTACTGTAACCTATCAATCCGTTTTTGGCGCCCCTATCACAATTCCTGCCATGCGGTGCAGCTACATTGACCGTTCATAAAAAACGGACATCCCAGCCCACGATTTCCGCCCCTTTGGGGTCCCATCATATCCGAAAAAGCACCCGCCCCATTCAAAACGGGGTGGGTGCTTTTTCGGATGCACTGGAAAATTTAACTTAATGGTATTACCCGTTTGGAAGGAGCCTTGCTCCATCCACATAAAGCTCAGAACGTCAGCACTTCCTGTTTCGGTTTCTCCGCGGGGCTGGCGGCGGTAACGTGGAGCACCGGCCCATCCTCGCCCTCATAGGCCTTGTGGGCCTCCAGGCGGATCACCCCGGTAACGTCCGCCCAGGAGCGGTTTTCAAAGGCGTCGAAGCTGTCCTCCGCCGCCACCAGGCCCAGGAAGGTGATGTCCGCCTCACAGCAGGTCATGGCGAACCGGCCCAGGATCACGTTGTCCGGGTACTGAGGCAGGTGGCACACCACCGTCTTGGCCCGGATGGTCTTGCCCTCGTACCGCTCCGGGTGCTCCATCACGTCCACGTACCACACGCCGAAGTCGTCGTCGGGGATGTCGATAACCTCCTGATCCAGGTCGAAGGGGCACACGCTGTCGTCGGCGTAGTCCTCGCTGGCGCCGTCGTTGTACTCCAGGTAGATATTGGCCCGGCGGTTCACCATCTTCAGGTTCCGCTGGCGCAGGGAGTCCCGCAGAGCCTCGGTGCAGCGGTTGAACACGATGAGGTCGGCGTTGGTCAGCTTTTCCATCATCATCTGGCCCAGGTTCTTGGCGTACATGTCGAAGGTGGACGCCTCCACCATGGTCATAATCTGGTAGAGCACCCAGTTGTCCGGCAGGGCCTCCTGGTACAGCCGCCCCATGGACCACATGCCGTTGAACTCGATCAAAATCTGTCTGGGGCGGTGCTTTTTCTCCAGCTGCTTCAAATAGGCGGGGGTGAGGTCCGACTCCTCCTCCACGTTGACCACGGTGACGTTTTTCAGCACCTTGGGGTCATATTCTTCCTCGCCCTCCTCGCAGCAGATCAGCAGGGTGCGGTCCCGGATGGCGAAGCCGTCCTGCAAAATGCCGTTGATAAAGGTGGTCTTGCCGCCGTCCAGAAACCCGGCGAACAGGTATACAGGGATATCCATTCCGCTTCCAGCCCCTTTTTACAGCCCGAACAGCGCGGCCAGCTTATCCTCTTTCAGCTCCGCGCCAATGACGCACAGACGGCCGGTGTAATCCGCCGGACCGGTGCGGACCTCGTGCTCCCCGGGCACGTAGTCGAAGTGGAGCCAGGCGCCATCCCCCGCCGGGACGATGCCCTTGGCCCGCAAAATCGCGCCGCACTCGCCCAGGTCCAGCTCGGCCAGGATGCGCTCCAGCTCCTCCTTGGCGAAGGGCTTGACGGTCTCCTTGCCCCAGCTGGTGAACACCTCGTCGGCGTGGTGGTGGCCGTGGTGGTCGTGGCAGCCGCAGGAGCACTCTTCGCCGTGGTCATGGTGATGATGGTGCTCGTGCTCCTCCTCATCGTGGTCATGATGATGGTGCTCATGGTCGTGGTGGTGATGGGCGTGGGCGGCCTCCTCCGCCTCGTGCTCGGCGCGGATGCGCTGGAGCAGCTCCTCCTCCAGGGAGGTCTTTTCGATGGCGGACAAAATGGTCTTGCCGTCCAGCTGGTCCCAGGGGGTGGTCAGGATGACCGCCGTGGGGTTCTTGCCCCGCAGCAGCTCCACCGCCGCCTCCAGCTTCTCCTGGGTCATGTTCTGGGTGCGGGAGAGCAGGATGGTGCCCGCACTCTCCACCTGGTTGTTGTAGAACTCGCCGAAGTTCTTCATATACATCTTCACTTTGGAGGCGTCCGCCACGGTGACGAAGCTGTTCAGCTTCAGGGACGGGTCCTCCCCGGCGGCCTTCTCCACCGCCGCCACCACGTCGGACAGCTTGCCTACCCCGGAGGGCTCGATGAGGATGCGGTCGGGGTGGAATCGCTCCTCCACCTCGTGGAGGGCCTTGCCGAAGTCTCCCACCAGGGAGCAGCAGATGCAGCCGGAGGACATCTCGGAAATCTCAATACCCGCGTCCTTCAGAAAGCCGCCGTCCACGCTGATCTCGCCGAACTCGTTCTCGATAAGCACCAGCTTTTCGCCCTGGTAGGCCTCCGCCAGCAGTTTCTTGATGAGGGTGGTCTTGCCCGCTCCCAGGAAACCGGATACGATATCAATTTTTGCCATGGGATCATTTCCTTTACTTGAGATTTCCTACTATTCTACTGCGGTATGCCGGGAAAGTCAAGGGACAACAACTACGAAAACCCTCCTGTTTTGGAGGGTTTTCCCGTATTTGAACATATATTTCACCGTTTCAGCCGCTCCATGACGGCCTCCTCCAGCTTGTCGCCGTACTTCATGGCCAGCAGGAAGGCCGCCAGCCCCAGCACACCCAGCAGGGCCATGCCCCACAGGGGGATGGTCAGGGTAGCGCTGCCCACCATGCAGGCCACCAGCAGCCCCCAGGGCCGGGTGGCCAGCGCCAGCAGGAAAAACCGTTTGAAGGAGATGTCGGTTAGCCCCGCCAGGATGCACAGGATGTCATCGGGGAAGAAGGGGAAGAGAAAGGCCAGGGCCAGGAACACGTCCCGCTTCCGCCGGATCACGTCCAGGTATTTCTCCGACAGCTTTTGACTGACGAACTGGCTGACAAACTGCTGGCCCAGGGCCCTGGCCAGGGCGAACACCAGGGCGGAGCCCAGGGTCACCGCCCCCCAGGTGAGCAGGAAGGCGGGCCACAGCCCGAACAGGTAGGCCCCCGCCGCGGCGGTGATGTTGCTGGGTATGGGGGCCACGATGACGGAGACCAGCTGCACGCCGAAGTAGGCCAGGTGGGACCAGGGGGCGCACCTGGCGATATATTCCCCCATCTCCCGGGGGGAGCCCGCCGCCTCAAAAAAGCCGGTGGCGTACAGCGCCCACACGCTGCCCCCCAGAATGGCGATGGTCAGGACCCAGAGCAATATTTTCACCGATTTGTTTTCCATAACGCTTCCCGCTTTCCGCCGCATTGCCGGTCTATGGCTATTATAGCGTGAAATTGGAAAACCGCAACAAAGGTTCTCTTAGAAAAGTTTGAAGAATTTTTTAGGACAAGAAACCGTCGCCAATTATGGCGGCGGTTTCCGCTTGACAAAAAGACCAAATTGGCCTATAATCAGTTATGGAAAGGGCTGTGCACCAAGCGGTTAGTCCTTTAAGATTCGAATTTCAAAGTCAAGCCTTGAAACCGTCACTTGCCAGAGTGGCGGTTTCTGCTTTTCACAATAATCGTAACAGTAAACTGTCCGACATGGAACGTGATCCGCATGCAGTCACCCCCTTTCGGGGTATTGTGACCAACCGCCTGTCGCTGCTTGTTTGGATGTGCACAGCCCGGCCCCTTTCGGGGTTACCGTCATTTTAACACAGAATTTGTCAAACCACAAGAGGGGCTGTTCAAGCTCCTCTTTTTTTGGTATAATAGCTTTTAATCTGTCCCAAGGAGTGACATACCATGCGCGAAAACCAGCTGGCCGCCCAGGTGGTCAACGAAGTAAAAAAGGCCGTGGTGGGCAAGGACGACACCGTGGTCAAAACCCTCACCGCCATCCTGGCCCGGGGCCACGTCCTGCTGGAGGACATCCCCGGCGTGGGCAAAACCACCATGGCCATCGCCTTTTCCAAGGCCCTGGGCCTGAAATACAACCGGGTGCAGTTCACCCCCGACGTGATGCCCTCTGACCTCACCGGTTTCTCCCTGTACAACAAGGGCACCGGCCAGATGGAGTACCAGCCGGGGGCCCTGCTGTGCAACCTGTTCCTGGCCGACGAGCTGAACCGGGCCACCAGCCGCACCCAGTCCGCTCTGCTGGAGGCCATGGAGGAGAGCCGGGTGACGGTGGACGGGGTGTCCCGGCCCGTCCCGGACCCCTTCCTGGTCATCGCCACCCAGAACCCGGCGGGGGCCTCCGGCACCCAGCTGCTGCCCGACTCCCAGCTGGACCGCTTCGCCCTGCGCCTCACCATGGGCTATCCCTCCCCGGCGGACGAGCTGGAGCTGCTCCAGCGGAAAATGCGGGGGGACGTGATGGATTCGGTGGTCCAGGCCGCCGACCGGGCCCTATTGACCAGCCTCCGGAGCCAGACGGACCGGGTGTTTGTGGACGACGCGGTTTTGGACTACATCCTCCGGCTGGTGCGGGCCACCCGGAGCCATCCCCAGCTGGCCCAGGGGGCCAGCCCCCGGGCGGCCATCTCCCTGGCCGGCCTGTGCCGGGCCTCCGCCTTTCTCCGGGGGCGGGACTACGTGATCCCGGAGGACGTGCGGTACATCTGGGCGGACGCCATCGCCCACCGGCTGGTCCTCCCCGCCGGGGCGACGGGGGGCCCGCAGCGGGCCATGGACATCGCCGCGGAGGTGCTGGCTTCCGTTCGGCCTCCCCGCCTGCGCTGAGCCATGGTCCTCCGCCGCGTATTGTACGGCCTCACCCTGCTGGGTGTGCTGCTGTTCCACATCACCAACGACAACTACCTGGGCCAGTTCCTGCTGGCCCTGTGCCTGGCCCTGCCCCTGTTGTCCCTGGCCCTGTCCCTGCCGGGGCTGCTGGGCTGCCGTTTGGAGCTGTCCGCCCTTCCCGCCGCCCTGGAGCGGGGCGAGGAGGGGCGCTGGCAGGTGTCCATCCGGACCCCCAGCGCCCTGCCCCTGGCCCGGCTGGCCCTCCGGCTCACCAGTGAGAACCTGCTCACCGGCGAAAAGGACCGGATGCGGATGACCCTGTCCGGCGTCACCCGGCGCAGGCCGGCGAAGCTGGCCGTCTCCACCGCCCACTGCGGGCTGCTGGAGCTGCGGGTGGACCGGGCCTGGGCCTGCGACCATTTGGGGCTGTTCTCCCTGCCCATCCCCCTGCCGTCCCCCGCCCGGATGGTATGCCGCCCCATTCCCGCGCTGACGGAGCCGCCCCGGGTCCCCGAGGGGCAGGGCGCCCGGACCTCCCCCGTCAGCGCCTCCCGGGCCGGGCCCGGGGAGGACTACGACCTGCGGGACTACCGCCCCGGCGACCCCATGCGGTCGGTGCACTGGAAGCTGTCCTCCAAATGGGACGAGCTCATCGTCCGGGAGCGGTCCGAAACCCTGGTCCCCCTGCCCCTGCTCACCCTGGACCGCTTCGGCCCGCCGGAGGCGCTGGACAAGCTGCTGGACCGGCTGGCCGGGCTGAGCCGGGCCCTGCTGGACGTTCAGCGGCCCCACGGGGTGCTGTGGCTGGACCGGGACGGACAGCCACAGCTGCGGGTGGTGTCCGACGAAAAGCAATTCAACGACTGCCTGCTGGACCTGCTGGGCTCTTTCGCCCCCCTGCGCGGCCCCTCTCTGGAGGAGCACCCCGAGCTGCTCCGGGGGCCGGACGGCCCGGTGTTCCGCGTACACGTGAGCCCGGAGGGAGGGGACGGCCATGACTGAACGGGAAAACCGGCTCTCCCCCCTGGCAGTACTGGGGGACGGGCTGCTTCTGCTGTGCGCCCTGATGGGCCTCGCCGGCTCCTTTTTGAGCCTGTACGGCGGCGTGACCACGGGGGTTTGGGATACCGTCCGCCCCGTGCTGCCCACCGCTCTGGACCTGTGCGCCGGCCAGATGGACCTCTTTTACCTGCTGGCGGGGCTGTTCGCCCTGCTGTCCTTGGCTTCCTGGTCCCTGCCCCGGTTCCGCTGGGCGGCGGCGGGAGGGTCCGCCCTGCTCCTGGGGGCGGCGGCCGCCGCCCGCTGGGAACAGCTGGTCCAGGGGGCGGGCCTCACCGTCCATCTCATTTCCGTCCGGTTCGCCCAGCGGGTGGACTGGGGGCGGGTGTTCGACTATGACCCCGGCTTGGACCCCGGTCTCACCCTTTCACAGGAAACCGCCGCCGTCCAGCTGTTCCTGGTGTTCTCCCTGGCCCTGCTGGCCCTGATCCTGGGCTGGGGGGTGGTCCGGGCCCGCCGCTGGTGGATCGTGCTGGGCTTCACCCTGCCCCCCCTGCTGCCGGGGCTGCTGGCCGACCTGTTCCCCGACTGGCTCCCCTTTATGGCCCTGGCCGCCTGCTGGTGCGCCATGCTGCTGGCCGACCTGTGCAAATGGGCCGCGCCCTCGGGCCGGGGCAGGCTCACCCTGACGGCGCTGGCCTGCGCCGCCGCCGTGCTGGGGGCGGTCACCCTGGCCTTCCCCCGGACGGGCTACACCCGGCCCCCCTGGGCCCTCCGGGCGGAGGAAAACTTCTACAGCGCCGTCAACCGGGCGGGGGAGTTCTTTTCCCGGTGGGAGGGCCCCTTCCAGTCCACCGTCACCTACGTGGGCTCGGCGGAGGAGGCCGACCTGTCCAGCGCCGGGCCGCTGAACTACACAGGGCGGACGGTGCTGCGGGTGCGCTCCGACTACGCGGGGCGGCTGTACCTGCGGGGGTCCTCTCTGGCCGGCTACGAGGACGGCGTGTGGACGGCCATGACCGATGAGGTCTTTCAGGAGGCCGTCCAACAGGGCGTGTCCCCCAGGGTTCTGTTTTTCCCCGCCATGAGCACGGAGCACGGCCCGGAGCACACCGTCACCGTCAACAATGTGGGGGCGGTGGGAAACTGTGTCTACGCCCCCTACTTTCTGGCGGTCCAGGAGCTGGAGGAGAACGGCATGACCATGGTAAATGATTCCCTCCTGGCCCGGCGGCAGGGGCGGTGGTCCCACACCCTGTCCTTTGTGGAGCTCCCCGAACCCCATACCAGCGCTCCCACCGGGGCTGTCACAATCGTGTTCACCCGGGAACCGAGGCCGGGCGCGGACTTTGGGCGTTATCCCCAGTTTGTCCTTGACCACTACCTGGACGTACCCCAGGACTGCCGGGACTATTTGACCCGGCTCTGCTGGGATAACGGCATCTATGACTTGGGCTATGCCGACCCCATTGAGACGGCGGAGCGGATCGCCGCTCTGCTGGACACGCTGTGCGAATACGACCAGTCGGCAGAGCCTCCCCCGGTGGGGACGGACCCGGTGCTGTACTTCCTGACAGAAAGCCGCCGGGGCTACTGCATGCACTACGCCTCCGCCGCCGCGCTGATGCTGCGCTCTTTGGGCATACCCGCCCGATACGTCAGCGGCTTCACCGTGGAGAGCGTGCCGGACCGGGAGGTCACCGTTCCCGACCGGGCGGCCCACGCCTGGGTGGAGGTATGGGCGCCGGGCTTCGGCTGGTATCCCGTGGAGGTCACCCCCGCCGCCGCCTTCGCGTGGGATCAGCCAGGGTTTATCGACAACGAGGGTCTTCCCTCCGGCCCCGTGGAGGAGAGCGAAGAGCCCGAACCAACCCCTACGCCCTCCCAGGAACCGGACGTCTCCCAACAGCCCAGCGCGGGTATTGGAGAGGGGGACGGCCCGGGCGGCAGTTCCGGTTTGACGGCGCTTTTCACAGTCCTGAAAGCGCTGGGCATCATCGCGGGCGCCGCCGCCCTGCTGTGGCTGGGGCAGTACCTGCCCAAAAAACGCCGGGCCAAGCGCCTGAGCGGCCCCGACCGCAACCGGGCCGCCCTGTACGCCTACGGCTGCCTGAAGCGGATGGAGCGCTGGGGCGGCCGGGTAGACCCGAAAGCGGTGGAGCTGGCCCAGAAGGCCCGGTTCAGCCAGCACACCCTCACAAAGGAGGAGCTGGACGGGCTGCGGGAGCTGGTGGACGTCGAGCGGGAGCGGCTGTGCGTCATACTGGACCCGCTGCCCCGGCTGGCGTTCCGTTTCCTCTGGGGAATGCCCAAGCGGCCGAAACTCGGGGAAGCCCCGGAAAAATCTGACGAAAACGGAGCTTGACCCCTTGACAAAAGCCGGTTTTCGTGTATACTAAATAGGTCTGCGCCTTCATGTGCGTACGACGATAACATCCTTGCCTCCGGTGCGTCCGGAGGCCACAAGACCATAAGGAGGTGCAAAGCAATGGCAAAAGTGAGTGGAAACTATGAGGTGCTCTACGTCCTCAACCCCACCCTGGGCGAGGAGGAGACCGCCGCCCTGGTGGCCCGCTTCAAGGAGCTGGCCGAGGGCCGGGGCGCCGTGACTGAGGTGGACGAGTGGGGCAAGCGCCGTCTGGCCTATCCCATCAACGACCTGGAGGAGGGCTACTACGTCCTGATGACCTTCTCCTCCGATCCCGCGTTCCCCGCTGAGCTGGACCGTCTGATGCGCATCAATGTGAGCGTCATGCGCTCCATCATTGTGGGCAAGGACGCCTGAGAGGGAGAACATCATGCTCAATCATATCGTCATCATGGGCCGCCTGGCCCGTGATCCCGAGCTGCGCCACACCCAGACCGGCACCCCGGTGGCCAGCTTCACCCTGGCGGTTGACCGGGACTTCAAGGACAAGAACACCGGCGAGCGGGCCACCGACTGGATCGACGTGGTGGCCTGGCGCGGCACCGGCGAGTTTGTCTCCCGGTACTTCTCCAAGGGCCGCATGGCCGTGGTGGAGGGCCGCCTCCAGATCCGGGACTGGACCGACAAGGAGGGCAATAAACGCCGCTCCGCCGAGGTGGTGGCCGACAACGTCTATTTCGGCGACTCCAAGCGGGATAACGACAGCGGAAGCTACGGCGGCAGCAGCTATGGCGACCGCGGAAACAGCTACGGCGGCGGAAGCTATGGCGGAAGCCGTCCCGCCCCCTCCGCTCCCCCTGATTACGGCATCCCGTCCGGGGGCGACCAGTTCTCCGAGCTGGCCGACGACGACGGCGACCTGCCCTTCTAAGCAAGGGCTATCTCAAACATAAGGAGGTCTGCCAATTATGGCTATGGATAATGCGAAGCCCCGCGGCAGCCGCAAGCGCCGCAAGGTGTGCGCGTTCTGCGTGGATAAGGTGGAACAGATCGACTACAAGGACGCCCAGAAGCTGAAGCGCTATCTGTCCGAGCGGTCCAAGATTCTGCCCCGCCGCACCACCGGCACCTGCGCCATGCACCAGCGCCAGCTGACCGACGCCATCAAGCGCGCCCGTCACGTGGCCCTGCTGCCCTACGTCA
>CATLFX010000025.1 GCA_949935795.1 uncultured Oscillospiraceae bacterium
AGGGCGATCTTGCCCAGCTCCCACTTGTCCAGGTTGCGGCGGCCCTTCTGGGTGTCCAGCGCCCACTGCTTGGCCTCCAGCATACTCTCAAACGAGAACACGGCCATCTGGTAGGGCAGGCCGTGCTGTTCGCACAGCCTCTGCCGGTTGTGGCCGTCAATGACCACCATGTCCTCGTTGACAATCACCGGAGAGTAGCAGCCGTTCTTGAGAATGTCCGCTTCCAGGGCGGAGAGCTGCTCCCCCGTCAGCGGGGGGAGCAGCTCGGCCATCTCAGGCAGGACGGTGGGGGTGCGCTCCGTGCTGCTGTAGATGATCCCGGTGTTGCGCATCAGGCGGCAGCCTCGGCGGCGCCGTTCTCGCCGGCCACGCCAGCGGCCTCCTCCACCTTCCGGGGGGACAGGAACTCCACCTCGGTGGCCTTGATGAGAAAGCCGGGCTGGCGGGTGGGGTCCTCCGCGAAGCAGATGGTCTCGAAGTCCCCGGAGGCGGCCAGCTTGCAGCCCTTATAGGCGAAGGCGGCGCACCGCTCCGCCAGAGCGCCCCGGACCTTGATGGAGATAAAGTCGGTGAGCTTGTTGCCCTCCCGGTCCCGGTAGCGGCGGTCGGAGGCGATCCGCAGGATGGCGTAGGGCTTGCCGTCCTCATGGGAGCGCAGCTCCACATCGTTGGTCAGATTCCCGATTGCGGTGATCTTCAGCATAGTCATTTCTCCTTTTCTGATGATATTATTTATAATGTATAGGGAAAGCGGAGGCCCCCTCCGAAGAGGGAGCCTCCAGGGGTGCGCTTAATACCCGGTCTTGGGGAGCGGGGTGGGCTTGCCGTAGACGGTGGTGACCCAGCGGCTGATGGCCTGCACCCAGACCCCGTTGTAAGTGCCGCCCACATCAGCGATGTTGACGAAGCTGCTGCCAGCCTTGAGACCGGCCACGGCGGTACACTTGATCTGGGGCTTCTCCACCTGGGCGAAGCCAGCCGGGGCCTGACCGAACACGAACATCACTTCCGTCACCCGCTCATTGGCCGCGAGGCCCAGGGCGGCGGGGGATGCCTGGAGGGTGTAGTTCCTGCTGGTGGACAGATTGTCCGCCAGCGTCCGGTACTCGCCGCCGTTCACCCGGTAGGTGATCTTGTACACGCCGGGGAAGTTGTAGGTCCCGGTAACGATGGTGTTCAGGCGCACCTGGGCGGGAAGCGTATCCCTCCAATAAAAATTGTCCAGCCGGACATTGGAATTGTTGGCGATGCCGGACAGCACATAGTTTACCGGCTGGCCCGCCATGGCCTCCTTGGGTCCGGTCTTGGTGATGGATACGCCGGTGGTGAGGCTCTTGTTGGTCACCTCGAAGCGGAGGATCTGGCCCTCATGCTCCAGATAGGCGGTCAGCTCCTGGTCGCTCACGCCGTAGTTGGCCGGGGCCTTGGTCTCCCGGATGGTGTACCGGCCCAGGGGCAGGGGCTTGGAGGAGGCCAGACCACGGTTGTCGCTCTTGATGGTGTCCACCAGATTGCCCGCCTTGTCGTAGATCTCGAACACAGCCCCCTCCAGCAGCGTCCCGGCAGGCAGGCCGTTTGTGGAGTTGTAGTCCGCAGACTTCTTCACGATCTGGATCTGCGCGGTGATGGGGATGTTCTTCCACTCGATCAGGGTGGTCTCGCCAGCGGTCACATAGACCGTTTTCATCTGGGTATCGGGGACATAGCCCTCATTTTCCAGTTCCCGCAGGTAGTAGCGGCCAGAGGTGGTCAAGCCCTCAATGTAAACATACCCGGAATTGTCAGAGGTGTACTGCCCGATGGGGGTATTGATGCTGTCGTACAGCAGGAAGGTCACGCCCTGGATGCCCTTGCCGGTGACGCTGTCCGTCTTATGGATCAGAATCCCGCTGAAAGGCTTGTTTTCCACAGTCAGGGTGGTGTTTTTGCCATTTTCCATGGTGAAATAATGGCGTGTGGCGTCCAGCTTGTAGCCCTTCGCCGCTTCCGTCTCCAGGGCATAGTAATTTCCGGCGTCCAGCGTGAGAGACACCCGGCCATCGCTGCCGGTGGTGACTATCTCCATCAGAGCATCGTCCGAGGCGCGGCGGATCTCGAAGGTCACGTTGGGGATGCGCTTCTCCTTGTTCCCCTCCACCACTTTGATGAGTTCGAAGGTCCCGATGGGATCATTCTCAAACACCAGATCGTTGCCGCCGTTGGTCCCACCGCCTACATTGGCGCCGCCGCCGGGGGTGACGTTGGCGGTTCCGCTGTTCACGGTGTTGGAGCCGTTTTTGACGGTGATGGTCTGGGGGGTGCTATTCAGAACATAGCCCTCCGGCACTTTGGTTTCGGTGACTACCACGGTGCTGCCGGGAACCAAGCCAGTTACAACGACAGTCCCATCCTTGCCGGTGGTGTAACGCCCCAGCACAGTGCCATTGCCGTCCTTTACCGTGAACTCGGTGCCGGGGATGGGCTTGCCGGTGACAGAGTCCAGCTTGGTCAGCGTCAGGCTGCACAGGGGTTCGTTCAGGAAGGTGAGGGTCTGGGTGTCCATGGGGTTCACGGTGACGGTCTGGGTCTGGGTACTCTGGTCGATGACGTAGCCGGGAGCGGGCTTGACCTCCTTGACCACCACAGTGCCGGTGATGCCGCTGATGCGGATCTCGCCCTTGTCATCGGTGGTGTACAGGCCGTTGCTGCTCAGATGCCCGTTGTCATTGTCAACGTACCCGCCGTTGGCGTAGGTGAGCTGGAACTGCGTGCCTGCGATGAGAGCGCCGGTCACACTGTCTTTCTTTTGGATGACCAGCGTCCCGGCCCGCTTGTTCCAGAAGATGAGTTCGGGGGCCTGGGGTCCTGCGGTGATCTTCACACTCTTAGGCGTCCCATCCAGCACGAAGCCCTCCACGGTCTTGATCTCCCTGGCGGTGATCACGGTTCCGGGTTCCAGCCCCTCGATCACGATCTCACCTGCGGCGTTGGTGTAGAAGGTGCCATCGCCGGGGCCGACAGGCGCGCCGCTGCCGTCCACGACCTTGAAGGCCACGCCAGCCAGAGGCTCGTTGGCGGTCCCCTCAATGTACTTGTGGATCGTGAGGTTTACGGTAGGATCATTCTCGAAGGTCAGGTCGTTTCCATTGCCGGTATTGGTGTTTCCTCCTGCGGGTCCGCCGCTGCTCACGGTGTTGGAGCCATTTTTCACGATGATGGTCTGAGGCGTGGTGTTCAAGACATAGCCATACGGCACCTTGGTCTCGGACACCACCACGGTGCTGCCCGGTACGAGGCCGGTGACCGTCACAGTGCCATCCTTGCCGGTGGTGTAGCTGCCCAGAAGATTGCCGTTGCCGTCTTTCACCGCGAACACCGTACCCGGCACAGGCTTGCCGGTGACGGAGTCCAGCTTGGTCAGCGTCAGGCTGCACAGGGGGTCGTTCAGGAAGGTCAGGGTCTGGGTATCCAGGGGGTTCACCGTGACGGTCTGGGTCTGGGTACTCTGGTCGATGACGTAGCCGGGGGCGGGGTTGACCTCCTTGGCCACCACGGTGCCGGTGATGCCGCTGATGCGGATCTCGCCCTTGTCATCGGTGGTATAGAGACCATTGCTGCTGAGATGTCCGTTGTCATTGTCCACATACCCGCCGTTGGCGTAGGTGAGCTGGAACTGCGCGCCCGCGATGAGAGCGCCGGTCACGCTGTCTTTCTTTTGAATGACCAGGGTCCCGGCCCGCTTGTTCCAGAACGTCAACTGCTGCACATGGCCCGCCTCGATCTTGATGTCCTGGGGAGTGCCATCGAGGACGTACCCTTCCACAGTCTTGACCTCACGGGCAATAACGGTGGTGCCGGGTTCAATGCCCGTCAGGACGATCTCGCCGGATTTGTCGGTGTAGTAGAGGCCGTCATCCGGTCCGACAGCGGCGCCGGCTCCGTCCACCACCCGGAAGGCCACGCCGGACAGCGGTTCGTTCTCGGTCCCTTCGATAAATTTGCGGATGATCAGCGTGGTGCCGGGTTCATCGTCAAAGATCAGGCTGTTGGCTACGCCGGTGCGTACCACGATGCTCTTGGGCGTTTCATCGAGGATATAGCCCTTGGGGGCCTTTTTCTCGGAGACGACCACGGTGGAATTGGGAGCCAGCCCGGTGACGGTGACAGTGCCATCGGTGCCGGTGGTGTAGATCCCGTTGTCGGGGCCGACCACATGGCCATCGCTGTACTGCACCATAAACTCAGCGCCCTTCAGGGGCTTCTTGGTCACCGCGTCCCGCTTCAGGATCGTCAGGGTGCAGAGCGGGTCATCATAAAACCGGATGGTCTGGGTGTCCCCGGCGTTGACCACCACGGTCTGGGGGGTGGGGTCCTTGCGGTAATTGTCCGGCGCCTTTTCCTCAGACACCACATAGGTGCCGGGGAGCAGCTTGGACAGCACGATCTGACCGTTGACATCGGTGGTGTAGAGGCCATTGGAGGAGGTGAGGCCCTCGTTGTCCGGGGTCAGCTCTCCATTGGCGGTCATCACCTTGAACTGTGCGCCGGAGAGGGGCTGTTTGGTGACGCTGTCGTATTTCTCAATGATCAAACCGCCCTTGCGGGTGTTCTTGATCACCACGGTCTGGGTATCGCCGCCCTGCCCAATGACCACGTTGGTGGAGGGCGTGTCGATGACATACCCGCCGTCCGGGGCCTTGATCTCATTGATCACATAGGCACCGGGGGCCAGATTGGTGATCTTGATCTCGCCCTGGGCATCGGTGGTGAAGATGCCGTTCTGGGTCAAAGTGGATGTGCCGATGACACCGTCCAGGCCCACCTCGCACCCAGCGGCGGTCGTGATCCTGAACTCGGCTCCGGGCAGCACCTCGTTGGTCTGGCTGTCCCGTTTCTGGATGATCAGGCTGCCTTTCGGCTGGTTTTTGAATCTTGTGTAGATAAACAGGATGCAAGCAAAAAATCCGCACTTTTGTGCGGATTTTTTCGCCTGCTCACTCGCTTTTTAATCGTATTGAGAAGAAAATGAAGTTGTTTTGAAAATTAGGGGGCGTGATTTCAAAATTACGAAAAAAGATGCAAGTAACGGCGACATACTGAGGGGGACCTGGGTCCTTGGAATACAATAGAGGGGAGGGAAAAATTGAAACGCTTTTATATCTTTAAGGACGGAGTGCAGTTAGGGAGCACTGTTACCAGAGAAAGCGCAATCGCCCTGATACGCAGTCACCAAGAATTTGAAACACACCCCTTTTTGCGATCTGAGTTCAGCATGATAGAGGGGGAGGAAGAATTCATCCGCTACCCGTCTCTTCAAAAGAAACCGGCCAAACGGGACAAGGGAAGGGAGCGGTAGAACCCGCTCCCCCGCTGTTCTCATTGGTGGTTTTGCTTCATCTGTCCGTCCTTCCTTGGTGGTGTTGGTAATAGCTTTCGCCATGCCTTTTGGGTATACTAGCTTCACCAACAGGAAAGGAGCAGCGACATGAGCGACAGCAAGAATGAACGTAATGTGGGCAGCGGGACCACGGGTCAGGAAAATATACGCCAGGCGATCCTCGATTTTATAACTTTTGAGGACGAGACCTCGCAAGTATGGCCCTGGGCCATGACCGCAGAGGAAATTCTTCAAAATGAAGAAATCTTGCAAAAGATAGCGGTGACCGTGCGGTCTGACATCTCAGGCAAATGTGATACGGACGAGCTGTACGATACAATCAGCGAGATCGTCGGCGTCAACCCGACGCTTCATTGAGAGGAGGACAATGCCATGCCAGCTACGATCAATTTATGCGCAAAAATACCAGTCGACCTGCACCAGCGCGTCTGCGAGGGAAAAGAGCAGACGGGCCAGACCACCAGCCAGTACATCACGGACCTGCTGACCGAATACTTTAAACTGAAAGAAAATGGGGGTAATGAAATCATGACGAACGGAAAAACCAGGACGATGGCCTTCCAGATTGGAGAAGATTTTTTTCAGCGGATCAAGGTCCACCTGGACCGGGAGAGCGCCCGGCTGGGCCGCAAGCTCACCCAGCGGGAGTTCGTGCTGGGGCTCATCGAGCAGGCGCTGGCGGAGGCCGAAGCCCAGGCTGACGCCGGGGACGAGGCCGACACCGCCCCTGTCAGCCCCGGTGAGGCCCCGGAGGAGCCGAACGAGGAGGAGGACCAGACGGAGGACACGGACCAGCGTTGAGCCCCCCCAGGGCCCCGCATGGCCCACAAAAGCGACGGCCTCGGAGTCTGCCCGAGTTGGGCTGCCTCCGAGGCCGTTTTTCGTGTTCAGCCGGCCATGGCGGGCGCGGCGTCCTGCCACACGTCCTCCCGTTTCCGGGCCTGGAAGGCCCGGCTCTCATCCAGGGTGGCCGTGCGGATGTGGCCCAGTTTCCCGCAGTCCGGGCACTGGACGGGCTTGGCCGCCGCCTCCAGCTCAAAGTGGCAGTGATCGCATACGAATACCATGTTTTCCACGCTCCCCGTGCAGTTCAATATCGGAGGCACAGCCACCGGCTGTGCCCCGCTTGTCTAGAAACAGTATACCACCCAGGCTCTGTAGTATCAACCCATAGTGGTGCATTCTGCATTATCCACAAAATAGAGTATACATAACAACCGATTCCCAGCCCTTCCCAGCGGGAAGCAAGCCCCGCAAGGGCTTTGCCGGACCGTCAAAACAACGAAAGGGAAACTACTGAACAGGCCGGGAGGGCGCCCCCAATTGTGAGGCGCCCTCCCGGCCGGTTTTGCGTTTCAGCCGAAGGAGGTGAACACCATGAGACAGCGGACAGACCAGGAGAACTTCTGGAAGTTCACGGACGAGGAGATGGATACGGTCAAAAATACGGACCTGCCGGACCTGCTGGAACACCTGGGTTACCATCTGAAGCGGACTGGGCGGTACTACACCACCACAGAGATGGACAGCCTGATGATCAAGGACCGCCGTACCTGGAAGCGGTACTCCAGCGGCAAGGGCGGCGACGCCATCACCTTCCTCCAGGAATTTGAGGGGAAGGGTTTCCGGGAGGCGGTGGACTACCTGCTGGAGTTCAATGGGCGGGCCCGGGCCCCCGACGAGGACAGGCGGTCCAGGGCTCCCCCCGAGGCGGAAAAGCGGCCTGAGTTCGTCTTGCCCCCGGCCAACGGGGACAACCGACGTGTCTTTGGTTACCTGCGCAAGCGGGGCATCGCCCCCCAGGTGATCCGGATGTTCCTCAACACCGGCCTGCTCTATGAGGACGAGAAGTACCACAACTGCGTGTTCGTGGGCCGGGACGGCGAGGGCGTCCCCCGGTTCGCCAGCAAGCGTGGCACCTATGACAAGGACGGCGCCAGCTTCAAGCGGGACGTGCTGGGCAGCGACAAAAGCGTGGCCTTCCCCATCCCCTGCGACCCCGCCATCCCCTGGGTGGTGGTGTTCGAGGCCCCCATCGACCTGATGAGCTTCTGTACCCTCCACCGTGAGGCCATGTCCAACGCCATCGCCCTGTGCGGGCTCTACGAGGGCGGGCTGGACCGCTACCTGAAGGACCACCCCCACCTGAACCATGTGGTGCTGTGTCTGGACAACGACGGCCCAGGCCAGGAGGTGGCGAAAAGGCTCCGGGCAGAGTACGAGGGCCGAGGGCTGAAGGTGTCCGCCCGGGTCCCACCCAGGGGCAAAGACTGGAACGAGTATCTTCAAAACCGTGGCCCGCCCCGGGAAAGGGGGCGGTAGTGTGACATAACTTTTACGGAATAAATCTAAATGGAAAAGAGGAAAAATCAGATGAAACGTATCTTCACCGCAATGTGCGCCCTGGCCCTGCTGTTGGCCGGGTGTACCCCCGCCCTGGCCACCGACGCTCCCAAACTGTCCGCCCCGCCCTCCCAGGAGCCGGAGCGGAGCTGCTACTACCCCGTCAAGGTGGAGGAGTACACCTACGGCCCGCTGGACGAGCTGCGCATCGACAAGGTGTACCAGCTCTCCCTGGGCGACGACCCCAGCGGCATCCCCACCGAGGACTTCACCCGCAATGGGCGGCTGTATTACCTGCTGGACATGGTCCGCAAGGACGAGGTGGGCGTGGACACCCAGACCCACACGGAAACTGTCACTCTGGCCAGCGACACGGACAAGATGGACGCCATCCTCCAGCGGCTGGAAGGCGAGATGGAGTTCACCACGGAGGACGGCTACACCGGCGTCCTGCGGCTGGACCACACCAGCGTCCAGGTCACCACCGACGGCTACGCCAGCAAGACCACCTCCCTGTCTGCCACCCGCACCTACCCGAATCTGTCCGAAGCGGATGTGTCGCTGATCCCCAAGTCCATCAATGACAAGGGCCGGACCCTGACCCTGGCGGACGTGCAGTGGTCCAGCGCCGAGAGTACGGACGGAGAGGGTGCCGTGGTGATCCATTACACCGCCACCGCCAGCTATTCCGGCAGCGCCACCAGCCGGTACGCCACCGGGTACACGGTCACCGCCAACTACACCGGCGAGGTGTCCAAGACGGACTGCCAGGTGGTGACCTACACCGCCACCTTCGGCAGCGTGGAGGACCCGGAGGCGTCCAAAAAGCCCGCGGCGGACGATCCCACCGCCTCCGCCGCCCCCGGCGAGTCCTCCGCACCCTTCAACTGGGCGGAGATCAAGACCCCGCTGATGATCGGCGGGCTGGTGCTCGTCCTGGCCATCGGCGGAGCCTTCGCCCTGAAAAAATTTCGAGAGAGAAGGTAAGCCTATGAAGCACATGAAAAGAAAACTGTGTTCCGTCCTGTCCGCTGTTATGCTGTGCGCCCTGTGCGTGGCCCCTGCCCATGCGCTGGAATACTCCATCGACGGTGCGGACGATTACCTGTTTGGCCGTCCCACCAGCGACGACACCATCTACGAGTGGGAGAACCCCAACGTGGACAGGAGTAAGAACACCGCCCTCATCCCACCCGGCTTTGGGACGCCCACCAGCTATCTGCCCAACTCCGGCGAGTATTTGACGCCCAACCTGGTCCCCGGCGCGCTCAGCGGCGGGCTGGTGAATCAGGTGGGCAGCGTGGGCAGCCCGGATGGAGGAACCTCCGTGGACGCCTCCGGCAATTACCCCGCCGCCGACACCAGCGTCAGCGTGGACAGTTCCGGCTTTCCCACGGTGAGCGGCGGCAGCTCCACGGGCGGGTCCGGCACCTCTTTCACTGAGGTCACCAATGGGATGTACCTGGCCAACGGCAGCCTGGGCACCCTGAAGATCCCCTCCATCGGCTTGACAGTGGGGGTATACGAGGGCACCGGCTCCGCCCCGCTGCTGAAGGGCGCGGGCCACTTTGAGGGCACCAGCATTTGGAGCGGAAATGTCGCCATCGCGGGCCACAATCGCGGTGTCCGCAACGACTTCGGCAAGATCCACACCCTGAAAACTGGCGACACCATCACCTTCACCGGGGCCCTCGGCACCAGAAGTTACGCCGTCACCAGCGTGTCCAAGGTGTCCGTCAACGACACCTCCGGCCTGGGCTCCACCACGGAAAACTGCATCACGCTGTATACGTGCGTGGAAAACCAGCCCGCCTTCCGCTGGTGCGTCAGGGCCTTGGAGCGGTAAGCATCCCCACCACGCGCTGTTCGGCGAAAGTGTTCGACTTCGGCCTCCGGTTGTGGTAGTGTTGCGGTTGCGGAACCAAAACACAACCGGATAAGGAGGTCAGCATCATGAAAAAAGGAACAGCCGTCACCTTCGCCGTGGGCGTGTTCGCCGGCCTGGCCCTGTGCGGGTCCGCCGCCCAGGCGGCCAGCGGCATCACCGCCACCCTCAGTGACCAGCCCATCTACGTGGACGGCCAGCGGGTCCAATTCGAGGCATACGAGATCCACGGCAATAATTTTGTAAAACTGCGCGACATCGGGAGAGCAGTGGATTTCGCCGTGGACTACGACGGCGGTACCAACAGCGTCCACATCAACAGCGCCCTGCCCTATCGAGAGGAGGCGGTCACACCTGCACAACCCCTGCCACCCCTGCCCGCCCCCCAGACCATCGCCGAGGAAAGTGTGCGGGCCGCCCTGGCCGCCCTGCGGGAACAGTACCCCAACGGTACGGTCTGGCCCTCGCCCTGCCGCTCCGCCAGCGGCGGACCATACGGCGCCAGCAGCCACAGCTGCGCGGGCTGGGCCATCCTGTGCTCCGATGCCGCCTTCGGGGACCTGCCCTGGCGGCGGGTGGACCGCCCCAGCTGGGAGCAGCTCCGCCCCGGCGATCTGGTGGAGTACGACAACGACCTGGGGGGCCATGTGATCGTGGTGGTGAGCAAAACCAGCGATACCATCACTTTCACGGACAGCGGCCCCACCCAAAAGGCATACTGGGGCGGGCAGTACCCCCGCTGGTGGCTGGAGAAACAGCCCGGCCTTATCCTCTACACGAGGTATCCAAGTTAAAAAAGATCACTGTTTGCTTACAACGCCAAGGCCAGACCGCAAAAACGCGGCCTGGCCTAACCTTTTATGGAGGGATCACTTTGAAAAACAAATTTGTCCAGCGCGCTATATCCCTGCTGCTGGCGCTGGTGTGCGTTCTGGGCGCTCTGCCCTTGGCGGCCTTCGCCGCAGGGCTGTCCAGCGCCCCCGGCTCCATCACCCAGAAAAGCAGCGCCTACATGACCATCGGCGGTCGGTCCGTCCGCTACAAGGCCGCCAGCAGCACCATCAACAACGTGGGCCTGCCCTACGTCTTTAACGAGCAGGTGGATGTACCGGGCTTTGGCTCCACCCGCGCCCTGTGCGCCTATCAGAAGGGCACCCTGGGCCCCGCCGCCAACGGACAGAAGTGGAATTTTAAGGAGGAGGTCACCCACCCCTCCCTGGTGCTGCTGCTGTCCTACATTTATTCCCACACCTACGGCAATTTCACGGATGCCGGGAACGCGGTCGCGGCAGAGCACTGGAACCAATACTGGTCCGATATCTGGTTTATGGTCGCCCAAGCGATGTCCTGGTACTACGAGCATGGCATCCTGAAGGACGTGAACACGGACCGGGAGGGCTTCATCAACCAGGCTGCCGAGGAGTTCGTGGCTGCCATGCGCCTCTACCACGACACCTACGGCCAGTCCAGCTTCATTAAGGATTGGAGTAAGATCGACATTCACTCCATCATTGACAGCGCGGACGGCGGCAAAACCGGCAATTCCGCTTACGACTACATCAACGCCGGGGTCAAGCTGATGCAGGAGCACCCGGAATACTACAAAAAGTATCATCTGTGGATCTACGACTGGGATAAGTCCCAGCCCTGGAAGCTGGCGGGCCAGTCCGGCGTCCCCATGCAACGGCTTCTCATTGCGGTGCCCGATCCCGAGCAGCCCACCATCGACACCGTCCAGCTCACCGTGAAAAAACTGGAGGCGGGCTCCAACAAGCCCATGGCCGGGGTGACGTTCAAGATCGAGAACGCCAACGACCCCGCCGCCTTCTCCGTCACCCGAGAAACCGGCGCGGACGGTACCATCACCCTCACGAAAGATGCGGATAACCTCACCGCAGGCCAATATATGATCACCGAGGAGGCCGTGCCCGAGGGCTATGTGGCCCAGACCGCCTCTCAGCTGGTCACCGTCCTGCCCAACGGCTCCGCCAACAGCGTTTTCACCTTCTATAACGAGCCGGAAAGTCCCGAAACTCCCACGCCTGACACCCCCAGCACCGGCACGGGAACGATCAAAAAAGTGGACGCCGACAACCCCACCGTGGGCATCCCCGGCGCTGTGATCCGCATTACCAGCGTCAAGCTGGATGATGGCGGCAGCTTCATGAGCGAGTACACCACCAAGGACGGCGGCTACATTCTGAAGGAGGATCTGGACTTCTCCAAACTTGCCACCGGCAGCTACATTGCGGAGGAGATCACCCCGCCCGAGGGCTATATTTTGAGCTCCGACGTCAGCAAGGTCAAACAGCCCTTCGTCTGGGATGGGGAGCATGACGTGTCCCTGGTTTTTGAAAATTCCAGCAAAGTCAAGGTCATGCTAAAGAAAGTGGACGAGAGCAACGCTCCCCTGGCCGGGGCCATCTTCGTCATCCTGCGGGACGGCCAGGTGATTGGCACCGAGGAGACTGGCGCGGACGGCACCATCACCGTGTCCAACGTCAGCGAGGGGTACTACGAATTCCGGGAGGTCTCCGCCCCCGCTGGCTTCGACTGCGACCGCTCCCCCGTGGGCGTCCATGTGGAGGCCGAGGACCTCCAGGGTGAGCAGACCATCACCGTAACCAAGATGAACCATCACAAGCGCGATCTGACCATTCAGAAGCGGGACGCTGAGACAGGCGACCCCATCCCCGGCACCAGCTTTCACGTCCGGGGCGTGAATCTGGGCTATGAGAACGATGTGGTGACGGGGGCGGATGGCACCGTTACCCTGTCGGATATGCTTAGTGGGTGTTATGAGGTGGAAGAAACCGACGTGCCCAAGCCCTACATTTTGGACTCCAACAACCGCAAGACCGTTTGGATCGACGCCGCCAAGGACCAGGACGTGGTGGTCGATTTTGTCAACTCCAAGCTCCCCGGCGTCCGGCTGGTGAAGCGGGACCGCCAGACCAACCAGCCCATCCCCGGCGTCACCTTCAAGATCGAGGAGGTGGACGGAGGCTTTACCGATCAGCGCCAGACGGACAAGGACGGCATGATCTTCTGGGAAAATCTTCGTCCCGGGGCCTACAAGGTCTACGAGGTGGAGCCCGCTCCTAATTACGTCCACGACGACACCGTTCATGTGGTGCAGCTGGAGCCGGACCACACCACCACCATCGAGCTCACCAACATCCTCAAGCCCACCCTCAAGGTGGTTAAGGTGGACAGCATCACCCACAGCCCCATCGCCAAGGTGAAGTTCCAAATCTGGCGGGGCAGCGACGACACGATCACCGGGGAGCTCAACGACCTGGGCGTATTCCAGACCAACGACAGCGGTGAGATCGTGCTGGAGCACATCGACACCGGGTGGTACCGCATCAAGGAGCTGGAGCCCGCCCCCGGCTACACCATCAAGCAGCCAGACACCCAGGATATCTACCTGAAAGCGGGAGAAACCCATACCGTTCCCTTCGAAAATACTCCAAAAAATTGTATTATAGTCGAAAAGTATGACTCTGTCACCGGCGAAGCCCTGGGCGGCTGTACCTTCCAGCTCCGCTATCTGGCGGGCAGCAGCGGCACAGGCGGAACCGTGATCGGGCAGAAAGTGACCAACAAAAATGGCGTGGCTATGTGGACCGGGCTGGAGCCCGGGGCCTACGTCGTGGAAGAAGTGGACCCGGCGGACGGCTACTCCATCATCAACTCCTCCGAGACGGTCTATCTGGCGGACAACGGGGAGCAGAGCGTGATCACGGTCCGCTTCGACAATATGCCGGACGGACTTCTCCTTGTGAGGAAGGTTTGCGCCACAAATCCCAGCATTACCCTGCAAAACGCGGAGTTTAAGATCACTTACGCAGACGGAAGCGTGATCGGCGACTCCAACGGCATCTACCGCACCGACGAGAAGGGCGAGATCCGCATTTCCGGCCTGAAACCTGGCAAAAGCGTCATCGTCACCGAGGTGAAGGCCCCGGCTGGCTTCCTGATCGACACCCAATCGCAGACTATCCAGATCAAGGAGGGCCGCACCAGCGTCCTCACCTTTAAGAACCAGCCCCGTGGCAAGCTCATCGTCCAGAAGCGGGACAGCGCCACCAATGCGCCCCTGCCCGGCGCTGAGTTCCGCGTCACCACGGCGGCGGGCTGCGAGGTTGGCCTGGACGGCGTGATCGGCACGTCCTCCCTGACCCAGAACGGCATTTTCACCACCGACAGCCAGGGCGAGATCCGGATCACCAACCTGGCCCCTGGCGCCTACGTGCTGAATGAGATCAAAGCCCCGGACGGCTACGTCATGGACACCCCCAGCACCAACGTGGTCATCGGCCAGGGCGGGGACACCCAGACGGTCATCGTCAAAAACTCCAAGAAGGGCTCCCTCATCATCAACAAAAAGGACTCCGCCACCGGCAAGCCCCTGGAGGGCGTGGAGTTCAAGGTGACCACCTCCAGCGGCCAGGTGGTGGCCGATCAGGAGGGAAAGCTGTCCAGCAACGGCATCTATTTCACCAATAAGGACGGCCAGATCGTGATCTCCGGGCTGAAGCCGGGCACCTACGTGGTCACCGAGCAGCACACTATCCCCGGCTACATCATCCACGAGGCCACCCGCTCCCAGACCGTGGTGGTGGACGCCAACGATACCCAGTCGCTCACCTTCTACAACGATCCCACCGCCACCCTGGTGATCCACAAGTATGTGGAGGGCACGGAAAATGAGCCCCTGTCCGGCGTGGCCTTCAAGGTGACGGACGGCAACGGCGGCGCGGTGGGCCCCGACGACGGCATCTATTTCACAGACAAATCCGGCGACATCACCCTCTCCGGGCTGGAGCCGGGCATGACCGTCATCGCCCGGGAGGTCAAGACCCTGGACGGGTTCGTCCTTGATGGAACTCCCCAGGACATCCAGATCAAGGGCGGGGTGCAGCAGCTTACGTTTTGGAACAAGCGGGCGGGCACCCTCGTCGTCGAAAAGAAGGACAAGCTCACCGGCGCGCTGATCCCCGGCGCACAGTTCCAGCTCACCTATGCCAACGGCGGGTTTGTGGACAATAACAATGGCCACCTGTCCAGCAACGGCCTGTATACGACAGATGACAAGGGACAAGTCCGCATCGAGGGCATCACCGGCACTGTCGTGGTCAAGGAGACCAAGCCTGCCCCCGGCTATGTGATCGACCAGTCCACCCAGGTGCAGACCGTCACCGTGAACCCCATGGATACCCAGACGTTGACGTTCCTGAACGAGCCTCTGTGCAGCCTGACCATCACCAAGCTGGACGCAATCACCGGGAAGCCTGTGCCCAACACCCAATTCGTGATCAAGGACGGCAATGGGGCCGTGCTGGCCCGCTGCACCACCGGGAAGGACGGCACCGCCACTGTCACCGGGTTGATCCCCGGCACCACGGTGCAGGTCATCGAGACCAAGGTGCCCGATGGGTACGTCCTCAACACCACGCCCCAGGTCATCACTGTGAAAAACGGCTCCAACGCCCTCACCGGCAGCACCGGGGGCGGCACTGTGACCGTGCCCGGCGGCAACACCGGCACCGGCACTGGGACCGGCACCGGCACTGGCAACGACATGACCGTGGAGAACGACCGCAAGATGACCCTCACCATCAAAAAGTACATCACCGGCACCAACCGGGAGCCCCTGGCCGGGGTGTGCTTCAAGCTGACGGACGGCTTCGGCGCGCCCATCGGGGCCGGGGACGGCACCTACTACACCGATTCCAAGGGGGAGATCGTGATCCCCAACCTGGAGCCGGGCACCGTGGTCAAGGCCCAGGAGGTGGCCACGGTGGAGGGCTTCGTGCTCAACGGGGAGCCCAAGAGCATCACTATCAAATCCGGCAAACAGGCCCCCGAGCTGGTGTTCTGGAATGAGAGGGCCGGGACCCTGGTCATCCGCAAGCTGGACTCTGTGACCCAAAAGCCCCTGGCTGGGGTGCAGTTCGAGCTCACCCACCCGGACGGGCGGTATGTGGACGCGGACAACGGCCACCTGTCCTCCAAGGGCATCTTCCAGACCGACCAAAACGGCGAGATCCGGGTGTCCGTCACCGGCACCGTGGTGGTGAAAGAGGTCAAGACCCTGCCCGGATATTCCATCGACCCGGCCACCCAGATCCAGACGGTGGAGATCAACCCGGACGACACGCAGTACCTCACCTTCTACAATTCCCCCGCAGGCAATTTTGAGCTCATTAAAGTGGTGGCGGGGAACAAGGAGAAGCGCATCCCCAACGTCACCTTTGAGATCAGGCGGGCCGACGATGATGCCCTGGTGGACACCATCACCACGGATAGCGATGGCCGCGCCACCCTCCAGCTGGATGCGGGCAATTATTACGCCGTGGAAACGGAGTGCCCGAAGGAATTCAAGCTGGACTCCACCCACCACACCTTCAACGTGAAGGACGGCAAAAACACCACTTTGACGGTGGAAAATAAGGCTTTCTCAGGAATTCTGATCCACAAAACCGACAGTGTCACTGGAAAGGGCATCTATGGTGTTACCTTCTTGCTCTACGATAACACCAACAAGCCCATCGGTCAATACACCTCGGACAATTCCGGCTACGTCTACATCGAGGACCTGGCGGACGGCGGCCGCTACTACCTGCGGGAGCTGGAAAACAAGGGCTATATCCCCGATACCCAGATGAAAACGGTCTATGTGAAGGCGGGCGAGACTACCCTCATTGAGTGGAAGAATACGCCCATCACCGCCCAGATCCAGATCACGAAAAAGTCCGCCGACTACAACTCCGTCAACGGCCTGCCCGCCGGCACTCTGCTGGAGGGCGCTGTCTTTGAAATTCGGGACAAGGCGGGCAATCTGGTGGACACCATCCGCTCCGACAGCCGGGGCGTGGCCACCTCCAAGCCCCTGCCCCTCTCCCGTTACACCATCAAAGAGGTGAAGGCTCCGGCCAACTACGGCGTCAGCGACCAGGAGCTGACGGCCTACCTGGAGCATCCCGGCGAGATCGTCCGCTTCGAGGTGACCAATAAGGCCCTGTCCACCGGCGTGTCCATCACCAAGACCGGCCCCAAGCAGGCCATGCGCGGCCAGCCGGTGAACTACACCTTCTCCAGCATCGGCAACAATTCCAACGTCATGCTCACCTCGTTCTATTGGAGGGATACGCTGCCCGCCGAGGTGCGGCTGGACACAGTGGTCACCGGCACCTACAATTTCCCGGGCCGCTACAAGATCACCTACCGGGTGAACGGCGGGGAGCCCCGGACCCTGGCGGATAACCTCTCCACCCAGAAGAACTACACCCTGGCGGCGTCCTCCGCCGCCCTGGGGCTGGCCTCCAACGAGCGCGTCACCGAGATCATGTTCGTGTTCGGCCAGGCCCCGGCCGGCTTCGCCCAGGTGGAAAAGCCCATGCTGAAATGCACCGCGGTGCGGAACATGGCCTCCTCCGCCTTCACCAACATCGCCGACGTGGGCGGCGTGCACAACGGGGTCTGGGTCCAGGCCATCAGCCGGTGGGTGACCACCGTCTATGGCAAGCCCGTCGTGCCCTCCCTGCCCAAGACCGGCTATTGATCCACCCACAGGGGGCCGCCGCAAGGCGGTCCCCTACATTATAATATAAGGAGTGAAAACGCAATGCTGAAGATCACAGCCACCGGCAACCTGACCAACGACGTGGAGCTGAAGCTGAACGAGGTCACGGGCAAGCCCTACGCCATCCTGCGCATCGCCTCGGACCGCCGCTACCGCACCCGGGAGGGCATCCGTCCCACCGACTTCATCTCCGCCAAGGTGCGGGGCAGGCTGGCCCAGCGGTGCGCCGCCTACGCGGTGAAGGGCTGCAAGCTGGCCGTCTCGGGGGACTTTGAGACCGTCACCTTTGAGGGAGAACCCAACCGTCAGCCCGGTTTTCTCATCAAGGCGTATGACGTGGAGTTCCTCGGGTCCCCCGAGGTGGCGGAGGCCGCCAACGCCCTCCCGGACCCGGCTGATACCGCCCAGCCCGCAGCCTGATGCGGAACACCGGCACAGAGTACGCCAGCGGCGAGGCCACCCCCGTCGTCCTGCCGGAAATGGCCCAGCTGCTCCCCCCGCTGACGGGGGAGCAGCTCTCGGCCCTGGAGGCGGACCTGCTGGCCAACGGCTGTTATTCGCCCGTCATCGTCAACGAGGACATGGTGATCGTGGACGGCCATCACCGCCATGAGCTGTGTGAGAAGCACGGCATTCCCTACAAAATGGCGGTGTTTTCGTTCCAGGATATGCTGGAGGCCAAGCAGTGGGCGCTGGACACCCAGAAGGGCCGCCGCAATCTGGACAAGTGGGAGCTGGGCAAAATCGCCCTCAAGCTGAAGCCCGACATCGAAGCCAGAGCAAAAGAGAATATGTCTTTGGGTGGGCAGGCGTTTCGGCCCTCCGAGGATGCGGAGGAAGGTTCGGCAATATTGCCGAACCTTCCTCCCGTTGACACCCGCAAAGAGCTGGCCGAGGCGGTGGGCCTAGGGGAGCGGACCATGGGCAAGGTGATGCAGATCGACGAGCACGCCCCCGCCCCCGTCCGGGAGGCCCTGGACAGCGGCGACCTGTCCATCAGCCAGGGCTACAACCTCACCCGCCAGCTCCAGGAGGTGCCCGAGGAAGAGCGGGACGAGGCCGCCGCCCAGGCGGTGGAGCTGGCCAAGGCGAAGAAGGAGATCCGGACGCTGGACGCCGAGGCGGACCGCCGGGGCAAGATCGCGGCCCTGTTCTGCAAAGCCTTTGAGCGGGCGGTGCTGCTCACCCCCAGTGAGGAGAACGTGCGCCTGTGGGTGGAGGGCACCCGGATGCGCCCCGATGAGATCGCGGACTCCGTCCAGGAGGCCCGGGAGCTGTCCGGGGTGTTCTCCACCATCGCGGATATTTTGGAACGGATGCTGCCGGTAGAGGCAGATATTACAGAAGAAGGGGGACATGATGATGATGATTGACAGGGCGCAGGTGGAGCGTCTGCGGGAACAGCACCCTATTGGCTCCCGGATCGAGCTCCACGAGATGACGGACGACCCGCGGCCCATTGAGCCCGGGACCATGGGGACCCTGCTCGACATTGACGATGTTGGCACCCATTTCGTTAAGTGGGACAACGGGCGGTGCCTGGGAGTGCTGCCGGGGAAGGATGCGTTCTCCGTCCTGCCGCCTGAGAAGGCTGGCCCCGACGCCCCCTCCAAGCCCCCCTTGCGGCACAAGACCGGGCGCGGCGGACAGGAGCGGTGACCTGAAGAAATAACTGGCTGGGCCGGGACGCTGATGCGCTCCGGCCCTTACATTATATCATCATAGGAGTTGTGTCGAAATGGCAGTTTTCAGAGTGGAGCGGACGCGGGACTACACCGTCATGAGCAACCACCATTTGAAGGATATGAATTTGTCCCTGAAGGCCAAGGGGCTGCTGTCCATGATGCTGTCCCTGCCGGACTCGTGGAACTACACCACCCGGGGGCTGGCCGCCATCTGCAAGGAGGGGGTGGACGCCATCGGCTCCGCCGTCCGGGAGCTGGAGAAGGCGGGCTACATCGTCCGCCGCCTGCTCCGGGGCGAGGGCGGGCGGATCGCCGACACCGAGTACGTCATCTACGAGCAGCCCCAGGGCGGGCCGGATACGCTGCCCCCGGTACCGCCCGCGCCGGATACGCCGTCCCCGCCATCGGGCGGACCGGATATGGCTTCACCGCATCCGGGAAACCCGTATGCGGCGGGGCCAGACGCGGCCGCGCCATGTGCGGGAAAGCCCGTGCAATTAAATACTGATCCAGTAAGTACGGATCGATCAAATACCCATCTATCCCGACCGACCGAAGGAAACGCGCGCGGGGGCGCGCCCGGCGAGGCAGCGGGCTGCTCCGAGCAGGCGGTCCGCTTTGAGCGGGAGCGCATCCGGGCCCAGATCGAGTACGACCGCATCATCAACGTGGAGAACCGGGAGCAGGTGGACGAGTTCGTGGAGATCATGCTGGCGGCCAGCCTCACCGAGAGCCCCACCATCCGCGTCGGGCGGAAGCGGGAGTACCCCGCCGCCCTGGTGCGGGAGCGGTTCCGGCAAATCGACAGCTCCCACATCGAGCGCCTGCTGGACGCCATCCTGGAGAACAAGGTCCCGGTGCGCAACACGAAAGCCTACCTTCTGGCGGCGCTGTTCGACGCCCCGGCCTCCAAGGACAACTACTACACCATGGCGGCGGCAAGCAGCGGATGAGGGAGGAAAACCATAAACTTTCACACAGGAGGTGTTTTGTTGAAGAAATATTCACTGGGGAGGGATGGCGGTGCGTGAGGATGTTTCCGTCCGCCAGTGGCAGACAATGTACCGGATGGGCGCGTTCAACGACAAAGACAGATCCGTCCAGATCGAGGCGGGCTGGTACGACTGGTTCTGCCGGGACGAGTCCCTGGCGGGCCGGCTGAAGCAGATCGCACCCGTTGTCCTTGGCATCACTGACCCCTTCATCCTGGACAATTTCTACGTCTGGTTCAAGAACAACTGCCCCTTAAACGGCCCGCTGTATGACGATGTGCGGTTCGAGCCCCTGTCCGGGGAGCGGAGCGGGAAATATTTCATGGTGACCAAGGACAGTCCCCATGAAAAGGCCAAGTGGGTGCTGTACACCGAGCGGTACGGTTTCCAGGAGCCGGAATTCCAGTGCGGCAATGTGCGTGACATGATCCGCTACGTCAACCAGCTGGGGCCGGAGCTGCAGCGGGGCGCGCCCGATCCGCACCGCCATCTGCCGTCCAAGGCGCCCAGGCGGAAGGAGGCGGAGCGGTGAGCACAGAGCAGATAACTGTCCGCCAGTGGCAGGAGAACTACCGGGCCGGAGCCTACAACGGCAGGGACATCGAGACACAGCGGGCGGCGGGCTGGCGGCATTGGTGCTGCCGGGGAGACGCCCTGGCCGGGCGTCTGAGGCTGATCGCGCCGGTGATCCTGGGTGTCAGCGACCCGCTCATCCTGGACAACTATTTCATTTCCTTGACGAACAACATCGGGCAGGAGGATCTGATATACGACTGTGCGGCGTTCCGGCCAGCGGATGGAGAAATCGGCGATATTCCATCCTTCGAAGTGCGCCTCGGCAGTCCGGGGCTGGACAGGTGGACGCTGTACACGGAGCGGTTCGGCTTCCGCACACCGGAGTTCAGCTGCGGCCACGTTCAAGATATGACGAAGTACATCGACGCAATGGCCCCGGAATTGGAGCAGGGTGTGCGGCCAGCGATCCTGGACGAAAAACAGGCCGTGATGGAGTACATCCTGTTTTGGAACTCCATCTTCCCCCTGGACCTGCGGCGGGAAGGAGAGCACAGCTACAGCTTTCTGGACCGGGACGATGGCCGGAGGAAAACCGTCCATGTGGCCGCCCGGCTGGAGAACGCGCCGCCCGGCTTCCAGGCGGAGGGGTCTGTGCGGATCAACAGGCTCTATGTGTCCTGTCCCGATGACCGCGCCAAGGAGGCCGTGATCTTACCCCCTAAAAAATCTCACAAAAAGAAGGAGGCCGAGCGTTGAACGATAAGACCCGCGCAAAAGGGGCCGGTCCCCCCGGCAAGCCCGATCTTCCGCCCCAGGCGGAGGCGGAGATCATGGAGCGGCTGTACGCCGACATGAGGATCAGCTCCGGGGAGATCGCCGCTATTTTGAAAAAATATGACGTCTGCGGCGATGTTCCTGCCCTCCAGGACAGCTATCGCAAGCGGCTGGGCCAGCGCCTGATGGCCAGCATCCGGGACGAGAGCGGCAAGCGGGAGGTGCTGGCCCACGGCAGCCAGTATGTGGTGGTGGAGTGCTGCAACGACCGCCAGGCGCTGCGGGCCATCCGCCGCCGCATCCAGGCGCAGATGGGCGGGCTGGACGTGTCCGCCGCCAAGGTCCAGGGCCGCATCCATGTGCTGGACCGGCTGTTGGCCCGGTTTAGAAGGGCGGCCTGACCATGGGCTTTTGGAAAGACCTGCGGGCTGTGCTGGCCCGCCCGGACATTGTGCGTGAATTGGAGCTGGAGCATCATAAAAACGAAAAGCGAGGCGAAGCACGATGAGCGGCATAGTGGAATTGAAGCTGTACAGCCCCCTCCAGGTGGACATCATCGACCGGGACACCCCCGGCCATGCCATCCCTTTTCAGGCGTTGGGCCGTGACCGCCTGGGAGAGTACACCGGGATGATCATGAAGGCTTTTAGGGCGCTCCAGTCCCAGGAGGATGCCCGGGACGCCTTCGTCTCGCCGGACCAGGACTGGTCTGAGGTGTGTGACAAGATCGTGTCCCTCACCCGCACGGTGGAGGTGGTGGACGGCAGGCTCTACGGCGTTTATACCTGCCGGAGCCAGGGTGAACTGCGTCCGAACGAGCTGGATGACCTGGAGTGGTACTGCCATGATCAGTGGGAGAACGGCTGGGGCGAGGGCTACGCCTGCTGTCCCTGTGAAGGGGCCGGCCTGGGGCTGTATATCCACTTCTGGCAGGATGCCGATGGGCCGCTACTGGCCCGGGAGGAGCTGGAGGGGCCTCGGAGTGCGCCGCTGCTCGGGCCCGCTGTCACGGAGATCACGCCGGACACCTTCTGGACCCTGCTGGACCAGGCCAGGACGGCCTGTGACGGCAGCCAGAGGGCGGCGGCGTACTGGCTGACAGAGCGGCTGATCAGTATGGGACCGGAACAAGTGATGCATTTTCACAGCATCCTGCACGGGTACATGGAGCTGGCGGATAAGTACGGGCTGTGGAACGCGGCCATCCTCATCCATGAGGACGGCTGTTACATCGATGGATTTGAGGACTTCCGGGCCTGGCTCATTTTCCAGGGCCGGGATACTTACCTGGCGGCACTGAGGGACCCGGACTCCCTGGCCGGTGTCCCCGCCAGCGTGGAGGAGGACTGCCGGTTCGCGGACTTGCCCTATGTGGGTGAGATGGCATACGCACGGCTGACAGGCCGTAACGCCTATGACGATCTCGACGCGGCCGGCCACCAGCGCATGGTGGCAGAGCTGAAGAAAGATATCGTGTACAGCGCGGGGATCGAGTATCCTCACGAGTGGTCCGAGATGGCCGCCTACCTCCCCCGCCTCACCGCCCAGCACACGACCCCGGAGGAGCTGCGGTCCCGCGCCCGCCGTGGCCCCATTTGGGACCGCAACGCCCCGGACATCCAGAGAGCGAGGGCCGCGGCTTCCAAGAAGCAAAAAACGAAAAACGGCAAAAAGAAGGGGGGCGAGACCCGGTGAGCGACACCATCACCGAGGTGAACAAGGACACCTTCTGGGCCCTCATCGGCCAGGCCAAAGAGCACCCGGGCGGCCCCGGCGAGTGGCTGATGGAACAGCTGGTGGATATGGGGCCGGAGCAGGCAAAGCGGTTTGACACCATGGCGCGGGTGTACATGGACCTGGCCTATCAGTACGGCCTGTGGACCGCCGCCAGCGTGATGGAGCGGTACGGCTGCTCCGATGATGGGTTCATTGATTTCCGGGCCTGGCTGGTAGGCCAGGGCAAGGCTGTGTACATGGCCGCGCTGGCCGACCCGGACTCCCTGGCCGGCGCGGCGGACTATCAGGACCAGCGTTTTAGCTTCCTGCCCTATGTCGGGGACTGCGCCTACGAGGAGCTTACAGGCTGGGGCGCCTACCAGGACTTCGACCCCGCCGGGTACCAGGCGCTGAAAGCGGAGCTGGAGAGGGATATCGTGTACGGCGACGGCATCAATTACCCCTACGATCTGGCGGATATCCCCGCCTACGTCCCCCGGCTGTGCGCCAAGTACCTGACGCCGGAGCAGATCCAGGACCTGACCCAGTCCCGGGGCTGTACCTGGAACCTCACCAGCCCGGAGATCCTGGCGGCGCGTCAGAATGCGAAAAAAAGCGAAAAAATAAAGGACAAGAAAGGAATCGAACGATGAGCGAAACGATCACGATTGGGGTGGATCACGGCTACGCAGCCATGAAAACCGCCCATTTCTCCTTCTCCACCGGGCTGGTGGAGTACGCGCACGAGCCCTACACCCGGATGGATGTGCTGGAGCTGGACGGCAAGTATTATGTTGCCGGTACCGGCCGCCAGCCTCTCCAGAAGGACAAGACCGCCACCGAGGACTACTACCTGCTCACCCTGGCGGCCATCGCCAAGGAGCTGGACTACCGCCAGGCGGGGCCTGTGGCCACCGTCCACCTGGCGGCCGGCCTGCCCCTTACCAGCTTCGGGCGGGACAAGAAGAAATTCAGAGAATACCTATTCCGGGACGGCAAGCCCGTCACCTTCCGCTACGAGTGGACGACCTACACTGTCACCATTGAGCGGGTGTCCCTGTTCCCCCAGGGGTACTCCGCCGTCCTCACCCAGCAGGACCTGCTGGACGAGCCCTCGGTCATCGTGGCGGACATCGGGGGCTGGACGGTGGACCTCATGCGGCTGGACGGGCGCATCCCCAACGCCGCCGCCTGTCGGAGCCTGGAGCTGGGCATGATCCGCTGCCTGGACGAGACCGCCGAGCAGGTGCGCCGCTCCCTGGGGCTGTCTTTGACGGCGGCGCAGATCGAGAGCGTCCTGCGGGGCGATGTGAGCGGCGTGGACAGCCGGGCCAAGGAGATCATCCGCCGGGAGGCCGGGGCCTACACCCGCCGCCTGCTGTCCGCCATCGCCGAGAGCGGCCTGGACGCGCGGGCCATGCCCGCCATCTTCCTGGGCGGCGGGGCGGCGCTGATGCAGCGGCACGTTTCGGCCATAGACGGCCTTTGTCGGGCCCTAATTTTAGACGACGTATGCCTGAACGCCAAGGGCTATGAGCGCCTTGTGGAGCAGATCTCCGCCCGTGTCAGCGATGGATAGGCGGCGGCTGAACCTGTCCCTCTCCATGGCCTCGCCCCTCCAGCGGGAGGCGTGGGCCATCCTGTCCGCCATCCCCGCGGGCCAGCGGACCGACGCTGTTTGCCACGCCCTCTGCCGGGCCCACGATGAGGGCACCATGCTGGACGCCCTGCGGGCGGTGCTGCGGGAGGAGTGGGGCGGGGTCGGCTCAACAACAGAAAAGCCAGTGCAGGCGCGGGAGGCCGGGGATGTCGGGAGCGACGTCCTCGGCTTTCTGCTTGACCTGCAAAGCGATGATGAGACCGGGTTCGTGACATGAGAAAATATTTTATTTGGGGGTTTCCTGGCATCGGAAAATCCGCCGTAGATCCCAAATTCCGCATCGTAGACGCGGACTGTGAGCGTTTCAAATATGTGCTCCCGGCGGATGCTCCCGACAGCCCGCATTCGCTCCAAAACACAGCGTACACCCGGCGGGACCCGTCTTTCCCCCAAAATTATTGGGACTACGTTCACTCAGTGGATGCGGACGTGGTCCTGCTCAACTGCCACATCAGCTTGCTGGGCGCGCTGGACAGCGAACGGCTGCTGCTGGTCTACCCCTCCCCGGCTTTGAAAGAGGAATACCTGCGGAGATACGCGCTGCGGGGGGACAACGGGACCTACCTGCTCCATATGGAGGCCGCCTTTGACGGGATGGTGGCGGCGGTCAGAGCCAGTCCCTACAGAAAATATGAGATCACAGATCCGAATACTTATTTGCAAGATTTGATAGAAAAAGGGATGATCATGGAACAATTCATTACCAAGAAAGAGCTGGTGGACCTGCTGGGAAAATGCGTACAGCTGGGCGTCTACGCCCCGGAAGGGCCCGCCGCCGGGAAAACGCCGGACGAGCTGGCGCAGATGCTGTTTGAGGGGAGCCTCTCGCTGGACGTCGCCGGTCTGAAAAACGATCTGGCGGCCAGGCAGGCGGAACTGGACCGGGAGCGGCTCCTGCGTGATCGCAGGGGCGGCCTGAGCCATGAGGAACTGAGCGGCAGGATCATGGAGGGGATCGTGAACGGCGCGCTGAACATACGCCACACCGATGTCGCGCCCTATTCTTTCGGCTATCAGGTGACGTTCCGATCCGCCAAGCATGGCGTTACCTATCGCTGTGCGTGCTACTGTTCCCTTCCGGATGTGCCGGAGGAAATCACCCGCAAAATCGAAAGCGGTACGCTGACGATAGACGTCCCGGACCTGCTGGCGGAGATTGGGTCGGCGGAGGAGCGCAAGATCAAATCTTTTGTTTTGGAGCGGGACTCCGGGCTCCAGCCCCGCGGCAGTTATACCGGCCATGTGGCAAGCGCCCGGGACGTCCATCGGGGGATCGCGCTGGACGGCATCATCCGGGGCCATTATCAAGGGGACTACAGCAGCATGACCACCGGGACGGAGAACGACACGGTGCGCGCGCTGGTGGCATTGAAGGGCTTCTGCCTGGACTGCCTCAATAAGCTGCCCTCGCGCCCTCTGATCGAGTTCGTCACGGCCTATCTGAAGGACCACGGCACGGACGTCTCCACCCCGGAAAAGCTGAAAGATTGGATCAGGAGAAATCCCGATAAATGCGCGCTGCCCGAAAACCGTGAGCGTTTTTCGTCCTGTTTGGAGGCTGAACAGGCCGCTTTGGGGCAGAAACCGAAAAAGTCCAAACGGAAAAACCAGTGTGAACGATAAAACGAGCGGCGGTGGCCGGGGATGAATAGCGTCCCCGGTTTTCTGCTGTTCCGTAAGACGATGGAGGTGAAAAAGCATCTGATCCGCTATTTTGATATGTTCGCGGGCATCGGCGGGTTCCGGGCGGGCCTGGACCGGGCCGGAGGATTCCAGTGCATCGGGCACTGCGAGATCGACAAGTACGCCGACGCCAGCTACCGCGCCATCCACGAGATCGGAAAGGAGGAGGTCTATTATCCAGACGCCAGAGAAATTGACCCCGGAACTATGCCGGACTTTAATCTGCTCTGTGCCGGTTTTCCGTGCCAGCCCTACAGCCTCAGTGGAAAGCGCAGGGGCTTCGAGGACGCCCGAGGCACTCTGTTCTTTGAAATTGCCCGACTGGCTGAAGCCAAACGACCTGCGTTTTTATGTCTTGAAAATGTTCCCGGACTGCTTTCGCATGACCAGGGCCGGACGTTTCACGCCATCCTCACCACGCTTCATGAGCTGGGGTATGGTCTGGAATGGTCTGTGCTCAACAGCGCCAATTTCCACATCCCCCAGTCGCGGCGAAGGCTGTTCCTTGTCGGATATCTTGATCCCCGATGCGCCGGAAAAGTATTTCCTCTCGGCGGAAATGACGGCAAAGCTCTTATTCAACTCATCGGAGGCCCCCAGGGATACCGGGTCTACGACCCCAGCGGAGTAGCTTGTACGCAAACCTCCGGTTCAGGAGGAACGGGGGCCAAAACGGGGCTGTACCTGGTGGACCTGTGCGCCGGACACCCCCAGCCCAGCGAGATCGCCCGGTGCCTCACCGCCCGGTATGGGCAGACGACCCTGTCCACCCACCCCAGGGAGCGTTCCGGGGTGCTGCTGATCAAGGAGGCCACCAAGCGCGGCTACAAGGAGGCCAACCCCGGCGATTCCGTGGACCTGGGCTACTACGGGAGCAATACCCGCCGAGGCCGGGTGGGCCGGGACATCGCCCACACCCTGGAGACCAGCAGCATCCAGGGCATCGTGGAGCGCGGCGGGCGCATCCGCCGCCTGATGCCCCGGGAATGCCTGCGTCTCCAGGGCTTCGCCGAGGATCAGATCGACCGCCTGCTGGCTATCACCTCGGACGCCCAGGCGTACAAGCAGGCCGGCAACAGCGTCACCGTCAACGTGATCGAGGCCATCGGGCGGCGCATCCGGGCGGTGGATGAGGAGCTGAGAGGGGGCGCGGCGGCGTGATTGGTTTGAAAGACCAGTGCTTCGGTGTGGAGGTGGAAATGACTGGCATCACCCGGAGGCAGGCTGCACGGGCGCTGGCGGAATATTTCGGGACAGAGGCTCAGTATACGGGCGGCACTTATGACACCTGGGTGGTAAAAGACTCCAAGCGGAAAAGCTGGAAGCTGATGAGCGACAGTAGCATCCTCGCGGAGAAGAAAACCGTCAGCGGCTATGAGGTCATCCCCGATGATGACGAGGGCAGGTACTACTGGGTGGAGATGGTCACGCCCAAGCTCACCTATGACCAGCTCCCCGTGCTCCAGGAGTGTATGCGGCGGGTGGAGCGGGCCGGGGCCAAGGTGAACGATTCCTGCGGCCTCCACGTCCATGTGGACGGGGCCGGCCACAACCGGCAGAGCCTGAAAAACCTCATCGGCATCATGTTCTCCAAGGAGGACATCTTGTTCAAGGCCCTCCAGGTGAACGAGGAACGGGCCAAAAGATGGTGCAAAAAGGTGCGGGAACCCATGCTGCGGGAGGCCCGGGCCCTGTCCGCCGACGAGACGAAGGACCTGACCGCGCTGGAGGAGATCTGGTACGAGGGCAATGTGGAGCACGACCACTACAACAAGACCCGCTACCACGCCCTCAACCTGCACTCCATGTTTTACCGGGGCACCGTGGAGTTCCGCTGTTTCAACTCCACCCTGGACCCCGGGCTGGCGACATCCTATGTCCACCTGTGCTTGGCCATGTCCGCCCAGGCCATCGCCCAGCGCAGCACCGTCATGCGCAAGACCCACAGCGACAACGAACTGTTCACCTTCCGGGTGTGGCTGGTGCGGCTGGGCCTCAACGGGCCTGAATTCAAGGAGACCAGGGACCAATTACTCAAAAATCTGAGCGGCGACAGGGCCTGGCGCCACGATAAGGACAGCTATGAAGTCAACAGAAGAAAAAAGCGTGACCGAAACGCGGAAAGGTAGTGAACATGAAGATCCGTATCGACGGAAGGACCTATGAGGGGACGGGAGAGGCCATCATGGACCAGCTCCGGTTGGCCGCCTTCGACCCCACCGAGCACCCGGACGCTGAGAGCTATCTCCAGCAGCTCCGGGCCAATTTCATCCGAACCACGGGGCTGGACTGCCCGCTGCCGTCCGGCAGCGTGGAGCGCCAGGCCCAGGCCATGATCCGCCATCTGGCCAGGTACGGCGCGCTGGAGGTGATCCACGATGGCTGACGGTTCCCTTTATTTTGCGTATGGCTCAAATATTAATTTGGAACAGATGGCCCACCGCTGCCCCGACGCCCAGGTGGCGGGTCCGGTGAAGCTGGAGGGCTGGGAGCTACTGTTCCGGGGCAGCGGAGTTGCCACCATCGGCCCCAAGGAGGGCGCCGCCGTCCACGGTCTGCTGTGGCAGCTCACCCCGGACTGTGAGCGGTCCCTGGATCGCTACGAGGGCTATCCCCACCTCTACGTCAAAGAGCCGGTGACGGTGCGGGACGCCCAGGGGCAGGAGCTCACGGTCATGGCCTACGTCATGACGGAGCGGTACCGGGCCCCCGCTGTGCCGCCCGCGTCCTATTATCAGGGCATCCTGGAGGGCTACCGGCAGAACGGCCTGCCGGTGGCGGCCCTGGAAAAAGCCTGGGAACAGGCTGTGCGGGAGGTCCATGAGTACACCAGCCGGATCAACGGCATGGCCGTCAAACAACATGAGAGGAGGAAGCGTGATGAGCGGTAAGATCAGGGTGCTCGTGGCAGAGCCGGGGAAGCCCTGCCAGGCGCGGGAGGTGGAGGATGAGCTGAAGGCCCTCCAGGCCCTCGTGGGCGGGAGCATCGAGGTCGTGACATCCTCTGCGGAGGATATCGCCATCGTGTGCAACGAGGAGGGAAAGCTGTGTGGCCTGCCCCCCAACCGCCCTCTGCTGGGCCCTTCCGGCCAGCCCTATGACATCCTTTGCGGCACATTCTTCATCACCGGAGTCCAGGGGGAGAGCTTTGCCTCCCTCACTGATGAGCAGATCGGGCGGTTCAGCTCCATGTACGACGGCATGATGCTTCGCACCGCCGAGCCCCAGGAGAAGCGTCCTGAAAAGAAAAAGGGAGGTGTCGACCACGAGAGATGAGCTGACCGGCCTCCAGCCGGGGTGACCATGGGCAGGCCGCTCCACATCGCCGGCTGTTCATTTGGCAAGGACAGCTTAGCGGCCATTCTGCTGGCCAAAGAGCATGGCGAACCGCTGGATGAGGCGGTGTACTGTGAGGTCATGTTTGACCGGGACATCTCCGGCGAGGTGCCGGAGCACCGGGACTTCATCTACAGCACCGCTATCCCTGCCCTGGAGCGGATGGGGGTGAAGGTGGTGGTGCTCCGCTCGGAGCAGACCTATGTGGGGCTGTTCACCGGGCGGGTGACCCGAGGGAAGCGGAAAGGCATGGTGCGTTCCTTCCCCCTGTGCGGCAAGTGCGCCGTCCAGCGGGATTGCAAGGTCAAGCCTCTGGAACGCTACAAGGAAACGCTTCCTCCCGGGACGGTCCGGTACATTGGAATCGCCAGTGACGAGCAGGACCGCCTGCTGCGGCTGGACGGGGCCCAAAAAATATCGCTGCTGGAAAAATACGATTACACAGAACAGGACGCGAGGAGCCTCTGCGAAAAAGCGGGGCTTCTCTCTCCGATTTATGAGTTTTCCGACCGGGGCGGCTGCTGGTTCTGCCCCAACGCCAAACGGCGGGAACTGCGCCACCTCTACGATCACCACCCGGACCTGTGGGCCCATATGCTGGAGCTCCAGGCCATCCCGGGCAAGGCCACCGAGAAGTTCAACCGCACCCAGACCTTCGCCGACATCGACCGGCTGTTTCGGGAGGAGGATGGGCAGATCCCCAAAGCGGCGTAGCCCGCCATTGTTGGTATTGCTGGGTTTTCACACTCCATCTTTGTTGGGTATCGTGATAGCTTTTGCCGCAAAAAGCTGGTATGGTTGTGGGCTGGACCCACCAAAAAACATCGAGGAGGCTGAGAAAAATGACAAAATACGAACGCCACCCCGCGCCGGAGAAGCTGCTCCGGCAGATCACCACCGAGGCGGTCAACCTGCTGGCCCTGGGCACCCCGGACAAGCCCGGCGACGCCTCGCTCCCGGAGGCGGGCGCCACCCTCATCGTCAAAGCCTGGGGGCTGCCCCAGGAGCTGCTGGACAACAGCCTGGCCCTCATCCAGCGCCAGAGGAAGCTGGTGGGCGACGGCAGCGGCAAGGCCGCCCTGCCCGACGACCAGCTCCTGGAGCCCTACGACGGCGGGATGATCGCCGAGCTGGTCTGGGGCCTGTTCGAGACGGCCATCCGGCTGGACGGCGCGGAGGACCGCCAGACCATGTACCAGCTTGCCCTGCTGCTGGCCGACATCCTGGACTTCGACGAGTGGATCGGCCAGTGCGGGCCGGATGGACCGAAAAATTGAACTGTGCGCGGAGGGGCGCTGTCCATGGGGGCGGCGCCCCTCCTGTGCGTGAGGAGGTGATGGATATCAGCACAGAGATCCAGATAGACCGGGCGGAGCTGGAGCGGCGGGTGGTCGACTACACCGGCACCGCCGCCTTCCAGGAGTGGCTGGCGGACGCTGCTGACGCCTACCGGGCAATGGGCCTCCCGGTCCCGTCCTACGAGGTGCTCCGGGCGGAGGAGACGGACGAGGTCCGCAGGTGCATAGAGAACCTGATGGTCTGCGAGGCCAAGGGCCATCTGTGGACGGAGCGGGCCGATCCCGAAAACGGGACCAGCACTCTCTCCTGCCGCCGCTGCGGGGCGGAGGAGCACCTGCGGTGGTAGGAGGACGTTATGGCAAAAATCAAAAACTTGAACGGCTACGAAACCTGTGTTCACAGCCAAAAGCGAAAAAGCGCCCCCTGGCGGGTGACCGCAGGCTGTGATAACCGGGCGGTCCTGTTCACGGGCAGGCACTACGAGTTACCCAATTCCAGCATCTGCGTGACCTGTCCATTTTACCACCAAAGCGGGGCGAGTTCAACATGATAGACCTGCATATGAGGGAGTTGGACGGCGCCACCTTCGGGATGCCGGTGGAGGCATCCTCTCCGGCGTTCAGGCGGATGAAACGGAACGTGTTCACCAAAAAAATGACGCTCCACGGCGGCTGGGTCGAGCGGACCGTCCGCTGTGTCCGGGCCTCCGATGTGGCGGCGGTGATGGGGCCTGTCGGGTGGTTGGTCAGCGAAAGGCGGGAGATGGAGACGATCCGATGGGGGACCGACAGCAACGAATATTACATCATTTACGAGGGAAAAGACGATGAAACTGGCAAAAGAGGATAAGGCGTTTTTGATTTCCTTGGGCCATGACGAATGTGATTTGCCGCAAATTGAGGATGCGCTCCACGCAAGCAGGACAACGTACAGTCTGGATGGCGAACCGATCACCCGTGCTCGGGCGCTCCAGCTGCTGGGCCGAGAGAGCTACCTGGCCGGAATTTCCAGGAGCGCCTTTCACTTTACCGCGGCGCAGACTGCTGAAAATGGCAAAACCGTATATTTTGATTCCTACAAATTATTCCAATAGGGGGCAGTATGACAAACCAAAAATATGAAATTACCGATATTGTCCACGGGGAATACCCCTTTCTCCACCGCGTCCGGGCCCTGCGGGACATCGGGACGAACGTGAAGGCCGGGGACCTGGGCGGCTTTGTGGAGCACGAAGGCAACCTGTCCTTCGAGCCGGGGGACGACGCCTGGGTTTGCGACGAGGCCATCGCCGCCGGGGACAGCGTGGTGGAAAAGGGCTCCGTCCTGCGGGGCCGGGCCGTTGTCTGCGGCAGCGCCTGTGTCTCCCACGGCTCTGTGCTGTTCGGCGACGCCAGGGCCGAGGACGATGCCTATCTGCGGGGAGCCACCATGTGGGGCTGCGCCAGGGCCTCCGGGGCCAGTGTGACCGTGGCCTCGCCGGACGATCCGGCCCGCGCCCCCAGGCTGTCCGGCAAATGCTGTGTGTACGGAAAAGTCATGGGCGATGTGCATCTGCTGGGCAGCGCCGTGGTCATCAGCGGCGAGGAGGTGTGCAACACCACCCCGGACGGCCTAATCCTGGATGGGAAAACGCGGACGGTGGCGCGCTCCTCTGCCCGGGATGTGCTTCGCCCCCGCCAGCCGGAGGAGACGGCGGAAAAGAAAAAATCAAAGCATAGGGAGGCGGTCCGATGAATCCAGGCAATCAAAAGTTTGAGATCACGGACATCGCCCACCCCGAGTACCCCTTCCTCCACCGCATCCGGGCCCTGCGGGATATTGGCCCCACGGTAAAGGCCGGGGACCTGGGGGGATTCGTGGAGCAAGAAGGCAACCTGTCCTACGAGGACAGGGACTCCTGGATCGCCCACGACGCCATCGCCGCCAACGGGGCGTTCGTGACGGATGGGACTCTTGTGCGGGATCAGGCGGTGATCTGCGGCGAGGCCCGCGCCTATAGGGCCGTGTTGTCCGGCCGCGCCAGGGTGGAGGATCATGCCCGTGTGGACGGCGGGCGGGTGGAGAACTGCGCCCGGCTGTCCGGTCACGGGATGGCCGCCGCTATCACACCGTCCAAGTACCCCGTCCTCTCCGGCGAGTGCATCGTCCACGGCATTGTGAAGGGCAATGTGCTGGTGATCTCCCATGCGATTGTGCTGGGCGATGAGAAGATCGTGAACGAGGCCCTGGACCGTCTGGTGGTCACCGAGCACGGCCGCGTCATCGAACTCAGCCCGGACCGGGACAAGCTGGTGCCCAGCGCGGTGTATTTTGGGTATGACCCGCCGAAACGGAAACAGAAGCACAAGCGAGAGGGGGCGGAACGGTGAGCAATTTCTTTGAGCAGGAGCTCCGCAAGCTGTTCGAGGACGGGCAGGTCGTCCCGTCCCCCAAATTCGTGGGCCGGGCCTGCCTGGGGGACCTGGGAGGCGACCTGCGGGTGCGGGCCGAGTTCGTGACCACGGACATGGGTTACAGTGAGGCCCTGCGGCTGACGGTGCTGAAGCGCACAGACGGTGAAGTGGACCGGCTCGTCCTGGGTTTCCGGGACGTGATCGGGATGAAGCAGAGCTCCACCGACCCCAAATTATCCAGTGAGGTGTCGCCCTGCATTCGGAACAACTACGGGACAATAGAGTGGTATCCATTCCAGCCCGCCGATGCCGACTACCAGGCTCTGCGCAGGGCGGCAGGCGATTACCTGGAGATGTTCCGGGAGCGCACACCGGAGCAGGAGTGGCCCGCGCCCGTCCGAAGATCTCCCGGGCGTTCGGCATCCAGGAAAGGAAGGGATGAACGGTAATGGATCAGAATGATATGCTGCAGATGCGGTTGGATCAGAACTACACGGACTATGTGGCAGGGCTCCAGGGCAAGACCGCCGACGAGCTGATCGCGCTGGCCCCGGAGATCACCGCTGCCCAGCAGCTCCGGGACGAGCTGGCCGACGCCTGCTCAGATGAAAGCCTGGACTTTCTGCTCGGCTTTGAAGATCCGCTGGGGTTCGTGGTGGACTATTGGAAAGCGGAACTTATGCGGGACAGCCACAGCGATGAGATCGGGCGTATGCTCTGGGAGGTCGAACGTCAGGGGGAGGTCCTTGCGCCCACACCGCCCCGTCCTCCGGCAAAACACACGCCGCCCCGCCTGGGGCGGGGCCAAGAGAGGTAAATATGGTAAAACAAATCACGACCGACGACCTGCGCCGCATGGGCGGCCAGGAGGGCATCATCCTCCAGGGCTGCGGCGGCGACCCCCAGGAGTGGGTGGACGGCATCAATGAGCTGTTCGCCGAGGCCGGCATACTGCTGAACGGCAGCGCCTTCAAAGCCGAAAATGTGTCCCTCTTCCAGAACGGAGAGCTGACCTGTCTGCTGTTCCCCTTCGAGGGGGTGCAACTGGACGCGGGCAGGCTGGCCGTGTGGCGCATCCAGACCCATGGGCAGTTCGGCGGCACTTGGCTTTCGGATCATGTGTCCAACAAGCTGGGAGGTTTTGTTCAGGAGGAGTCCCCCGTCCCCGCCAAGCCCTCCATGGAGCTGCTGGGCCACGACGGCAACATCTTCTCTATTATGGGCCACGCCGCCAAGCTGCTGCGGCGGGCTGGTATGGCTGAGCAGAGCGAGGAGATGGTGGAGCGCGTCACCGCCTGCGGAGACTACTATAAAGCCCTCCATATCATCAGCGAATATGTGGATACGGAACTCTCCGACCACACAAGCCCCCAAAAATCTCAAAAAAAGAAAGGAACTGACGCCTATGAACGTTGACCCCCGCTGGGAACTCATCCACGGCGATTCCCTGAAGCTGCTGCCGGGGTTCGCCCCCGGCTCCTTCGACGCCGTCATCACCGACCCGCCCTACGCCTCCGGGGGCCGCACCCAGACGGAGAAGAACAAGTCCACCGCCAAAAAGTATTCCAGCATGGGTGCCGCCGCCCTCCCCGACTTCGACGGCGACGCCAAGGACCAGCGGTCCTGGACCCGCTGGGCGGCAGCGTGGCTGGCCGACGCCCGCCGCGCCTGCAAGCCAGGCGCCCCGGTGTGTATGTTCATCGACTGGCGGCAGCTCCCCGCCGCCTCGGACGCCCTCCAGTGGGCGGGCTGGATCTGGCGTGGCACCGCTGTGTGGGACAAGGGCAACTCCCGCCCCCAGAAGGGCCGGTTCCGCCAGCAGGCGGAGTACATCGTGTGGGGCTCCAACGGCGATATGCCCATCGACCGCCCCGTCCCCTGCCTGCCCGGCGTCTTCAAGTACGGCAACCCCCAGCACCGCATCCACCTCACCGAGAAGCCCCTGCAACTCATGCGGGACATCGTGCGGATCACCGAGCCGGGGGGCCGCATCCTGGACCCCTTCGCCGGGTCCGGCACCACCGTGCTGGCCGCTGTGCTGGAGGGCTACACCGCCACCGGCATCGAGATGAGCGACGAGTACGCCCGCCGGGCCGTGGAGCGGATCGAGGCCGAGCTGAGCCAGGCGGCGTGAGCTGTGTGGCGATTGTTCTGGATATTGCGGAAAGGGTGCGGTATGATGTGGGCTACCAAATCTGAGGAGGTGCACGATATGAAAGTAACGTTTTCCTTTGACGAGGCCGCCGTCACGCGGCGGGGCCGCAGGCGGGAGGATGTGCATCAGACGGTGAAGGGCCTGTTCGCCGCCCACGATCTCCCCTGCACCGTTGATGGCGACACCCTGTCCTTCCAGGACAAGGGCCACGGCGACGACTTCGCCTGTATGTGGGACATCATCCTGGCCCTGCTGCGCTCCGAGTGGTTCATGGAGTGCGTTGCCGCCTGCGTCTGGCAGGACGAGGGCGGCGAGGAGGATGTGCTTGCCCAGGCCAGGGATGCTGTGCGGCATGGGTAGCAGGAAGCAGATCACCTTCGATCTGAGCTTGGAGGCGTTGAGACAGCACTATCCCCATAAAGAGGGGGCCCAGGACCCGCAGTTTTTCAAGCGGGCCTACAAGGACATCCAGCGGTTCATGGCCACCCACGGTTTTGAGCGGGGGCAGTATTCCGTGTACGTTTCCAAGGAGAAGATGACCGCCCTGGATGTCGCCGTCCTGACCCAGAGCATGGCGGAGCAGCTCCCCTGGCTGCGTCAGTGCGTCAAGGAGATCACGGCGACCAGCGTCGGGGCGCGGCATAGCCTGCTGGGGCTGCTGCGCTCCGACGCCCCGCCCGTGGAGCTCCTGACGCCGCCCGCTCACAGGGAGCGGGCAAAAAACAGGAGCGCCCTGGAACGGAGGTAGTAGGGATAGAACATAATATGAACTGGTATATCAGCCTGCTGAACCGTGCGCAAGCCTATGAATATACGTCGTATCCGTATACATACGAAAACTTGGAGCGGGCGAAAATCATCAAAGAATTAAGGAGTTCGCTTCGGAAACTGCTTGACGAAAACGAAAAACAGGCGGCAGAAATTGCGGAGCTGAAGGAGCATTTAGAAAAGGCGCGGAAATCCAACGGAAAATCTGCGGCAAAGAGAAAAAAAGGAATGTATGAAAATGAGCGGTAAGCTCACATAGCGAGGAGGTTGTGCGTGAAATATTATCCCATCAATGAGGACCTGGCCCGGCGGGCCAACGAGATGAACAGCTATTTCGAGTATGTGCCGGGCCGTGCCACCCAGTCCTACCGGGCCGAGGTGGACGAGGCCGCCGCCCTGGCGGAGCGGCAAAAGCAGCGGGTGGACCCCATACATCATGACAAGATCGACCATCTGCTGGACACCTTCGCCCGGAAACTGGCGGACAATATTAACCGCCGCAATGAGATCGCCGCCCGGGTGCCCTCCATCCTGGTGGCCGGGGGGAGCAATTTCCCCGTCCGAAAAAAGCAGAAGCAGAACCAGGCGGACGCCGCCGCCATGGAGGAATACCAGCAGATCCGGGGCCTGCTGGACAAGATCCGGGGCACCGGCAGGGGCGGGATCAGTGCGGACGATCCCGCCGCTGTGGACAAGCTGAAGGTCAAGCTGGCCGGCCTGGAGGCTTTTCAGGAGAAAATGAAGGCGGTGAACGCCTACTATCGTAAGCACGGGACGCTGGAGGGCTGTCCGCAATTGTCCGCTGTGGAGATCGAGAGGCTGAATGCCCGCATAGCCCGGAGCTGGCAGAAGTATCCCAGCCCCTATGACAGCTTTCTCCTAAACAACAATAACGCCAACATCCGTCAGACAAAAAAACGGATCGAGGAGCTGTCTGCGAAAGCGAATATAGACTATGAGGGCTGGGTTTTTGAGGGTGGCGAGGTGAAGATGGACCGGGAAATCAACCGGCTCCAGGTGTTCTTCCACGAGAAGCCGGACCGGGACACCTGTTCGGCCATGCGGCACAGCGGCTTTAAATGGGCGCCCAGTGTGGGCGCTTGGCAGAGGCAGCTCACCAGCAACGCTATCTACGCCGCCAAGCATCTGGACTGCCTCCGGCCCCTGTCCGGGGAGCGGCCCGCACCGGAGCAGGCTGGATCTGTTCAAGAACCAGCCCACGATGCCGCTCCCGGCTGGCGGTTTTACATCATCGCCGACCTGAAAACCTGGGCGGACAACGCCCCGGAG
>CATLFX010000026.1 GCA_949935795.1 uncultured Oscillospiraceae bacterium
ATCTTCTCTGACATGGTTTGCTGTCTCCTTTCAGAATGGTGTGTCCCAACTTCATTCTACCAGAGGCCTGCAAACCATGTCCCTTTTTTACCCTAATTCAATTTGCGCAACTTATCTTACCTTATCTGGAATAACCCGTCCGAGTGGGTAATCTTCGAGAATACCCAAAGCGGGTGAAAATCCGGGAAATCGAGATCGTCTATAACTTCATTGGTGCGTTTGATTTTGAGGGAGCGCGGGAGCAATCCCAAACTGCCCAAGACAAAAATAATGCGAAAGTCGGCGCAACTTAACGCCACGCCGACCCTCGCTTAAAATGTTTTCTTACGTCACCGCCCCGTCACCCGGCGTTTTTTTATTTCAGCTTCTGCCACTCTCCCACAGCCAGCTGGTCACAGCGGTTGTTGTAGGGGTTCTCGGCATGGCCCTTCACCCAGTGGAGCTTGACGGTGTGGATGTCGCACAGCGCCAGCAAGCGCTCCCACAGGTCGGGGTTGAGGGCTGGTTTTTTGTCGGACTTGATCCAGCCCCGGGCCTTCCAGCCCTTGGCCCAGCCCTTTTGCAGGGCGTCGATGACGTACTTGGAGTCGGAATAGAGGTCCACCACGCAGGGCTCCTTGAGGGCCTCCAATCCTTTGATGACGGCGGTGAGCTCCATGCGGTTGTTGGTGGTTTTTGCCTCGCCGCCGCTGAGCTCTTTTTTATGTTCGCCGAACATCAGGATCGCTCCCCAGCCTCCGGGGCCGGGGTTGCCGGAGCAGGCGCCGTCGGTATAGAGGGTTACTGTTTTCATAAGCAGAAAGTAACGCCCCCGTTACTCCCCGTCAGGGGCGGACTCCTCAATGGGAGCGTCCTCCTCCGTGGAGGGAGTATCCTCTTTGTCCGCCAGGGACAGGGCCACTACCTTGTCCCCCTCTTCCTTGAAGCGCATGACGATCACGCCCTGGCTGGCCCGGCCCACCATGCGGATAGCGTCCACATCGGTGCGGATGATGGTGCCCGACTGGGTGACCAGCAGCAGGTCCTCGGTGCCGTCCACCACCTTGACCCCAACCACGGACCCGGTTTTGTCGGTGAGGCCGTAGTTCTTAATGCCGTAGGCACCCCGTTTGGTCACCCGATAGTCCTCCACCGGGGAGCGCTTGCCGTAGCCGTTTTCCGTAATGGTGAGCACAGCCTTTTCCGGCTTGGCCCGGGCGGCGGCCACCACATAGTCGCCCTCCCGCAGGCGGATGCCAATCACGCCCATGGAGTTGCGCCCGGTAGTGCGCACTTCCTCCTCCGGGAAGCAGGCGGCCATGCCGTCGTGGGTGGCGATGAGCAGATTCTGATGGCCATCGGTCTCCCGCACCTCAATGAGCTCGTCGCCCTCCTCCAGCAGGATCACCCGCAGGCCGTTGTTGCGCAGGTTTTTCAGGGCGGAGGCATCCAGTCGCTTGACCGTGCCGTTGCGGGTGAACATGGTGAGGTAGCGGGGCGCTTCGCCTTCGCTGATATCCCGGGTGTGAATCATAACCGCTACCTTTTCGCCCTGCTCCACCTGGAGCACATTGACGATGTTGGTGCCCCGGGCGGTGCGGCCCGCCTCGGGGATCTCGTATCCCTTCTTGCGGAACACCCGGCCCTTGTCGGTGAAGAACAGGATATAGTCATGGGTGGAGGCGGTGAACACGGTGTTCACATAGTCCTCCTCCCGGGTGGCCATACCCTTCTTGCCCATGCCGCCCTTGCCCTGGGCGGCGTACTCGCTGGCGGAGGTACGCTTGATATAGCCGTTGGCCGTCATGGTAAAGACGGACTGCTCCTCCTCGATCAGGTCCTCAATGTCGATCTCGTCGGCCACGTCCTGAATTTCAGTGACGCGGTCGTCGCCGTACTTGTCCCGGATGGCGATAAGCTCGTCCCGGAGCACGCCCTTGAGCTTTTCCTCGTCGGCCAAGAGCTCATTGTAATAGGCAATTTTTTCTTCCAGCTCTTTATACTCATTCTCCAGCTTTTCCCGGTCCAGACCCTGCAAGCGGCGCAGCTGCATCTCCAGAATGGCCTGGGTTTGAACCTCGTCCAGCCCAAAGCGCTCCATCAACCGCTCCTTGGCGTCGTCATAGCTGGTGCGGATGATGTGGATGACCTCGTCGATGTTGTCCTGGGCGATGAGCAAGCCCTCCAACAGGTGGGCGCGCTCCTGGGCCTTTTTCAGGTCGTACTCGGTGCGGCGGCGGATCACCTGCTCCTGGAAGGCGATGTACTCGTCCAGGATGTTCCGCAGGGTCAGAATCCGGGGCTGCTTCTGGTTGTCCACCAGGGCCAGCATGATGACGGAGAAGTTGGACTGCATGGCGGTCTGCTTGAACAGCTTGTTCAGCACCACCTGGGGGTTGGCGTTCTGCTTCAGCTCGATGACGATGCGCATGCCGTTGCGGTCCGTCTCGTCCCGCAGGTCGGAGATCCCCTCCAGGCGCTTATCCTTCACCTGGTCGGCGATGTTGCGGATAAGCTGGCGCTTGTTCACCTGGTAGGGCAGCTCTGACACGATGATCCGGGTGCGGTCCTTGCCGAACTCCTCGAACTCGGTGCGGGCCCGGAGGACGATTTTGCCCCGTCCGGTGGCGTAGGCGGCGCGGATGCCCGCCCGGCCCATGATGATGCCCTTTGTGGGGAAGTCCGGGCCCTTGATGTGCTCCATCAGGTCGGACAGGGTGGCGTTTTCATCGTCCAGCACGCAGATGGTGGCGTTGATGACCTCTTTCAGATTATGGGGCGGGATGTTGGTGGCCATGCCCACGGCGATGCCGGAGGAACCGTTTACCAGCAGATTGGGGAAGCGGCTAGGCAGAACCCGGGGCTCCAGCAAGCTTTCATCATAGTTGGGGTCCCAGTCCACGGTATCCTTGTCGATGTCCCGGAGCATTTCGCTTGCGATTTTTGCCATCCGGGCCTCGGTGTAACGGGGCGCGGCGGGGGGGTCGCCGTCCACGTTGCCGAAGTTTCCGTGGCCCTCCACCAGGGGATAGCGCATGGAAAACTTCTGGGCCAGGCGGACCACCGCGTCATAAATAGACGCGTCGCCGTGGGGGTGGTAGTGGCCCATCACGTCGCCCACGCAGGAGGCCGATTTTTTAAAGGGCTTATCCGAGGTCAGCCCGCTCTCGTGCATTGAATACAAAATGCGGCGGTGGACGGGCTTCAGGCCATCCCGCACATCGGGCAGGGCGCGGCCCACGATGACGCTCATGGCGTAATCCTTATAGCTCTCGGTCATCTCCTTGACCAGCTCAGATTGGGTGATGACCTGATTGGGGAAAGCAATATCTTCCGGTTTATAGCTTCGATTGTGACCCATGATCCGTCACCTCCTCAGTAATCCACGTTCAGGGCGTATTTGGCGTTTTCTTCGATCCATTCCTTCCGGGGTTCCACCTTCTCACCCATGAGGATGGTGAAAATGTGGTCCGCCGCCACCGCGTCCTCCAGGGTAATGCGGCGCAGGGTACGGCGCTCCGGGTCCATGGTGGTCTCCCACAGCTCCTCCGGGTCCATCTCGCCCAGGCCCTTGAAGCGGCTGATGTCCACCTTGGCGTTGGGGTTGTCTCCCCGCATCTCGGCGGAGATCTCGTCCCGCTGTTCATCGGAGTAGGCCACCCGCTGGGTCTTGCCCCGGGTGAGCTTGTACAGCGGAGGCACGGCGGAATAGACATAACCCCGCTCAATCAGGGGCCGCATATAGCGGAAGAAGAAGGTCAGCAGAAGGGTGCGGATATGGGCGCCGTCCACGTCGGCATCGGACATGATGATGATCTTGTGGTAGCGCAGCTTTTCGATGTTGAACTCGTCCCCGATGCCCGCGCCAAGGCCCAGGACCAGGGGGTACAGCTTATCATTGCCGTAAATCTTGTCGGCCCTGGCCTTCTCCACGTTGAGCATCTTGCCCCACATGGCCAGAATGGCCTGGAAGCGGCTGTCCCGGCCGTCAATGGCCGAGCCCGCGGCGGAATCGCCCTCCACGATATACAGCTCGCACAGGGCCGGGTCACGCTCATTGCAGTCCTGGAGCTTGTCCGGCATTTGGCCGGACTCCAAGGCGGTCTTGCGACGGACGGACTCCCGGGCCTTCCGGGCGGCCTCCCGGGCGCGGCTGGCCATGAGGGCCTTTTCCAGGATGGCCTTGCCCACGGCGGGGTTTTCCTCCAGGAACTGCTCCAGCTTGTCCGACACCACGTTATTCACCAGGGTGCGCATCTCGCTGTTGCCCAGCTTGGCCTTGGTCTGGCCCTCGAACTGGGCCTCGGTCAGCTTGACGGAGATGACGCAGGTCAGGCCCTCCCGGCAGTCCTCGCCGGACACCTTTTCCTCGTCCTTTAAAAGCTTCGCCTTTTTGCCGTAAGCGTTCAGTACGGTGGTCAGGGCCCGCTTCAAACCCTCCTCGTGCATGCCGCCCTCGGGGGTATGCACGTTGTTGGCAAAGGAGACGATGATCTCGTTGTAGCTGTCCTCGCAGTACTGCATGGCGATCTCCGCCATGGAGTCGTCCTTGGAGCCCGCCATATAGATGACCTGCTCGTGGAGCGGGGACTTGTTCTGGTTGATGAAGGTGACGAACTCCCGGATGCCGCCCTCATAGTGCATGGATTCCTCCGTCTCGTGCCCCGGGCGGCGGTCGGCGATGAAAATGCGCACGCCCGCGTTGAGAAACGCCTGCTCCCGCATACGGCGGTGAAGGGTCTCGTAGTCGTACACGGTGTCCTCAAACATCTCGGGGTCGGGCTTGAACACCACCTCGGTGCCTGTCTTATCAGTGGTCCCGATGACGGTCATTTCCTGGGTCATATTTCCCCGGGAAAACTTGACCTCATAAATTTGGCCGTTTTTGTGGACCCGGACCTCCATCCATTCGCTCAGCGCGTTGACCACGCTGCCGCCCACGCCGTGAAGGCCGCCGGACACCTTATAACCGCCGCCGCCGAACTTGCCGCCGGCGTGGAGGACGGTATACACCACCTCCAGGGCGGGCCGTCCCGTCTGAGCCTGGATGTCCACGGGGACGCCCCGGCCGTTGTCGGTGACACGGATTACGTCGCCCTCCAGGATTTCCACGGTGATGTGGTCGCAGTAGCCCGCCAAAGCCTCGTCGATGGCGTTGTCCACGATCTCGTATACCAGATGGTGCAGGCCCGAGCTGGAGGTGGACCCGATATACATGCCCGGGCGCTTGCGGACGGCCTCCAGGCCCTCCAGCACCTGAATTTCCGACGCGCCGTACTCGTGGTCGGTCTGGGTGGTGTTCATTTCATTCAATTCGCTGCGTTCTTCTGCCATGATGTTCCTCCGCTAAGTCTAAATTATTCGATCTCGTCCCCGTCGTCCTCATCCGGGATGAAGTCCAGGTCGTCCTCGTCATGGAGATTGGGGCCGTCCTTGCCCAGCAGCTCGGTGGCCCGCATACGGCGGCGGTTCTTGGCCTCCTCCACGCTCTGATGGATCAGCTCCTTCACCTGGCGGGGATGCTTCACATTTTTCAAATCCAAATGGGGCATGCTCTTGTCCGAGGAGTGGACGCACACCGTACCCACCCCGAAGATCCGCTGGCCCAGAGTCATGGTGAGCTCCAGGTCCTGCACCCGGTAGAGCAGCACTTCGTCCGCTCTCAGATTGAGAAAGCCGGTTTCGCAGAACAGCCAGTCCCCGCTGAGGGAGTACCGGGTAAAGGACAGGGGCAGGCCCAGACGGCGTTTTCTGTCCTTCCACAGGTATTCAATGGATTCCATATAACAGCCTCCTTTTCGATGACAGGTCTCATATTGGGAGATCCCGCGCTCCCCGGGCGGCCAGCGCCGCTGGAGAGAGGGGTGTGAGGTAGACCTTCGGTTCCCCGTCCCCGCCCTCCGTCAGGACAAAGGAACGGGGCAGGTCCTCTCCCACGGGAAACACCCGTCCCTCTTGCTCCGCCCGCTCCAGAAAGCGGCGGGTCCGGAAGGACCAGGTGGTGTTGTCCAGATCAAAGACGCCGACGACGTCTTTGGTTCGGACCATCACGTTTTGGCCTAGATGGAGGTACACCTCCACATCTCCTTCCCTGCCGGGGGCGTTCCTTTCTGCTCGTGCAGAAAGGAACCAAAGACACGCTTAGGGGGCAATCCGCCGGTTCGACTTCGAGCGCTAAGGACGCGCTCTCGCTCACAGGCGGCTTTCCCCCTAAGGACCCCCTGTTTTACGGGGGAGCCCTATACGGGAAAGGGCGCGTACCCTTCCGGCGCGCGGGGTCGGGACTGATTCTCCCCTATTTGTGCTGCCGCTTGTGTTCAGGCACCGGCTGTAAATTAGGTCCACGAAGCCGCGCCTTCAGGACGCGCCTCTGGAGTGCCGCACATGTTTGAGGAGGGCTGACGACCACAGACTCGGGTCCAGCGGTGTGCTTCTGAGGCGCAGTTTGTGGACCTTGCTCACGTTCCGCGCCCAGACACAAGCGGCAGCGCAAATAGGGGGACGCCAATCGAAAGCCCCACGCGCCGAAAGGGCAATTTCCGTCTCTCGTGTCGGGCTCTCCCGTAAAAATGAGGATTCTTAGAGGGGGAAAATCCTGCGAGCAAGAGCGCGCTCTTTGCGCTCGAAGCCGAGCCGGATTTTCTCCCTTAAGTGTTCTCTTTGGGTACTTTCTCTCACATGAGAGAAAGTACCCCGCCGGAGGCCCCGGTGGGCTTCTCTATGCGGGAAGCAGGGTTCCATCTCTGACATGGAACGCTTTTCCCTCTTTTAACCGCGCCAGTTTTTCCTCCTCACAGCAGGTGATGAACACCTGCCCGGAGGTGATGCGGTTCAGTACAAATTCCTGACGTTTTGCGTCCAGCTCACTGAGCACGTCGTCCAGCAGCAGCACTGGCCATTCGTCCGTCTCCTGACGGAAAATATCGCGGGCCGCCAGCTTCAGCGCCAGCGCCGCCGTCCGGGTCTGGCCCTGGGAGGCGTAGGCTTTGGCGGACTCCCCGTTGATCTCCACCGCCAGCTCGTCCTTGTGGGGGCCGGACAGGCAGGTTTTCGCCGCGATTTCCGCCTCCCGGTGGGCCTCCTGGTGGGCCATCAGCTGGGGCAGGAGGACTTTGGGCGGGGCCTCTGGGTCGGCGACGGTGGACACGGTCTCATACCGGAGCCCCAAGCTCTCCCGTCCCCCGGAGCAGTCGGCGTGGATGGGCGGGGCGGCCTCCACCAGCCGCTTGACAAAGTGGGCCCGGTAGTGGACGATCACCGCCCCGCACTGGGCCATCCGCAGGGAGAAGTCGTCCAGGGCGTTCAACAGCGAGGGGTGCTGTTCACTGTCCTTCAAGATCCGGGTCTTGTGCTGGTACAGCCGCTTATACTCCGCCAGGGCCTGGGCGTACCGGGGCCGGAGCTGGCAGATGCAGCTGTCCAGAAACCGCCGCCGGGCCTCCGCCCCCTCCCGGATGAGGTACAAATCCTCGGGACAAAACAACACAGTGTTTAATATGCCGGACAGTTCACTTGCTGTCTTCAGCTTCACCCCGTTGGAACGCAGTTGGCGGCGGGCCCCTCGGCAGAGGTCCGCCTCCAGGACCATGGTCCGCTCTCGGCTGGTGACGCTCCCCTTGAGAAAGGCGCGGTCCGCGCCGTGCCGGATCAGCTCCCGGTCATACCGGGCCCGGTGGGAGGAGGCGGAAGACAGGTAGGCCACGGCCTCCAACAGGTTGGTCTTGCCCTGGGCGTTTTCCCCCACGATCACGTTGACGCCGGGATGAAACCGGGCCTCTCCATGGACGTAATTTCGGAAGCAGTCCAGGGATATCTGATCGACGGTCATTCTACCACCAGCGTCAGGCCGGGTAGCTCGGCCCGGTCGCCGGGACGCAGCTTCCTGCCCCGCATGGTGCAGGTCTCGCCGTTGACCTTGACCTCGCCATTTTGAATCGCCAGCTTAGCCTCTCCGCCGGTCTCCGCCGCCCCGGCGAATTTCAGCAGCGCGTCCAGTTTAATATACTCCGTGTTGATTTTGATGTGCTCCTCTTTCATAACAGTGCTCTCCTATTTTGCGGCGTAAGGGCCCTCTTTTTCTTTCTGAAGAAAGAAAAAGAGGCAAAAAGAAAGACTTTTAGACTGATTCTTAAATAAAATATAACCTTACAATTGGAAACGGATCAAAATCTGTCTCTGTCTCGTTACCGAGCAGAACTTTAACAGTTACGCAATATGCTGGTTACGAATTAAAGTTCTTTCTGGTTCTCTTTCTTTCAAGAAAGAGAACCAACCCTTTTCATTCCGCCGCCCGCAGCCGCACCGGCAGTACCATATATAAGAAGTTGTCCGGCTCGCCCGCCTGGGGCAGGACCAGGCAGGGGGAGGTGGCGGTGTTCAGCTCCAGCCGCACCCGCTGGGCGGGGGCGGCTTTTACCGCGTCCATGAGGAAGCGGTTGTTAAAGCCGATTTCCAGCCCCTTGCCGTCGCCGTCGATGGGACAGGAGTCGAAGGCCGAGCCCATGGCGGTCTTGGAGGTGATGGACAGCACACCGTCGTCGAATTTGCACCGCAGGGGGCTTTTCAGCTTGTCGTTGATGATGAGGGAGGCCCGGTCGATGGACCGCTGGAGGTCGGCGGCCTCCGCCTCCAGCACAATGGCGTTGTTCTGGGGAATGGTCTGGCGGTAGTTGAGGAATTCCCCTTCCAGCCGCCGGGCCACCAGCAGGGTGTCGCCGATCTGGAAGGTGACGTGGCGGTCCCCCTGGGTGACCGTCACCGGCTCGTCGGAGTCGGCGCAGATCTTCTCCACCTCTTTCAGCGCCGCGCCGGGGACCACAAAGGACAGCTTTTCCGCCCCGTCCTGGCTCAGCAGCTTCTCCCGGCGCAGGGCCAGCCGGTAGCCGTCCACCGCCACCATGGTGAGCTCCTGGCCGTCGGCCTCAAAGAGGGCGCCGGTGTGGATGGGACGGCTTTCATTGTCGCTGACGGCAAAGGTGGTTTGGCCGATCATGGCCCGCAAATCTCCTTGGGTGATGGTCAGGCCGTTTCCGTCGTCCACGGATGGCAGGTCAGGGAAGTCCTCGTCGCTGCTGCCCATGATGTCGTAGGAGGTGGGCCCGCCCTGGATGTGGACGGAAAAACCCTCAGTGGAGATGGACACCACGTCGTCGGGCATCCGGCGGAGCATTTCGCCGAACAGCCGGGCGGACAGCACAATGGCTCCGCCTTCCGCCACGTCGGCGGACACCTTGGTGACGATGCCGGTCTCCAGGTTGTAGCCGCTGAGGCACAGACCGTCAATGTCCGCTTCGATGAGGACGCCTTCCAACGCTTGGATGGAGCTCTTAGCGGCTACCACCCGTCCGGCGGTGGTAACGGCGGCTTGCAGGATGGCTTTTTCACAGGAAAATTTCATAGGGTGCTTCCTTTCTCCCTCCTCCGCAAGGAGAGGAAGGGGTTAAAATGACGCAGTAGTCCGTAGGGGGCGCGGAAGCTGTGGAAAACTTGGAAAAGCAGGGAATTTCAAGGCTTTTCCCATCCACAGTATCCTTCACAAATTTCCCACAGTTCAAACAGGGTCTGTCCGCTGTCTCTGTGCCTCCACAAGCTTCCACAGCACAGCCCGCAAAACTGTGGAAGTTTAGGGTATTAAAATCCGCGCCGAAAGGCGCATAAGTTGAGGCGCAGTGTATGGACCCACTGATTTACAGTACCTGGATATAAGCGACAGCGCCAATAGGGTGATGTCAGTCAAGACCCTGTGCGCCGGGAGGGTTTGCAGCCGCGCTGCGTATCGAGCTCCCCCGTAAAACAGGGGGTCCTTAGGGGGAAAGCCGCCTGTGAGCGAGAGCGCGCCCTTGGCGCTCGAAGCCGAACCGGCGGATTGCCCCCTAAGCGTGTCTTTGGTTCCTTTCTGCACGGGCAGAAAGGAACATATCAATAGGCAGAGTTCACCGCGTTGGTGATGTCCCGGATGATCTCCATCAGCTCCGGCTGAGTCTTCATCATCTTCTCCACCCGGTTGATGGAGTTGAGCACCGTGGAGTGGTGCCGCCCGCCGAACTGCTGGCCGATCTCCGCCAGGGACAGCTGGGTCATCTCCCGGATGATGTACATAGCCACGTTTCTGGCCGTGCTGATCTCTTTGTTCTGGCTCTGGCCGGTGATGGCGGCGGCGTCCAGCTCGTAGAACCGGGCCACCTCCTGAATGATGGTCTCGGCGGAGGGCAGGAAGTTCTCTTTGGCCCGCAGAATGTCCCGCACTGCCCGGATGGTGGTCTCCACGTCCACCTGGGCCCCCATCAGCTCCTGGAAGGCCATGATCTTGTTGACCACGCCCTCGATCTGCCGCACGTTGGAGGTAATGTTCTCCGCCACGTAGGACAGTACCGGATCTGGCAGGGAGATCCCCCGCTCCAGGGCCTTGTTCTTCAGCAGAGCCACCCGGGTTTCATAGTCCGGGGGCTGAATGTCGGCGGGCAGGCCCTGCTCAAATCGGGTTTTCAGCCGCTGCTCCAGCCGGAGCATCTCGTGGGGAGGCCGGTCGGAGGTGAATACAATCTGTTTTTTCTGCTCGTACAGGGTATTAAAGGTATGGAACAGCTCCTCTTCACTGGAGTCCTTGCCCGCAATAAATTGCACGTCGTCCATGAGAAACAGGTCCACCTGACGGTATTTGTCCCGGAAGCCCTGCATGTCAATGCCCCGGCGCAGGTTGCCGATGAGCTCGTTGACAAAGTCCTCGCTCTGGACATACATGATCCGCCACCCAGGCCTGTTCTTCCGCACCCGGTTGGCGATGGCATGGAGCAGGTGGGTCTTGCCCAGCCCGGACTGGCCGTAGATGAACAGGGGGTTGTAGGCCCCGCCCGGCTCCTCCGCCACCTTCTGGGCGGCGGTGAAGGCAAAGCGGTTGGTGGAGCCCACCACAAACCGCTCAAAGGTGTAGCGGTCGGACTCGTCCCCGGTTGGAGCGGGGACGGCGGCCTGGCGGGTGTAGGCCTCCCGCTCCTCGGGGAGCAGCAGGGCCACGTCCACTTCAAAGGAAAACAGCTCCTTCAGCGCCGCCTCCACCCCGGGCTGGAACCGGGTGCGGATGATGTTCCGTTTGAAGTCGGTAGGCACGCACAGCACCAGCCGGGTGTCCTCCAGGGCCACCGCTTCCACATCGCCGAACCAGGTCTCGATGGCGACGGCTGTCATGCTGCCCTCCATCAGGTTTTTTACTTTTTCCCACACGTCGGCAGCGGATTTCATGGGCGGCAGCCTCCTAAATTTACTGATATCGCAACTAATCAATTATACCAAAAAAGGAAGCGGTATACAAGAGTTTTTCACCATTCTTTTATATAATAGTGTCTTAAGACGGCTCCGCTTTTTTGGCGAAACGGGCACAGGACAAAAAAAGGGCACAATATCTTGTGTCCGGCGGGGTGGAAAAGAATATTGCCGATTTTTTGTTGACAGCGGGAATAAATCAAGGTATAATCACAAGAAGCGTGATTTGCGCGCGATATTTGCCAACCGCGCCTTTGACAGGCGTTGTGGAGCGCGCCGCCCCGGGCAGGGAGACGCGCAAAATCGTACAGGAGGTGTTCCCGCATGAAGCGTACCTATCAGCCCAAAAAGCGTCAGCGCTCCAAGGTCCACGGCTTCCGTCAGCGCATGGCTACCAGCAACGGCCGCAAGGTCCTCGCCCGCCGCCGCGCCAAGGGCCGCGTCCGCCTGAGCCACTGATGGCGCACACATCGGGATAAAATAGGACTCGGGGCGCGGGAAACATCCCTCGCCCCTATGTCTGTTTTCCCAATGGAGGTCGTATGAAGAAAACCGTATCTCTCAAAGAAAACCACCTGTTCCGCCGGGCGTACAACAGAGGTAAGACAGCCGCCGACAGCCGTTTGGCCCTCTATGTCCGGGGCAACGGCCGGCGGGAGAACCGGCTGGGCCTCACCGTGTCCACCAAGGTGGGCCATGCCGTGGTGCGCAATCGGGTGCGCCGCCGCCTGCGGGAGATCTACCGCCTCCACGAGGACCAGATGGCCGGAGGCCGGGACCTGGTGGTGGTGGCCCGGACACGGGCCGCCTCCAGCGATTATCACCAGCTGGAGAAGTCCTTTTTGAAACTGGCGGACAAGCTGGAGCTGCTGAAAAAGGAAGGGTCCAAGTGAAAAAACTGCTGCTGGCCCTCATCCGCTGGTACCGGCGGGATATCTCTCCCTTCCGTCCCCCCTGCTGCCGGTTCATCCCCACCTGTTCCACATACGCCCTGGAGGCGGTGGAGGTCCACGGGGCGGTGAAGGGCGGGGCGCTGGCCCTGTGGCGCATTCTGCGGTGCCACCCCTTCCACAGGGACAAAAACTTCATCTACGACCCTGTCCCGCCCAAGAAAATCAAACGAATTTAGGAGGCCAAACATGGATATTTGGCAAATCCTCATGACCCCGTTCAGCTGGCTGCTGAAGCTGTTCTGCCAGGTGTTTGACAGCTATGGCATCGCCCTGTTCCTGTTTACCATCGTCATCAAGATCGTCCTCTTCCCCCTGAACCTGAAGGGCAAAAAGGGCATGATTAAGATGAATGTGCTCAACGCCCAGGTCCAGGAGATCCAGAAGCGCTGCGGCAACGATAAGGAACGCTACAACCAAGAGGTTCAGAAGTTCTACGCTGAGAACAATGCCAGCCCCATGAGCGGCTGCGGCTGGCAGCTCATCCCTATCGCCGTGCTGTACCCCCTGTATGCCATCATCCGCCGTCCTCTGAAGTACATGATGTGGCTCACGGAGGACGCGGTGAAGGCCGTGGCCTCCGCGGTGGGCTGGACCGACTTTACCATCGGCGGTTCCAACGAGCTGATCCTGGCCTCCATGCTGAACACCGGCAATCTGAACGCAGCCAAGGCCGCTGTGGGCGCTTCCGCCGCCAGCGTATTCATCATCAATTTTGATTTCTTCGGTATCGACCTGTCCCAGGTTCCCAAGCTGATGTTCTGGGAGAACGGGCTGAACTGGGGCTCCATCGGGCTGTTCCTGCTGCCTGTGATCTCCGCCGTGCTGTCTGTGGTATCCAGCCTGGTGCTGCAAAAAACGAACCAGATGAATAAGGACCAGCCCGCTCCAAAGATGAACTGGTCCATCATGCTGATGGCGCCCCTCATGTCGCTGTGGATTGGCTTCGCCCTCCCCGCCGGTATGTGTATCTACTGGATCGCCAACTCCCTGCTGGGCATGGTGCAGGAGTTAATTTGCGGCAGAATGCTCCGCAAGGACTACGAGGCCGCCCAGAAGGAGATGGAAGAGCAGGCCATTAAGGCCAAGGAGGCCGAGAAGGAGCGCCGCCGCATTGCCGCCGAGAAGAAGGCCGCCGCCATCGCCGCCGGCAAGGACCCCAAGAAGGCCCACCAGAAGAAGAGCAAGGAGCCTGGTGTGGATCTGTCCGCCAGCCGGGAGGGCCTGCGGGCCTATGCCCGGGGCCGCGCCTACGACCCCAACCGATACCCCGTCACCCCCTACTGGGACCCCAACGGCCCCGCCAAGCCCGCTGAGGAGGAGCCTGCAGAGCTCACCGAGGAGGAAAAGGCCATCGTGGCCCAGTCCAACCCGGAGCTGGCCGCCCAGGCGGAGGCCGCTGAGAAGGCCGAAACTGAGCAAAAGTTTGTCGCTTTGGGGGAAAAGATTGATATTGAGGCCGCACCCAGTGACAATCAGCTTCCCGCGAAAGAAAGCGAGGACAACGGGGACTACGAGGAAGCCTACGCCGAAGACGACGAGGAGAAGTAAACCAAACCATCGGATTTCATTCAACACTTGACAAAGGAGTGCAGTTTCGTGCTGAAATACATGGAATTCACCGCCAAGACCGAGGATGAGGCCATTGCCAAGGGTCTGGCCTATCTGGGTATGGACCGGGACGACGTATCCGTGGAGATTCTGGACCGGGGCAAGACCGGCTTTCTGGGCATCGGTTCGGTGCCCGCTAAGGTAAAGCTCACCTACGAGGCTCCCGACGAGCCGGCGCCTGTTCCCGAGCCCGTGGCGGAGGTCAAGCCCGCTCCCACGCCCAAGCCTGAGAAGCCTATCCCGCCCAAGCCCCCCCGCCCCGAGCCCAAGCCTCAGCCGAAACCCCAGCCCGCGCCCAAGGCGGAGAAACCCGCCCCTGCCCCGAAGCCCGCTCCCGCCCCCAGGGGAGAGGCGGTGGACGACGACGTGGCCGCCGCCATTGTAAAGTTCCAGACCGGCCTGTTTGAGCATATGGGGGTGGAGGCCGTCCCTGTGGTGACCCGGGATGGCGACACCTATCAGGTGGTGCTGGAGGGGGAGAACATGGGCGCTCTCATCGGCCACCGGGGGGAGACCCTGGACGCCATCCAGCAGCTTACCGGCTACGCGGTGAACAAGGGCCGCAGCCACCGGGTCCGCATCCACGTGGACGCCGAGGGTTACCGGGCCCGCCGGGAGGAGTCCCTGAACCGCCTGGCCCGCAAGACGGCGGGCAAGGTGGTCAAGTACCGCCGGAACATTACATTGGAGGCCATGAACGCCTACGAGCGCCACGTGATCCACACCGCCCTCCAGGATTACCCCGGCGTGTCCACCTTCTCCACCGGCACCGAGCCCAACCGCCGCACGGTGGTGGCCTACGACCCCGGCAAGATGTGACCTACTTTTTCTTGAAAGAAAAAGTAGGCAAAAAGAACTTTAATTCGCTGACGAAAAAGGTGGTAAGAGTTAAATTACCGCCCGGCGACGAGAATAAAAAAGGACTGAGAAAAAGCAGGCAAAAAGAACTTTAATTCGCTGACGAAAAAGGTAGTAAGAATTAAATTGCCGCCCGGCGACGGGACAAGAGAAATAGATGAAAAAACGTTTATGAAGTAAGGTTAAGGCCGGGCAGAAACAGACAGGTTTTTGTCCGGCCTTTCAGTTAATAAACGGGATAGGAAAGAGAAAGGTTTAAAAGTTTCTTTTTTCGCTTCCTTTTTTCTTTTCAAAGAAAAAAGGAAGGCCCTTAAAAACATAACGAGGTGATATTATGGAGATCAGCGTACTGCGTCTGGGCCAGATCGGCACCAACTGCTATATTTTCCGCAAAGATGGCGGGTATAAGTGCGGCGTCGTGGACCCCGGCGACCAGGGGGAGCAGGTGGCCCGGTGGCTGGTGGACAAGGGGCTGGAGGCGGAAGCCGTATTTCTCACCCACGGCCACTTTGACCACATTTTGGGCATACCCGGCCTGCGGGAGGAGTGGCCGGACCTGCCTGTCTACTGCCACCCCGCCGACTGGGGCGAGGGAGAGACCACCGGCATGTTCGGGGAGCGGTTCCCCACCGTCCGCGCCTTCGGGGACATTACGCCCTATAAGGAGGGCGATGTGGTGGAGATGGACGGAATCAAAATTGAAGTGCTGGAGACCCCCGGCCACACCCCCGGCTCGGTGACCCTCCGGGCGGAGGACGTGCTGTTCACCGGGGACACCCTGTTTGCCGGGTCCATGGGACGCACCGATTTCCCCGGCGGCGACGAGGGACAGATCATGAAGTCACTGAAACGGCTGGCCCAGCTGGAGGGGGACTATCAGGTGCTCCCCGGCCACGAGGGGCGGTCCACCCTGAACCGGGAGCGGGAGACCAACTACTGCGTCCGGGCGGCTCTGAGGGGCTGAGATGAAGCTCTGGCTGCGAGAGGAAAACTGGCCCTGGAATCCGGAAAAATACTGCTTTCCCACGGAGCAGATGCTGCTCACCCTCTTCCCCGGCCAGCGGCCCGAGTACCCGGAGGGCCTGTCCCCGGAAGAGGACGGAGTGACCATCACCCTGCGCCGGGGGCCGGAGCTGGCCCAGGTCAGCGCCCTGGTGAGGCTGAGAGAAAAACAGGAACGGGGCGTGGTCAGCTTTCCGGCGGAAGCGCTGGATGAGCGGGCGGAGTCAGTGTACCACACCGTATCCCACGCCTTGAAACAGGCCTTTTACCAGGCGGGGACCGCCCTGCTGGGCCATGAGCTGCCCTGGGGATCGCTGACGGGGGTGCGGCCGGTGAAGCTGCCCACCCGGGCCATGGCGGCGGGCAGGACCCGGTCGGAGGCGGAGCGGGAGCTGCGGGAGGTCTACCGGGTGTCCCCGCCCCGGGCGGCGCTGGCGGCGGAGTGCGCCCAGGCGGCCCTTGAGGTCCAAAGGGGGCTGGCTGGGGACAGCCTGGCGCTGTATATAGGAATCCCCTTCTGTCCCACCCGGTGCGCCTACTGTTCCTTCATCTCCGCCGATGTGAAGCGCTCCCTGTCCCTGGTGGAGCCCTACGTGGACGCGCTATGTAAGGAGATTGAACTTGCGGGAAACCTGCTTCGGGAGAGGGGACTGCACATCAGCGCCGCCTACATGGGCGGCGGCACTCCCACCACCCTGCCGGCGGAACAGCTCCACAAAGTTCTGTCCGCTGTGGAAAACTTTTTGCCCATGGAGCGGTGCGCCGAGTTCACCGTGGAGGCGGGGCGGCCCGACACCATCACGGCGGAAAAGCTGGAAATGTTGAAAAAACACGGTATTCAGCGCATTTCCATCAATCCCCAGACTATGGAGGACCACGTTCTGCGGGCCATGGGGCGGGCCCACACAGCGGCGGAAATTGTGGAAGCCATGGCGCTGGCAAAGGAACATTTCGGCGGACTGGTGAATATGGACCTGATCGCCGGACTGCCCGCCGACACACTAGAGGGTTTCGAGCGCACCCTGGACCGGGTGCTGGCTATGGACCCGGAAAATATCACCGTCCACACCCTGGCTCTGAAAAAGGGGTCCCGGCTCACCGAGGAGGGCGGAGAGCTGCCCGCGCCGGAGACGGTGGAGGCTATGCTGGCGGCGGCGTCGGAACGGCTGCGGGCCGCGGGTTACGCGCCCTATTACCTGTATCGTCAAAAATATATGTCGGGGTCCTTTGAGAACGTGGGCTGGGCAAAGCCGGGGACGGTCTGCGCTTATAACATTGTGATGATGGAGGAATTGCAGACGGTGCTGTCCCTGGGGGCCGGAGGGATCACCAAGCTGGTGGACTACGACAACCGGAAAATCACCCGGCTGAACAACCCCAAGTACGCCAAGGAATATCTGGAGAGCTGGGACAAGATATCCGCCGCGAAACGGACCGCCGCTGATTTCCAGGCGGTGCTGGCTCAAAAAAGTAAAATAAAGTGCGAAAATCAGGGAAAACCTCTTGACTTTACAAAACTGGATTGATATACTACTAAAGCCGCTTTGAATGGGTAAGAAGAAGCGCGGAGAAGCGGACAGTGAGGGAGCTTGGACCGGAGCGAGCTTTGCAAACCAAGAATCGCAGAGCGATTCTGTTTGTGAAGCGAGGCGGAGGGAAAGCGACCGAACGTCCTGGCCGCTTCGCAGCGTGACAGCAAGTGGGAACAACTCCCCGCCCCCGACAGCGAGCCCGTAATAAAGGAAAGGAGTGCAGATATGCACGCGATCATCGAGACCGGCGGTAAGCAGTACAAGGTGGCCGAGGGCGATACCCTCTACATCGAGAAGCTGAACGTGGAAGCCGGCGACACCGTCACCTTTGACAAGGTGCTGGCCGTCCTGGACGGCGACAACGCCAAATTCGGCGCCCCCACCGTGGACGGAGCCTCCGTCACCGCCAACGTGGTGAAGAACGGCAAGGGCAAGAAGGTGCTGGTGTTTAAGTACAAGCCCAAGAAGAACTACCGCCGCCGTCAGGGCCATCGTCAGCCCTACACCAAGGTGGAGATCACCAAGGTCAACGCCTGAGGGAACCGGCTATGACCACCGTCACCTTCCACAGCGGATCCGGCCGCATCGACGGCTTCCTGGTGGAGGGCCACAGCGGGTACGCAGAGAAGGGGTCAGACATCGTCTGCGCCGCCGTCTCCGCCGTCGTGGGGCTCACCGAGTGTACCATCAACGAGGTGCTGGGCCTGGGGGCCCCGGTGAAGGCCCGGGAGGAAACCGCCCGCATTTCCCTCAAGCTCCCCAACCGGCTGAGTGAGGAGAACGAATATACCTGTCAGAACCTGTTGACGGGGATGATGGTCTACCTCCAGGCTATGGCGGAGGAATACCCCGAAAATCTCATCGTCCTGCTGGATGATGAAGACGAAAAGGACTGAGGTCCTCAACCTTTGACAGAAAGGACGGAAACGACTATGCTGAAGCTCAATATCCAGTTCTTCGCCCATAAAAAGGGCGGCGGCTCTACCAAGAATGGCCGTGACTCCCAGGCCAAGCGCCTGGGCGTGAAGCGGGCCGACGGCCAGTTTGTGCTGGCGGGCAACATCCTGGTGCGCCAGCGCGGCACCCACATCCACCCCGGCGTCAACGTGGGCAAGGGCAGCGATGACACCCTGTTCGCCCTTAAGGACGGCAAGGTGAAGTTCGAGCGCCTGGGCAAGGACCGCAAGCAGGTCTCCATTGTGGAGATCGCCCAGTAAAATTTGCCTGAAAAGCCGCAAACGGGGGACCGTTTGCGGCTTTTTCTTTAAAAATGGGAGATATTTATTTATGGACATCCGTGAAAAAATGCACAGCGGCGAGCTGTACCTGCCCGGAGACCCCAGCCTTGTGCCGGAGCAGACCAAATATCTGGACCGTCTGTATGAGTTCAACCACACCAGGCCGATGGAGCAGGAGAAGCGGGCAGCCATGCTGAAAGAGATGTTCGCGGAGGTTGGCGAGGGATGTTATATCGAGTCCCCCTTCTACGCGAACTGGGGCGGACACCACATCCATTTTGGAAGTAGCATCTATGTGAATTTCGGCTGTACCTTTGTGGACGATACTCACATTTACGTGGGAGATTACACCGAATTCGGCCCCAATGTGGTCATCGCCACGGCGGGCCACCCCATCCTGCCCGAGCTGAGGGAGAAGCTGTACCAATATAACGCCCCGGTGCGCATCGGACGGAACTGCTGGCTGGGGGCGGGAGTGATCGTGGTTCCCGGCGTCGCCATCGGCGACAACGTGGTGGTGGGCGCGGGCAGCGTGGTCACAAAGGATATCCCATCCAATGTGATTGCGGTGGGCAATCCCTGCAAGATCCTGCGGGAGATAAACGACCACGACCGGGAATACTATTTCAAAGACAAGAAGATCGATTGGGAGCAGATACAGTAAGGAGGTCTTTATGGCCAATCAATTTATCGACACCGCCCGCATCACCGTCCGGGCGGGGGCGGGCGGCGGCGGCGCGGTGGCCTTCCACCGGGAAAAATACGTGGCTGCCGGGGGCCCGGACGGCGGCGACGGAGGCCGGGGCGGAGACATCATCCTGCGGGTAGACCCCCACATGTCCACATTGATGGACTTCCGCTACAAGCGCAAATATACCGCCGAGAACGGCAAGGACGGCCAGGGCAAGCGCTGCTCCGGCAAGGATGGGAACGACCTGGTGATCCGCGTCCCCAAGGGCACTGTGGTCCGGGACCTGGAGACGAAGGAGATCATCTGCGACATGTCCGGGGAGGAGGACTTCGTGCTGGCCCGGGGCGGCAACGGCGGCTGGGGCAACCAGCACTTCGCCACCCCCACCCGGCAGGTGCCCCGGTTTGCCAAGGCGGGTCTGCCGGGGCAGTACCGGGAGGTGCTGCTGGAGCTGAAGCTGCTGGCGGACGTGGGGCTGGTGGGCTTCCCCAACGTGGGCAAGTCCACCCTGCTCAGCGTGGTCACCCGGGCCCAGCCCAAAATCGCCAACTATCATTTCACCACCCTGTCCCCCAACCTGGGGGTGGTGGCGGTGGATGAGAACCAGTCCTTCGTGCTGGCAGACATCCCCGGCATCATCGAGGGCGCGGCGGACGGCGCGGGCCTGGGCCACGACTTCCTGCGCCACGTGGACCGGTGCCGCCTGCTCATCCACGTGGTGGACGTGTCCGGCTCCGAGGGCCGGGACCCGGTGGCCGATTTTGACGCCATCTGTGAGGAGCTCCAGCGCTGGTCCCCCGAGCTGGCCTCCCGGCGGATGCTGGTGGCGGCAAATAAAGTGGATATCATGGAAGACCCCGAGCTGCTGGCAAGGCTGCGGGCCCACGTAGAGGCCAAGGGCTGTCCCCTGTTTGAGATGTCCGCCGCCACCCACCAGGGCACCCGTGAGCTGATGTTCGCCGCCGCCCAGGAGCTGTCCACCCTGCCCCCGGTCATTGTGTTCGAGCCCACCTATGTGGAGCGCCCGCCGGAGGTGGACACCTCGGAGGCGCTGGAAATCGAACAGGACGAGGACGGCACCTGGCTGGTGGACGGGCCCTGGCTGCGCCAGCTCATGGCCAACGTGAATTTCTCCGACTACGAGAGCCGCAACTGGTTCGAGCGGCGGCTCCGGGACGCCGGGGTGTACCAGCAGCTGGAGGATCTGGGCGTGCAGGACGGGGACGCGGTGTGCCTGTATAACCTGGAATTTGAGTACCAGAGATAAGGGACTTACTTTTTCTTTGAAAAGAAAAAGAAGAAGCGCTGAGCCGTCGTGAGCAGCGCGGATGGACTGGAGCGAGGACAAAAGCCCAAGGAGGGCCAGCGGCCCGGATGGGTTTTGTCCGAGTCGGAAGGAAGCCGCGCGTCGCGAACAGGCGAAGCGTGACAATAGGAAGCGAAAAAAGAAACTTTTAGGGGCCTGTCCATTCGGACAGGCCCTCTTTTACCCTTTTTGTATGCTGATGGGATAGGCCCAGCCCAGGATCAGATGGTGGGGGTAAGTGACCCATGCGCCGCCTAAGGTTTGATGAGAGTAAACGCCGTTTTCATAGGCAAAAAAGTCAAATGCCACCTCGTCCATGACAGGATCATAGAATTTGAGCAGAACATAGCGGGCGTTCTGCGGCGGCGTATCGGGAGAACGCCAGGGTATGATGGTGACCTCGTCCATGCTCTGTATCCCTAAGATATCCATCAGCTCCCGCTCCCGGCTTGCGTCATATAAAAGCTGTTCCGTGCCGTCCCATATCCGCATAGTAATCTTCACCTCATATTTATTTTACTGCAATTCATTGTAAAAGTAAATACAACGTTTTGCAGTAAATATAATTCGGCGTTGAGGTGATGACGATGTCTCAGTACCGGAGGATTCGAGATTTGCGGGAAGATTCAGATTTGACCCAGACACAGGTAGCCGATGCGATCAATTGCTCTCAGCAAGTATATAGCAATTATGAATTGGGCCAACGGAGCCTTTCGCCGGAAATTCTGATTTCATTGGCAAAATTTTACCACACCAGCGTGGATTATTTATTGGGGCTTACAGATGTAAAGACGCCGTACCCTGCTGCAAATAGCAAAAAAAGATAAGGATATGTTCAAAAGTAAAAATCCCGACGGCACGTTGAACCTGTGTGGAAAAAATGTGGCTCGTCTGCGGATGGCTATGCGTCCGAAGGTATCTCAAAATAAGCTGGCAGGTCAATTGCAATTGGCTGGACTGGACCTGGAGAAGAATGCCGTCCAGCGGATTGAGAGCGGTCAGCGCTTTGTGACTGATATCGAATTGAAAAAGCTGGCGGAAGTACTGGGTGTGTCGATAAATGAACTGATTAGCTGAAAGGAGTACACAAATGGTGTATAGAAGGATTCGCGATTTGAGAGAAGATTCGGATTTAAAACAGAAGACCCTTGCAGAATATTTGAACTGTTCACAAGTCTGCTATTCGCAATATGAACGTGGCAACCGGGATATTCCCACAGATGTTTTAATCAAACTGGCCGACTATTATGGGACAAGCACTGATTATCTTTTGGGCCGCACAGATGTCATGGCGCCTTACCCTGATACGCACCCGCACGGTGCATGGACTCAGGCGCAGTCCAATAGACCTGACCCGGTCCAATGACGAGATATCGGCGGCAGCACAAATAGGAGCATCTGGGTCGAAAGCCGCATGCGCCGGAAATCTATGTCCACCCGCCGTATAGGGCGTCCCTCGTAACAGGGGGGTCTCGGGGGGAGGCCCGACTGTGAACATGGCCCGCCCTTGGGGCCGTGTTCACCCGGAGGGCTTCCCCCTGAGCGTGTCTTTGGTTCCTTTCTGCACGAGCAGAAAGGAACGCCCTTTTACGGCTGGTCCAGCCGCGCTTCCAGTTTGGAATAGACCAGCCGCTGGCTGGAATACAGCGAGTACCGCCCGCTGACCAGGAAGCTGAGGGCGCAGGCCAGGGCGAAGAACAGCAGGCCCTCTCCGCCGAACAGCTCGATGGCAAGGAAGATGGAGGCCAGGGGGCAGTTCACCACGCCGCAAAACAGGGCGATCATGGAGACAGCCGCCCCAAAGGCCGGGTCCAGCCCGAAAAGCGGCCCTGCGGCGCACCCGAAGGTGGAGCCGATGAACAGGGTAGGGACGATCTCGCCGCCCCGGAAGCCCGCCCCCAAGGTGAGGGCGGTGAACAGCATTTTCCACAAAAAGGCCCAGGGGACATGGACCTGTCCCTCCACCGCCAGCTCGATGATGTGCCCGCCCGCGCCGTTGTAGTCGCCGCTGCCCTCCGCCAGGGTAAGGACGATGACCAGCGCCGCTCCAGCCAGCGAGCGCAGGTACTGATTGGGGATAAATTTTTTATAGAGGCGGCCCGTCTCGTGCATCAGCACGCAGAAAGCGATGGACACCAGCGCCGCCAGGATAGCCAGCCCCCCGCATTGCAGCATGGGCAGCAGGCCCATTTCCGGCATACCGGTCAGGTGATACGCCTCAGCGGGCAGGCCCAGTGAGCGGGGGATGGAGTTGGCGATGAGGGCGGACAACAGGCAGGGAAACAGGGCGGCGTAGCGGAAATGGCCCACGTTCACCACCTCCATGGCGAACACGGTGGCGGTGAGGGGGGTGCCGAACAGGGCGGAGAACAGCCCCGCCATGCCGCACTGAATGATGGTGTTGATGCTGCGGTCCCCCAGCCGGAGCAGCCGCCCGATGCCGGCGGAGATACTGCCGCCGATCTGCAAAGCGGCCCCCTCCCGTCCGGCGCTGCCGCCGGTGAGGTGGGTGAGCACCGACCCCAAAAAGATCAGCGGAGCCAGCCGCGCCGGGGGGCGCTCCCCGCCCCGGACGCTGGCAATGATCTGGTTGGTGCCGCTGTCGTTTTCCATCCCGGCGGCGCGGTAGCTGAACACGATGGCCAGCCCCGCCAGGGGCATGCAGTACAGCAGCCAGGGATGGGCCCCCCGCAGGGCCGTGGCCTGGGCTACGCACCAGGTGAACGCCGCTCCCGCCAGTCCGCAGGCCGTCCCCGCCAGCCCCGCCAGCAGCAGCCACTGTCCCAGGGTCCGGAGGGTGGGCAGAATGGCGTCCAGCCGCGCCTTGAGTTTTTCCGTCATAGGGAGTTCTCCCCTCTCGCAAAATTCACAGACTCATTATACCAGCCCTGTCAAGGCGGAAGAAATTCCCGATTTATGGGAAAAGGAGGGTGAAATCCCCCAGTTCTTGCCATTTTGCCGAAGCTGTTAGAAAAAAGTTTGAAAAATTTTTCACAATAGCTCTTCCCTTTGGCGTGCCGTTAGAGTATAATAATACCGCGAGACCCAATCACCACCATTAATTATATTAAGGAGTGATACCAATGAGCATCAAAGTAGGTATTAACGGTTTTGGCCGCATCGGCCGCATGGTTTTCCGCGCCAGCGTGAACCATCCCGAGATCGAGATCGTGGGCATCAACGACCTGTGCCCCGCCGACTACCTGGCCTATATGCTGAAGTATGACACCATGCACGGCCATTTCGACGGCGAGGTTTCCGCCACCGAGAACGCCATCGTGGTCAACGGCAAGTCCATCCCCATCTACGCCGAGCGCGACCCCAAGAACATCCCCTGGGGCAAGCTGGAGGCTGAGTACGTGGTGGAGTCCACCGGCCTGTTCCTGACCCAGGAGAAGGCCCAGGCCCACATCGACGCCGGCGCCAAGAAGGTGGTCATGTCCGCCCCCTCCAAGGACAGCACTCCCATGTTCGTGTGCGGCGTGAACCTGGACGCCTACACCCCCGACATGAAGTTCGTGTCCAACGCCTCCTGCACCACCAACTGCCTGGCCCCCATCGCCAAGGTGCTGAACGACAACTTCGGCATCACCGACGGCCTGATGACCACCGTGCACTCCACCACCGCCACCCAGAAGACCGTTGACGGTCCCTCCATGAAGGACTGGCGCGGCGGCCGTGCCGCTTCCGGCAACATCATCCCCTCCTCCACCGGCGCCGCCAAGGCCGTGGGCAAGGTCATCCCCGCCCTGAACGGCAAGCTGACCGGCATGTCCATGCGCGTTCCCACTCTGGACGTGTCCGTGGTCGACCTGACCGTCAACCTGGCCAAGCCCGCCAAGTACGAGGAGATCTGCGCCGCCATGAAGAAGGCCTCCGAGGGCGAGCTGAAGGGCATTCTGGGCTACACCGACGAGGACGTGGTGTCCAGCGACTTCCTGGGTGATCCCCGCACCTCCATCTTCGACGCCAAGGCCGGTATCGCTCTGACCGACACCTTCGTGAAGGTCGTGTCCTGGTACGACAACGAGATGGGCTACTCCAACAAGGTGCTGGAGCTCATCAAGCACATGTACAGCGTGGACCACAAGTAATCTGCGGTCAAAACCGTGAATAGCAGCGCTCCCCGGGCTTCGGGGGGCGCTCTTTTTATCCTAAGCCCCGCCGGAAAATGATCTGATTATGCCACAGCGCTGGAACGGATTGCAAATAAAGGAAGCTCTGAATAAATCGGCAAGAGCGATTTGCGAGAGATTTTCCGCCATCGGGGTCCCCACAAAGCCGACCTTCAGGCTCTGTGGGGAGAGGAGGCACAGCGGAGCGGAGGAGCTTTCTCCGCAGGAGGAAGCGACTGAGCGAAGCTTGTGCCGACGAAGGCGGGATTTCGCAGGAATAATTGTGTTTATTTCAAGAAATCACAACGAAGTTGTGGCGGAAAAGATCCGCAAAGCGCCGCAGAGGCATTTGTTCAGAGGTTCCTAAAGTCCGTAATTTTTTCTGGAAGGACCTTTTCTTTTCCCTGGAAATCAAATATACTTGAACAGAGACAACGATCAGGAGGGGATGCAATGGCGAAACATTATTTGGCGGTGGACATCGGCGCGTCGTCGGGCCGGCACATTGTGGGCTGGCGGGAGGATGGGCAGGTCAAAACAAAGGAGGTCTACCGGTTCCCCAACGGGGTGAAGGAGGAGAATGGACACCTGACCTGGGACGTGGACGCGCTCCTGGCCCATGTGAAGGAGGGCATCCGCAGGGCGCTGGACGAATTTGGCCCACTGGAAAGCCTGTCCATCGACACCTGGGGCGTGGATTACGTGCTTTTGAGGGGGGACGGGGAGGTCCGGCCCTGCTATGCCTACCGGGACGGCAGGACGGAGGCGGTCATTCCGGCGGTCCACGAAAAGGTCCCGTTCGACGAGCTGTATTCCCGCACGGGCTGTCAGTTCCAGCCCTTCAACACTATTTACCAGCTCTGCGACGACCTGCAAAGGGGGCGGCTGGAGGGGGCGGCGGACTTCCTCATGGCGCCGGAATACCTGATGTGGAAGCTCACCGGGGTAAAGGCGAAGGAGTACACCAACGCCACCACCACCGGGCTGGTGAGCGCCCAGACCAGGGAGTTTGACCTGGAGCTCGTCCGAAAACTTGGCCTACCCGAAAAGTTGTTCCCCAAGCTGAGCCGGCCCGGAACGGCCATCGGGGAGTACGAGGGCGTCAAGGTGGTGCTGTGTGCCACCCACGACACCGCCTCCGCCGTGGAGGGCATCCTCGCCGTCGCGGACGCCGCTGTCTCCCCGGCCCGCGGCGCGGGCCGGCTCGGCCGCTCTGTCGCTCCGGCCCTCCCCACAAGATCGTTCGATCTTGCGGGGGCCCCCCTGCTCTACATCTCCTCCGGCACCTGGTCCCTGCTGGGGGTCAAGACCCCCAAGCCCCTGACGGACCCAAAGAGCATGGCCGCCAACTACTCCAACGAGGGCGGGGTGGGCTACAACCGCTACCAGAAGAACATCATGGGCATGTGGATCGTCAACCGCCTGCGGGACGAGCTGTGCCCGGACAAGCCGTTTCCGGAGATTGTCCAGGAGGCTGAATCCAGCACTTTCAGTGGGACCGTGGATGCCAACGCCCCGGCGTTTCTGGCCCCGGAGAGCATGAAAGCCGCCTTTGACGGGGCGCTGTCCGTCAGGCCGGAGAGTGTGGGGGACTATTTCCGCTGTGCCTACCGCTCCCTGGCCGTGAGCTACCGGGACGCCATCCGGGAGTTGGAGGAAAACACGGGAAAAACCTATGAAAGGCTGTACATCGTAGGCGGCGGGGCGAAAAACGCCTTTTTGAACAAGCTGACGGAAGAAGCCACAGGGAAAAAGGTGGTGGCCCTGCCCATCGAGGCCACCGCTTTGGGCAATCTCAAAATTCAAATGGAAGGGGTCGTCTCATGTTAGTCAACACAAAGGCCAGAGTGGGCGTGTTCGCCATCGCTTTGGGGGCGTATCTGCCTCAGTTCCCGTCCCTGGTTCCCGAGTTCGAGGGGCAGTATGCGGATTTCAAGAAATCTCTGCCCGGCACCGTGGAGCTCGTCGACGGCGGCATCGTCACCACCAAGGAGTTGGCCCAGGCGGCGGGGGACAAGTTTCGGGCCGCCGACGTGGATCTGGTCATTCTCCAGCTCCTGACCTACGCCACGTCCTACAATATGCTCCCCGCCGTCCGGGATCTGGACGTGCCCGTGGTGCTGGTCAACCTCCAGAAAAAGAAGGCCCCGGATTACGCCGGTACCGACACCGCCACCTGGCTGGGCCAGCTGTACGCCTGCGGCGCGGTGGGTGAGATGGTGGCCGACCTGGAGCGGGCCGGGAAGCGCCACGCCGTCATCACCGGGGTGGTGGAGGGGGGCGACCCCCAGGTGCAGGCGGAGATCGAGGACTGGTGTAAAGCCGCCCAGGTGCGCCGCCGTTTCCGGGATACCAACCTGGCCCAGATCGGACGGCCCTACCCCGGCATGATGGATTTGTATATTGACGAGACCAACCTGTACCACCGGATGTGGCTGTACACCAAGCAGTTCGACTGGGAAAAGATGTGGGCCATCGCAGATGACATCACTGACGAGGAGGCCATCCGGGCCAAGGCCCAGGATATTCTGGACACCTTCGACATTGAGGGCGGCGGCGCCATCGAAAAGGTCTGGGAGATGGCAAAATACGTGGTGGCCTTCGAGCAGTGGGTGAAGGATGAGAACATCGCCTTTATCGCCTCCCATTACGACGGCTTTGCCCAGGGCAAGGCCGGGGTGCTGGACAGCATGCTCATCCCCGCCTTCTCCATGCTCATCAAGCAGGGGGTGGCCTGTGCGGTGGAGGGCGATATCAAGGTAGCAATGGCTATGAGCATTCTGAAAACCATCTCGGGCATGGGCCAGCTGTCCGAGATGTACTCCATCGACTTCAAGGAGGACATCTGCATCATCGGCCACAGCGGCTCCGGCGACGCGGACATCTCCGCCAGAAAGCCCACCATGAAGATCGTCCCCGTGTTCCACGGCAAGACCGGCGGCGGGTATCTCACCCAGTTCTACCCCCACCTGGGCCCCGTCACCTACCTGGGCATCACCCAGGACCGGGACGGCCATTTCAAGTTTGTTGTAGCCGAGGGCGTCAACGAGGAGGGCCCCATTTTTACCTTTGGCGACACCAACATGAGGACCCGCTTCACCTGCGGGGCGAGGGAGTTCTGCAACAAATGGAGCGAGGCCGGGCCCACCCACCACATGGCGGCGGCCTGCGGGCGGCACATCGACACCATTCTGAAGGTGGCGAAGATCTTCAACGTGCCCGTGGATATTGTCACACGGTAATAAATCCGATATAAATTACAGGAGGAAATGCAGAGATGAAAGATATTATGAACGCCCCCTTCCTGGTGGAGATGGTCCGTACCACCACCAACATGTATAACCATGGCTGGGACGAGCGCAACGGCGGCAACATCAGCTGGCTGCTGGACAAGGCCCAAGCGGCGGAGTATCTGGACGTAAATGCCGTCATCCGCGACATCCCCACCGGGTTTGAGGCCCCCGCCCTGGACGGGAAATATTTCATCGTCACCGGCACGGGTAAGTATTTCAAAAATGTGCAGTACGACCCCGCCTGCAACCTGGGGGTTATCCGCATCACGGACGGCGGCAAAAACGCGCAATTGCTCTGGGGCTTCACCGACGGCGGCAAGTTCACCTCCGAGTTCCCTGCCCACATGATGAGCCACGCGGCCCGCCTGTCCGTGGACCCGGACAACCGCATCGTCATGCACTGCCACCCCGCCAACCTGCTGGCCATGACCTATGTCCACGACCTGGACAGCCGGGCCTTCACCCGCACCCTGTGGCAGATGTGCACCGAGTGCGTGGTGGTGTTCCCAGAGGGTGTGAACGTTCTGCCCTGGATGCTGTGCGGCACCAACGAGATCGGCGAGGCCACGGCGGAGGAGATGAAGACCGCCCGGCTGGTGGTGTGGTCCCAGCACGGCATTTACGGCGCAGGCAGGGACCTGGACGAGACCTTCGGCCTCATCGAGACGGCGGAGAAGGCGGCGGAGATCTACATGAAGATTGCCCACCTGCCCCGGGTGAACACCATCACCGACCAGCAGCTCCGCCTGATGGAGGAGCGCTTCGGCGTCAAGGCCCGGGAGGGCTGGCTGGACTGAGGCCGCCCGCGGCGGTCTGGGCCGCGAATCATGTGTCCTCCGCCCTTGCATTGTTTTGTCTTTTATGCTATAAATAAGTTCATAACATATGTAACACATCATGAGCATAAGGAGCAGCTTTGTGAGGCTGAGTTTGGAGAAACAAAAAAAACTGGCCTATGTGGCCAGGCGATACTACCTGGACGACCAAAAGCAAAGCGATATCGCCCGGGAATTGGGCGTGTCCCGCCCGCTGGTCAGCCGGATGCTGTCCGAAGCCCGGGAACTGGGCATTGTGGAAATCACGGTCCATGAGCCCGGGGCCCAGTCTTCCAGGCTGATGGACCGGCTGCGGCTGTCCGGGTCTATCCGGGGCGGCGTATTGGTGGAGGACGGTGAGGACAATGACGCCACCAACTGGCTGCTCTCCCAGGGGGCGGTGGAGCTGCTGGAAGAGCTGGGCGCCCGGCGGCTGGGAGTGGGCTGGGGTTACCTGATCGGCCAGCTGGTGAGCTGGCTGGAGGAAAACCCCAGGCTGGACAGCGCCGTCACTGACATCTGCCCTTTGGTGGGCAACGCCAGCATCCCCGCCCGCAATTACCAGTCCAACGAGAACGTCCGGCTGATGGCCCAGCAGCTGGGAGCCATTCCGCACTTTCTCTACCTCCCGGCCCTGCCGGAGAGCTTGGAGGAAAAACAGGTGCTGTGCTCCACTGAGGTCTACCGCCAGATCTACCAGCAGTGGGAACAGCTGGACACGGCGCTGGTCAACATTGGGGACTACCCCTCCAGCCCCGACTTTGCCTCCCTGGTCCGGTACGGCAGCCTGCTCCAGTGCCGGCGGGCCTGCGGGCGGATGCTGATCTACTATTTCAACGAGGCGGGAACGGTGATCCAGTCGGAGCAGGATTTTGCCATTCAGATTCCCATCGGCGCCCTCCGGCAGTGTCCCAATATCATCGGGGTATGCTCCGCCAACACCAGCGCAAAGGCATTGGCGGGGGCCCTGAGGACCGGGCTGTTCACCCATCTGGTGGCGCGGGCGGACCTGGTGAAAGCGCTGCTGGAAGAAAATCATCATTTGTAACTCCCCGAACTGCATGGGCGGTTCGGGGAGTTAATTTCTTGTGAATTTTGTATAGTTTGCCCGGGGAAAAACTGTATAAAACAGGAAAAATGTCTCAGAGAATTGACTTATGTTACACAATGTGATATTGTTGCCGCACGGACGTAACATAATAATGCGCTGGAGGTGAGACAAGCGTGACGAAAACCGAATTTGCGGCGCGGCTGAAGCACGCCTGCGCGTCGGTGCTGTCGGCGGAGGCCGAGCTGACGGAAATCGATTCCCGGTTCGGCGACGCCGACCACGGCCTGACCATGGCCAAAATCGCGGGGGCTGTCAGCCGCGCGGCGGACCAGTCTGAGGGGGGCATCCGCGCTATGCTGGACGACGCGGCTATGGCCGTCATGACGCTGAACGGCGGCAGCGCGGTCCCCCTGTGGAACACCTGGCTGGATGGAATGCAGGAGGAGGCCCCGGAGGGGGATGAGATCGACGTGGCGGGCTTAAAGACCATTTTTGCCCGGGCGCTGGAGGAGCTGGACGATATGTCCGGCGCCAAGGTGGGGGACAAGACCATGATGGACGCGGTGATCCCCGCCAGCCAGGCCATCGCCGCCTATCAGGGGGACGGCGAGGACGGGCTGTTTGCCGCCGCCGCCCAGGCCGCCGCCCAGGGGGCGGAAAACAGCAGGCAGTTTGTGTCCAAGTTTGGCCGCGCCAAGAGCTACGGGGCCCAGACCATCGGCACCCCGGACGCCGGAGCGGTGTCCATGTCCTATTTCTTCCAGGGACTGGCACAGGTTTAACATCTTGAAGGAGAGGTATTTGGCATGAAAATGAAGAAGTTTATCAACGCCCCCGAGACCATCACCGACGAGGAACTGACCGGCCTGGGGCTGGCCTGGCCCGATATCCTGGAAGTGGACGGCCACCTGGTCGTCAGCAAGGATCTGGCGGACGCCGACCGGGTCACGATCGTCACCTACGGCGGTTCCGGCCACGAGCCCGCCCAGGCCGGGTTTGTGGGCAGGGGTATGCTGGACGTGCAGGCGGTGGGAGACATCTTTGCCGCCCCCAACGGCCAGCTGGTGTTTGACGCCATGAAGCTGGCCGACAAGGGCCACGGCGTGCTGCTGCTTACCCTGAACTACGCGGGAGACCAGCTGGCGGGCAAGCAGGCCATGAAGCTGGCCAAAAAGGCCGGGATGAACGTCCGCCAGGTGGTCACCGGCGAGGAGACCCAGTACGACCCCAACGGCGAGGACAACAGGCGGGGTCTGGCCGGGGCGGTGGCCCTGTACCATATCGCGGCGGCCGCGGCCCGGGAGGGCAAAAGCCTGGACGAGGTGGCCGCCATCGCCCAGCGCTATGCCGACAGCATGGCCTCCATCACCGTCAAGTCCACCGACGCCACCCACCCCCAGAACGGCATGTCCTTCGGCGACCTGGGCGAGACCGACCTGATGGAGATCGGCGCAGGCCAGCACGGCGAGGGCGGCGGCGTCCGGGTGCCCATGATGTCCTCCAAAGATACCGTGGCCGCGGTGGCGGACGTCCTGTGCAAAAAGCTGGAGCTGAAGGCCGGGGATAAGGCGTTTGTCATGATTAACGGCTGCGGCGCTACCACGATGATGGAGATGCTGGTGCTGTTCAAGGACACCGTGGAATTTCTCAAGGCCAAGGGCGTGGAGGTCGCGGCCAGCATGGTGGGCGAAATCCTCACCGTGCAGGAGGCGGGCGGCTTCCAGATGAACATCGCCAAGTGGGACGAGGAATTCATCCGCCTGTGGGGCGCGCCCTGCCACACCCCCGCCTACAGCAAGGAGTGAACCGCGCCCCCCGGCCGCCAGTACACAGGCTGTGCCTGTCATGAAGGAGGAAATAATATGTCCGCTGAATATATGCACATCGGAATTCCCATCACCAACCGCAAGCCCAACATGGTCTACAACGAGGGGGCCAAGTTCTGGGTGAGCCATGTGGACGACTACGACTACAAAATTGAGTATTTGAAATTTGAGGAGGGCACCCCCTTCCCTGAGGAGATCCACCGCCGCCCCCACGTGGCGTACAAAGTGGACGATCTGGAAAAGTATATCGCCGACGCGGACAGCGTGATCTGCGGCCCCATGGAGGCCAACGAAAAGGGCGACCGGCTGGCTTTTGTCCGGAAGGACGGCGCGATCCTGGAGTTGTACCAGGAGGCGTGACGGAGCCGGCGAAAAGTTCTTTTTTACAAATGAGGCGGCCCCGGGATTGCTCCCGGGGCCGGTCCTTTTTGACCGCATGTTCAATCGATAGGCCGCAGTTCCAGTTTCTGATCTTGATAAAGTGAATTGTTCAATATCTCCGCATCATCGCCGGCAAACGCCCGCGCAGCGTCCTGATCGCTTTGCAGACGCCACATAAACCACGCGGTCACATAGCCGTTCGGAGTGTAAAGAACTTCATTGTGAACAATGCCAATGATTTTTAGCACTTTTTTCATTCCCGTTCCTCCATGATGAATCAAACAGAACATTCAAAAGCCCCGCTTGACAAGTCTGCGGCGGTCTGATACTATCTTTCCGCATTGATACTTTAGTATCTAACAAATATTTTAATAGCTTCATTCCGGCGTGTCAACATGGTTTGCATGACAGAGCGGCAAATGATACGATTGCGCAGAAAAGTATCGGGAGTGGTGAAATGGGAGCGGCAAAGCCGAGCGATTACTTGAAAGAATGTATCGCGGACGCCATCATTGTCTTAATTAAGGAGAAGCCGATTGAAAAGATTTCTGTCGATGAAATCGTCAAAAAAGCGGGGGTGGGACGCGCGACATATTTTCGCGCGTTCCATTCAAAAAGAGAGGCGGTGACGTTCAAATTCATTAAAATGTGGGAACAGTACTGCGAGTTAAACGACGTAAGGGTGCGGGACAGTTTTGATTTGAACAACGCGCGTCACTTTTTTGCGTACAATTATTCCATACGGCACATTCTTGAAATTGTATACCAGGCGGGTCTCCAGGACGCAATTCACGAGTCTTTTTACAGAATTGTTCTGACAATGGAGCACAGGTCAGATGCCCCGAAACTGTACCGGGAAAAATTCTATGCCCATGGCCTGTACGGACTTTTGGACGAATGGGTCAAGCGGGGATTCAGCGAAACACCCGACGAAATGGCTCAATTATCGTGCAGATTGTTTCGACCCCTTACTCGGATATCGCCGCTGATTTGCAGGGGCAGAGCCAGAAGGGTGATATTGTCACAGAACAGGAGTGAAATTTCGGCTATCATAAGGCCATCATATAACAAAAAGGAGACAGAGAATATGTCCGCAATCAATATCAGCTCAGCCAATTTTTCCACGGAAGTCATGAACTCCGACCGCCCCGTTCTGCTGGATTTCTGGGCCCCCTGGTGCGGCCCCTGCCGCATGGTGGGCCCCATTGTTGAGGAGATCGCGGCGGAACGCTCCGACATCAAGGTGGGCAAGGTCAACGTGGACGAAGAGCCGGAGCTGGCCCGGCAGTTCGGCGTGTCCAGCATTCCCACCCTGGTGGTGATGAAGGAGGGCAGGATCACAAACCAGGCCATGGGCGCCCGGCCCAAAAGCCAGATCCTGGCCCTGCTGTAAGGGGACCGCCATGGGATTCTTTATCAACGCAAAAAACATGGGCGGCATTGCCGCCCGCAAGGGAAAGGTGGAACGCTGATATGAAAATCGTGATTGTCGGCGGCGTGGCGGGAGGGGCCACGGCGGCGGCCCGCCTGCGCCGGCTGGATGAACAGGCGGAGATCGTGGTCTTTGAACGGTCGGGGTACGTCTCCTACGCCAACTGCGGCCTGCCCTACTACATCGGCGGGGTCATTGAGGACCCCGAGGACCTGACCCTCCAGACGCCGGAGAGCTTCTTTGCCCGCTTCCGGGTGGATATGCGGGTGCGCTGCGAGGTCACCGCCATCCATCCGGACAAAAAGACCGTGGCCGTCAAAAACCTGGAGACGGGCGAGGAGTTTGAGGAGCGCTACGACAAACTCATCCTCTCCCCCGGCGCCAAGCCCACCCAGCCCCGGCTCCCCGGCGCGGGCCTGGAAAAGCTCTTCACCCTGCGGACCGTAGAGGACACTTTCCGCATCAAGGACTACATCCGGGCCCATCGTCCCAGGTCCGCCGTGCTGGCGGGGGGCGGCTTCATCGGCCTGGAGCTGGCGGAAAACCTGCGGGAGCTGGGCATGGAGGTCACCATCGTCCAGCGGCCCCGGCAGCTCATGAACCCCTTCGATCCGGACATGGCGGCCTTTATCCACGGCGAGGTACGGCGGCATGGCGTCCGGCTGGCCCTGGGCCGCACTGTGGAGGGCTTCGCGGAGCGGGACGGCGGTGTGGATGTGCTGCTGAAGGACGAAGAGCCGCTTCACGCCGACATGGTGGTGCTGGCCATCGGCGTCACCCCGGACACCGCCCTGGCGAAGGCGGCGGGGCTGGAGCTGGGCCTCAAGGGCAGCATCGTGGTCAACGACCGGATGGAGACCTCTATCCCCGGCATATACGCCGTGGGGGACGCCGTCCAGGTGAAGCACTACGTCACCGGGCAGGACGCGGTGATCTCCCTGGCCGGTCCCGCCAACAAGCAGGGCCGGATTGCGGCGGACAACATCTGCGGCGGGGACAGCCGCTATCCGGGCAGTCAGGGGAGCTCCGTCATCAAGGTGTTCGACCTCACGGCGGCCTCCACCGGCGTCAACGAGACCAACGCCGCAAAGGCCGGCCTGGACGTGGACGCGGTGGTCCTCTCCCCCATGAGCCACGCGGGCTACTACCCCGGCGGAAAGCTGATGACCATGAAGGTGGTTTTTGAAAAGGGAACCTTCCGCCTCCTGGGGGCGCAGATCGTGGGCTACGAAGGGGTGGATAAGCGCATCGACGTGTTGTCCGCCGCCATCCATGCCGGGCTGACGGCCATCCAGCTGAAGGAGCTGGACCTGGCCTACGCGCCGCCCTACTCCTCCGCCAAGGACCCGGTCAATATGGCGGGCTTCATGGCCGAGAACCTGGCCCGGGGCGTCGTGAAGCAGTTCCGCCTGGAGGAACTGGGCCGTCTGCCCCGGGACGGCAGCGTGACGCTGCTGGACGCCCGGACGGCGGAGGAATACGCCCGGGGCCATATCGAGGGGTTCCGAAACATCCCCGTGGACGAACTCCGGGAGCGGCTGGGCGAGGTAAAGCGGGGCAGGCCGGTGTACGTCATCTGCCAGAGCGGCCTGCGCAGCTATATCGCCTGCCGCATTCTGGCCGGGCACGGATATGAATCCTACAATTTCTCCGGCGGCTTCCGGTTCTATGACGCGGTGATGAACGACCGCCGCCTGATCGAGCGGGCCGCGGCCTGCGGGATGGACCAATAAACTGAAAAAAAGCCCCTCCTCAAGCGCTATCGAAGCTTGAGGAGGGGCTTTTTCAGGCGTCCCGCAAAGCGGCCAGCTTTTTTTCATCCAGGAGCTTGACGGTTCCCCGGGACAATTCCACCATCCCCTCGCCCTGGAAATAGCGCAGCATCCGGGTTACCACCTCCCGGTGGGTGCCCAGATGGTTGGCGATGGCCTCATGGGTGATGGACAGCCGCGCCGTCCCTTCAATGGAAGCTTCCTCCAGCAGAAAAGCGGCCACCCGCTTGTCCATGCTTTTCCACATGACCTGCTCCATGAGCCACATGACCTCGGAAAAACGGGCGGCCATGATCTCGTTGGTGTAATTTGCCGCCGGGGCGGACTCCTCCATAACGCTTTGGTACACCTCGGCGGGGATGACCCAGAGGCCGGTATCCTTCTCCGCCTCAATGGTGATGTCAAATTGGGCGCTTCGCAGGATACAGGAGGCGGAGAACAGGCAGATATCCCGGTCAAACAGGCGGTAAATGGTGATCTCCCGGCCCTCGTCCGAGAGGATGTAAGCCCGCAGCTGGCCGGACTTCACCAGCAGCAGCCCGGTGCAGTCCAGGCCGCCGTTGTGGACCACCGCGCCTTTTTTCAGCCGGCGAAAGACCAGACTGTCCAGGACGCGGCCGCGCTGAGCCTCCGACAGCTTACTCCATATGGGGAAGCAGTCCTGAAACTCCATGGTCCGGGTTACGCCTTCCAGAGGCTGTGCAGGTTGCAGTAGGCGTAGACGGCCTCCACCTCGTCCCCGTCGCACAGGGCGAAGCAGGCGGCGGGCGCGTCCCCCGGACGCAGGACCTTGCGCTGGTTCCCCTGCCTGGTCTGGAGGGAGATCCACTCGATGTAGTGTTCCGGCAGCATGGGGTGGTCCACGGAGCCGACGCGCACCTTGACCAGATTGCCCTCCACCTGATACACAGGGATGTGCTTTTCCGCGGCGGCCTCTGTGGCGCCGGGGACGATCTCCGTCATTTTCTGCCCGCAGCACATCACCGGGACGCCGGCGTCTTTGACCATCGTGATGATGTTGCCGCAGTGCCCGCAGATATAAAATTTTTGTTCCATAATGTTGTTCCTCCTAACTTTATTGAGCGCGGCGGTTACGCGCCGCATCCGCCCCCGCTTCCGGCGCAGCCGTGCTTATCCTCCCCGCAGTGTCCGTGGTGCTCATGGCCGTGGTGGCTGCAGTGGACGTCCGCCTGGTAGTTCAGCGTTCCCGCCAGGAAGTTCTTGACCGCGCCGTCGGCGTCTCCGGCCACGCCGCCGCAGAGCCTGATCCCGGCCTGGGCCAGCGCCTGCTGCGCGCCGCCCCCGATTCCGCCGCAGATCAGCACGTCCACCCCCTGGCCGGACAAAAAGCCGGCCAGCGCCCCGTGGCCGCTGCCGGTGGTGTCGGCGAGCCGCTCCTGGGCAATCTTCCCGTCCACAATGTCGTAGAGCTTCATCTGGCTGGTGTGCCCGAAGTGCTGGAACACCAGCCCGTCCTCATAGGGAACCGCAATTCTCATCGTAGAGCCTCCTGTTCTTTTGACTTGGTTGTCTCCCCAGCGGCAGTTCCGCCCGCAGCCATACTCCCGGTCCCCTTGGCAGACGCGGTAGTGGCCCCCGGAAATGGACAGCGCCTTTCCGTTTACCAGGCAGTCGGCGACCTTGAACCGGGCGCTCTCATAGATCTCCGTCGCCGTCGTCCGGGAGATTTTCATCTGAGCGGCGCACTGTTCGTGGGTCCGCCCCTCATAATCGACCAGCCGGATCACTTCGTATTCGTCCACGGTCAAGACGGTCTCCCCGGCGCTCTCCGCCGTCCGCGGGGCAAAGCCGCGGCAGTCCGGTTCTGTGCAGACCCGGCGGCAGCGGGTTGGCCGAGCCATACTGTCATCTCCCCTCCCATGGAATTACCGGCATATGTCGTTAATAGAATACCTCATGCCGCGGAAAAAATCAAGCCGCTGAGAAAAATAATTCGACCCGCCGGGAATTGCTTCAGCCGCTCATTGCTTTGGGGCCGGCCCCCTATTTCCGGGCGGATTGCGCCTGATACTCCGTGGGGGTCAGCTTCATGTACCGCTTAAACACCTTGGTAAAGTAGTAGGCGTTGTCGTAGCCCAGCATATGGGACACCTCGTACACCATATGCTTTCCATCCTGGAGCAAGGTGCAGGCGTATTTCACCTTGGTGGCGTTTACATAGGGCCTGCTGAAAAACTTTTAAGCAGCTAAAAAAGTGAGGAACAGGAATTGCATAAAGAGAAACTGCGGAGAAACTGCGAAGAAACAGCTGAGAAAGATTCGGAAGTATGGTATCATAAAGGAG
>CATLFX010000027.1 GCA_949935795.1 uncultured Oscillospiraceae bacterium
AGGTTTGTCAAGCCCTTTTTTTCGATTCCCTCGAATGTTTCCTGACCGCCCCGCTTCCGCGGTGCCCCTCGCGTCGAGCGCTTTGCTAATATACCAGACCTCAAGCCCTTTGTCAACACCTTTTTTCATCTTTTTTCGATTTTTTCCACCAGCCCTTTCTTAGGCGCTCTGCTCACGACGGCTCAGCGCTTTTCCCTTGTTACGCTTCGCCTGTTCGCGACGCGCGGCTTCCCTCCGACTCGGGCTGGTCTCTGGGGCCTGCGGCCCCATCGCTCGCCCTCACTTCAGTCCATCCGCGCTGCTCACGACGGCTCAGCGCTTTTTATACTTGCGAAACTGCCCCGCCTGTGTTACCCTAGAATGTATCTACCATGTTTCCTTAAGGAGGTCTGACCATGCCCATCCGTATTCCCGACTCCCTCCCCGCCACCAGCGTGCTGGAGAGCGAAAACATCTTTGTCATGACGGAGCGCCGTGCCCTTCACCAGGACATCCGCCCCTTGAACCTGCTCATCCTCAACCTGATGCCCACGAAGATCGTCACCGAGACCCAGCTGCTGCGCAAGCTTTCCAATACCCCCCTCCAAGTCAATGTCCAGCTGCTCCAGACCAAGAGCCACACCTCCCAGAACACGGACGTGGCCCACCTGCAATCCTTCTACACCACCTTCGACCAGGTAAAGGACCAGCAGTTTGACGGCATGATTATCACCGGCGCCCCGGTGGAGAACCTGGAGTTTGAGGAGGTGGACTACTGGGACGAGCTGTGCCAGATCATGGACTGGACCCGCTCCCACGTCCACTCCACCTTCCACATCTGCTGGGGGGCCCAGGCGGGGCTGTACTACCACTATGGCATTGAGAAGCGCTCCCTGCCCCACAAGCTGTCCGGCGTTTTCGAGCACACCATCATCCGCAAGCGCTCCCCGCTGTTCCGGGGCTTTGACGACAGCTTCCACGCCCCCCACTCCCGCTACACCGAGGTGACTATGGAGCAGCTGCTGGAGAAGCCGGAGCTGGAGATTCTGGCTCTGTCCCACGAGGCCGGGGTGTTTGGGGTGAAGAGCTCGGACAACCGTCGGTTTTTCGTGTTCGCCCACCCGGAGTACGACGATGACACCCTGGCCCAGGAGTATTTTCGGGACGTGAAGCGGGGGCTGGACCCGGACCTGCCCGCCCACTACTTCCCCGGTGACAACCCCAGCCTGGCCCCCATCGTCAATTGGCGCAGCTCAGGCCAGCTGCTGTACACCAACTGGCTGAATTACTACGTCTACCAGACCACCCCCTACGACCTCAACGAGATCTCCCGGGAACCCCAGGGCTGAGCCATGCTTCAGATATCCAATCTCAGCCTCCCAGTGGACGCGGACGGGATGGAGGACACACTCCGCCGAAAAGCCGCCAAGCTTCTGGGGGTCCGGCCCGCGGGCATTTTGGAGCTGTCCCTCCACCGCCAATCCATCGACGCCCGGAAAAAGAGCGATGTGCGTTTGGTGTGCACCGTCCGCGCTACATTAAATAAAGAAAAGGAGGAAGCCATCCTCCGCCGCGCCCCCAAGGGCGTGACCGCCGTGGACGACACACCTTATATACTGCCCCCGGTCCGCCGCGCCTCTCCCCTGCCCCCCGTGGTGGCGGGCATGGGCCCGGCGGGCCTGTTCGCCGCGCTGACCCTGGCCAGGGCGGGCCTGCGGCCCATCGTGCTGGAGCGGGGCCGCGACGTGGACAAGCGCACAGCGGATGTGGAGCAATTCTGGCGGACCGGCCGTCTGTCCGCCGCCTCCAACGTCCAATTTGGCGAGGGCGGCGCGGGCACGTTCTCCGACGGCAAGCTGACCACCGGGGTCAACGACCCCCGCATCTCCCACATTTTCGACATTTTCGTATCCCACGGGGCCCCGGAGGACATCAAATGGTCCCATAAACCCCATATCGGCACCGATGTCCTGCGGAACGTGGTGAAATCCATCCGGCGGGAACTGCTCTCTTTGGGCGCGGACATTCGTTTTGAGGAAAAGCTCTGGGCTCTGCGTAGGGATGGCGGGCGGCTGTCCGGGATCACCGTGATGACTGAGCGCGGCCCTTACGATATTCCCTGCGACGCGCTGGTGCTGGCCCCCGGCCACTCCGCCCGGGACACCTTCCAAATGCTGCAAAAATTCGGCCTGCCCATGGAGCGCAAGAGCTTTGCCGTCGGCGTGCGCGTCGAGCACAGCCAGGAGGCGGTCAGCCGCGCCCAGTTCGGGGCGTTCTGGAACAAGCTTCCCGCCGCCGACTACAAGCTGGCCTGCCACCTGCCCTCGGGCCGGTCGGCCTTCACCTTCTGCGTCTGCCCCGGCGGGCAGGTGGTGGCCGCCGCCAGCGAATACGGCCAGGTGGTCACCAACGGCATGAGCCTCCGGGCCCGGGACGGCTCCAACATCAACGGCGGTTTTCTTGTCGGCGTGAACCCGGACGACTTCGGCGGGGACGATCCCTTGGCCGGGGTCCGTTTTCAGGAGAAGTGGGAGCGCGCCGCCTTTGACCGGGGCGGTGGAGATTTCCGCGCTCCCGCCCAGCTGGCGGGGGATTTCCTGGCGGGCCGCCCCTCCACGGGCCCCCGTTCGGTCCTCCCCACCTACCGCCCCGGCGTCACCTGGGACACCATGGACGGCCTCCTCCCCGGCTATGTGCTGGACACATTAAAGGAGGCCCTCCCCATATTCGACCGCAGGCTTCACGGCTTCGCCCATCCGGACGCGGTTCTGACCGGGGTGGAGACCCGCTCGTCCTCCCCTGTGCGCATCCTCCGAGACGAATCGTTCCAGTCCCCCGCCCTGCCCGGCCTCTACCCCTGCGGCGAGGGCGCGGGCTACGCCGGGGGCATCACCTCCGCCGCGGTGGATGGCATCAAGGTGGCGGAGACTATTATTGCCAGCTGAACACGCTGTTGTCACGCTGCGCCTGTTCGCGACGCGCGGCTTCCTTCCGACTCGGGCAAAACCCGCCTCCGCTGTGCGGCGGCTGGGCTTTTGCCCTCCCTCCAGTCCATCCGCGCTGCTCACGACGGCTCCGCGCTTCTTTGAAAAGAAAAAGCGGGGCAAAAAGAAACTCTAAACCGCTGACGTGAAACGGGCGGATGCTGAACCGCGCCCGCCCGGCAGCCAAGTCTTGTGGCCGACGCAGTCTTTCAGACAACCGCCCTAATGGTAACGAGCCAAAAGTTTCTTTTTTCGCCTCCTTTTTTCTTTACAAAGAAAAAAGGAGGGCCCGCAACCGCAAATTTACATCCCGCAACCCAAACGCAACAGCAAATTGGTGGCCTGATAGGGTGCTTTTCCGTAAAATGGGGGCACCTTGAAAGGAGGTCATTGACTTGACATTTGGAGAAAATCTGCAATTTTTGCGCAAGCGCGCCGGCCTGACCCAGGAGGATTTGGCGGAGAAGATGGAGGTCTCCCGCCAGTCGGTGAGCAAGTGGGAGTCCAACGCCGCCTACCCGGAGACGGATACCATTCTGCGCCTGTGCGAGCTGTTCCGCTGCGACATGGACACCCTGCTTCGCGGGGACGTGTCCCGCCGTTTCGGCGAGGATGCCGCCGACTACGACAGGCACATGAACGGCTTTGCCGCCGCCATCGCGGCGGGGGTGGGGCTGGTGCTGCTGGGCGTCACCCTCATGCTGTTCGTGGGCGAGTTCTTTGGGCGTGAAATGGCGGCGGGCGTGGTCTTTTTCCTGTTCCTCATCGCCGCCGTGGCCATCTTCATCGTCTCCGGGATGAATCACGACATTTTTATACGCCAGCACCCCGGCTTTACCCCCTGCTACGCCAAGGAGGAGATGGACCGCTTTGAGCGCCGCTATCCCTTCCTCATCGCCGTCCCCGTGGTCATCATCCTGCTGGGGCTCACCGCCGTCATTCCCATGGAGATGATGAGTATCCCCGCCCGCTTCAGCCAGAACCAGCGGGACGCCCTGTGCGGAACCCTGTTTCTGCTGTGCATCACCATTGCTGTCACCGTCCTGGTCTGGGCGGGCATCCAGCACTCAAAATACGGCTTCCCGGAAGAAAAAATGACCCCGGCCCAGCGCCTGGTGGGCCGCATTTGGGGAGCGGGTATGGTGGCCGCTACGGCGCTGTATGTAGGTCTGGGCTTTGGGCTGGACCTGTGGGAGCAGGCCGCTCCCATCGTCTACACGGTGGCCGCCCTGCTGTGCGTAGCCGCCACCATTCTGGTGAAAAAAGACGACGAACCGTAAAGGAGCTCTATTTATGATTTACCGCCGCCCAAGCTATTACGATACATTCCACTGCCTGGGCGGCGCCTGCCCGGACACCTGCTGCCGGGACTGGTCGGTGGTGCCCGATGAAGAGGCTCTGGCGGATTACGCCTCCGCCCCCTCTCCCCTGCGGGAGCGCATCGCCCGAAATCTGGTTGCCGACGAGGACGGGGACGTGTGCTTCCGGCTGGACGGGGAGGGGATGTGCACCCTTTTGACCCCTGACGGTCTGTGCGCCATCCAGCGGGACTGGGGGGAGGCGCACCTGTGCGCCCACTGCGCCGCCTATCCCCGCTTTATTGAGGAATACGGCTCTTTGACTGAATCCTCCTTGGCAATTTCCTGCCCGGAGGCGGCACGATTGCTCATCGAGGCCCCGCGCTTTGCGCTGATTGAAACAGACGACGGCCAAAACGAGCCGCCCTTCGAGGACATCAACCCGGACCTGCTGGCGGGCCTGGAGCACAGCCGCGCCCGGGTCCTGGCCCTGCTGGACGGGGGAGCGGGGACCATTTGGGAGAAGCTGCGGATTGTGCTGACCTATGCCCTGGACCTTGAAGGCTTCATTGGGATGGGTGAATATGGTCAAATAGCCTCCCCCTTCCCGCCCCTGCTCGAACCCGACCCCTCCCGGCGGCAGGGCCCCGCCGTCCGCCTTTTGAAGCTGCTCTCGGGCCTGGACCCTCTGCGCCCAAGCTGGCCCGAATTGTTGAAGGAACGGGCAAAACAGCTCTCCGCCCTGTCCCCGACGGAGTATCTCCAGCTCCGCGCCGGTTATGAACGCACCAACCCCCGCTGGGAGCGCCAGCTCACCAACCTGGCCTGTTATCTCGTGTTCCGTCACTGGCACAAGGCGGTAAACGACGACGATATCTATGGACGCGCCGCCTTTGTGTGCGCCGCCTGTACCGCCCTGTACCACCTGTCCCTGTTTCAGCCGGGAGAGGAGGCCGTCCTGTGGACCCAATTCAGCCGTGAGGTGGAGCACGACGAGGACAATTTGGCCCAGTTGACCTGGGCGCTGTCCCGCTGGATTCCGCCCGATTTTATTTGAGAGAGGAGCCGGACCCATGTCAGAATATCTCAGCGACCACGTCCGCCTGGGGGACGACCTGACCAGCGTGGTCATCCTGGACCAGACCCTTCTGCCCAACCGGGCGGAATACCTCACCCTGCGGGAGCCCGAGGAGATGTTTGAGGCCATCCGGTTTCTGCGGGTCCGGGGGGCCCCGGCCATCGGCATCTGCGCGGGGTACTGCCTGGCCGCCCTGGCGGAGCAGCGCAAAGATCTGCCCCCCGCCCAGTTTGGCGGGGAGCTCCACCGCCTGTCCGCCTATCTCAACTCCTCCCGGCCCACGGCGGTGAACCTGAGCTGGGCGCTGAACCGCCTGGGAAACCGCGCCCATTCCATGTCCGGCGCTGCCCCGTCCGCCATCGCCGCCGCCCTGCGGGAGGAAGCCCTTGCCATCCACCGGGAGGACATCGCCATGTGCAGGGCTATCTCAGAATTTGGCCTCACGCTCATAAAAGACGGCGACGGCGTTCTCACCCACTGCAATGCCGGACCGCTGGCCACCTCTCAGTACGGCACCGCCCTGGGCCCCCTGCTCCTGGGGACGGAGCGGGGAATGAAATTCCAGGTGTTTGCCGACGAGACCCGCCCCCTGCTCCAGGGGGCCCGGCTCACCTCCTACGAGCTGAACAAGGCGGGGGTGGACGTGACCCTGATCTGCGACAATATGGCCTCCATGGTGATGAAAAACGGCTGGATCAACGCCTGTTTTGTGGGCTGCGACCGGGTGGCGGCCAACGGCGACGCCGCCAACAAGATCGGCACCAGCGGCGTGGCCATCCTGGCCCGCCACTACGGCATTCCGTTCTACGTGCTGGGCCCCACCTCCACCATCGACCTGAAGTGTCCCACCGGGGACGATATCAAAATCGAGCTCCGGGACCCGGAGGAGATCAAATCCAAATTCTACGCCCAGCCCATGGCCCCGGCGGGGGTGAAGTGCTACAACCCCGCCTTCGACGTGACAGACCATACCCTGATCTCCGGCATCGTCACGGAGAAGGGCGTCTGCCGTCCTCCCTACGCCCAGTCCCTGGCGGCCCTGTTTCACTAAACACCCGTTGCCGAGCGGAAATTGTGCGGTACTGCCCTGCCCCATAACGAGTCAAAGTTTCTTTTTCGGTTCCTTTTTCTTTTTCAAAGAAAAAGGAACACGCCCCGTCTCCCCGGAGACAGGGCGGTTTTTTCCGTCCTCGTCAAACCCCGTTGACTTTTTCCCCGCAAACCAGTACAATACAAGGACTGCAATGCCGCCGGGAGGAGAAACGCTATGGACAATCTCATCTATTTTGACTACGCCGCCACCACCCCTGTCCGCCCGGAGGCGGCGGAGGCGCTGACCGCCGCCCTGGGGCAGTTCGGCAACCCCTCCTCCCGATACGGGTACGCCCGGCAGGCGGCCCAGCGGGTGAAGGAGGACCGGGAAACCGTGGCCCAGGCATTTGGGTGTTCTTCTGCCGAGCTGTTTTTCACCTCCTGCGGCACGGAGAGCGACAACTGGGCCATCCGCCGGGGGGTAGAACTCAACCACCGGAAAGGAACGCACATCGTCACCACCAACCTGGAGCACGCCGCCGTACTGGAGACCTGCCGGGACCTGGAGCGCCAGGGGTACGAGGTCACGTACCTGAAGCCGGACCGGGCGGGGCGGATCACGGTGGAACAGCTGGCCACCGCCCTGCGGCCGGACACGGCGCTGGTGTCCATGATGCTGGTGAACAACGAGACGGGGGTGGTCCTGCCCGTGGCGGACTGCGTCAAGGCGGTGAAGGCCTTTGACCCCGCCATTCTGTTCCACTGCGACGCGGTGCAGGGCTTTTTGAAAACCCCGGAACCTCTGGCAAAGCTGGGGGCGGACCTCATCGCCGTCAGCGGCCACAAAATCGGGGCTCCAAAGGGGATTGGGGCGCTGTATGTCAAAAAGGGCGTCCGCCTGCGCCCCCTGCTCACCGGGGGCGGGCAGGAGGAGGGCCTGCGCTCGGGCACCGAGGCCACGGCGCAGATCGCCGCCTTTGCCGCCGCCGTCCGGGCCTGCGCTGCGGATTCCAGCCGCCTGGAGCGGACCGCCGCCATCAAGGAATACACCCTGTCCAGGCTGAAGGAGGCCGTCCCCAAGCTGGAGGTCATCGACCCCGGAGACGCGCCCCACATCTGCGCCGTCACCCTGCCCGGCTACAAAAGCGAGGTCATCGTCCGGGTGCTGGGGGACCGGGGGGTGTGCGTCTCCTCCGGCTCCGCCTGCCACAGGGGGAAGCCCAGCCATGTGTTCGCCGCCATGGGCCTGCCCAAGCCCTGGCTGGACGGGGCCCTGCGGCTGTCCTTCTCGCCGGACTCCACACGAGAGGAGGCGGACGCGCTGGCGGACGCCCTGCGGGACGCGGCGGACAGCCTGTTCACCACATTATCATAAACTAAAGGAGCATCCATAAAAATGTTCACGCTGTTCCGGCGGGAGCCGGGTTTTTACCGCAGACTGCTGGCGCTGGCCCTGCCCATCCTGCTTCAAAACCTCATCACCAACTCCCTGGGCCTGGTGGACACCTTCATGGTGGGCACCATGGGCCAGGGCCCCCTGGCGGGGGTGACCCTGGCCAACATCCCGGTGTTTGTGGTTCAGATCACGATGTTCGGCATACAGAGCGGCTCCGCCGTCCTCATCAGCCAGTACCGGGGCAAGGGGGACACGGAGGCCATCAACCGGGTGATGGGCATCGGCATGTACGCCGCCGGATTCATCGGATTGGTATTTGCCCTCATCATGGGCTTCTTCCCCCTGCAGTTCATGTCCCTGTTCGGGGACGACCCCCAGGTGGTGGCCACCGCCGCCCAGTACGCCCGGATCGTAGGCTGGTCCTACTTCTTCGACAGCTTTGTTCAGGTATATAACGGCGTCCACCGGGCCATGGGCAACCCCCAGCGGGGCCTGTACATCCTGGCCGTGTCCATGACCTGCAACACCTTCCTCAACTGGGTGTTCATTTTCGGCAATCTGGGCGCTCCCCGCATGGGGGCGGAGGGCGCGGCCCTGGCCACCCTGCTGGCCCGTGTGCTGGCCTGCGCCATCGCCGTGGGCTGGGCCGTTCTGGATCAAGAGTTCAAGCTGGACCCCGCCCTGCTCTTCCGCCCCGGCGGGGAGATGGTCCGCCGGTTTGTCCGCTTCGCCACCCCGGTGATGTGCAACGAGACCTTCTGGGGCCTTGGGTCCTCCCTGTTCCCCACCATCATGGGCCACATGGAGGGCTCGGAGGAGATTCTGGCGGCCTACGCCATCGCGGGCAATATCACCAACCTGTGCACGGTGGGCGTGTTCGCCATCGCCGGCACCGCCGCCATCCTGGTGGGCCAGGAGATCGGCTCGGGCCGGGCGGACCAGGTGCGCTCCCTGGGGGCGCTGCTGGACGCGCTGGCCTTCCTCTTCGGCGCGGCGGCAGGAGCGGCATTTTTGGCGCTGCTGCACCTGCTGGTGATCCCGGTGCTCTACCCTCTGTTCAAGCTCACCCCCTCGGCGGGAGACATCTGCACCATGATGCTCACCATGGTATTCGTCTTCCTGCCGCTGCGCTCCTTCGACACCACCAACATCGTGGGGGTGCTCCGGGGGGGCGGCGACGTGAAAATGGCCACCCTCATCGACCTGGCCCCCCTGTGGGTGGTGGCCCTGCCCATCGCGGCCCTGTCAGGGTTGGTCTTTCATCTGGGCATCTTCTGGGTGTACCTGGGCATGATGAGCGAGAGCCTGGTCAAGAGCTTCGTGGGCCTGTGGCGGTTCAGGAGCGGGAAATGGATCCGGGACGTCACCCTCCCCGGCCTGCGGGAGGCCGGGCGGCAATCCTGAAAATTTTTAAAAAGGGTATTGCTTTCCAGCCCACGGTGTGCTACTATGACGATGGCAATAGTCACAACAATTGATTGACAGCATTCTTTTGGAGGTCGGACATCATGTTTGTCAAACGTATCTTGCTTTCCGCGCTGGCGGCGGTGTGCGCCGTCTCCCTGCTGGTCCCCGCCGCCTTTGCCCACGGCGGCTGCCGCAGCGGACGCGCTGTCCGCCGCGCCGCCCAGCCCTGCGCCGTGGAGGACTGCACCCTCACCGGCTGGCACTACCACGATCGGACCTTGTACTGCGGCCACACCCACAATGGCAGCGGCCTGTGCGACGGCAGCTGCTACCCCCTGTGCGAGGTGGAGGGCTGCACCCTCGCCGGCCGCCATGTCCACAACGGCGTGACCTACTGCGGCGCCAACCACGCCAGCGGCTACTGCGACGGGAGCTGTCCCTATTATCAGGCCCCCGCCTCCTCCGGCGTTCGGTACGGCGGCCATCACGGCTGTCATCGTTAAGCCCCGTTTATACGCCAAGGGCGGACCTTGAAAAAGGCCCGCCCTCTTTTATTCCCCTTTGTACTTTTTCCTGGTGGCGATGCCCCCCCGGATGTGGCGCTCCGCCTTGTTCTCGTTGAGAATCTCCTTCACCTGCTGGTACAGCCCCCGGTTGATGGAGGGCAGGCGTTCGCTCAGATCCTTATGTACGGTGGACTTGCTGATGCCGAAACGGGTGGCGGCGGCCCGGACGGTGGTCTTGTTCTCGATGATGTACAGCGCCAGCTCCTGGGCGCGCTCTTCCATGTTCCCCTTCACAAAAAACACTCCCCGTTGTGGTTCTCGTCACAGGGGATGTATATGCGGCGGGAAGGGGCGATATGAGGCACAGGGCCTGTCTGGAATCTTTATCTAAATAAAAAATTAACCTTCCACCGCCTTTACAGCGCCGTGGAAAAAGGTTATAATGGGTTTCGTTCACCACACCAGGAGAGGGGGATCACCAATGGCGGACCAATACGGTCCCGGCGGGCCTGACCCGCAGGGGGATTCACATCAGGACAACACCTACCGCTATAACTACAGCTACGGCTCCGGCTCGGGCCGGGGGACCGGCGGCGGAAGCAAACCGCCCAGAAACTCCAACGACTGGGGCGAGTGGATCGGCATCGGCTTTCTGCTGTTCATCCTGCCCTTCTGGTTTTGCAAGGTCATCGGCGTAATCTGGCTGCTGAACAAGCTGGGCAAGATGACCGCCGGCGATAAGCGCCGCTACAAGCAGGAGGCAAAGAACGCGGCCAACCGGGCCAAAAACACCGCCCAGGACTTTTTCCGGCGGGCGGACGCCTCCGCCAAGGCGGGGGCCCAGGAGTTTTTCCGACAGGCCGGCACGTACGCCCAGGAGGCGGAGAGCGCCCAGCGGCAGGAGCAGAGTGCGCCCTCCGGCGGCACAACCGGTAGCACCTATCATTACCAGTACGGCCAGCCCAAGCAGGAGAAGAAGGACAAGTCCGAGCCCTGGGAGCGCAAGGCCCAGCCCGACGCCTGGAACGTGCGCAATCCGGCGGAGAACAAGCGGCGGAAGGCCAAAAAGGAGGGGGGCGGCACCGGGCTCATGGTGGGCGGCGGTATTTTGACCGCCATCTTCGGATTCACCGTGTTTACTCTTGGCATCATCGGGGCGGTGGAGAACGTCGCGGAAATGCTGATCCCCATTGGCATCTGCCTGCCCTTTTTAGCGGGAGGCATTTGGATGCTCTTCTCCGGCATTGGCCGGAACCGCCGCGGCGAGCGCTACCTGAACTATCTGGCCTACATCGGCGCCAACCGGGAGGTGGACCTGGCCCCCATGGCCGCCAGCTTCGGCGTGCCCGTGTCCAAGCTGTGCAAGGACCTGCGGCGGATGCTGTCCAAGGGCATCCTGCCCACCGGCTATCTGGACCTGGCGGAGGGCAAGCTGTACCTCACCGAGATGGGCTACCACGCCCAGCCCCGGCGGGAGGCCCCGCCCGTCCAGGAGGAGACGGCCCAGGAGGCCGCCGCCCGGGAGGACGACATTCTGCGGGAGATCCGCCAGGTGAACGACGAGATCCCTGACGAGGCCATGAGCGCCAAGATCGACCGCATTGAGGAGATTACACGGAAAATTCTGAACTTCCAGAAGGCCCACCCCAACAAGGAGAGCCAGTTGCGCACCTTCCTGAACTACTACCTGCCCACCACCCTGAAAATCCTCCGGGCCTACGCCCAGCTGGACGCCCAGGGCATTGAGGGGGAGAACATCTCCGCCGCCAAAAAGCGCATTGAGGACATGATGGACCAGGTGGTGTCCGGCTTTGAAAAACAGCTCGACAAGCTGTTCCAGGACGACGCCATGGACATTACCTCCGACGTGGAGGTGCTGGAGAACATGCTCAAGAAGGACGGCCTGTCCGACGAGGGCGGCATCACCATGACGCTGTGACAAAAGAGCCCCTCGCTCCATAGCTTTGCCAGACGGACAGCCGCGCCCTGCGGCTGTCCGTTTTCGCACCGCTCTGGCCGCGCAAAAATACCTCTTGACAAATAGAGCAGCCGTACTATAATAGAGATACAAATGTTTGATGGAACGTGCGGTTGAGAAAGGAGGGGCCCCATGGAGGTCATGGACAAGCTGACAATCTTAGCCGACGCCGCCAAATACGACGCCGCCTGCACCTCCAGCGGGGTGACCCGGGGCGGGAAACCAGGGACCATCGGCACCGCCGCCAACTCCGGCTGCTGCCACACCTTCTCCGCCGATGGCCGGTGCGTGTCATTGCTGAAGGTGCTGTACACCAACTACTGCTGCTACGACTGCGCCTACTGCGTCAACCGCAGGTCCAACGACGTGCCCCGCACCGCTTTCACCCCCCGGGAGCTGGCGGAGCTCACCATCCAGTTCTACCGGCGCAACTATATTGAGGGGCTGTTTTTGTCCTCGGCGGTGCTGAAGGACCCGGACTACACCACCGAGCGGATGATCGAGACCCTGCGCCTGCTGCGCACCCAGTACCGCTTCAACGGCTACATCCACGCCAAGGCCATTCCAGGGGCGGACCCGGGGCTCACCTACGCCCTGGGGCTGCTGGCGGACCGGCTCAGCGTCAATATCGAGCTGCCCTCGGAGTCCTCCCTCCGGCTGCTGGCCCCGGACAAGAGCCGGACGGCCATCTTCAAACCCATGGCCCAGATCCGGGACGGAGCGGCCCAGTCCAAGGCGGAGCTGAAGCTGTACCGCCACGCCCCCCGGTTCGCCCCGGCGGGCCAGTCCACCCAGATGATCGTAGGGGCCACCCCGGAGAGCGACCGGCACATTTTGTCCCTGACCGAGGGACTCTACCACAAATACCGGCTGAAACGGGTCTTTTTCTCCGCCTATATGCCGGTGTCCGACCACAAGAGCCTGCCCGCTCCCGCCGGGTTTAAGCCGCCGCTGCTGCGGGAGCACCGGCTGTATCAGGCGGACTGGCTGCTGCGGTTTTACGGCTTCACCGCCGGGGAGATTCTGGACGAGGCCCACCCCAACTTTGACGCCGCCCTGGACCCTAAGAGCGACTGGGCCCTGCGCCACCCGGAATTTTTCCCGGTGGAGGTAAACCGGGCGGATTACGAGGCCATCCTGCGGGTGCCCGGCATCGGGATGCGGGGGGCGGAGCGGATCGTGGCCGCACGGCGGTACGGCCCTCTGTCCTTCGAGGGGCTGAAGCGGCTGGGCATTGTGATGAAGCGGGCCCAGTATTTCATCACCTGCTCGGGGCGGATGCTCCCCGGCCTACGGTTCAGCCGGGACAGCGTATACCGCCGCCTGACGGGGCTGGAGCAGGCGGCCCTGGGCGGCGGGGAGAGCTGGCAGCAGCTGTCCCTGTTCGGGGGAGAGGGGGGAAGCGTATGACGGCCTACCGCTACGACGGCACCTTCGCCGGGTTCCTCACCTGCGTCTGGGACGCCCTGGAGCGCAAAACCGACCCGGAGGCCTTTCTGCTCCCCGACGGCGGGGCCAGCCTCTGGGAGGTGTGGGAGCCCGCCACAGACAGGGAGAAAGCCCGGCGGCTTTACACCGCATTAAAAAAGCGGGTCTCTCCCGCCTTTCAAAAGCTCATCGCCCGGGGGTTCCTCACCTGCCTGCCGGAGAAGGAGCTGGCCCTGCTCACCCTCATCCGCCGGGGGCTGGCGGAGGGGGGCCGGGTGCGGCTGGACCTCAGCGACCCGGTGATGGCCAGGGTAAACCTGGCGCTGACCAAAATGTGGACCGAGTGGGACCATTTGAAGGGCTTTGTCCGCTTTTCCGACCTGGACGGGGTGCTGGTGGGGGAGATCGAGCCCAAAAACCGGGTGCTCCCCCTGCTGGCGGGGCATTTCGCCGCCCGGTACTCCGGGGAGCGGATCGTCCTCTACGACCGCACCCACCACGAGGCCTTTCTGTCCGACCGGGGGCGGTGGAAGCTGGTCCCGGCGGAGGACTTCCGCATGGGCCCCGCCGGGGAGACGGAGCGCTCCTACCGGGCCATGTGGCGGAAATACTACAAAACCATCGCCATTGAGGGGCGGACCAACCCCAAATGCCAGTCCACCCACCTGCCCAAGCGCTACCGCCATGTGATGACGGAGTTCCTCACCGATGAGGAGATGGAGGGCGCCCTGCCGGAGCGCTCCCCGGCCCGCCCCCTGGGAGATGGGACAAAAAAGGACTGAGGACGGTTTTCGTCCTCAGTCCTTTTCCACGTCCACCACCCGCACATAGCGGCGCAGGGGGTATTCCCCGTCGTGCCCCTCCCCGGGAAAGGAGGCGGACATGGACCCCGCCCGGGTAACCCGGGTAACCCCGGCCCGGGCCAGCAGCCCGGTGAGGGCCGTCCGTTGTTCGGGGGCGCAGATCAGCCCCGCCGTCTGGAGCCGCCCTTTCTGACGGCGCAGGGCGGGGACCAGCTCCCTTTGGGGGAGCAGCTTCACCAGCACGTTGCCCTCCATGGGAGACAGCTCCAGCTCCCGGTCCGGGCGGAGGACCACCGAACAGCCCCTGCCCTGGAACAGGGCCTCCCCTTCCGCCTTTTCGTCCACGATCCGTTCCAGCAGGGCGGTAAAGCCACTGAGGGAGGATGCAGCCCCGCCGCCCGGACCGGGACGTTTTGCCGCCGCCCGCTCCAGATGGGGCAGGAATTCCCGGCAAAAAGCGATTCCCGCATCCTGATCCTCAGAGTCAAGGAAAATCACCTGACAGGAGGAGCACAGCCGCTGGCCGGTGTCCACGATGTGGGAGGCCAGGGCGGACAATTCCCTATCCTTGTCCTCATAGCCGGAGACATAGGCGAAGCTGAGCCGGTGGCCCCACTCGATCAGCTTGCATCCCGGCCCCGCCAAGGTCCGGGCGGAGGCGATGGCCCCGTCCCCGCCCCAGACCACCAGCCCGTCGGCCAGCCCGGACAGGGTTTTCAGCTCCTCCCGCCGCCCGGAGGGCAGGTCAAAGGCGTAGAGATAGGGGGCCAGCCGGGGCTCCTGTTCCGTCAGCAGCTGGAACGCCGCCAGGGACAGGCCCTTGTCCCCGTGGGGCAGCTTCACCAGATTGACGTTGCCGGTGAGCAGGCCCTCCAGGGCGGTGTACACCGGCAAGCCGGGCATATTGCCGGGGGCGATGTGGAACAGTACCCCCAGGGGCAGGACCTGGGCAGTGGTTTTGGCGTACTCTCTGGGGGCGAAGGGGTCCGGACCCAGCTCCGCGGCCAGCTTGGCCTCCAGGCTCTCCCGGCGCAGGAGGGGGAGCAGCTCCCCCAGCCCTACCCCTGCGGGGAGAAAACGGGCCAGCAAGTCGTCAAATTCCCCGCCCTCCAGCCGTCTCCCCAGGGCGTCCACGGCGGAAATTACCGTCTCCGCCTCCAGGGGTGGTCCGGCCCGGACCGCGTTCAACTGGGCTTCTAAGCCGTCCAGCACGGTTTTGCGCTCCGTATCGGGCAGCAGCTTTCCCTGGGCGAAAATCAAAAGGCCTCCCCCTTTCCCAACAGCTCGGCGGCTCCCGCCGCACAGGTCTGGATGCCGCTCATCCCCACCCGCCCCAGGATGGTGAGATAGGGGCTCTGGATGCCGCAGCCGCACCTCTCTCCCGGCGTGAGGCAACCCAGGTCGTCGGTCATGACGCTGAGGGTGGGGGTGGCGCACATCAGGGGTGAGATCAGGTTAATCAGCCCCACCCGCCCCATGGGCAGGGGGGCCAGGGTGTCCGGGTCCCGGATGATAATCCGGCCATAGGCCGGGATGTGGAAGTGGTGGCGCGGGCAGGTGTTGTAAAATACCGGGTGCTCCACCGCCCCGAACAGCTCGTTGACATGGTCCTCCTGGATGCCCAGCGTTTTTTCCGCCAGGGCGTAGAGGGCGGACTTGTCCACCTCCTGGTCGGCGTGCTGCTTCCAGCCCCCCGCCAGGATGATGCGGGACCCCTTGGGCAGCTTCACCCGCAGCCCCAGCTCCTCCATCCGCTTCAGGCCGAACCACAGGTAGGAGGGAAAGCCGATAACCCGCGTGGGAAAATGGGAGCGCTCCAGCTTTTTCAGGGCCCGGACCACGGCGTCCAGGTCGGGGACGTAGCCTCCCGCCGCCATCTGGAGGGCGTAAATACGGCTGAGGGGCGGGGAGAAGTGGGTAAGGCCGAACATGGTCCGGGTGACCCCGGTGTGGTTGGATTTATGGGGCTTGTAGCCCAGAATGACGCAGTGGGCTGGCTTGGGCGACACCAGGTGGTGCCGGAAGCCCAGGTTCACCACCATAGGGGCCTCGGCCAGGATGGAGCCCCAGTCAAAGCCGATACGGCTGAATTTCCCGCTGGTGCCCGAGGAGGTGACCTCCATGGCCATCCGCCAGCGGGGCATGGAGAACAGGGTCCGGCGCTTGAAAAACAGGGTGGGTATGGGCGGAATCCTGGCCAGATCGTCCATGGTCCGGAGCTGGTCCGGGGAGAAACCCAGGCGCCGGCAGATGGCGGCGTAGCCGGGGCAGTGCCGGATGTGATAGGCGCAGTTGTCCCGGCAGGCCCGCAGGAAGGCCCGGTCGGAGCCGGGCGCATCGTAGGGCCGGAGCCGCCAGAACAGCCGCTGACGGGACAGCATGGCCCTCACCTCCTCATCATTCCGCCTTGGCCCGGCGCACGCTGCACACGCTGAGCACAATGCTCACCAGCAGCAGGGCGGTGAGGGCGGCAACCACTCCCATACCGGCCTGGATGCCCGCCCGCTCGGCGACTTGACCCACCAGGAAGGGGGTGATGATGCCCCCCACGCTTCCGGTGAAGATCATGACGCTGCACCCCAGGTCGTTGCCCCGGATGCAGTCGCTGCCAAAGGCGAAGGCAGTGGGGTAGATGGTGGCCATGAACAGCCCCACCCCGATGAGCCCCAGGATGATGGGAGCGGGGGTCCGGCTGAAAAACATCACCAGGAAGCAGGCGAAGAAGCCCGCCCCATCCAGGAGCAGCAGCTTGTTCCGGGACACCTTCCCGGTGATGGCCGCGCCCACCATCCGGCCGATGAATATCACCAGCCACAGCAGGCTGTTCATCAGCTGGGACCAGCTGGCGTCCAGCACGCCGGTGTCCTGGAAGTAGGTCACCAGCCATCCCACGATGGCGTACTCCGTGGAGATGTAGAACAGCAGCATGGCGCTGCCCAGCCAGAACTGCTTCACCTTCAAGAAGCTGTGGTCGGCGGAGCGCACGCCCTTCCGGGGCGGCTCCTCCGGCAGGGGCATTTTGGCGTACACCACCAGCTGGCTGATACACACCAGGCACAAAATCCCCGCCACCAGCCGCCAGCCGAAGGTGGGCCAGCGCCCGGCGCACACCACCAGCAGGATGGGGGACAGCAGGGCCCCCACGGCGAAGGCCCCGTGGAGCAGGTTGTAGCCCTGGGCGGCCCTTTCCCCGGGGAGGGTGGAGATCATGGTGTTGGAGAAATTGGAGTTGCCGCCCCGGGCCACCCCGGTCATGAGGAAGGCGGCCACCAGCAGGGGGGCGCTGCCCAGCCCAGCGGCGAAGATGAGGTAGGCCGCCGTCATCCACACGGCGGTGAGCAGAATGGCCCGCCGCCGCCCCAGCCACAGGGGGAGAAAGCCCGCGATGAGCACGGAGATCAGGTTGCCCACCGACTGGCAGGACAGCAGTACGCCGGACAGGTCATAGCTGAATCCGTAGGTCTCCCGGAGGAAGGGGATGAAGGACCCCAGGGGCTGGGAGGCGGCCCCGCTGACAAAAAAGGCAAACAAAACGCAGTACAAGAGCTGACTCTGCCGCTTTTCCAGCGGCGTTTGGGTGCTCATGGAAATCGACTCCTTCTCACTATGATACCGTCATTGGGGCCCCTGGCTCAGCTGCTCCAGCCGCCGCGCCACGGCCTCCCCCTCCTCTCCGGCACAGGAGTAGGGGAGCAGGAAGGCCCGCTGGGGATTGATATAGAGGTAGGCGGCGTCCGGGCGGCGGTAGACCCGGAATATCCGCCCCCAGGGATAGGAGGCCCGCTCATGCCCGTTGTCCACGGCCAGCTCTTTTTCCCCCAGGTCCAGGGTATAGACGTATTTTCCCCCCGCCAGCCCCTGGTCCCTGGCCTGGCGGCGCACGGAGAGGACAAAGCTCAAAAGCCAGGCCGCCGGGAGGCCCAGCGCCACCACCAGCAGGACCGCTCCCAGCAGGACCGCGCCCCGCCGCTCCCGCAGGAGGAAGCACACCCCCGCCGCCGCCCCCAGACTGGCGGCGAACAGGGCTGGGCGGAGCCAGCCCTTTTTGTGGACAAAGGCGTCAAACATGCTGAATTTGAGAAAATCCCGTTCACTGAGCCGGACTTGGACCTTCATGGGGCAGACCTCCCATCAGAACTTCTTTTTAGCATACCACATCCGCCGCCGCCAATCAATATTCAAAATACTTGCAAAAAACCAAAGGAAATGCTATTATCAAAGCACTTCAACAGATGGCGGGAACAGCCGGGAGGGGGTGCTTTCATGGGACCAGCCAGCTGGCCGCGGATGACGCTGCTGGGCCGGATCGTCCTGTTTCTGACGGCCTTTGGCGCGGCCATGGCCCTCCAGATCGGCATCGGCTACTACCAGAGCAAGTACGTGCTGGCCCCCCTGGAGCGGCGCAGCGAGAGCATCCAGACCATCAGCCGGTTTCTCAACGACGTGGAGTCCTGCATGACGGCGCTGGAAAACTACCGCTGGGACTATGGGGACGCCAGCGCGCTGGTCGACGCCGTCCAGGCCGGTCAGGAGCGGTCCGCCGGCCACCTGGCCCGCATCGACTCCGACCTGCGCTCGGTGGGGGAGGAGCAGTACCTGCTGGCGGCGGCGGCCCGGACCACCTACGGCACCCTGGACCTCAAGCTGGACGCCATCGCCGCCCACCTCCAGGCGGGCCGGGCGGACCGGGCCTCCCAGCTGTATTACAATGAGGCCAAGCCCTGCGGCGCCTACCTGCGCCAGTACACCCAGCAGCTGCTGGAGCAGGCCTGCCTGGACAGCCAGGACGCCCACGCCCGGCTGTCCCAGCTCAGCGAAACCCTGAACCGGGCCCAAAACGCCGTGGTGCTGGTGTGCCTGGTCACGGGGTTTATGCTGGTGGTGTCGCTGGTCCGGCTGCTGCGGTCGGTGGCCGCCCTGGCCCAGGCCTCCCAGGCCATCAGCCGGGGGGAATTCGACACGCCGGACCTGGACGAGGGCCAGCGGGACGAGACCGGCCATATGGCCCGGGCCTTCAACGAGATGAAGCGCTCCATGCGGCGGCAGGTGGAGCTTTTGAACGAGAAAAACGCCATGGAGGGGGAGCTCCACGCCAAGGAAAAGGAGGCCCTGGAGCTGCAAAACCTGATGGAGCGGGAGAAGCTCCAGCAGCTGCGCAGCCAGATCAACCCCCATTTTTTGTTCAACACCCTGAACGTCATCCTGTACACCGCCCAGCAGGAGGGGGCGGAGCACACCCACGCCCTCATCGGCTCGCTGAGCCGGCTGTTCCGCTACGCCCTGGCCAGCAACGACAGCCAGGTGCCCCTGGCCCGGGAGGTGCGCATCGTGGACGAGTTCTACGCCCTGTACCGGGAGCGGTTCGGGGCGCGCATCCGGCTGTGCTGGCACATCGGGCCCGAGGTGGACCTGTCCGACGCGCTGGTGCCCTCCTTCATCCTCCAGCCCCTGGTGGAGAACGCCTTCAAGCACGGTTTGGCCCCCAAAGAAGAGGGGGGACAGGTGGACGTGACCATCCGGCAGGAGGGGGGCGCCCTGGAGATCACTGTGGCCGACAACGGGGTGGGCATGGACCGGGCGGCGCTGGACGCCCTGCGGGACATCCTGAAAAACCCGCCCACCACCGGGGAACACATCGGGGTGTACAACGTGGCCGCCCGCCTGCGGCTGTGGGGCAAAGAGTACGGCATGGACATCCAGTCCGAGCAGGGAAAGGGGACGGCGGCGGTGCTCCGCCTGCCCCTGGTTCTGTCATGGGAGGAGGACGGCGGCGATGATCAAAATTCTGATTGCTGACGACGAGGGCTACCAGCGGGCGCTCTTGGCGGACATTGTGGACAAGCGCTTCGGCCGGGAGGCGGAGGTGCGCACGGCGGAGAACGGCCGTCTGGCGGTGGACGCGGCGGCGCTGTGGGCGGCGGACGTGGCCCTGATGGACATCGAGATGCCGGGGCTCAGTGGCATCGACGCCGCCCGGCAGATCCTGGCCCAGCGCCCAGCCTGCAAGATCATTTTCATCACCGCCTACAGCCTGTTCACCTACGCCCACGAGGCGGTGAAGCTGGGGGCCTGCGACTATATCCTCAAGCCGGTGGACCCGGACGACGTGGAGCGGGCCGTCCGCCGGGCGGCGGCCCAGGGGGAGGCCCAGCGCCAGCTGGAGGCCATGGCGGCGGGCTCGGCGGACCTGCTGGACGGCGCGGAGGGCTATGACAAGACCAACCTGCTCATGGGCAAGGTGAAAAAATACCTCCAGCACAATTATATGGCCTGCGACATCTCCCTGGATTCGGTGAGCGCCATGCTGAACCTGAGCGCCTCCTACTTCTCCGCCCTGTTCAAGCGAACCTTCCAGGTGAATTTCCTGGACTACCTCACCGAGCTGCGCATGGACGCGGCCAAGGAGCTGCTCCGGGACCCGCTGCGCTCCACGGCGGAGGTGGCGGGCATGGTGGGCTACGAGAGCGCCAACTATTTCACCCGGGCCTTTAAGAAAAAGGTGGGCATGACCCCCACCGATTACCGCCGGCGGGCCGCCCAGGGCCAGGGAGGCCCGCCGTGAGGCGGCGGCTGGCCCTTCTCCCCCTGTGCCTGCTGCTCCTGCTGTGCGGCTGCGGCGGGGCCCAGGAGCGCCGGGACCTGCCCCAGCTGATCCTGCGCTACGCCGACAACCAGCCGGAGGACTACCCCACCACGGCGGCGGCGGAGTACTTCGCCCAACTGGTGGAGGAGCGCACCCGTGGCAGAATCCGCATCCGGCTGTACTGCAACGGGGAACTGGGCAACGAGAACCAGGTGCTGGAGCAGGTGCGGTTTGGCGGCATCGACATGGCCCGGGTGTCGGTGGGCACCTTCGCCGAGCCCTACCCCAAAATGGAGGTGCTCCTTCTCCCCTTTTTGTACGACGACGCCGCCCACATGTGGCGGGTGCTGGACGGCCCCATCGGCGATGAATTCCTCATCAGCGCCCGGCAGACCGGGGTGGTCGGGCTGAGCTGGTTCGACGCCGGGGCCAGGAGCTTCTACACCCGGGAGCCCATCGGCGGCCTGGAGGACCTGCGGGGGCTGACCATCCGGGTGCAGGAGTCGGCCTTCATGAGCCGGATGGTGGAGCTGCTGGGGGCCAAGCCGGTGCAGATCCCCTACAACGACGTGTACTCCGCCCTCCGGACCGGCAAGATTGACGGCGCGGAGAACAACTGGCCCAGCTACGCCTTCACCGGCCACTACCAGGCCGCCCGCTACTGCCTCCAGGACGAGCACTCCCGGCTGCCCGAGATGCAGATCATGAGCACCGTGGCCCTGGACAAGATCGCCGCCATCGACCCGGACTATGTGGCCATCATCCGCCAGTGCGCCCAGGAGTGCGCCCTCTATGAGCGGGAGCTGTGGCAGGCCCAGGAGGCGGAGTCCGAGCGGCTGGTGCGGGAGCACGGCTGCGTAGTCACCCAGCTCACCGGCGGCCAGCGGGAGGCGTTCCGCCGGGCGGTGGAGCCCATGTACCAGGAGTATCCTCCGGAGGAGCAGGCGCTGATCCGGCGCATCCGGGAGAGCTGACAGCGGCTCAGGCCCGGCTTTTCTGGTGAAACCGCCAAAAAAGCCGGGCCTCTAATTGTGCACATCTGACAAAAGTTGTGTCAAATTTTTTGGATAAACAGCACATATTTTAAAATTGGTTGCATTGATTTTTGCGATATGTTACAATATGTGCGGACGGGATTGGCGGGGCCTTTTCCGCCGGTCCGTCAAAATCAGCAAAAATTGGAGGAAGATGAACATGAAAAAGTTTGTGTCCGCCCTGCTGGCAGCGCTCATGATCATGAGCCTGGCCGCCTGCGGCGGCCAGCCCAGCGGCGAGGCCAGCAAGGCCCCTGAGAACAACCAGACCCAGGCCCCCCAGGGCGGCTCCGACGTGGGCGACGTGGCCAACGACCCCAAGGTGACCCTGGTGTACGCCGAGGTCAACCCCGAGGACACCATCGTGGGCCAGACCGGCGCCGAGTTCAAGCGCCTGGTGGAAGAGATGTCCGGCGGGTCCATTACCATTGACTTCCGTCCCAGCGGCGTGCTGGGCTCTGAGAACGACGTGCTGGACGCCATCATCGGCGGCGACGACTCCATCGACATCAGCCGTATCTCCGCCTTTGCCCTGACCAGCTACGGCGCTGAGAAGTCCGTGCTGCTCTCCCTGCCCTTCACCTTTGAGAGCCGCGACCACTGGTGGGCCTTCGCCAACAGCGACCTGGCCCAGGAGTTCCTCAGCGAGCCCCAGGAGATCGGCCTGCCCCTGCGGGGCATCTTCTACGGTGAGGAGGGCTTCCGCCACTTCTTCGCCAACAAGCCCATCAACGGCATTGCGGACCTGGACGGCCTGAAGATCCGCGTGTCCAACGACCCCATCATGAACGGCATGGTGGAGAGCCTGGGCGGCTCCCCCACGGTGGTCTCCTTCGGTGAGCTGTACTCCGCTCTGAACACCGGCGTGTGCGACGCCGCCGAGCAGCCCATCGCCAACTACAAGTCCAACGCCTTCCCCGAGGTGGCCAACAACCTGATCCTGGACGGCCACACCCTGGGCGCCATTCAGGCGGTCATCACCGACACCGCCTGGGCCAAGCTGACCGAGAACCAGCAGAAGGTCATCATGGAGGCCGGCAAGGAGGTCCAGAAGTTCAACCAGAACCTGTCCCAGTCCGCTGAGGACGAGGTCCTTCAGCAGCTGAAGGACGAGGGCTGCAACGTGGTGGACGTCACCGACAAGAAGCCCTGGCAGGACGCCTGCTCCAGCGCCCCCGCCATCAAGGAGGCCATTGACAAGCAGGCCGACCTGTATCAGCAGATCCTGGACATGGCTCCCTGAGGCAGCCGGTTAAACGCATCATCCGATCGGGACGGGGGCGCGGGTCAGTCCCGTGCCCCCGTTCATGATATGAGAGGGAGGGAACACTATGCCAAAAATCTTTACGACCCTGGATAAGATCCGCCCCGCTTATGACATCACCTATAAAATCGTCATGCTCCTGTGCAAGATTCTGCTGGTCGCCGATATTTTGATCGCCTCTTACGCGGTCCTCGGCCGGTTCTGCCAGCAGTGGTCCAGGCAGTATGAATTCCTCAGCTTCCTGGCTATCATCAAAGATCCGGCCTGGACCGAGCAGGTGGTGCTGACGTGCATGTCCTACATGGCGGTGCTGTCCGCCGCGCTGGCCATCCGTACGGGCGGACATATCCGCATGACCGCATTCGACAACTATCTGCCCAAGAATGTAGTCAAGGTGCTGGACGTTGTGGCCGACATCGCCGTGATGGTGCTGGGCGTTATCATGGTGGTGGAGGGCTGGAACTACACCACCACCCTGGGCAGCAAGGGCTTTTATGAGTCCATCCCCTGGCTGAGCCGGTTCTGGATGTACTTCCCGGTGCCTCTGGCCGGCATCGCCATGATCGTCTTTGAGCTGGAGGCGCTCTATAACCACATCAAATCGTTCTTCGTCGGGGAAGAGGAGGTGCAGAAGTAATGGATGCCAATACCTTTGCGATTATCGTTCTGCTGGGCACCTTTGCCCTTATGATCTTCCTGCGCTTCCCCATCGCCTACGCCGTGGGCCTGTCCTCCGTGTTCTGCCTGATGGCCATGGGCAACAGCCTCAACGCCATCTGCCGTCTGATGGTGAAGGGTATCTCCTCCTTCTCCCTGATGGCCGTGCCTTTCTTCATCACCATGGGCGTGCTCATGGGCAAGGGCGGCATCTCCGATAAGCTCATCGCCCTGGCAAACGCCTGCGTGGGCTGGATGCGGGGCGGTCTGGCCATGGTGAACATCGTGGCCTCCTACTTCTTCGGCGGCATCTCCGGCTCCGCCTCGGCAGACACCGCCTCCATCGGCTCCATCATGATCCCCATGATGGTGGACCAGGGCTACGACGCCGACTTCTCCACGGCGGTCACCATCACCTCCTCCTGTGAGGGTCTGCTGGTGCCCCCCAGCCATAACATGGTCATCTACGCCACCACCGCGGGCGGCATCTCCGTAGGCTCCCTGTTCCTGGCGGGTTACCTGCCCGGCGCCCTGCTGGCCGCGTCGCTGATGGTCGGCTCCTATATCATCTCCGTCAAGCGCAACTATCCCAAGGGTGATAGATTCAGCATCGTCAGCTTCTTTAAGCAGCTCGCCACCTCCATCTGGGCCCTGCTGGCCATCGTCATCGTCATCGTGGGCGTGGTGGCCGGCTGGTTCACCGCCACCGAGTCCGCCGCCATCGCGGTCATCTACTCCCTGATCGTCTCCGTCTTCGTCTACAAGGGCGTGGACTGGAAGGGCGTTTGGAAGGCCCTGGACGAGTGCGTCAACACCCTGGCCATCGTGCTCATCCTCATCGCCACCTCCGCGGTGTTCGGCGACTGCCTCACCAAGCTCCACGTGCCCGACCTGGCGGCCCAGGCCATCGTGGGCCTCACCGACAACCGCTATATCCTGATCCTCCTGCTCAACGTGATCCTGCTGGTGCTGGGCATGATTATGGACATGGCCCCCATCATCCTCATCGCCACCCCCATCCTGCTGCCGGTGGCCACCCAGTACTGCGGGCTGGACCCCATCCAGTTCGGCATTATGGTGGTGCTCAACTGCGGCATCGGCCTGCTCACTCCCCCTGTCGGCGCGGTGCTGTTCATCGGCTCCGCCGTGGCCAAGCGGCCCATGGAAAAGGTGGTCAAGGCCACATTACCCTTCTATTTGTGCATGATTATCACGCTGCTGCTGGTCTCCTACTGGGCGGACGTGAGCCTGATTATTCCCAAGCTGCTGGGCGGCTATCAACCCGCTGTGGCCGGTCTGGCAGGACTTTTGACGCCGTAAAATCCATATGGCCGGGGCTGTTGAGCGGCTCCGGCCATATCTCTGTAAGGGAGGCTTTGATATGTTTACCAAACAGGACCAGCGCTGGGTGTTCCACGGGGATACCCAGCCCCAGCAGGCCGGGGAGGGCGTGGTCCGCCGGGTGCTGGCCTACAGCGGCCAGCTCATGTGCGTGGAGAACACCTTCGCCGCCGGGGCGGTGGGAGCGCTCCACAGCCACCCCCACACCCAGATCACCTATGTGGTCAGCGGGCGGTTCTCCTTCACCATCGACGGAGTGGTTCACGAGGTGGGCCCCGGCGACACCATGCTGAAAACAGACGGGGTGGTCCACGGCTGCACCTGCCTGGAGGCCGGCGTGCTGCTGGACATTTTCACCCCCATGCGGGAGGACTTCCTGCCAAAAGAGGACGCCTGACGGCGTCCTCTTTTTTTCCTATATGCGGTCCGGCGGCGCCGCTCACAGCGCGCGCAGCATGGCCGGGCCTTTTTTCGCCAAAACGAAGACGCATCCCGCCGCGAACGCGGCCAGCAGAACCAGCGGCAGAGCCAGCGCCGCCCAGGGCGCCAGCATGTCCCCCAGCAGGTAGAGCAGGGCGCACACCCCCACCACCGCCATGGGGACGAACATCCCCAGCACAACGGCCAGAGACTGCTTGACCACCACGGTTTCGTTCACCGCGTCCAGCTTGGGGAAGGCCAGGCCCATCAGCATGCCAAACGCGGCGTGGCCCAGGTTGAACAGCAGTGTGACCAGCAGCAGGGCCGCCCCCTCCCACAGGGAGAGCTGGAGGGCGGCGGCCAGGCACACCCCGGCGATCACCGTGCAGGGCACGCTGAGCAGCAGCTGAAAACCGGTCTTGATCCACAGCAGCTCGCCCTCTCTCACGGGGGCCTCCCGGAGAATCCATAGGTACTTGCCCTCCAGGCTGATAGAGGGCGCGGCGATGGCGCACATGGACAGGCAGAAGCCCATCACCGCCGCAGCCGCCAGCGCCGTGGGGAAGTCCCCGCCTACCATGGCGAGAAGGCTTTGCAGATCCCGTCTCATCACCAGCGCCGCCACCCCCATGGCTACCAGCATCATCAGGCCGATGCCGGAGTTCCACATATACATGGGAGTGCCGAAAAACCGCCTGGCCTCCTTGGCCAGCAGGGCCTTTTTCTGCCCCGAGGCGGCCTGGGCGGACAGCTTGTAGTCGTTCCGGGCGGACCGGGCGGCAAAGGCGGTGACCGCCTGACGGTACACTTTCCCCAGGCCAAACACTACGACGGCAAAGGGGACGATACAACAGGCGGCGAAGGCCAGCAGCAGCCCCCAGTCCCCCATAATGCCGTCCGCCATCCACAGCATGGGGGCGGCCCAGCTCAGGGACTCCTTCACCCCGGCGGCATTGGCGGCAAGCCCCTCGATCATGCCGTTGAGGTTGAACACAAACCAGACCACCGCCGCCATGTAGAGCGCCATGACAATGTTCTGCCCCAGCGCCCCCTTGGAAACCCTGGCGGACAGGAAAGCCACCAGCGCCCCCAGCAGCACGGACAGCGCCGTATCCAGCAGAGGCAGGGCGAACACCGCCACAATGAGCCGCACCCAGAACAGCAGGCTGTGCCCCACGCCGCTCTGGGTCATAAAGGCGCACACCGCCCCGGCGGGGGCCAGCACGAAGAAGGAGAACAGCAGGTTCTCCAGGTAGATGGCCGACACCCGGCTGGCCATCAGCGCAGTGGTGGACACGGGCATGGACAGCAGCAGGTCGTTGTCCTTGCCGCCGAACACCACCCCCTTGACGGCGAAGGTGGTGAACATCAGGCCGCCCACCAGCGCCCCCATGCCCATGAAGATGAACACCAGCACCTCCATGTGGACGGGAGCCAGAACCTGCATCAGCATGGAGCTGTACAGCCCGGACATGTACAGACCCAAAAAGGCAATGAGCAGCATAGCCCCCGCGCCGGTGGCCGCTTTTTTACGGCTGTTTCCCCGGCTGTTGGTGGAGGACAGCAGCATGGATTTTACACTGACCTTCAACAGGGCAAAGAACTTTTTCATTTGTCTCCCTCCAGCTCCAGGAACACGTCCTCCAGGGAGGAGTCGCCCACCAGCTGTTCGGTGGGGCCGCTTTTCACCAGCCGCCCGTCCTTGATGATGGCGATCTGGTGGCACAGCTTCTCCGCCACCTCCAGCACGTGGGTGGAGAAAAACACCGCCGAGCCGCCCTGGCAAAGCTCCGCCAGGTATCCCTTCATCAGGTGGGAGGCGGAGGGGTCCAGCCCCACGAAGGGCTCGTCCAGGATCAGCAGTTTCGGGCGGCGGATGAAGGCCGAGATGAGGGCCAGCTTCTGCCGCATCCCGTGGGAGTAGCTGCCGATGGGTGAACCCAGGCTGCCCGTCAGCTCAAAGGCATCGCCGAATCTGCCGATGTCCTTTGTACGCCGGTCCGCCGGGATGTCGTACAAATCGGCGATAAAATTCAGGTAGTCGATGCCCTTCATGAACTCGTACAGGTCCGGGTTGTCGGGCAGGAAGGCGGTGACCCGCTTGGCCCCCACCGGGTCCTTTTTGATGTCGCGGCCGTCGATGGTGATGGTCCCTTCGGTGAAGTCCATCACCCCCGCCACCGCCCGCAGGGTGGTGGTCTTGCCCGCCCCGTTGTGGCCGATGAAGCCGTAGATCTCACCGGGGCGCACGTGGAGGGTCAGGTCGTCCACCGCCTTCTTGCCGCCGGGATAGGTCTTGGAATAGTGTTCAATGCGAAGCATATTGGTCTCTCCTTTACAGCACAAATAGGTCTTATTTCAAAGGTTATAGCAGGTCAAAGGTTGTTGTCACGCTTCGCCTGTTCGCGACGTGCGGCTTCGCTCCGTCTCGGGCAAACCCCATCCCCACTTTGCGGGTCTGGGTTTGCCCTCGCTCCGTTCCATCCGCACTGCTCACGACGGCTCAGCGCTTCTACTTATACCGCACCGCGGTGCCGTACACGGTGATCTCCGCCGCCCCCTGCATGATGGACGCGGAGGCGTAGCGGATGTTCACCACCGCGTCCGCCCCCAAAGCCTCCGCCTCGTCCACCATCCGCTTGGTGGCCAGCTGGCGGGCCTCGGTGAGCATATCGGTATAGCTCTCAATCTCGCCGCCCACAAAGGTGTTCATGAACGCCATAAAGTCCTTGCCAAAGCTCTTGCACTGGACCACCGAGCCTTTTACAATGGACAGCGCCTCGATCTCCCGGCCAGGGACATGGTCAATATTGAGCAGCAGCATCTTCCTCGCCTCCCCTGATCTGCTTGATGCGCCGGTACAGCGCCGCCAGCACGCCGACGATGACCACCACCGGGATGGCCGCGATGGCGATGACAATACCGACAGGCGGCGCCTCCTCCGGCGCGGTGGTGAAGCCCCAGACGATGAGGGCTAAAAACGCCGCCATCATCACCAGCACCACGACAGCCGCCCCCACGGGGCTGACGTACCGGGTCAATTTGTCCTGTTTTCCCACGTTCATAAATTTTGTGCCCTCCTGTTCCTGCCGCTCCATGGATGCCAGCACCCCGTCGGCGTCCAGGCTGTCCAGCTGGCTTCTGCTCTCCCGGATCTGGGCGCACACGCCCTGGGCCGCCGCCAGATTGGCCTGCCTGCGCTCCAGCTGGATGATGTGCCGCCCCATGGCGTCCTCCAGGGTCAGCGACCCGGATTTGAGGCGCAGGATCTCCTCAATGGGCACGTCCAGCATCCGCAGCAGCTTGATTTTTTTCAGCCACACCACGTCGGCGTCGCTGTAGTCCCGGTAGCCGTTTTCGTTGTTGCGCCCGGGAGTGAGCAGCCCCTCCTTTTCATAGAAGCGGATATTGCCCTTGGTGATGCCCACCAGCTGCTCCACCTGATTGATCTTCATGGACTTGCCTCCCTCCTTGTTCTTGGTATACACCCTCCAGCAGGTGGAAGGTCAAGGGGTTTTTGAAAATTTTTTAAGGGCCCGCCTTTTTTCTTTGAAAAGAAAAAAGGAAGCGAAAAAAGAAACTTTTAGACTGCCTCTATGAAAAACGGCAATTAGAAACAGTCTAAAAGTCTTTCTTTTTGCTTCTTTTTCTTTCTTCAGAAAGAAAAAGAAGGCCCTTACACCCGCTCCAGCGCTTGCGCCAGGTCGGCGATGAGGTCGCCCAGGTCCTCGATGCCCACGGAGAACCGCACCAGGTCCGGGGACACCCCGGCGGCGGCCAGCTCCGCGTCGTTCATCTGCCGGTGGGTGGCGGAGGCGGGGTGGAGGACACAGGTCTTGGCGTCCGCCACGTGGGTGGCGATGGAGGCCAGCTTCAGCCCCGCCATGAAGCGCTCGGCGGCGGCCCGGCCCCCCTTCACCCCGAAGGATACCACCCCGCAGCAGCCGTTGGGGAGGTACTTTTGGGCCAGCTCATAGTATTTGTCCCCGGGCAGGCCCGCATACCGCACCCAGGCAACCTTCTCGTGCTTCTGGAGGAACTCCGCCACACCCTGGGCGTTGGCGCAGTGCCTGGCCATCCGCAGGGGAAGGGTCTCCATGCCCATGCCCAGCAGCCAGGCGTTCATGGGGGCGGGAGTGGAGCCGAAGTCCCGCATGAGCTGGACCACCGCCTTGGTGACATAGGCCCCGCCCAGGCCGAAGCGCTCGGTGTAGGTCACCCCGTGGTAGCTGTCGTCGGGGGTGGTGAGGCCGGGGTACTTGTCCGCGTGGGCGTTCCAGTCGAAGTTCCCGGAGTCCACGATGGCCCCGCCCACGGCGGCGGCGTGGCCGTCCAGGTACTTGGTGGTGGAGTGGGTGACGATGTCCGCCCCCCACTCGAAGGGACGGCACAGGGCCGGGGTGGCAAAGGTGTTGTCCACGATGAGGGGAACCCCGTGGGCATGGGCCGCCTTGGCAAACTTCTCGATGTCCAGCACCGTCAGGGCCGGGTTGGCGATGGTCTCGCCAAACAACGCCTTGGTGTTGGGCTGGAAAGCGGCGTTCAGCTCCTCCTCGGTGCAGTCCGGGTCCACAAAGGTGAACTGGATGCCCATCCGCTTCATGGTGACGGCGAACAGGTTATAGGTGCCGCCGTAGATGGCGGAGGAGGCCACGATGTGGTCCCCGGCGGAGGCAATGTTGAACACGGCAAAGAAGTTGGCCGCCTGCCCGGAGGACAGCAGCATGGCCGCCGTGCCTCCCTCCAGGGCGCACAGCCGGGCCGCTACCATATCGCTGGTGGGGTTTTGCAGCCGGGTGTAGAAATAGCCCGACGCCTCCAGGTCGAACAGCTTGCCCATGTCCTCGCTGGTCTCATAGCGGAAGGTGGTGGACTGGATGATGGGGATGTTCCGGGGCTCCCCGTTCCCGGGGCGGTAGCCCGCGTGGAGGCAGTTTGTGTCAAAATTCATGGTGCATCTTCCTTTCAAGTATATTCCCCGCGTGGTCCTTCCGTGGGAGGGCCCGCGCTGTGGTTATCTGTCCCCGAGGGGGTCCGCCGAGGGCCGCAGAGGGCCGGACAGGTCCAGCGCCCCAAATTGCCCCGCACCCTCGCCCTCCACCAGGAGCTGAACCTGCTCCACCGCGTCCAGGCTGCGCAGGGTCTCCACGATGGAGGACGCCGCCAGGACCCGCTGGTCCTCCGGCAGGTCCAGCAGCTGGGCGGACAGGTCGGCGGTGCACAGCCCCTCTTCCACCCAGGCGGAGCGCACCGTCAGCCCCTCCGGCAGCAGGGGGACCAGCCCCTCGTCCTCCGGCCCGGCGATGAGGGCGTCCAGCACCTCCTTCACGGGGACCTTGTCCTCACTCAGCCGGAACCGGCGCAGCTCAAAGCCCAGCTGGTCTCCGCCCTCCCGGCGGAAGTAGAGGGCGGCGGTCACCTCCACCGGGGCCTCCTCCGCCCCGGAGAACAGCACGTCCTCGGGGTAGAGCACCCGGCGGTCCCGGTAGGACTGCCCGCCCCCGTTGACGGTGACCCGCACCCCCTCCACCCCCGGCAGCTGGGCCAGGGTGAGGGTGATACAGCAGTCCGCCAGGGTCAGGTCCACCCCCACCAGCCCGGCGTAGGCGGCGGACAGCTCCACGTTGGCCACCCCCTCCTCCAGGGACCAGCTGAGCACCCTGGTGCCCGCCGGGATCAGGGAGGTCAGCTCCAGCTCCTCCTCCGGGGGACCCGCCAGCAGGGCGGACATCAGGGCTGGGATGGTGTGCTCCTCCCCCTGATAGGAGCAGGCGTCCAGGGCGGCGGACACCATGTTCAGCTCCGGGTCCACCGGGAACCACAGCACCAGGCCCCGGTCCTCCTCCCGGGCGGGGGCGCAGCCTAAGGCCAGAGCCAGAGCCAGCGCCGCCAGCGCCAGCCGTCCCAGGGTCCTTCTCATGCGCCCTCCCCCTCTCGCAGCGCGGGGAACTCCGCCTCAAACCGGGTGCCCCGGCCGGCGGGGTTGGGCCCCGCGGTGATGTCCCCGCCGTGGAGGCGGGCGGTGTCCCGGGCGATGGACAGCCCCAGGCCAGTACCCCCGGCGGCCCGGGACCGGGCCTTGTCCACCCGGTAGAAGCGGTCGAAGATCCGGGGCAGGTCGTCCTCGGGTATGCCCAGTCCGGTGTCGGTGACGGTGAGGGCCACCTTCTCCCCCCGGCGGGACACCCCCACCTCCACCCGCCCTCCCGGCAGGTTGTATTTGATGGCGTTCTCCATCAGGTTGAAGGCCACCTGGTACACGTCGTCCTCGGTGGCCAGCAGGGCGCAGGCGGGCTCCAGGCTGCACTTCAGCTCCACCTGGGCCCGCTGGGCCACGGGGGTGAGCAGATGGGCCACCTTCTCCGCCACCCGCCCCAGCTCCACCGGCTCCAGGGGGCGCTCCTCCCCGGCGTCCAGCCGGGTGAGGGCCAGCAGGTGCTCGCTGATGCGGGTGAGGCGGTCGGCCTCCTCGCCGATGTCGGACACAAATTCCCGGACAGTGGCCATGTCCACCGACTCGTTCTGCAAAATGGAGTCGGTGAGCAGCCGGATGGAGGCCAGGGGGGTCTTGAGCTCGTGGGAGGCGTCGGACACGAACCGCCGCCGGGCCTCCTCGGTGGTCTGGAGGCGGTCGGTGAGCTGGTTGAATTCGTCGGCCAGCTGGGCCATCTCGTCCTTCCCCTGGGACTCCACCCGGTGGCTGTACTCGCCCTCCCGGACGTGGCGGATGGCGGACAGCAGCCGCACCGTGTTGCGGGTCAGGGTCTTGGACAGCAGCACCACCAGCACCATGGCTGCCGCGCAGATAACGATGGAGATATAGCGCAGGTTGGACAGGATGGACAGCAGCACCTCCGCCTGCTCGGTGTCGTACTCGTAGAGGTACACCGCCCCCAGGGTCATGCCGTGGTACAGGATGGGCACCGCCGCCCGGGTGCGGATGGCCCCCTCCCGGTACTCGGCGCGGGAGGCGTCCCTGCCCCGGAGGGCCGCCGCCACCTCCCCGGTGAGGGCGTATTTCCCCACCCGGTTGTCCAGGGTGGAGCTGTCGTACAGGATCAGGCCGGAGGCGTCGGTGACCAACACCCGGGTGCCCTGTCCCTCCTCCAGCAGGGCCATGGTCTGCTCCACGCTCTCACGGGTCAGCGTCTCGGACACCGCCAGGGTGGAACCGATGACCAGGGCCTGCCGTTTCAGGGTGCTCTCCTTGGAGGTGAACACCATGTTCTCCGCCATCAGCAGGGGGTAGGTGTTGAGCACAATGAGGATGGCCGCCACCACCAGCAGATAGGTGAGGGCATATTTGGCCTGTATGCTGCGGAAAAAGGGGACCCGGCCCTCCCTCTCCCTCTGCTTTTCCACCACGGATTCTCACCTCCTCGACCGCTTTTGTTCTCTTTCTTGAAAGAAAGAGAACCAGAAAGAACTTTTAACCCGCTGACAGCCGCAGCCAAAATCTTTTAAATCTCCGCCCGGCAACGGAATAATATTTCGTAAGAATATTATTTATTTTTACTATCCTCACTGTGTGGTCGGCACAACATGTGGATTCATTATCCGCATTGCATCAAACTAAAAGTTTCTTTTTTCGCTTCCTTTTTTCTTTTCAAAGAAAAAAGGAAGACCCCCGTATTTCCTAGATGTTGTTCGCCAAATAGTACCCTACGCCCCACTTGGTCAAAATGTGCTCCGGGTTGGCGGGGTCGGGCTCCAGCTTCTCCCGCAGACGGCGGATGTGCACGTCCACGGTGCGGAACTCCCCGATATACTCGTACCCCCACACCAGGTTCAGCAGGTTCTCCCGGCTGTACACCCGGCCAGGGTTCTGCATCAGCAGGGCCATCAGGTCGAATTCCTTGGCGGTGAGGTCCACCGGCTCGCCCTCCCGCCAGGCCGCCCGCTCGCTCAAATCCAGGGTAATGGACCCCTGGGTGAGCCGGTCGGCCTCACGCTGCTGCTGGGCGGCGGCCCCCGCCCGGCGCAGCAGGGCCCGTATCCGGGCCTTCAGCTCCAGAATGTTGAAGGGCTTGGTGATGTAGTCGTCCGCCCCGCACTCGAAGCCGATGATCTTATCCGCGTCCTCGCTCTTGGCAGTCAGCATGATGACGGGCACATTGGAGAACTCCCGGATCTTCATGCAGGCCTGGAGACCGTCGATCTTGGGCATCATCAGGTCCAATATAATGAGGTCGAACTGGCCGGCCCGGGCCTTCTCCACCGCCTCCTCCCCGTCGGAGCCGGTCTCCACCTGGTAGCCCTCGTTCTCCAAATTGAATTTTATGCCCTTCACCATCACCCGCTCGTCGTCAACCACCAGTATTTTGGGCAATTTCATCCCCTCCTGTCGTGATCTGGTCCAAAATACCCTCTAAAACGCCCTCTCCGATCCCCTTCACCCGAATCAAATCCTCGGGATAGCGGTAGGGCCCCTTTGACTCCCGGTCCTCCAGAATGGCCCGGGCGCGGACCTCCCCAATGCCGGGCAGGGCCATCAGCTCCTCCAGCCCAGCGGTGTTGACGTCCACCAGCTCCTCTTCCCGGACCTCCGCCGCAGGCGGCTCCCAGGGGAGCGGGTCGATACCGGCCTTTGTGGTGCTGCGCCGCGCGAACCACAACACCATAGCGGCCCCGGCCGCTATCACCGCCGCCCACATCCGGCGGTCCGCACCTGTCCCCTTCATGTCCCCTCCAAAATTGTCGAAAAGGCGGTTTCTCCCAGTTGCGCCGGGAAAAGCT